>NZ_JBHVDF010000026.1:0-55895 GCF_042802915.1 Nocardia sp. NPDC057440
CGTACATGGTGCCCGCTGCGGTCGTGGTCTTGGACGCGTTCCCGCTGAACGCGAGCGGCAAGCTCGACCGCAAGGCATTGCCCGCGCCGGAGTTCACGAGTCGTGAGTTCCGTGCTCCCGCAACGCCGATCGAGCAGATCGTCGCGAGTGTCTTCGCGGACGTGCTCGGTATCGAGCGGGTCGGAGCGGACGACGACTTCTTCGCACTCGGCGGCAACTCGCTGATCGCCACCCAGGTGACGGCCCGGCTCGGTGCCGCGCTCGATACCCATCTGGCGGTTCGTGATCTGTTCGAGGCATCGACGGTCGAGTCGCTGGCGGCGCGGGCCGAACGCAAGACCGGTTCGGGTCGGGCCAGGCCCGCGCTCGTCGCAGGCGCGCGACCGGAGCGGGTTCCGCTCTCGCCCGCGCAGCAGCGGTACTGGTTCCTCAACCAGTTCGACACCACCGCGTCGGCGGTCGACAACATCCCGCTCGCCGTCCGCCTGTCGGGCGCACTGGATATCGAGGCGCTGCAGCAGGCCATCGGCGATATCTTCAGCCGCCACGAAGTGCTGCGCACCACCTACCCCGACAGCGAGGAAGGCCCCTACCAGGTCATTCTGCCGTCGCGGCAGGTGACGCCCGACCTGCGCGTCGTCGATGTCGCGGACTCCGAGCTGCTCGACACCGTCATCGAGTTCGTGCTCACGACCTTCGACGTCACCACCCAGGTGCCGCTGAAGGTGGCCGTGTTCCGGCTCGCGCCACAGGAGCATGTGATCGCATTCGTCGTGCATCACGTGTCCGCGGACGGTGCGTCGACGGGTCCGTTGGCCCGCGATCTGATGGTCGCCTATATCGCCCGGTCGAATGGTGACGCACCGCAGTGGGCGCCGTTGCCGGTGCAGTACGCCGACTATGCGGTGTGGCAGCGTGCGGTGCTCGGTTCCGAGGATGATCCGGAATCGATTGCGGCGCAGCAGATCGCGTACTGGAAGTCGACGCTGGATGGCTTGCCGGATCAGCTGGAGTTGCCCGCGGATCGGCCGCGTCCACCAGCGCAGTCCTTCCGCGGTAGCGCGGTGCGTTTCGAGATTTCCGCGGATCAGCACGCCCGGCTGCAGGAACTGGCGCGGGCCAACAACGCCTCGCTGTTCATGGTCGTGCACGCGGCGCTCGCGGTGCTGCTGGCACGCCTGTCGGGCACCGACGACATCGCCGTCGGCACCCCGATCGCCGGCCGTGGCGAGCGCGAACTCGACGACATGATCGGCATGTTCGTCAACACCCTGGTGTTCCGCACCAGCGTGCAGCCGGACGACCGATTCACCGACCTCCTGGCGAAGGTCAGGGAACGGGACTTGCAGGCGTTCGCGAACGCCGACGTGCCGTTCGAACGCCTCGTCGAGGTGCTCAACCCGGTGCGCTCGACGGCGCGCAACCCGCTGTTCCAGATGGGTCTGTCGTTCCAGAACATGGCCGAAACCGCCTTCGAGCTGCCCGGTCTCTCGGTGAGCGCGGTCGATTTCGATGCGCATCTGGCCAAAACCGACCTGCATGTGACCGTCTTCGACCGGTACGCCGACGACGGCACCCCGGAGGCGATCATCACCGAATTCGGTTACGCCACCGACCTGTTCGACGAAGCGACCGTGCAGGGCTTCGCGGACCGCTTCATGCGCGTCATCGACGCGTTCCTCGCCGACGACTCGGTGGTCATCGGCGAGATCGATCTGCTCGCGCCGGAAGAGAACGCCCGGATTCTCGGCGCGTGGAACGACACCGAGCATGCGGTCGATGCGGCCGCGACCTTGGTGTCGTTGCTGGACGCGACGGTTGCCGCGACACCCGATGCCGCGGCCTTGGTGTCCGACGAGACCATCGGCGACCGGCAGGAACTCACTTATGCCGAGCTCGACGCGCGGGTGAATCGCCTGGCGCGGTACCTGATCGAACGGGGTGTCGCGCCGGAGGACCGGGTCGCGCTGGCGATTCGCCGGTCCGCCGACTTGGTGATCGCTATGTATGCGGTGGCGAAGTCCGGTGCGGCGTATGTGCCGGTCGATCCGGATCAGCCTGCCGATCGTGTCGGTTACATCCTCGACACGGCGGCACCGGCGTTCGTGTTGACCTCCAGCCGTGACGGTTTCACGGCGGAGTCGGTGGAGACGGTCGCCATCGACGAGCTGGACCTGTCGGAGGTTTCGGCTGCTCCGGTGACGGTCGATGAACGTCGTGGCCTGTTGACGGCCGCGAATACCGCGTATGTGATCTTCACGTCGGGTTCGACGGGGCAGCCGAAGGGTGTCGCGGTATCGCATGGCGCGATCGCGAATCAGTTGCTGTGGAAGACCGCGGAATTCGGTCTCAATGCTGGTGATGCGGTGTTGTTGAAGACCGCGGCGACGTTCGACTTGTCGGTGTGGGAGTTCTGGTCTGCTGCGGTGTCGGGTGGTCGTCTGGTGATCGCCGCCCCGGATGGTCACCGTGATCCCGCGTACCTCAACGAGTTGATGGCGCAGGAGTGGGTGACCACGCTGCATGTGGTGCCGTCCATGCTGGATGCGCTGCTGACCGCCGAGCTGCCCGATTCGCTGTGGCGGGTGCTCGCCATCGGTGAGGCGTTGCCTGCTGCGTTGGCGAAGCGGTTCCGTGAGGCGTATCCGCGCATCGAGCTTTTCAACCTCTACGGTCCGACCGAGGCCGCGGTGTCGATCACGAGCCATCGTGTGACCGGTGCGGACAAGGTGTCGGTGCCGATCGGTGCGCCGGAGTGGAACAGCCGTGTCTACGTGCTGGATTCGCGGTTGCGTCCGGTTCCGGTCGGCGTGTCCGGTGAGCTCTACCTCGCCGGTGCGCAGTTGGCGCGTGGCTACTTCGGTCGTCCGGATTTGTCGGCGGATCGGTTCGTGGCCAACCCGTTCGGCGCCGCCGAGCGCATGTATCGCACGGGTGACTTGGTGGCGTGGAATGCCTCAGGCGAGCTGGAGTATCGGGGTCGTACCGATTTCCAGGTGAAGATTCGTGGTTTCCGTATCGAGTTGGGTGATATCGAGGCTGCGTTCTTGCGGTTGCCCGAGGTGGCGTCGGTGGCTGTGCTGGCGCATGTCGACCCCAGCCTCGGTGACCGTTTGGTCGCGTATGTCGTGCCCGCCGCCGGTGAGTTCGACAAGGCGCAGGTGAAGACGGCGCTGTCTGCGGAGCTGCCTTCTTACATGGTGCCGTCGGTGTTGATTCCGCTTGATGCGTTGCCGTTGAATGCGAACGGGAAGCTGGATCGGAAGGCGTTGCCGGAGCCGACCTTCGAGAAGGTGGTGTTCCGCGCGCCGACTACCCCGATCGAGCAGATCGTGGCTGGTGTGTTCGCTGATGTGCTGGGTCTTGCTCAGCGTGCGGGCGACCAGCGTGTCGGTCTGGATGATGATTTCTTCGCCAGGGGCGGTAACTCGTTGCTGGCGACGCAGGTTGCCGCGCGGCTGGGGCAGGCGCTCGATACTCGGGTGCCGGTGCGGTTGTTGTTCGAGGCGCCGACGGTGGGGGCGTTGGCTGTTCGGGTCGAGCAGCAGGCTGGTGCCGGCGGCCGTCGTGAGTTGGTGGCGAGTCCTCGGCCGGAGCGTATTCCGTTGTCGCTCGCGCAGCAGCGGATGTGGTTCCTCAACCGGTTCGATACGGAGTCGGCTGCTTACAATGTGCCGATCGCGGTGCGCATGACCGGCGCTCTGGATGTGGCCGCGCTGCGCGCCGCGGTGGTGGACCTTGTCGGCCGCCACGAGATCCTGCGCACGGTCTACCCGGAGACCGAGAGCGGTCCGGTACAGGTGATCCTGCCACCGGCACAGGCCATGTCCGAGCTGGACGTGCGGGTGCTTGCGCCGCAGGACATCGAATCCGCTGTGGTGGCACTGGCATCGACGATCTTCGACGTCACCACCGAGGTGCCGCTGCGGGTCGCGCTGTTCCAGATCGAGGACAGTGGTGACGCGCAGGAATATGTGCTGGCCATGGTCGTGCACCACATTTCCGGTGATGGTTCGTCGGTCGGTCCGCTGACTCGTGATCTGATGATCGCGTATGCGGCGCGCGCGGCGGGTGAGGCTCCGAACTGGGCTCCGCTCGCGGTGCAGTACGCCGACTACAGCATCTGGCAGCGCGAGGTGCTCGGTAGTGAGGACGACCCGGATTCGCTGGCGACCAAGCAGATCGCCTACTGGCGTGACGCATTGGCGGAGCTGCCTGATCAGTTGGATCTGCCGTCGGACCGGCCGCGTCCCGCGGTGCAGTCCTTCGTCGGTGGCAAGGTGGAGATGCGGATCGACGCGGCCACCCATCAGGCCTTGATGGAGCTGGCGCGTGCCGAAAGCGCGACGCTGTTCATGGTCGTGCACACCGCGTTCGCGGTGCTGTTGGCTCGCCTCTCGGGCACCGACGACATCGCCATCGGTACGCCGATCGCGGGCCGTGGTGAGGCCGCGCTGGATGACCTGATCGGCATGTTCGTCAATACGCTGGTGTTCCGTAGCCGCGTCGACGCCGGCGAGCCGTTCACCGAACTGCTCGCGCGGCAACGTGAGACGGACATCCAGACCTTCGCCAATGCCGACGTGCCGTTCGAGCGCCTCGTCGAGGTGCTCAACCCGGTGCGTTCGACCGCACGGCACCCGTTGTTCCAGGTGGGTTTGTCCTTCCAGAACCTGGCTCGGGCCGGGCTGGAACTGCCCGAACTCACCGTCGCCGGACTCGATATCGACACCGCGCTGTCGCAGTTCGACCTGCACCTGATCGCCAGCGACGGCTACAACGACGCGGGCGAACCCCAGGGCATCGCCGGTGTCTTCACCTACGCCTCCGACCTGTTCGATCAGGAGACGGTGCAGGGCTTCGCCGATCGGTTCGCGCGACTGCTCGGTGCGATCATCGCCTCGCCACGCACGGCTGTCGGCGACATCGAGTTCCTCGATCGCGCCGAGCGGGCCGAGCTGACCGTCGGCCGGAATGCGACCGAGCACGAGGTGGATTCGGCGGCGACACTGGCCGGCCTGCTGGATGCCACGGTGGCCGCAGCGCCGCAGCGTGTCGCGCTGGTGCGCGACGACGGTTCGACGTTCACCTATGGTGAGCTCGACGCACGGGTGAATCGTCTTGCCCGGCACTTGATTTCGCTGGGCGTCGGCCCAGAGTCCCGGGTCGCGCTCGCAGTGCGCCGCTCGGTGGATCTCGTCGTCGCGATGTACGCGGTCGCGAAGGCCGGTGGCGCGTATGTGCCGGTGGATCCGGATCAGCCCGCCGAACGCACCGACTACATCCTCGCGACCGCGGGACCGGTGTGTGTGCTGACCAACGCGGAAGCGCAGTTCAGCACCGATGTCGCGCCGCTGGTGTCGATGGACGCGCTGGGCGATCTGGACGACGCGCCGATCACCGACGCGGATCGAGTGGCGCCGTTGCGTCCGGAGCACACCGCGTACGTCATCTTCACGTCTGGTTCGACCGGCCGTCCGAAGGGTGTCGCGGTGCCGCATGCGGCGATCGTGAACCAGCTGTTGTGGAAGACCACGGAATTCGGGCTCGACGCGGCGGACGCGGTGCTGCTGAAGACGGCCGCCACCTTCGACCTGTCGGTGTGGGAGTTCTGGTCGGCCGCGGTTTGCGGCGGACGTCTGGTCATCGCGGCCCCGGATGGGCATCGTGACCCGGCATATCTGAACGAGTTGATCGCTCGCGAATCGGTGACCACGTTGCACGTGGTGCCGTCCATGCTGGACGCGCTGCTCACCATGGGTCTGTCCGATTCCCTGCGGCGGGTGCTGGCGATCGGTGAGGCGCTGCCGGGTGCCTTGGCGCAGCGGTTCCTCCGTGATCGGCCGGGTACCGAGTTGTTCAACCTGTACGGTCCGACCGAGGCCGCGGTGTCGATCACCAGTCATCGGGTGACCGCCCAGGACCTGGCGTCCGTATCGATCGGTGTGCCGGAGTGGAACAGTCGCGTCTATGTTCTGGACGCGCGCCTGAACCCGGTGCCCACGGGCGTGTCGGGTGAGTTGTACCTGGCCGGTGCGCAGTTGGCGCGGGGGTACTTCGGCCGGACGGATCTGACCGCGGACCGGTTCGTGGCCAACCCCTTCGAGTCGGGCACCCGGATGTATCGCACCGGTGACCTCGTCGCGTGGAACGGCAACGGCGAGTTGGAGTACCGGGGCCGCACGGACTTCCAGGTGAAAATTCGTGGTTTCCGGATCGAGCTCGGCGAGATCGAGGCGGCCCTGTTGGCGCTGCCGGAGATCGCGCAGACCGCGGTGCTCGCGAAGTCCGATCCCAAGACCGGTGATCGGCTCGTCGCGTACCTGGTGGCGTCGAGCGGCGATATCGATGTGGCGCAGGTGAAGTCGGCGCTCGCCGCCGGTCTGCCGTCGTACATGGTGCCGTCGGCGTTCGTGGTACTGGACGAGCTGCCGCTCAATGTGAACGGCAAGCTGGATCGAAAGGCGTTGCCGGAACCGGAATTCGAGGCGCAGGTATTCCGCGCGCCGTCGACCCCGATCGAGGAGATCGTGGCGTCGGTGTTCGCGGAGGTGCTCGGCGTCGAGCGCGTCGGTGTCGATGACGACTTCTTCGCGCTCGGCGGCAACTCGCTGCTGGCCACGCACACCGTGGCACGCATCGGTGCCGCGCTGGATGCCCAGGTGCCGGTGCGCAGGCTGTTCGAGGCGTCGACGGTGGCGGGCCTGGCCGTCAAGGTCGAACAGGACGCCGGTGCCGGTGGTCGCAAGGCCCTGGTGTCGGGTCCGCGCCCGGAGCGGATTCCGTTGTCGCTGGCACAGCAGCGGATGTGGTTCCTCAACCGGTTCGACACCGAATCGGCCGCCTACAATGTGCCGGTCGCGGTGCGGCTCACCGGAGAACTCGACGTCGAGGCGCTGCGGCAGGCTATCGCGGACGTCGTGGCCCGCCACGAGATCCTGCGGACGATGTACCCGGAGATCGACAACGCGCCGGTACAGGTGATCCTGCCGGTGGCGCAGGCCATACCGCAGGTCACCGTGACCGTCGTCGCGCCGGGGGATATCGAATCCACCGTGCGTGCCTTCATGTCGGCGACCTTCGACGTCACCACCGAGGTGCCGCTGCGGGTCGCGCTGTTCCAGATCGAGGACAGTGGTGACGCGCAGGAATATGTGCTGGCCATGGTCGTGCACCACATTTCCGGTGATGGTTCGTCGGTCGGTCCGCTGACTCGTGATCTGATGATCGCGTATGCGGCGCGCGCGGCGGGTGAGGCTCCGAACTGGGCTCCGCTCGCGGTGCAGTACGCCGACTACAGCATCTGGCAGCGCGAGGTGCTCGGTAGTGAGGACGACCCGGATTCGCTGGTTGCCAAGCAGATTGCGCACTGGCAGCAGACATTGGCGGGGCTTCCCGATCAATTGGATCTGCCGTCGGACCACCCGCGTCCGGCAGTGCAGTCCTTCGCAGGCGGCAAGGTGGAGGTGCGCGTCGACGCGCAGCTGCATCGGGCACTGACCGAGTTGGCGCGCGCCGAGGGCGCCACCCTGTTCATGGTCGTGCACACCGCCCTCGCGGTGCTGCTTGCCCGGTTGTCGGGTACCGATGACATCGCGATCGGTACGCCGATCGCTGGTCGCGGCGAGGCCGTGCTGGATGACCTGATCGGCATGTTCGTCAACACCCTGGTGTTCCGCACCACGGTGGATGCCGGCGAGCCGTTCACGGGTTTGCTCGCACGGCAACGTGAGACGGACATCCAGGCGTTCGCCAACGCGGAGGTGCCGTTCGAACGACTCGTCGACGTGCTCAACCCGGAGCGTTCGACGGCGCGGCATCCGCTCTTCCAGGTCGGTTTGTCGTTCCAGAACCTCGCCGGAGCCTCGCTGGAACTGATGGGCCTGAAGGTCTCCGGGCTCGACATCGACGCGCAGCTGTCGCAGTTCGACCTGCACTTGATCGTGACCGACGGCTACGACGTGGACGGTAATCCGGCCGGCATCGGCGGCTACTTCACCTACGCCACCGATCTGTTCGACCAGGCGACGGTGCAGGGCTTCGCCGACCGATTCCTGCGGGTGCTGCGGGAAATCGCCACCGCGCCACGGACTTCGGTGGGTGACATCGAAGTACTCGACGCCGCCGAGCGCGCCGGGGTGGTCACCGCATGGAACGCGACCGAGCACGAGGTCGATGCGGCCGCCACCTTGGCGTCGCTGTTGGATGCCACCGTGGCGGCCACCCCGGACGCGGTCGCGCTGATCGGTGACGAATCCGCGGCCGAGCCGACGGTGCTGACCTACGCCGAGCTCGACGCTCGGGTCAATCGGTTGGCGCGTTACCTGATCGGTCGTGGCGTTGGTCCGGAGGATCGGGTCGCGCTGGCGATCCGGCGTTCGGTGGATCTCGTCGTCGCGATGTACGCGGTGGCGAAGTCGGGTGCGGCGTATGTGCCGATCGACCCCGATCAGCCCGCTGAGCGAACCGAGTACATCCTGGATACCGCCGTACCGGTGTGTGTGCTGACCACCAGCCGCGACGGGTTCACCGCGGGTGCCGTCGAGTCCGTCCGGATCGATGCTGTCGATCTGGCGGGTCACGCCGCCGATCCGATCGACGACGCCGAACGGGTCGCGCCGCTGCGTCCGGAGCACACGGCATACGTGATCTTCACCTCGGGTTCCACCGGCCGTCCGAAGGGCGTCGCGGTCCCGCATGGTGCGATCGTCAACCAGTTGTCGTGGAAGACAGCGGAATTCGCGCTGTCCGCGGATGACGCCGTCTTGCTCAAGACGGCCGCCACCTTCGACCTGTCGGTGTGGGAGTTCTGGTCGGCCGCGGTCAGCGGTGGGCGCCTGGTGATCGCCGTACTGGACGGGCATCAGGATCCGGCATACCTCAACGCGCTGATGGCACGCGAGTCGGTGACGACGCTGCATGTGGTGCCCTCGATGCTGGATGCCCTGCTGATCGACTCCGGTGACACGCTGGCCGATTCGCTGCGCAGGGTGCTGGCGATCGGCGAGGGGCTGCCCCCGGCGACCGCGCAGCGGTTCCGGCGCAACAACTCGGCACGGCTGTGGAACCTCTACGGCCCGACCGAGGCCGCGGTCTCGATCACCAGCCACGGTGTCACCGACGCCGACCAGGTGTCGGTGTCCATCGGCGCGCCGGAGTGGAACAGCCAGGTGTACGTGCTGGATGCTCGGCTGCGGCCGGTTCCGGTCGGTGTCGCCGGTGAGCTCTACCTGGCGGGTGCGCAGTTGGCGCGCGGCTACTTCGGTCAGCCGAACCTGACCGCGGATCGGTTCGTGGCCAACCCGTTCCAGCCCGGCACCCGGATGTACCGCACCGGCGACCTGGTGGCCTGGAACGCCGACGGCGAGCTGGATTACCGGGGCCGCACCGACTTCCAGGTGAAGATCCGTGGCTTCCGCATCGAGCTCGGCGAGATCGAGGTCGCGCTGCTGCGTCAGCCGGAGATCGCCGCGGCGGCCGTGGTCGCACACAATGATGCGAACCTCGGTGATCGCCTCGTCGGCTATATCGTCGCGGGATCGGACGCGGTCGACACCCGGGATCTGGAGTCGCGCCTCGCCGCCGAACTCCCGTCGTACATGGTGCCTTCGGTGTTCGTGCAACTGGATGCGCTGCCGCTCAACGTGAACGGCAAGCTGGATCGAAAGGCGTTGCCACAGCCGGTCTTCGAGCAGGCGGAGTTCCGCGCACCGGCCACGCCGACCGAGCGGATCGTCGCGGAGGTCTTCACCGACGTGCTCAGGGTCGAGCGAGTCGGCGCCGACGACGACTTCTTCGCACTCGGCGGTAACAGCATCCTGTCGATCCAGTTGGTCTCGCGGGCCAAGGCGCTCGGCGTGGTGTTCAGCGTGCGCGAAGTATTCGAGCAGCGCAGTGTCGTGGGGCTCGCGTCGATCGCCAGGTCGACGGCCGCTGACCCGGTGCGTCTGCCGGAGCTGCCCGGCGGCGGTGTCGGCGCGATCGCGCTGCCGCCGAGCATCGCGGCGGTGCTGTCGAATGGCGCCGACTACCAGCGCCGCTCGCAGGCGACAACGCTGCGACTGCCCGCCGTGCTCGATCGGGCGCCCCTGATCGCGGCGATCACCGCGGTCCTCGAGCACCACGACGCGCTGCGCACGCGCCTGCGCCGGGTGGAGGAGAACTGGGTGTTCGAGGCGCTCGACAGCGTCCCCGACATCGACGACCTGGTGCGCGAGGCGTCGGTCGAGTCGGTGGTGGTCGATGAGGCGGAACTGTCGCGCATCATCGACGCCGAACGCGCGGCCGCCGCCGCTCGTCTCGACCCGGCGAACGCCGTCATGGCGCAGTTCGTGCGGTTGTGCTTCGCGGATGACGAGCGCGGTGACGAACTGCTTGTCGTCGCGCACCGGTTCGCGGTCGACGGCGCGTCGCTGCGGATCCTGATGTCGGATCTCGCGCAGGCGGTGTCGCAGGTCGCAGCCGGGCTGCCCGTCGCATTGCCGAGCGTGGGTACTTCGCTGCGGCGCTGGGCGCACAGCCTGGCCGACGAAGCCGCCGATCGGTCTGCGGAACTGCCTTTCTGGCACGAGGTTTCGGCGACGCCGGATCCACTGCTCGGGTTCCGTGCGTTCGATCCGGCGATCGACACCGCTGCCACGGTGCAGCGGGTACAGGTCGAATTGCCTGCTACGGTCACCGATTCCGTGCTGACCGTGATTCCGGAGCTGTATCGCGCAAGCGTGACCGACGGGCTGCTTTCGGCGCTGGCCATGGCATTGGTGCGCTGGCGCGGCCAGGGTAATGCGATGCTGGTCCGGCTCGAGGCCGACGGTCGCGATGCGGTGTCCGGTGCGGAGCTCTCGCGCACCATCGGCGCCTTCGCCACCGCCTACCCGTTCCGGCTCGATCTGGCCGACGCGGACCTGGACAACGCGTTCACCGGCGGAATGGCCGTGAGCGGGATCGTCAAGACGGTCAAGGAACAGCTGCTCGCCGTGCCGGATCACGGTGCGGGCCACAGCCTGCTCGCGCTGCCGCAGGTGGGTCAGGTCAGCTTCCGCTACCGGGGTCTGTCGTCGGTCACGGTCACTTCCGAGACCTCCGCCGACGCGCCCGCCGATGCCGCGGTCGATATCGAGGCGCATGTCATCGAAGCCGCCGACGGGCCGAAGTTGGCCGCCACCTTCGCATTCCCGGCCGGGCTGCTCGGCAGGGATCGGGTACAGGAGCTCGCCGAGCTGTGGGTAGCCGCGGTGACCGCGCTGGCCGAGCACACACAGCGCCCGGATGCCGGTGGCCTCACGCCGTCGGATATGTCGCTGGTGCAGGTCAGCCAGGCCGACATCGAGCGCTGGGAGCAGGCATACCCGGGCCTGGAGGAGGTGTGGCCGGTCTCGCCGCTGCAGTCCGGTCTGCTCTTCCACGCGCTGATGACCGCGGCCACCGTGGACGTCTACACCATGCAGGCCGTTGTGCATCTGAGCGGCACTGTGCAGGGCGATCGACTGCGTTCGTCCGCGCAGGCGATCCTCGACAGGTACCCGAACCTGCGCACCGCGTTCGTCAGCGGCTCCGATGGCCAGGCCATGCAGGTTGTCGTCGATCGGCTCGAGGTGCCGTGGCGCGAGGTCGATCTGACCGGGCTGCCGGAAGCCGAGCGGGCCGAGGAACTGGCACGGCAGTTGGCCGCGGACCGGGCGACCAAGTTCGACATGTCCGTCGCGCCGCTGGTGCGCTACACGCTGTTCCGTACCGGTGCCGAGCAGTGGCATTTGGCGATCGCCACCCATCACGTCCTGCTCGACGGCTGGTCGATGCCGCTGCTGCTGCGCGATCTGCTGGTGCTCTATGCGACGCGGGGTGATCTTGCGGCATTGCCGCAGGTGACCTCCTATCGCAGCTTCCTCGACTGGCTCGCCGAGCGCGACGTGGCCTCCTCGTTGCGCACCTGGGCACAGGCGCTCGACGGTGTCGGCGAACCGACCGAGCTGGCGCCGCCGTCACGTTCGGTGGAGACCTACGAGACCCGCAAGCTGAGCACCGAGATCGATGCCGATCGGACTCGCAGGCTGACCAAGCACTGCGCCGAACTCGGCATCACAGTCAACACTCTGGTGCAGGCGGCCTGGGGCATCCTGCTCGGCAGGCTCACCGGTCGCGACGATGTGGTCTTCGGCGCCACAGTGTCCGGCAGGCCCGCCGAGCTGCCCGGCGTGGAATCGATGGTCGGTTTGTTCATCAACACGCTGCCCGTGCGAGTGCGCGTCGATGATCACTCGACCATCGACGAACAGCTGAAGCGGTTGCAGCGCGATCAGGCCGACCTGCTCGACCACCACTATGTCGGGCTCACCGACATCCAGGGTGTGGCCGGTCCCGGCGCACAGTTCGACACGCTGGTGGTGTTCGAGTCGTATCCGATCGACCGCGAGGCGATCGCGGCGGCGAGCTCGATCGACGGGATGTCGGTGATCGATGTCAGCGTCGAGAGTGCGGCGCACTACCCGCTGACCCTGCAGGTGAACGCCGATTCGACCATCGAGTTCACCCTCGAGTACCTGACGAGCAGGTTCTCCGCCGATGAGGTGGAAACCTTGTCCGCCCGACTGATCCGGGTGCTCGAGGCGTTGCTCGGCGATCCGGACGGACCGGTCGGCGCCATCGATATCCTCGATAGCGACGAGCGCACCCGGCTGCTCGCCGAATCCGGTATCGGTGCGGCGGCGTCCGCACCGGAACCAGTGGGCCGGGTCGGTGCACGCACGGTGGCCAAGGTGCTCGCCGAGGTCGTCGAGGCGGACCCCGAAGCGCCCGCGTTGCTGGTCGACGGCGACGAAATCGCCTACCACGTCCTGGATCGCCGCTCCTCGCAGCTGGCCAGGGTGCTCATCGATCGTGGTGCGGGCCCCGGCGACATCGTCGCGGTGGCACTGCCGCGTTCGGTGGACGCGGTGGTCGCGACCTGGGCTGTGCAGAAGGCCGGCGCCGCCTGCCTGTTCGCGCAGTCGGTCGCCGAGATCGAGTCTGCGGGAGCCGGTTTCGGGATCACCCTCGAACCGGCGGCGGGCGCCGTGCACTGGCTGGTGCCGTCGGATCCGCAGGTGCAGGCCGAATTGGCCGCCGCGCCATCGCATCCGGTCTCGTACTCGGATCGGGTCCGTCCGCTCGCCGACGAGCACCCCGCTTTCGTGGTGCTCGCGAACGGTGCGCCGGTGGTGCTCAGCCAGGCCGAGGCACTCGACCGGGCCGCGCGGGTGCGGGAGGAGTACGGAATCGACTACGAGTCGACGACGTTCACCACGGCGGCCGCCGGCCAGGCGGCGATGCTGGAGTTCCTGACCGCGGCCACGGCGGGCGCACTGTCGGTGCTCCCGAGCGGCGGTGACCTCGCCGACGACCTCGCAGACGGGGAGGTCACGCACTGGTTCGTCGTTCCAGGCGAATCGACGGATGCCGCCGATGCGGAGATCCGAATCGTGGTCGCCGAGTAGGACGACATCGATGCGCGAAAGCCGTTGCCCATTCGTGGCAACGGCTTTCGCGGTGTCAGGGACGGTGCTACGCCGAGATGGCGTGCTTCTCGGCGAAAACCTTGCGGCACAACGGCGCACAGAACGCGTCGTCGACGCCCTTGGTTGTCGTCATGGGCATGACTCCGTTGGCCGGAGCCGGGTGGGGGCTTGCCTGTTCGGTCGAATTCACGGGTGCGGCTCTCGGATGGATGCGAGTGCGAGCAGTTCGTCGACAGACCACTGATCGTCGGCATGCCTGCCGAGTTTGCTTGCCAGTACGCGGCCGTCCGGCGCGATGAGGAAGTCGCCGGGCAGGCCGAGGCGGCCGCCGCCGGGCTTATTCGGGGGAGCGGGCTTGTCCTTGCGCAGGACGGCAGGCAGTGTCCTTGCGACAGCACGCGCGATACCCGGCCAGGCGCGGGGGTCCAGTAGCGCACGCGGGGCGGATTCGACGCCGAACTCGCGGTAGCGGATTCGGGTCGGGTCGGCAATCAGGTCGAACGGCAGATCGCCCTCGTACGCGCGCAATTCGGCCGCGCTGGAATGGAACACGACGACCTCGCGAATGCCCGCGGCGAGGATCTCGTGGTGCCGAGCGGCGATCGAACGCAGGTGCAGATTGCACACCGGGCAACCGGCGAAGCGGCGGAACTGTAGGTGGATCAGGTGATCGGGGTCCGGGACCGGCACGGTGACACCGGCGATGGTGTCCAGCGTTCTGGTGGTCACGGTGGATGGCAGCGGCATGATGCTCCTCTCGTAAGCGTACAAAGTACGCCTACATTCAGTATGAGCGTACCCGGTACGCTGTCAACCCATGCCTCGTCCGCGCTCTTTGACGCCGACCGCCATCGCGGCCGCCGCGCTCACGGTGATCGACCGCGACGGCCTGCCCGCGCTCACCATGCGGGCCGTCGCCAAGGAACTGCACATGGCGACGATGGCGCTGTACCGCTACGTCCCCGACCGCGACGGGCTCGAGGCGCTGGTGGTCGACGAGATCTTCCAGGCGATCGATGCGTCACCGCCGCCGGAGCCGGACTGGCGCGACCGCGCGGCGACGCTCTTGGCGCGGGTGCGCGACGCCGCCGCGACGCACCCCGATGCGGTGCCGCTGTTATTGCGGCACCGGCAATCCTCGGCCGGCTCCCTGGCCTGGATCGAGGCGATGCTCGCTGTCCTCACCGATGCCGGTTTCACCGGTCGTGATCGAGTGATCGCCCAGCGCACCCTGATCGGCTTTCTGCTCGGGTTTCTGCAGAATGCCCACTACGCGTCACTCGCGGGAACCGGCACCGCCGCCATGGCAAATCTCGCTCTCGACGATTACCCGTATCTGTCCCGGACGGCCGTCGACGCGCGAACAGTCTCCGCCGCAGACGAATTCCGCGGCGGACTCGAGATCGTGCTGCGCGGCCTCGCGCCTTAGCCTGCCGTCGGCGCGAAGTGCCGAGAGCGTTGTGTCAGTGCGGTGATATCGAAGGTTTCGGCCATCGCGCGGGCTCCGGCGTCATTGAGGTGCAGGCCGTCGCCGCTGTCGAAATCCGGGCGGATGTAGTCGGGGTTGTCCGGGTCCTCCACGGCTCGTGCGACATCGAAGACTCCGTCGAAAACGTCAGTGGTACGCAGCCATTCGTTGATTTCGTTGCGGACGGGTACCCCGGTCTCCGTGCTGAGGCCGGGGTAGATCACCCCGGCGAAGGGGCCGACGGTGTTGGCGTAGATGGGCAGGCCGGCGGCGTGCGCGCGCTGCGCGAGCAAGGTGAAACCGGCGATCAGGTCGGTGACGGAAGCGGTGCCTGCCACGATCAGGTCGTTGATCCCGAAGTTCACCAGAACATGCGTCACGCCTGGGACATCGAGCACATCGCGATCGAATCGCGCGAGCCCGTGATCGCCGACTTCGTCTGTCAACAGGCGATTTCCGCCGGTGCCCTGATTGACCGCCCAGCCTGCGGTCAGGCGCTCGTTGAGCACGTCGACGGAGCGGCGATTGGCGCCATGGCTGGAACCGACGCCCTCGAACCAAGAGTCGCCGAAGGCGACGATCAGCGGAGCGTCGGTCGCGCTCGGCACATCGATGCCGGTGACGTAGAAGCGGGAGGTGAGCTCCTCGGCATCCGGCACATCGACTGCCGCCGTGTGGTTTCCGGTGGCGACGTACGCGGACTCCGCGGGGATCTGGGCGAACGGCGCAAACTCGGTCTCCCCGGGGAGGTACAGGCTCAGCGCGAGGTCGGTGCCTGCGGTCACGGCCAGATCGACGGTGTCGCTGATGATGTCGCTCCCGGCCGGGATGGTCACCCGGGTTGCGCCGCCGAACCGCACCTCGGTGTCGGTCTCGGTCACGATCTCCCCGCCTGCCTTGCGCACCGCGATGCGGGCCGCGCCGATGGTGAGTGGCGTCCGGCCGTAGCGATTGGTCAAGCGCACTCGCAGCTGCTCGCCGCCGCCTGCCATGTGCAGCACCTGGCGCAGCGTCTGGTCGGTGAAGCTCCTCGGCTCGGCCAGTCGAATCTGTTCGGCGGGGTCGACCAGCGCTGAACGGAATCCTGCGATCCAACGCGATGTGGCAGTCATCTGAATCTCCATTTAGTTGATGTGAGGAATATTGCTCTGACAACAATCTAGCCTACATTTTCCTCATGTCAACTATCCGCGATGCAACTATCTCGGATAGGCTGGGCACCATGGACGCGACAGACCTCTTCGACGACCCGAGGCTCACCACCATCGGCCTGCTCTACGAGGCGCACGACGGGCTGATCGCGAAGCTGGAGCCGACCTGGAAGGAGAACGGCCTTTCGGGCCTGGATGCCAACGCGTTGATGCGGCTGAGTCGCTCGCCCGGTCGACGGCTGCGCATGACCGACCTCGCCGCGCAGACCAATCTGTCCACCAGTGGCATCACGCGTTTGGTGGATCGGCTGCAGCGGAACGGGTTTGTCCGGCGGGAAGCCGATGTGGGCGATCGGCGCACCTCCTACGCGGTGCTGACCGCGGCGGGAGCGACGCGGATAGCGCGCGTGCTGCCCGCGTATCTGGAGGGCATCGAGCGATGGTTCACCGGGCTGCTGACCGGGGCGCAGTTGGACGAGTTGGTCGCGGGACTGCGCATCATCCGCGACGCGGCCAATCCCGAGGCGACGGCACTCGGCGATTAGCTACTCGGGCCGAGTCCGCGGCAGCCGTTCCAGTCCGTCGAGGATGAGGTCGAGCCCGAAATCGAAGTCGGCGACGCCGTTGTGCGCGCCGGAGCTGACCAGCCGGGCCAGCGCATTCATGTGGGGGTGGCTCTCGGCGGGGATCAACGGCAGGAATTGCTGTGCGGCCGAGGCGTATTCGTCGGGCACGAGCGGAAAGTTGAGTTCCTGCAGGGTGAATCCATAGATGTGGCTGTCCATGGCATTCCAGGCGCGGTCGGCCTGCTGGAGGCTGAAGCCCGCGGTGTACAGGCAGCCGATGGTCGCATCGATGTAGCGCAGCATGGCGGGGCCGACGTTGATCCTGGACCCGATGAGTCCGGTGGCCCAGGGGTGGCGCCGCAGTGTGTCGTGCGCGGAGGCGGCCCGCTTGCGCATGGCTGCTTTCCAATCGCCGCCGATCTCCGGCACCTCGATCTCGGCGACCACGAGGTCGACGATGCCGTCGAGAAGGTCGTCTTTGTTGGCGACATGGTTGTAGAGCGACATCGCCTCGACGCCGAGTGCCTGTGCCAGCTTGCGCATGGACAGTGACTCCAGTCCGTGCTCGTCGGCGAACCGGACAGCGGTGCGCAGCACCCGGTCTCGGCTGAGCGGGGTGCGGGCAGGGCTTGCGGGGGTCTTGGGCATGGGCCTTTCTTCCTTGACGTACTTACGCCGTAAGCGTACCGTTTCGAGCGAACGACTTACGGTGTAAGTGCGTCGAACCGCAGGTGAGGACGAGTTCCATGGTTGAACCGAAGGGTCAGCAGGTCAGGTCGAAAGCCGTGCCGCCGGACGGGGCAGGGGTGTCCGCCGGTGCTGACGGCACCACGATGCGTGCGATTGTCGGCCCGTCGTACGGGTCGAGTCAGGTGCTGCGCCACGAGGTGGTCGACCGCCCCGCGGTCGGCGACGGTGAGGTGCTGATCCGGGTGCGTGCGGCATCCGTCTGCTCCGGCGATGTGCACCTGCTCACCGGCAAGCCGTACCTGATCAGACTGGGATTCGGGCTGCGCAGGCCCAAGTATCGAATCCCGGGGCAGGACGTGGCCGGTGTAGTCGCTGCGGTCGGCGACCACGTCACCGGGTTCCGGGTCGGTGACGAGGTGTACGGCAAGACCTCCGGCGGCGGATTCGCCGAATACGTCTGTGCGTCGGCGCGCACTCTCGCGCCCAAACCGGCCACGCTCACCTTCGAACAGGCTGCCGCCGTGCCGGATTCGGGCATGACCGCGCTGCAGGGCTTGCGTGATGTCGGACGGCTCCGCCCCGGTGGGTCCGTCCTCGTCAATGGCGCTTCCGGCGGTGTCGGCACCTTCGCCGTCCAGATTGCGAAGGCCCTCGGGGGCGAGGTGACTGCCGTCTGCAGTACGCGCCACCTCGCCGCGGTCCGCGAGCTGGGTGCCGACCACGTAATCGACTACACCGCAGAAGATTTCACCGGCCTCGACCGTGACTACGACGTCATCCTCGACCTGGTCGGCAACCGGTCGTTGCGCGAGTGCCGTCGCGTACTCGCGCCCGAGGGTGTCTTCGTCTCCTCGGCGGGCTCACCCGGCGGCAACTGGCTCGGCCCCGTGCTCTGGATCGGAAAAGTCTTCCTGACCAACCTGTTCGTGAGCCAGACCTTCGCGCCGCTGCTCATGCGCCCGACCCGCGCCGACCTGGAATTCCTGACCGGCCTCGCCGAGAACGGCGCCTTGCGTCCGCTGATCGAACGGCGGTATCCCCTCGCCGAGACGGCAGTCGCGTTCGCTCACATAGCCGAGGGTCATGCGCAGGGCAAGACGGTGCTTCTCGGGTGATCGCGAAGCGTCAACACCGTTGATTCTGCGGCGAAGGTCGAGAAGATCTCTCGCTCATGTGCCACTCGGCTCTTCTATGGCGGCGGTGAGGCGGGCGGTCAGGGTGCGGATGTGGGTGATCAGTTCGGGGGGCTCGTGGATGTGGAAGGGGAAGCCGAACCCGGCTACATAGATGGCCAGTTCGTCCAGGGAGTTGGAACCTGTTCGGAGTAAGCAGGATTGGTGGTCGAGAGGTTCTATGACGCCTACGGTGGGGGCGATGCGATCGGCGGCCGACTCGGCGGAGACGTACAGCGTGATGCGGGCGGAGTGGCGGTAGGGAGAGGTGGTGACGCCGCGGGAGATATAGCCCGCGAGGTCTATGTCGGGGGCTTCGCGTGGGGTGAAGCGGGGGCCGGTGGGGATGCGGGGGGTGATCCGGTCGACGCGGTAGGTGCGCCAGTCATCGCGGTCGAGGTCCCAGGCGATGAGGTACCAGTGGCGGCCGGTGTGGGCGAGGCGGTGGGGTTCGGTGGTGCGGAGTGATGTTGTGTCGCTATGGCTCCGGTAGTCGAAGCGCAGGCGGTGGTTGTCGCGGATGGTGGCGGCGAGCGTGGTGAGGATATCGGGATCGACGGTCGCCGCCCCGGTGGGGACGGTGACGGTGGTCGAGTGCAGCAGACTGACGCGGTGGCGCAGCCGCGAGGGGAGCACCTGCTCGAGTTTGGTCAGTGCGCGCAGCGAGCTGTCCTCGATGCCCGCGATGGTGCCGCCCGCCGCGGTGCGCAGGCCGATGGCGACCGCGACGGCCTCGTCGTCGTCCAGCAGCAGCGGCGGGAGTTTCGCGCCAGCGCCGAGGCGGTAGCCCGCGACGCCCGGCGTGGCGTCGACGGGATAGCCGAGGTTGCGCAGCTTGTCGATATCGCGGCGGACGGTGCGTGCGTCGACCTCGAGACGTTCAGCCAGTTCGGCGCCGGTCCAGTCGCGAGGCGTCTGCAACAGCGACAGCAGACGCAGCAGGCGGGCGGAGGTTTCCAACATGAATAGAAGTCTGCCCCGGACCTAGGGCGAAAGACGTCCTAGATGGGTCATCACGTCATGGTCATGACCAGGGGGTCGATGTCGATCGCGGTGGCACCTCGCGGCAATGGAGCAGCCGCAGCGGCTGGTCGCCGACGCCGCGCGTTCTTGCGTGACTTGTGCTAAAACCGAAGCCTGTGGTGCTCGTGTCGGCATTTCGTCGCCGGAGCAAGACCACGATTGGATGTACAGGAGTGACCGTCATGAGCGAGCAGCGTTGGCTGACCCAGGAACAGCGGGAAGATTTCTGGCGGCGCTGCGGCTGGTCGCCGACCCTGCCCGAATCGGACCGCCTGACCATCGAAAACCGCTGGGACGACGAGTCGATCGACATGGCCGCATTATTCGGCTGGTGACCTGGACGTGCGCGGTCACGCGGTGAGTTCGCCCGCGCGCTGCCACGAGTTCCGCTCCTCGGCGAATGCCTCGGCTTGCATCGCTCGGAATTCCTCGATGGATCCGGCGTTGTCGGCCAGGAACTGTCGGTAGTCAGCCAGTCGGAAGTCACCGTCTTCGGCTTTCACCCCGACGTTGCCCGCGGCGAAATCGGCTCGCAGGTCGAGGAGTTCCTCGGCTTCGACGGGATACCAGCGGATTCGGTCGAAATAGCGGAGCAGCCACGGGTTGTCGTCGGGGTCGGTGCCTGCGTTGCGGTGGTTCCACACCTGGGTGGTGCGGCCGACGAACTGATAGCCGCCGGGGCCCTCCATGCCGTAGATGCACAGGTAGGCGCCGCCGATGCCGACTGCGTTCTCGGGGGTCCAGGTGCGGGCCGGATTGTATTTGGTGGTGACCAACCGGTGGCGCGGATCGGTGGGGGTGGCTACGGGCGCGCCGAGATAGACGTCACCGAGGCCGAGGACCAGGTACTCGGCGCCGAACACGGTGTCGTAGACGTCCTGTACCGCCGCCAATCCGTTCATGCGGCGGATGAATTCGATGTTCCACGGGCACCAGGGGGCATCGGCGCGGACGCCGTGCATATAGCGGGTGATCGCCTCCCGGGTCGACGGATCGTCCCAGGAGAGGGGGAGATGGACCGTGCGGCTCGGCACGATGAGCTGGTCGGAGGCCGGGATGATGTGTTCGGCCTCGGCGAGCAGGTCGAGCAATGCGGGGACCGGCAGGACGGCAGGGTCGACGCGGATCTGGAGCGACCGGACACCGGGGGTCAGCTCGGTCACGCCGCGCACTCCGGCGGCGAGCAGGTGCTGGTGCAGTGCGTGGACGCGAGCGCGCAGACCCAAATCCAGTGTCATGGCACCGTACTCGACGAGCACGCCGTCATTGCCTTGGCGTCGGTAGGTCACGCCGGTCTCGTCGTCGACGTCGGTGCGGCGCAGCACGCCGTCGTCACTGTCGCCGCCGGTCGAAATGACCGTGGGCCAGGCGGCCCGGCGTGCCGGACCCAGTTCCTGGATCGAGGCGGCCCGCGCACTGCGAATCGGGACGAAGCGCACGGTGTCGCCGGGGGCGAGCTGGCCGAGCTTCCACCGGTCGGCGGCGACCACGGTGACCGGGCAGACGAAACCGCCGAGACTGGGCCCATCCGGTCCGAGCAGGATCGGGGTGTCGCCGGTGAAGTCGAGTGCACCAACGGAATACGGGGTGTCATGGATATTCGACGGATGCAGGCCCGCCTCGCCGCCGTCGGTCCGTGCCCACTCCGGCTTGGGGCCGATGAGCCGGACTCCGGTGCGATCGGAGTTGAAATGCACTGCGTAGTCGGTGCCGATGACGGTGTCGAAGTCGGCGCGGGTGAAGAACTCCGGTGCACCGTGCGGACCCTCGGTGACCGCCAGTTCCCATCGCCGGCTCAGCACCGGCTGCTGCTCCATCGGCACCGCCGCCGCGACTGGGCCGATATGCGGCGCGAGCGGCAGCATTTCGCCCACCCGTAGCGCGGTGCCCGCACTGCCGCCGAACCGGCCGAGCGTGAAAGTCGAGACGCTGCCGAGGTATTCGGGGAGCTCGATGCCTCCGGCGATCAGCACGTAGCAGCGCATGCCCGGCCCGCGTACGGCCCCGACATCCAGCACGCCGCCGGCCGGAACCCGCACGGTCCGCCACTGGTGCACGCGCGCGCCGTTCACCGTGATATCGGTGGGCGCGCCGGTGACGACCACCCAGGTCGGTGCCGAAAACTTCAGTGCGGGCCCGCCGAGCGTGCATTCGAGTCCGGCCGCTCCTTCGTCGTTGCCGAGCACACGATTGCCGAGTCGGAACGACAGATCGTCCATCGGTCCCGACGGTGGTACTCCGACATGCCAATACCCGATCCGGCCGGGCCAATCCTGCACGGTGGTCAGCATTCCCGGGCGCACTACCTCGACCTGTGCGAGAACGGATGATTCCTGTGCCTCGCGGTCTGAGACCGTGGCGCGGGCATTGCTCAGCGGTAGTTCGGCGACGGTCATCGGGTCACCACCATGCGCACGGGGGTGGGGTCGAAGCCGTTGCAGGGATTGTTGATCTGCGGGCAATTCGAGACGAGCACCAGGGTGTCGGTCTCGGCGCGGAGGGTGACTTTCTTTCCTGGAGCGGACAATCCGTCGACGATGCCGAGGGTGCCGTCGGCCTCCACCGGGACGTTCATGAACCAGTTGATGTTGGACACCAGATCCCGCTTGCCGAGCCCCCATTTCAGTGCCTCGGCCAGGAAATTCTCCACGCAGGCGTGTTGATGGCGGGTGTGGTGGCCGTAGCGCAGGGTGTTGGACTCCTGGGAGCAGGCGCCCGCGATGGTGTCGTGGTTGCCGACCTCGTCGGCGATCACCGTCATCAGGGCGGTGCCCACGTCGGTGCGCAGCACGCTGCCGGTGGTGAGGAAGATATTGCGCTGGGCGGTGATGGTGGCCTGCGCGCTGTAGCGGTCGGTGTGGTCGGCGGCCGAGTACAGCAGGCAGTCGACGGCCTGATTGCCGTGCAGGTCGATGATCTCGAGCTGTTCGCCTGCCCGGACCACCGTGGACCACGGCGCGCACGCGGGGACTGTCTCGTCGAGCACGATGGTGCGCGTCAGCGTCGAGTTCATGCCGATACCTCCAGCGTCAGCGCGGCCGCCCACGCTTGTTCGGTGTTCTGCACGGCCCGTCGGTATTCCGGGTCGGTGTTGTGGGTGGCGGTGAGCTCTTCCGGCGCCGACCAGGCGACGACGTCGAGGTCTGTTGCGGGCCGGTCGTCCAGCGGGTGCGTGGCATTGGCGATCAGCGCGACGACCGGTAAGTGCACGAGCAGGTCGACCGAGGCGCCCGCACCCGCGCCGCCGGTGGTGATCAGCGTGCCGTCGGATTCGACGCGGACACCACGGAAGAACGACACCGTCGGTGCGATGTCCCGCGTTTCGAGGCCCTGTTTGGTTCCGGCGAGCCGGAGCAGGCCACGGGCCTGCGATGTGGGTCCACAGAGGGTGTCGTGGTGGCCGGAGGTGTCGGCGAGCACGGTGGCGAGCACCCGGCCCTGATCGGAGAGCAGTGGATGGCCGTCCGCGAGGTAGGCCTGCCACGGCACCTTGACGGTGTCGGCGACATTGAGGCGTTCCCATGGCGCGTCGGCCCGCACGAGCAGCAGGTGTCCGCATGCGGCGCCCGCGGGATCGCCGAGCCGGATGCGGGTGCCGCGGCCGAGCACGACGTTCGCGTAGCCGCCTGCCGGAATGCGCTGGGCCCACGTGATCTTCGCGGTGGCGACGCCGTCGGGCAGCACAGGGTCGGCGACGGCGGCCGCTGCGGCCTGCGATCGGGCGTGCGCGCGGGCGTCGGTGGTGGAAGCGGTAATTGTCATGATTGCTCCCTCGGGTCAGGTGTGTCGACGTGTCGGATCGGGCGTGCGCGGTGGTGGGCAAGGGCGGCCCACCACCGCGCACGGCCGGAGTCAGGCAGGTACTACGGCGGGTTCGCCGCGGGCGGCGCGGCGCGGTCCGGTATCGACGAACCGATGTACGACGATCCCGACGGCCACCACGGTCAGCACGAAAAGCGGTGCGGCCCAGAGCATCCACCAGCTCCCGCCCTTCGGCGTGTACACCTCGGCGCGGGGCCAGATCAGGTTCACCGCCATGGCGATGCCCCACACCACCGCCAGCAGATTGATCGGAATCCCCGAGCGGCCGAGGTTGAACAGCCCGGCGTCGGAGTTGTCGCGGCCCCAGCCCTTGAAGCGCGCGGCCAGCAGCGGCACGGTGACAAGCAGGTAGGCCAGATACAGCGTCACGATGCAGACGCTGGCCAGCGTCGCGAAGATCGCGGCGTTGCCGAGGTTGAGCACCAGCAGACCGATGCCCAGCCCGCCGATCACGATGGCGGGCAGCATGGGTGTGCCGTAGCGCGGATGCACCGCGGCGAGCCGCTCGGCGAAGGGCAGCTTGCCGTCGCGCGCCATCGAGAACATCAGCCGCGAACCAGCGGTCTGAATGGCAAGGGTGCACACCATGATCGCCACCGCGACACAGCCCAGCAGCACCTTGCCCGCCGGGCTGTCGAGCTTCGAGGTGAGCACATAGGCCAGACCGTCGGTGGCCAGCGCGCCGTCGGCCAGGCTCGGTGCGGCCATCAGTGCGCCGATCAGTAGCAGGCCGCCGCCGAGCGCGGAGACCGACAGCGCGGTGAGGATGGTGCGTGGCGCTACTCTGCGCGGATTCTTGGTCTCTTCGGAAAGCTCACCGGCGGAATCGAATCCGACCATCACATACGCGGCCATCAGGCCGGAGACCAGGAACGCGGCCCAGTAGGGGCCGGGTGCGGCCTGATCGGTCTGCAGCACCACTCCAGGACCGCGTTCGGTGTGGGTGAAGAACAGCGCGACGATCGCGACGACACCGGCGATCTCGACGGTGACGCCGATCGAGTTGATCTTGGCCATCAAGTCGATGCCGATCACATTGATCAGCGTCGTGATCACCAGCAGGACGCTGCCGAGCAGTACCGCGTTCGCGGCCCCGGACGACGAGGTGAGTGCGGTCTCCGAGCCGACGACCTGGAATCCGCTCCAGATCGAGGGCAGCACCACCTGGAGTGCGATGGCCGCGGCGGCGGCGGTGACGATCTGTGCGATGACCATCATCCAGCCCGCGAACCAGCCGACGACTTCACCGCCCAGCCGGCGCGACCACTGGTAGATACAGCCCGAAATCGGGTACCGCGCGGCCAGTTCGGCGAAGTTGAGTGCGACCAGCAGCTGGCCGACGAACACGATCGGCCAGGTCCAGAAGAACGCGGCGCCGCCGAACGAGTAGCCGAGGCCGAAGAACTGGAAGATCGTGGTGAGGATCGAGACAAAGGAGAATCCGGCCGCGAACGAGGCGTAGCGGCCGAGCTTGCGGTGCAGCACCGGCTGATAGCCGAAGCCGGCGAGGTCCGCGCCGTCGGCGCTGGTGTCCGGTGGCGCCGCGGGGGTAGCGAGGGTGGGGGCGGGCGAATCGACTTTAATGGCCATGGGTGGGGTCCTTCGGCGAGCGGCCAATACCTATCAGATGACAGTTTTGCGTTCGCGTTCGCGCTTTCGGTGTCCGGCGTGTATCGCTTACGGGAACCCCGGTAACTTCTGGATTGCCTTGATTTCTATCAAGTGACAGAAACCTCTCCGCTCGGCCACGACCGGCCGTGTGAACGCCAACGCGGCGGTGAGAGCCCCGAAACGCGATGCCAGAATGGGCAGGTGGCAAACCTCGGCCCCGGCCGCCCTCGACTGGAACAGCGACCGCGTCGCGGGCAGACACCGCGTGCCGAGATCCTCGACGCCGCCGGTGAGCTGTTCACCACCAACGGGTATGCCAACACCTCGACGCGTGTTGTCGCCGATGCGGTCGGAATCCGGCAGGCCTCGCTCTACCACCACTTCGCCGCCAAAGACGACATCCTCGACGCGCTGCTCGGCGAAACTGTCGCCGCCCCTTTGGAACTCGCCGAACGCCTGCGCGATGTGCCGGAATCGGTGGCCGCGCGACTCTACGCGCTGGCCAGGTTCGATGTCCGCCAGCTGTGCGCGGCCCGCTGGAATCTCGGTGCGCTGTACCTGCTTCCCGAGCTGCGTACCGAACGCTTCGCCGCCTTCCGCTTGCGGCGCGACGAATTACGCAGGCACTACGAGGTATTGGCCGCGAGCGTGATCGCCGAGACGACCGGTGCGAGCGTCGCCGGGCTGGAGGGGCTCCCGTTTCGCCTCGTCGAGACGGTGATCGGCATCCGCTCCGATGCGGGCAGCGCGCCTGCCTACGCCGAACGCGCGATCCCCGACGCGGTGCTGCGGATGCTCAGCTGGCCGGGCGACCTCGACGAGTTGCGTCAGGTGGCGGGCAGGCTGCTGCAGCGATTGCAGTCCGCCTGACCCGCGGTTGGTCAGCCTTTGCCGCTGGAAGCCTGGAACTCGAAGCCCCAGCCGTACATCTGGGCGATCTCCCGGATGCCGCTGCCGGGACGGCCCCCCGGCGGACGGATGAAGGTGCCGTCGCGGCGAACGACGAACTCGCCGTTGAGATTCTCGATGTGGGCGAGGACGACGTCGCGTGAGTTGTCCGTGCAGCCATCCATGGTCATCTCGATCGGCACCGAGTTGACCGGGTACAGGGTTGCGGTGGCCTGCACGCCGCGGAAATCGGCCGCGCCCTCGTAGATGGACGCGAACACCAGGATGCGGCGGAACTGCGCGGTGAAATCGAGGTTGATGTCGAGATTCTCGCCGGTGGTGCTGCTGCCGGTCCTGTCGTCCTGGTCGAGTCTGATGAAGGGCGGACGGTCCAGCGCGCCGAACGAACGATCCAGTGCGCGAACGGAACCGATGCGGCCGTCGGCCAGCTCGAAGAAGCAGCTGAGGTCGAGGTCGAGGGTGCCGCCGCCGCGCTTCCTGCCGAACAGTCCGCCACCGCTCGGGGCGACCGAGGTCGTCCAGTTCAGATTGACGCGCATGGTGCCCGAGATCGCGCCCTGTTTGGTCAGCGAGATAGATGGCGACTCTTTGGTCAGCGAGATCTTGCTCATGTTGATCGGGGCGCCCGACGGCCCGGCTGCCGGAGGCTGCTGCGGCGGGTAGGGCGGTGTCGGCGCGGTGTAGGGAGCCGGTGGGTAAGCCGGTGGCGTCGGGTACGGCGGTGTCGGCGTGGGCGCACCGTAGGTCGGCGGCGGTGCGAACTGCGGTGCGGGCGGGGCGAATTGCTGTGGTGGCGCGGGCGGCGACGGCGGCGGTGCGAACTGCTGCTGCGGCGCGGGCGGCGGTGGAGTGAACTGCGGCGGTGGCGCGGGCGCCGTGGCGGGCGCCGGTGCGTCATCGACGGAGATGCCGAAGTCGGTGGCGAGACCGGCCAGCCCCGAGGCGTATCCCTGCCCGACGGCACGGAACTTCCACGCGCCCTGCCTGCGGTACAGCTCGCCGAGCACGAACGCGGTCTCGGCATCCGCGCCGGCGCTGTCGAAGCGGGCGACCTCGCCGTTGTTCGACGCGTCGATCACCCGCACGTAGAGGCCGTGCAACTGCCCGAAGGTGCCGCCGTCCGAGGAGGCCGCGATCACGATGGTGTCGATCTGCGCCTCGACCTGGGCCAGATTCACCGACAAGGTGTCCAGCACGATCGGACCCTGCTGTTTGCCCTCGTACCGGACCGCGCCGGAGGCATGCGCAGGCTGGTTGTAGAAGACGAAGTCACCGTCGGACCGCACCTTGCCCGAGACGAGCAGCAGCGCGGACGCATCCGCGTCGGGAACCCCGGGTCCCGACTGCCACCCCAGTTCGACGCGGACCGCGGACGTCGGCACCGGAACATTGGCGCCTTTCATCATCGACACAGCTGCCAACGTATCGGAAACGGGCCGCCCGCGTCAGGGCTACGCGCCGCGGGCCGGCGGCGCGATCTGCCAATGCCGATGCAGCCCGCCCGCGATCTCGGGGAGCACGGTCACCGGGACGCGTTTGTGGCGCAGCATCTCCCGAATTTCCTGCACCTGCTCACGTTTGCGCATGTCGTAGGCGCCCGACACCGGGCGAACCACCGGCGGAATGGACAGCAGCACCAGCTCGCCGTGGCGTTCGTCACCGCCGGAAAGGTCCAGGGCAAGCGACCACCTGGCCCGCTCGTCGAGTGCGAACCGCCCGGCGACCACCCGATCCCAGTCGATACTGGATTCCCGCCACGGGGTGCGACGGTGGATTCCTCCGTCGGTGAGTACGACGACGTCGCGTCCGAACAGCGCGACCAGGATCGCGATACCCGCGACCATACCGGCGAGCAGCCCGGTGAACACCCGATTCGGGCCGAACCCCGTGACGATCGCACCACAGACGAGTGCGGTCACCCCGATGCCCAGCGCGCCGTAGAGCAGCGCTCGTCGAGTGGGAACCACGCCAGCGCGCACCATCGTCATCTCGCCTCCTGCCGACTGCGAATCCCACCGTACCGGGCCGGGCCGCCGTCGAGCCGCAAGGGATCAGCGGTTGTACGGCTGCTCCTGAATCCAGTTGAAGCCACGGCCGATCGCCGGGAACATGAGCGTGATCGGTCGAGGCCGTGCGGTCAGGTGGTGACCGAACTCAGGCCTCCAACGCGACCGCGGCCTCGCCCGTGTACACCAGGAAGGTCAGGCTCTGCTGGAAGTACAGCTGTACCGACTCGGCGTCGTGCGACAGGTAGCCGATCGACAGGTCTTGGCCGAGTTGCAGGTCGAAGTCGCCGCCTCGGGTGGTCAGCACGAACGCGCCGTCGATGGCGGGGGCCCAGATGATCTCGCCGTCGGGGATCAGGCGTTCGATATGGGTGCGGATCGGGTGGCCGTGATCGGAAGTCTCGCTGACCGCCGTGTACAGGTCCGCGCTGAGCAGCACCGAGTACGGGCCGTCGACGCCCGCCAGCCGCAGCGCGCTGAGCGCCTGGGTGACGGCCTCGGGGACCAGCCGGGGGTCGCTCGGCACGCTGATCGCCTCGTTGGACGAACTTGCCCGGATACCGGTGATATTCGCGGCCGGGTAGCCCTCGAAGATGGCGCGGTCCTCGGCGAACGCGATGCGTCGCGCGGCCTCCTTCACCGGATCCAGATCCGTGTCCTTGGCGCCGCGCTCGACATCGTCGAGCTCATCGCGCGACAGGGTGAACGGAACCCGCAGTTCGACCAGCGGCGCGACAACGCGCTGACGGGCCTGCACGCCCTCGTCGGGTGCGGCGATCGCGGTGGTGCGGCCGAGACCGACGGCGGAGTAGTCGGTGCCGTGCGGCCCGGACAGATCGACGACGCGACGTCCGGCGATGTGCCGCTTGAAGGTTCGCGTCGCCTCTTCCTCGATTGCCGTCCACGCCTCGGAGGTGATCGGCGCAAGTTCGCGATGGAGGTTGTTCATTGCTGCGTGCTCCTTTTCAACGTGCCGATACCGAGGGATCCGTCTGCGGTCTCCGACTTGTCAACGCTCTCGGCGCTCGAAGATTCCTCGACCTCGGGAGCGTCCGGGGGAGCGTCGAGGAAGTCCTGGGGCGGTGTGAAGAACAGCGTGCCGGTGACCGCGGTGGAGAAGTCCAGGATCCGGTCGTATTCGGCCTCGTCCGAACCGAGGAACATCCGCGTGAGCATGGCCTCGGTGACGCTGGGCGTGGCGGCGTAAGCGATGTAGTACGTGCCGAATTCGTCGTCGCGGATGCTGCCGAACGGCATATTGGCGCGCAGGATCTGACGTTGGGTTCCATCGGGATCGAGAAGGGTGTTCACGGCGACATGGGAATTCAGGGGCTTGTCCGCGTCGGAGAACTCGATGTCGTCCAGCTTGGTTCGGCCGATGACCCGTTCCTGCTCGGGGACGGGTAGTTCGCGCCAATCCGTCATGGCATGCAGGTATTTCTGCACGATCACGTAGCTGCCGCCCGCGAAGTCGGGGTCCTCGTCGCCGATCAGCGCCACCCGTCCCGCGTCCGAGGTTCGCGAGGCGCCTTCGGGGTTCTCGGTGCCGTCCACGAAGCCGAGCAGATCGCGCTGCTCGAAGTAGCGGAAGCCGACGGTCTCGTCGACGATGGTCACCGCGCCGTTGAGCCGGTCGCTGAGCAGCATCGCCAACTCGAAGCAGGCGTCCTGCACTTCGGCTTTGATGTGGAACAGCAGGTCGCCCGGTGTGGCGGGGGCCTTGTGGTGTGCGCCGTCGTAGCCGGGGAATTCGTGCAGCTCGGCGGGCCGTGGTCCGGTGAACAGCCGATCCCACGCGGCCGAGCCGATCGACGTCACACAGGTCAGCCCGGATCCCGGCAACCGGAACCCGACAGAACGGCGCAATCCGGACAGTGCTGCGAGCACCTCGCGCACCGTCTGCTCTCCGCCCTCGTCGATGGTGGCGACGAGGAAGATCGCGGCCGGTGTGAGCGGTTCGAGGATCGGCTGCGGCTCACCCATGATCAACAGCGTAGTGGCCGCCGCAGGCACACCGGTCCAGCGGTGGGGGCTACTTGGCGACGGTCAGCAGGAACGCGACGTCGTCCACGGCCTTGACGCTGTGTCGTGCTTTCGGCACAACCAGCAGGTCACCGGCCGAGCCCTTCCATTCGTTGGCGCCGCTGATCAGCGTCAGCGTTCCGCTGAGCACCAGCAGCGTCGACTCGCCCGCGTTATCGTGCTCGGCCAGACTCTGGCCCGCGCTGAGACCGACAACGGTCTGGCGCAGCGAATTGGCGTGTCCGCCGTAAATGGTTTGCGAACTGCGCCCGCTCGTGGCGGTGGCGGCCAACTTGAGCTGTTGGCGAGCGACCGCTGTCAGCGATTTCTTGTCCATGGACCGCCTTTCGCAGATCACATCCACCCGGATCAGGGCTGGTGATCCAGGCTGGTGGGCGGCGGGTGGACGGATGTCCGGCCGCCGCCTATCCAGGAGTATGCCCGACGTCTGCGTGCCGCGGGCCAGGTTTGATCGCCTGCCCTCCGCGCGGCGTGTTCACCGCCGTCCCCACGGGTCGAACGGTGTTGTGCTGCTGCGGCGGACCGATGCCGGAGGTTTGCCGACTAGCCGGATCGGTGACGGATGTAGTGCCGGATACGGAAGCGCAGCCCGGTCGTCGACTCGCGCCACTGCGCCGGTTCGGCGTCCTGCCATTCGGGGCCGATGGGAGGTGCGTACGCGTCGCCGTCCACCGTGGTGTCGACCTCGGTGACGAGCAGGTCAGTCGCGAAATCCATTGCGGCACGATAGATCTCGCCGCCGCCTGCGATCCACACGGTGCCCGGCGCGCTCATGGCCATCGCCTCGTGCAGCGATCCTGCGCGTTCGGCGCCCTCGGCGCACCAGTCGGACTGCCTGGTCACCACGATGTTGCGGCGGCCGTCGAGCGGGCGGAATCTCGGTGGAAGCGAGTCCCAGGTGCGCCTGCCCATCACCACGGGATGTCCCATGGTGACGGCCTTGAAATTCGCCATGTCCTCGGGCACGCGCCAGGGGATGGTGTTCTCGAAACCGATTACCCCGTCAGGGGTTTGAGCCCAGATGAGCCCGATCGTCCGGTCCGGTCCGCTCACACCGCCACCGGGGCCTTGATGGCCGGGTGGTGCTGGTAGTCGACGATGTCGACGTCGGCATAGGTGTAGTCGAACAGCGTCGGCGCGTGGTGCAGCCGCAGCGTCGGGAACGGGTACGGGTCGCGGGTGAGCTGCTCGGTGACCTGCTCGACGTGGTTGTCGTAGATGTGGCAGTCACCGCCGGTCCAGATGAAGTCGCCGGGCTCCAGCCCGGTCTGCTGGGCAACCATGTGGGTGAGCAGCGCATAGCTGGCGATATTGAACGGGACGCCGAGGAACAGATCGGCGCTGCGCTGATACAGCTGACAGGACAGCTTGCCGTCGGCCACATAGAACTGGAAGAACGCATGGCACGGAGCCAGCGCCATCCGGTCCAGCTCGGCCACGTTCCAGGCGGAGACGATCATGCGGCGCGAATCCGGATTGTTGCGCAGGGTCTGCAGCACGTCGGAGATCTGGTCGATGTGGGCGCCGTCCGGCGTCGGCCACGACCGCCACTGCACGCCGTAGACCGGCCCGAGTTCGCCATCGGCGTCGGCCCATTCGTCCCAGATGGAGACGCCGTGCTCCTGCAGCCAGGAGACGTTGGAATCGCCGCGCAGGAACCACAGCAGCTCGTAGACGATCGACTTCAGATGCACCTTTTTGGTGGTGATCAGCGGGAAGCCCGCCGCGAGGTCGTAGCGCAGTTGGTGGCCGAAGATGCTGCGGGTACCGGTCCCGGTACGGTCCGCTTTCGCCGTCCCGGAGTCCAGGACCAGACGGAGCAGGTCCTCGTACTGGGTATCGCGAGCATTGGTGGCCACGCCTCGCGAGTTTACTGATGCCTGGCAAGCTCTCCGCACATGCGCAAGCTCTACGTGATCGGCATCGGCGCCGGCGACCCCGACCAGGTGACCGTGCAGGCCATCAAGGCCATGCGGCAGGTCGAGGTGTTCTTCGTCATCGGCAAGGGCGTCGAGAAGCAGGAGCTCGTCGACGTGCGGACCGCCATCCTGACCGAGCACCTCGCGGGCGATTACCGGATCGTAGAGATCCCCGACCCGCCGCGCGACCGCATGCCCGCCGACTACCGGGGTGTCGTCGAGGACTGGCACGATCGCCGCTCGGCACTGCTGGAGGAAGCTTTCGCGCAGGTCGAGGGAGTCGGCGGCATTCTCGTGTGGGGCGATCCTTCGCTGTACGACAGCACCTTGCGGATTATCGAACGGGTGCTCGAACGTGGTGCGCTGAGCTTCGACTACGAGGTGATCCCCGGCGTCACCAGCGCACAGGCGCTGGCCGCCCGGCACCGGATGGTGCTGCACCGGATCGGCGAACCGGTGCACATCACCACAGGCAGGCGCCTGCGCACGGAAGGTCTCGGTCCCGGTTCCAACCTGGTGATGCTCGACGGCGACTGCGCCTTCACCGAAGTCCCCGGCGACCATGTGCATATCTGGTGGGGCGCCTACCTCGGCATGCCCGACGAAACCCTCATCGAAGGCCCGCTCCGTGCGGTCGAGTCCGAGATCGTCCGTCGCCGTGCGGAATTGCGCGCCGAAAAGGGCTGGATCATGGACATCTACCTCCTTCGTGCCGACACAGAGCGTGCCCACGACAGTGGTCATCGGCGGTAGCGGAATGGTGGTTGCGCAGGGCTGGGGGGGCACCATTTCACTACGCTCGCTCATTTCTCGGTGCTCGAGGAGGCGAGTGGTGTTGCGCTGCGCATCCAGCTGTTTTGTCGGTGCTCCCAGGTAGCCTGGGATTCGTGCCCGAGCTACCCGAGGTGGAGGCGTTGGCGCAGTTCCTGCGGGAACATGCGGTCGGCGCTGTCGTGGGGCGTGTCGATGTGGCCGCGCTGAGTGCGGTGAAGACGTTCGACCCGCCGGTGACGGCGCTGTCCGGACGGGATGTGACCGGGGCGGGCCGGTTCGGCAAGTTCCTCGGGCTCGAGTGCGGCGGGTTGTGGCTGATCACGCATCTGTCGCGGGGCGGCTGGCTGCGCTGGATCGATGAGCCGAGTGCGACACCGCCGAAACCGGGTAAGGGACCGTTGGCGTTGCGTGTGCACTTCTTCACGCCGGAAGGGGCGACGCCTGCCTTCGATCTGACGGAGGCGGGCACCAAGAAGCGGCTGGCCGTCTATATCGTCGACGACCCGAAGGTGGTGCCCGGCATCGCCCGCCTCGGCCCCGACGCGCTCGAGGTCACCGAGGCGCAGTTCGCCGAAATCCTGCACGGCACTTCCCAGCGCATCAAGACCGCGATCGTCGATCAGACGCTGATCGCCGGGATCGGCAATGCCTACTCCGACGAAATCCTGCACACCGCGCGGATCTCCCCGTTCGCCAACACCAAAACCATGTCGGCGGAAACGATCTCGACACTGTATGCGGCCATGCGGGCCGAGCTCACCGACGCGGTGCAACGATCGGTCGGCCAGGCTGCCGCCCGCCTCAAGAGCGAAAAGCGTTCCGGCATGCGGGTACACGCGCGCACCGGGCTTCCGTGTCCGATCTGCGGCGACACGGTCCGCGAGGTCTCCTACGCCGAGCGCTCGTTCCAGTACTGCGCGACCTGCCAGACCGGTGGCAAGGTGCTGGCCGATCGGCGGATGTCTCGGCTGTTGAAGTAGCCGACCGGTACGGCGAAAGCGCCAGGTGTGCAGCCTGATGTCGGGCCGTGCGCAGAGCCCATCCGCGGCCAGGACGCCAGAAGGGTCCCCATTCTCTGCGATCACCGACATGTCCGTCTGCATGACCCCGGGAACTCTCGGCATGCGGATCCAACGAAAACACCACCGGTCTTCTGCGTCACTTTCCGAAAGGCACGACTACAGGTCTGAATTCAACTTCCGCATCCGCAATACGTTCGCCCGGGAAACCTCCGCCGCGCACTTCGCTAACGATGGGCTCGCTCGTCGGCCGGAATCCCCCGTCCGGTTAGCTGACAGGGAAGCCCTCTATATTCCATCAGGAGGGTTTTCTGAATGGTTCGGGTCTGCGCGCATCCTAGTGCTGCTGAATTCTCCAGGAGGATAGTGCGACCACGGAGTACTCCCATCTTCCGGTTTGGATACTGTCATATCAGAAGAAAACGGCCGGGATGGGGCTTTCCAAGCTTCTCCCCGTGTCGTTGTCGAGACATCACCTTGCGGGAAGTACACTCCACCAGCTCCTGTTTCGTCTTTGAGAGACTTCAGGTAATCGGGAGGCAAGTGGCTGAAAGGCTTATCGGGCGCCAGCACCATTGCTGGTGGTTCCCATCGGGTCGACTCTTCTGCGGCCAGGCCCTTCCCAGCTCCCTTTCGCATGTAGTCTTCTATAGCCCGTGCTTGTACTTTGAGAAAAGTCTCGTCATCTACAACCACTGTTCTTTTTTTCAGCCCAAGAAGGCCGGTCTTGACCGTCACCAATCTCTGGTACCTGGGTTCATCGCGCTCGGGGATACCGTTCGGCGTCTGCACCGTTCCCGCTGGCAAGGGTCGATCCAAGGCTCTGCTGCGGATGTTTATTTCGGAACGATCGCGTGTCCAATGCGCTCGTTCTTGCCGTATACTCCCGTCGGGAAGTTCGACCTGATAGCCGAACTCGGCATCGGAGATCTCCGCTGCTGCCCAACGCGTCCCGTGGTCAGCGCCTGCAGCCGGAGGCAGATCTATTCCCACTGGAGTTTTCGGCCTGCCGATATGTGGGTTTATCTTATCTATTATCGAACGTTTATATCTACTGTAGGGAACTAAGGAAGCGTGTCGATTCATGGGGTTGACGACGACTTGGTCGGCAGTGAATTCGATTCTGCCTTCAGCATCGGGGATGAAGTTCTTCAAGGGGATGGCGGCGGCGCGGTCGGCGTGGCCGACTGTTTCGACAGTCTCGCGCAATGTTCCTGCGAACCCATGTAGGGGTTCTTCCGCTATTTTTCTTGCTCCAGTGGTAATTACTGGAGTCAGCCGGGTGTCTAGGAACTCTTTCAGTAGAGCAGCAGCTTTGGATAATGATGGCATAGTCTCACCTGCGTCGTTCCGGGCCCGGGAGTGTCAATGCATCCGCCACCAAGCAGAGGGAGGTGCAACCGTTGGGATTGAAGAGAATTCCGGTACCGGCTGGGGCGATCTCTGGAAGGTCGCTGCCGACCATGGGCCACCAGTGGTCCACTTCGACGCCGACCTTCTGCGCCTGAGCGGTGACGATCACAATGCACACAGTATCGTCCGGCATGACAGACGTGACCGGTCGGTTGTGTTTGTCACACCCGACCTCGACGATCGAGTGGCAGAGCGTGGACACGAACTCATCGATGAGTTGCTGATCGCCTTCGGCGATAAGCCGCAATATGGCATCGAGAGGGTCCGTCGGTGTCGCGTCATCAGTCGGCAAGTAATCGGGATTCGGTTGAAACGGCCCTACATTCCCGTTTTGGTCCACTATCCATCTACCTACGATCGCTTCCGGCGGTGGTTGTTTGCTCGCTTCCCATCCTGGAGCGGTCAGAACGAGTGACTCGCCGTGTCGAATCACTCTGGATGCCTGTTGGTCCATTGCCACTCCGATTGCCGCTATCGCTTCACCTGCCCGCCCGTGCTGGACCCCGCAAGGAAACCACACCCCATCGGTGTCCCTTACCCTCAGAGGGAACCGCACCCGACCGGCCCAAGCTCGAGCTGATTGCCTTCGTTGGACAGTGATCGCTGCATCGAGGTCAGCAACCCTGTAGGGTCCGCATGAGCGTGTCCTTCTCGGGGGTCGAGGAATATCGGCGTGGAAAGTTCCGGTAGCGCCCGTTATCGCTCGGTTGTCCAAACCCTAGTCGGCGGCAGCGCGGGCTGCCGTCGAGCGCCATTTCCAGGCTTGGCATGGTGCATCGATCGCGACCGGCCCGGTTCGGACCTCACGTCAGCGTCGGCACCCCGATACCTTGCCAGGCAATACGTTTCGCCGAGTCCGGGTCGTTTTCCAGCCGGGTCGGATCATCGATGATCAAGGTGGTGCGGCGGTCCTCGGTATAGGCGGGCCACGACGGCAGTGGTACGCCGTTGCGCGCGAAGGACAGCCAGTTGTCCTGGAACTGGCGGGTGACAGCGCGCAGGCCACGCCGCCCGCCCGCTGCGGTGACGGCCCGCCCGAAGGGGGAGTCGACCGCGCCGAATACCGGGATCAGGTCGGTCGCGTGGGTCGCGCCGACGCCCGCGAGATGGAATGCGCGCGGGGCGAAATCGTAGCGGTAGGCATAGGTGGGCGCGTGGCGGCTGTGGCCTTCCGTCACGGTGACCGAGGGCCGCCAGAAGACGTAATCGCCACCCATGCGCACCGCGATCTTCGGCGCGGGATAGCCGGGATACGCTGCGGTGACCCGGGATTCCGCTTCGTCGCTCGCCTGCGAAAGCAGCCGGTGCAGCCGGTCGGGGTCGGTGGGCAGTTCATCGGCGAACTTCGCGAACAGGGCGCCCTCCTCGCGATTGGTGCCGATGATGAGCGGCACCCGATGCGCGGTGCCATCGGTGATCGCCTCGATCGGCGCCTTCGGCAGACAGGCGCCGTCGACTGTCGGTGCGATGGGGAACAGGCCCGGGTGTTCCCGCAGCACCCGCCCGCTGCTCCGGTCGACCGCGCGGCGAATGTCGTTCGCGTCGGCCGCGATCAGCGCGTCGGCCGCGTTTTCCGGAGTGGCGCCGAGCGCCTCGACGCAGCGGCGGGCGAAGGCGCGGGCGTCCTCGGAGCTCATCGCCCAATCGGCGGGCGGGCTCTGTGCGATGCCGCGGTGGAACAAGCCCTCGGCCGCGGGAGTGGCAAGCAGCGAGAGCACCGCGTGCGCGCCCGCGGATTCACCGAAGAGGGTGACATTGCCGGGATCGCCCCCGAATGCCGCGATATTGCGCTGCACCCACGCCAATGCGGCGACTTGATCGCGCAACCCGAGGTTGGCGTCGAAAGGCCGTTCCGGCGTGCCGAATTCGCCGAAGTCGACATAGCCGAACGCGCCGAGCCGGTAGTTCAGCGACACCACGACGACATCGCCGCGCACCGCCAGCCGCGCGCCCGAATACAGGCTCAGCGCCGACGTGCCGATCACATAGCCGCCGCCGTGGATGAACACCAGCACCGGACGCGGTGTCGACGAGTGCTCAGCCGGTGCGACGACATTGAGTGTCAACGAATCTTCGCTGGTCGGCTGGTAGCGCCGCGGCCCGATCCGCGCGCCGGACCTGTGCTGCATCGAGGCCGAACCGAATCGCGTCGCCACCCGGACACCGGTCCAGGGGACTACCGGCTGCGGTGCGCGAAAGCGCAGGTCTCCCACCGGAGCCGCCGCGTATGGAAGGGATCGCCAGCGCACCACGCGACGGCCGCGCTGACCGCGGACAACTCCGTCGGCGGTCGTGATATCTGCCATCTACCGATGGTAACTACGTTCGACGTGCTTCCAACAGACGTAACCAGAGCTCGTTTACCGTCGGGTAGGAAGGCACTGCGTGCCACAGTGTTGCCAGCGGTACCTTGCCCACCACGGCGATGGTCGCCGCGTGAATGAGCTCGCCGACCTCGGGGCCGACGAAGGTCGCACCGAGCACGGTGTCGGTGGCGGCGTCGATCACCAGCTTCGCGCGCCCGGAATAGTCGTCGCGCGCCAATGACGAACCGGCGACCGCGATATCGATCTCCACGGTCTCCACCGAATAGCCGGCCGCGCGCGCCGCAGCCTCGGTGAGTCCGACCGAGGCGACCTCGGGTGCGGTGAACACGACCTGCGGGACCTGCCGGTGATCGGCGGTCGCGGCGAACCGCGCGTCCGAAAGCTCCCGGCCCTCCGCCCGCGCGGCAATGACATCCCCACACACTCTGGCCTGGTATTTGCCCATGTGCGTCAACGCGACGCGCCCGTTCACATCGCCCACCGCGTACAGCCAGTCGCCTTCGACACCGCGTGCGGTCAACTGGTCGTCCACCTCGACCGGGCCATCGGGCAATCCGACCGTGGCCAGGCCGAGTGCTTCGGTGGCCGGTCCGCGCCCGGCGGCCACGATGATCTCGTCGGCCTCGATCCGGGCACTATCCGGATCGACGTCCTCGCCGCGCAACCACACAGTCACCGGGCCGCCGTGGACGCGCCCCTCGCCGGTGTCCTTCGCGTCCGCGCGCTCCACCTTCGCGAGCTGGGTCCGGAAGCGGACCCGGACACCAGCGTCGGCCAATCCGGCGGCCACGCGCTCCCGGGCGAACGGTTCGGCATTGCCGAGTAGTGAATTCCCGCGCACCAGCAACGTGACCTCCTCGGCGCCGAGACCTGCCAGCCAGGTCGCGGCCTCACAGGCGACGACACCGCCGCCGACGATCACTACCCGCCGGGGGACTTCGTGCAGGTTGGTGGCATCTCGCGAGGTCCACGGGAGTGCCTCGCGCAGGCCGGGGATGTCCGGAACGCTGGCGGTGGTTCCGGTGGCCAGCACCACCGCGTGCCTGGCGCGCAGTGCGCGGCCCTCGACCTCGACGCGTCGTGCGCCGCCCAGGCGGCCGCTGCCGCGGATCACGTCGATCCGGTTGTCGGTGGCCCACTGCACCTGCGAGCTGTCATCGTGGTTGTGGGTGAAGCTGTCTCGTCTGCGCAATACCGCTTCGACGTCGAGACCGCTCGCGGAGATCCCGGCCATGGCCTGCGCGTCGGACAACAGGTGCACGGGACGTAACAGCGCCTTGCTCGGCATACAAGCCCAATACGAGCATTCGCCCCCGACCAGTTCGCGCTCCACGATGGCCGCGGTGCGCTCGCTACCGGCGATGGCGTAGGCCGCCGCGTTCTCCCCGGCAGGCCCACCACCGATCACGATGACGTCGTACTCGGTGGTCTCCGGACCCGAGGTCACTGCAGATAGCCCTCGACCTGACGGGCCGAATTGACCTGTGCATCGTCGGGCGAGCCGCCATGATCGATGCGCGCCCGCCGGTGCCGCAGCAGATCCCAGGCCTGATCGAGCATGACTTCGAGCTCCGCGAGTTGCTGCCGCTCGGTCACCGGATCGACCTCGCCGGCCGTCGCTCTGGACCGCAGATCGTGCTCGCGGTCGACCAAATTCTTGATACGCGCCAGGATGTCCTGTTCGGTCATGCAGACCATGCTACGACCGGGTCAGGCAATCTCCGGCCAATGGAACGGCGATCTCCAGGTCTGCCCAGCTGAGCGCGGTGTAACCGAGAGCGACGCCGAAGAACTGTCGCGCGCCGATGTGGTGGCGGGCCAATCCGTCCAGGGCGATGCCGCGTGCCCGGCCCTCGGCGACGGCCTGTTGTTCGGCCGCCGCCGATGTCAGCGGCACCACGACATGCGAACCCGCGTCGTCGCCGACCACCTCGAGACCCCGCCTGCGCAGCTCGTCGACCACCAGCGCCCGGCGCGGCGGCAGTGCGCGACGCAGCCTGCGCAGGTGTCGCGCCAGGTCACCGTGCCTGGCGAATTCGACGAGCACCCGCTGGCCCGCCGGACTCGGCCCGGTGCCGGTCAGCTCTCGCTGCGCGAGTACCGCGTCGGCGATCTCCGGCATCGCGACCAACCAGCCGGTGCCCAGGCTCGGTGACAAGATCTTGCTCGTTGTGCCCAGATGTACGACCACGTCCGGCGCCATCGCCGCGAGCAATGGCAAAGGCGCGGTGTCATAGCGCAGCTCGCCGTCGTAGTCGTCCTCGATGATGGGCACACCTGCCTGCCTGGCGAATTCGACGAGCTGGACCCGGCGCGCCGCGGGCATGCGCGCGCCGATCGGAAACTGGTGTGCCGGTGTGCAATACACCGCCTTGATGCCGGGCGGCAGCAGCTCGACCCGCAGTCCCTCGGCATCGACGGGAACCGGCAGCACCCGGACCCCCGCCGCCAGGAACGCACCCGCGGCGCGTTGATAGCCGGGGTCCTCCATCGCGATCGCATCGCCGGGTCGCAGCAGCGCGGCGGCGAGTTCGCCGACCGCCGAACTGGTGCCGGCGGTGGCGAGCACGACGGTGTCGCTGTTCGCGCCGAGACCGCGGTGCCGCAGCAGGTGCTCGGCGATCGTCGACCGGAACTCCGGCTCGCCGCCGCGGTCTTTGCGGACCATCGGGGCGATGTCGGCTGCGGCCCGCCAGGCCCGTCGCCAGGCCGGCTGGTCGATGGCTTCGACGCAGGGTGCGCCGGGGCCTAGGTCGAGCAGCTCCGGGTTGTCCGTCGATCCGGATAAGGCACTCGGCCGGGTAGGGCTCGCGACGGGGGCGGTGGTCAGGTAGGTGCCCGACCCGCGCTTGCCCGCGATCCAGCCCTCGGCGTGCAGCTGGTCATAGGCCGCGGCGACGACGGTGCGGCTCACTCCCAGCCGCTGCGCAAGCGACCGTGAGGATGGCAGCCGGTCGTCGGTCCGCAGCACGCCGGTGCTTGCCGCGGCCCGCAAACCCGCCGCGACCTGCGCGGACAGCGGCTGCGCGGCATCTCGATCGAGCATGAACGGGAGCTCGTCGAGCACAAGATCCTCCAGAATTGGACTGTTGACTTTTTCTTGAATTGGCTATTTCAGAATGCCACTTTCCCTTTCAGGATAGTGCTATGACCAAGTCGATCACTTCTCGGCCTCCGCTCTCGCCGACTCCGCGCAGCACGCCGACCCGCGCCAAGGAGCGAGCCGAGACCGAAAGGACCGACCTGGACGCGGTCCTCGACGCGGGGCTGGTCTGCCACCTCGGTGTCGTGCTCGGCGGCACTCCCGTGGTGATCCCCACCGTCTACGGGCGTGACGGCGACACGCTCTACCTGCACGGCTCGACCGGTGCGGGCAATCTCCGGGCCGCGCTCGACGGCGATATCTCCATCGCCGTCACCCTCGTCGACGGCCTCATCTACGCCCGCTCGGCCATGCACTTCTCGATGAACTACCGCTCGGCGGTGGTGCGCGGCCGCGCCGTGGAGGTGACCGACCCCGAAGAACGGATGCACGCGCTGCGTGTAGTGATCGAGCACTCCGCACCCGGCGCATGGGATCGGGTACGCAGGCCCAACAAGAAGGAAATGGCCGCAACCAAGGTGCTCGCGCTCGACCTCACCGAGGCGTCGGTGAAGGTCAGGACCGGTGGCCCGAATGACGATCTCGAGGACATCGAGGCAGGCGGCGTATGGGCAGGCGTGCTGCCCATACGTCAGGTGTGGGATGCGCCGGTGCCCTCGGCGGACCTCGAGCCCGGCCTCGAAGTGCCGCGGGATGTACTCGACCGCGCGGACGCCGTCACGGCATCCTGATCACACAGACTTCACCGTTCTGCGTGCAAGTCGAATTGCGCTTTGCCTTCTTTGGTGAGCCAGGTGTCGAAGGTCATGAGTGTGGGGTGCAGTTTTCGTAGGGCGGGGATGTCGGCCTGCCAGCCGCCTTTTTCGTTGGCGACGATGTAACCCGCGATCGCGTCGGGGTCACGTCCTTCGAGTGCTTCTCGTGGGATGTGGCGGTAGGTGACGGGGTGTCCGGTGGCCTTGGTGATCGCCTCGACTATCTGTGGCATGGTCAGTTCATCACCCGCCAATTCGATTGCCTTACCTAGGTATTCGTGCGGGCTGCCGAAGGCCAGTGCGGCGAAGGCTCCGATATCGCTCACGGCGATGAGCTGCACGGGAACTTCGGGGAGGAATACATCGGCGAGGGTGCTGTCCCGCACGCCGAGTTGCGGGTCGGCTTGGTTCTCCATGAACCTGACCGGGCGCAGGATCGTGGCCGGCAGGCCGAGGTTGTCGATGTGCCTCTCGACTTGCCGCTTGCTCTCCCATCGTCGAATGCCGGTCTTGCGGTCCGCGCCGCCGACAGAGGCATAGATAAAGTGTTGAACGCCGGCGGCTTTCGCCGCGTCGGCCACAGTGGCGCCAAGTCGGATTTCGTCATCGATGGTGAATTCGGTTGGGGTGCCGGGATAGCCCTGGGTCGGCTGGACGCTGAAGACTCCGTATGCGTCCCGCATCGCCGCGTCGAGCGAGGTGCGGGAGTCCATGTCGCCCGGCGCGAGTTCGGCACCGGCCTCGGCAAGTGCCTGAGCCGCTGGGCTGCCCGGTGTGCGGACGAGCGCCCGGACCCGCCAGCCATTCGCGAGCAGGTGTCGCGCCGCGGCGCCGCCCTGCCACCCGGTGGCGCCTGTTACGAGAATCGGTTGTTCTGCAGGCATGTCTTCCTCCATCGTGGCCCAACGCAGTTAATCGGGGAGTCTCCCTGCTTTCGTGCTGCTACGATATGGGGACTGTCCCCGTTTGGCAACCGAGAGAGACGCGTGACGAAACCGAAGGGCCAGGACGCTCCTACCCGGCGTCCGATGCGCGCCGACGCGCGGCGTAACTACGAACAGCTGCTTGTCGCCGCCAGGACCGCGTTCGCCGAGCACGGCATCGACGCGTCTCTCGACGACATCGCCCGGCGTGCCGAGGTCGGAAACGCGACGCTCTACCGCCACTTCCCGACACGGCAGGCCCTGCTGGAAGCTGTTCACCGCGACCAGATCGAGGCACTCTCGGAAGAGGCCGGGGAATTGCTTACCGCGCAAGCACCAGGCGAGGCACTGGCCTCCTGGTTGCGGGCTGTCGCTGCCCACGGAAGTACCTCACGTGGGCTGGTTGCCGCGCTGACGGCCGCCCTCCACAACGAGGGATCGGATATGTCGTGGTGCCGCGAAACGATATTCGCCGCCGCGACAGCACTGCTCACCCGAGCTCGGCAGTCCCGAGCCGTGCGCCCTGATGTCACGGCGGCGCAACTACTCAAACTCGTCAACGCGATCGCCTTCGTCACCGAGCGAGAGTTGGACGGTGGTGAGCAAGCAGAACAGCTGATTTCACTGGTAATGGAGGGCATCCGTTTCCGGGAGCCGGTCACAGCTTCGCCGGTAGTCGACGAAGACCAGGGTGATCCGCGCAGCTGCTGATCGTCTGGTCACTGCGCGTTCGCCAAGGGATTCACCGCGCCGAATTTGGACGGGCTCGAAAAAACTACCGCCATCCAGCCTCGACCACCCATGGGGGCGACGACGAGTGCGGTGCGCCGCGTGCTCCGACGGACGCGCCGGGCGTCGGATAGATCGCTCGTCACCACATGGTGAGCGGCAAATGCTGATCTGCTGCTGTCGCGCGAACGAGATCCGTTAATGCCGAAGTGGATTCGATGCGGAGGGGGTCGAGGCCGACCAGGGACAAGACGTAGTCGTCGGCAATGCGGCACAGGTAGCCGGATAGGCGGGTGCGGGGGAGCAGGTTCGCGGTGAGGCCGGGGTGGATGGCGCGGGCGGCGACGCCGGTGCAGTGGTGTGGGCCGAGGGTGCGCAGGGATGCGGGGAGGGTTCCGATATTGGAGCACAGGATGTCTCGTTCACCGGCGCCCTTGGACAGCGCGTAGGCCCAGCGATCGGGAATCACCTGTAGCAGTTCCTCGGGCATGCCGCCGGGGCTGGACATGCGACGCTCGTAGGCGATGCGGGACTTCTCGCGAATCGTCGCGGGGGTATCGGCGCGGTCGACGGTAATCTCCGTCATCTCGAGATCGTTGTCGACACGGGGTTCGTCTCGGGTGTCGACGGGGAGGCTGGCATCGATCGTCGTGTGGGGGAATCCAGTGGCCCACAGTATGTTCGCCACCAGCCAGATGAACAGGCTGTTGGCGGTACCGCCCTGTGCGGCGGCCGCCTGGTCCCAGTCGGATACCGCGCACTGCATGATCGCGCTGTGCGTCGGTGCACTGCTGGAATCGGCGCGGGTACGGTCCGCTTGGATTGTCCCGGGGCGCTGTGGAATGCCATTGCGCAATGCGCGGGCAGTGCCACGCAATACGATCGACCACTGCCGCAGCGCATCGGACCAATCCGATTTCGAGGCAAGGGAATTAGTCGATCGACTGGCGAGGTTCGCCGAATCGACCAGGTCCGATCCGCTCGGCGCGTAGTCGACGGCGCGGGTGGCGTCGGCTCGATGTGATTGCGGTGCTGTCGAGTTCGTGCCGCGACCGCCGTCGGATGCGGCGGGATGCCTTGCGGCCCGGCTGCGCAGGGCTTCGTCGACCGCGAGGACGAGTGCGCGGCCGTCGGCGATGGCGTGTGAACAGGCAAGGGAGACAAGGGTTCCGCCGTCGTCGAGTGCTACGGCCGACAGTCGCCACCCTGGGCCGAACTCGGGGTCGAGGTCGGCGCCTCGGCTGTCGGCCCAGTCCAGCAGTGTTTCGGCAGGGATCGGCTGGGTCGTGCTGTCGAGCGGGTGGGCCCTGGTGTTCGGTCGCCAGGATCGTCGGGCGCCGGGTACGCGCGGGCGGATCACGCGGCGGCCCAACGGCCCTGTGCGCAAGGCGGTGTGGACCTCCTGGAGCAGCCGTGGGTCGATGCGGTCGGCCGTGCGCCATAGACCCTGTAGGGCGATCGGGGTGCCGAGGCCGCGATGGGTGCGCAGGAAGATTTCGTCGACGACGCTCAGTCGACGGCTGCTGCCGAGTCGATCCGTGAGGTCGAATCGGTTGGCGTCGTCGAGTCGATTGCTGTCGTCGTGGCGGTCGCTGCCGCCGGGGCGATTGCCGTCGTCGAGTCGATTCCGTGCGCTGGGTCGGCCCATCCGGGTCAGGCGCGTGCGCCGTGGCGGCCTGCCCCCGCGGCGAATCGCTGGGCCCCCTCCAAGGCCCCGTCGGCAAGGGCGGTCATGCCGTGCCGAAACTCATTGCGGATCGCGGCGTCCTCGTCGAGCCCGTCCTGTTCGAGCATCGACATCCGATCGGAGCGCAAGCAGGTCTGCGGCAGCGCGGCCAGCTGGGCGGCGACCTCCTCGGCGGCCCGGCGCGCGTCACCGTTCGGCACCACCCGATTCACCAAGCCCATCTGCAAGGCCTCCGGTGCGCCCACCGCACGGCCGGTGAGCACCAGGTCCATCGCCCGCCCGGTCCCGATGATGCGCGGCAGCCGCACGGTGCCGCCGTCGATCAGCGGCACGCCCCAGCGGCGGCAGAATACGCCGAAGGTGCTGTCCTGCTCGGCGATTCGCAGATCGCACCAGAGCGCGAGCTCGAGCCCGCCCGCGACCGCGTAACCGGAGACGGCGGCGATCACGGGCTTGGACAGCTTCATGCGGGTGGGGCCCATGGGTCCGTCCCCGTCTTCGACCGGCCGGTTGGAGTTCTCGGTGCCGAGCGCTTTGAGGTCCGCGCCCGCGCAGAAGGTGCCGCCGTCACCCCATAGCACCGCGACCGACGCGTCGGGATCGGCGTCGAAGGCGCGGAACGCGTCGGCGAGTGCGGCGGCGGTCGGGCCGTCGACGGCATTGCGCGCGGCGGGGCGATGCAGGATGACGGTCGTCACGGGTCCGGAGTGTTCGACACGGACGGCGGGACCGCTGGCTTGGTCAGTCACGTACACGACCATACGACGTACAACAGCCTGGAAACAGTCCTTGCGCCAAGAAGTGAATCCATGGTTCACTTCTTGCGTGGTGTACCGCAGAACCCCTGCCGTGCAGGCCCGCCTCGATGCGCAGGCCGCGCTGATCGTGCACGCCGCGACGAGGGTCCTCTCCAGGGAGGGTTTCGCCGGGCTGTCCATGGCGGCGGTCGCGAACGAGGCCGCGGTGGCGACCGGAACGGTGTACAAGCATTTCGAAGGCAAGTCCGAACTGGTGAGCGCGGTCTTCCGGAAGGTGGTCGCCCGTGAGGTCGCCGCCGTCACCGCGGCGGCCGCGGAACGGATCGCGGATGCCGACACCGTGGCCTCCGCGGTCGAACGCGTCACCGCCGCGGTGGAAACCTTCGCGGGGCGCGCGCTGAAGAATCCGAAGCTCGCCTACGTCCTGCTCGTCGAACCGGTCGACGCGGCTGTCGACAATGAGCGCCTGCATTTCCGGCGCGCTTTCGCCGAGGCCTTCGAATCGGCTATCGCCGAGGGTGTCGCGCGCGGGGAACTGCCCGCGCAGGACGCGCGAATCAGCGCCGCCGCATTGGTCGGTGCGATCGGTGAGGTGCTCGTCGGTCCGCTGGCCCACGCACCACACGGCGAATCCGTTGTCCCTGAACTCGTTGCCTTCGCGATGCGCGCGCTCGGCGTGCGCGATGATCAGAGCGCCCTGGGCGCTCGATAGAAACAGGAGTTGTCCGATGCCGACGCATGAAGTCTTCAACCAGGTTCCGAACATCGTGCCTTTCGACGTCTCGCAGAACCCGGCGCTGCTGGAGGGCCTGCACCGTGAGGGCGCGGGCTGGGCCGAGCAAGAGGTCCGTGAACTCGGCAGGCTCGCGGGCGGTTTCGCGGCGCAGGAGTGGGGCAGGCTGGCCAACGAGTATCCGCCGGTGCTGCACACCCACGACCGCTACGGCAATCGCATCGACGAGGTCGAATTCCACCCGCACTGGCACGACCTGATGAATGTCGCTGTCTCGCATGGACTGCACGGCTCGCCCTGGCTCGACGACCGGCCCGGCGCTCATACCGCCCGTGCGGCCAAGTTCTACACCTGGGGCGTCGCCGACGCGGGCCATATGTGCCCGATCTCGATGACCTACGCGGTGGTGCCCGCGCTGCGCCACAACGCGGAACTCGCGGCGAAATACGAACCGCTGCTCGGTTCCAGGACCTACGACTTCGGCCTTCGTGAGCCGTCGACCAAGGCCGGGCTCATCGCGGGCATGTCGATGACCGAAAAGCAGGGCGGCTCCGACGTTCGCGCCAACACCACCACCGCGACTCCGCAGCCCGACGGCAGCTACCGGATCGTCGGACACAAATGGTTCACCTCCGCGCCCATGTCGGACATGTTCCTCACGCTGGCGCAGGCGCCCGGCGGCCTGTCCTGCTTCCTGCTGCCGAGGGTGCTGCCCGATGACACCCGCAATCCGATTCGGATCCAACGACTCAAGGACAAGCTCGGCAACAAGTCCAACGCCTCCTCGGAGATCGAATACGAGAACGCCACCGGCTGGCTGGTCGGCGCGGAGGGGGCCGGGGTCAAGACCATCATCGAAATGGTCAATATGACCCGCCTCGACTGCGTGATCGGCTCGTCGACCGGTATGCGCGTCGGTGCGGTGTACGCGGTGCACCACGCACGGCACCGGGATGCCTTCGGCAAGAAACTGATCGATCAGCCCGCGATGCGCAATGTGCTCGCCGACCTGGTGATCGAATCCGACGCCGCGACCACCGTCATGATGCGTCTCGCGGGCGCCACCGACCGGGCAGGCCAGGATCCGGCCGAGGCGGCGCTGCGCCGAATCGCCTTGGCGATCACCAAGTACTGGGTGTGCAAGCGCGCGCCTTCGCACGCGGCCGAGGCACTGGAATGCTTCGGTGGCAATGGCTATGCCGAAGAATCCGGGATGCCGCGCCTCTACCGCGAAGCTCCGCTGATGTCGATCTGGGAGGGCTCCGGCAATGTCGCGGCCCTGGACGCGTTGCGCGCCATGGGTCGTCAGCCCGAGACCGTCGAGGCGTACTTCAACGAGGTCTCGCTGGCCCGCGGTGCGAACCCCCGTCTCGACGACGCCATCACCCGGGTCGGCAAGGAACTCTCCGACCTCAGCGACATCGAATACCGCGCACGCCGCGTTATCGAACTCATGGCCCTCGTCCTGCAGGGCGCGCAACTGGTCCGCCACGGCCACCCCGCCGTCGCGGACGCCTTCTGCGCCACCCGATTGGGCGAGGACTGGGGCATCGCCTTCGGCACCCTGCCGACGGGTGTCGACACCGGCGCAATCATCGAACGCGCCTTCGTCTGACCGGACGCCGCGCTGGTCGAGTATCCGCTCGACCAGCGTCTGTGATCGCTTCGTTCGCTCGGGTGAACAGGAGCGTCCCCGGGCGTCGTCGAAATCCCGGCTGGATCAGTTGGTTTGATCGGGGTCGGGAGATGGCCGTTTGGTGGCCGGGTCGGGGGGCGTCTGCTGGGCGGCGGCCTCCGGTGCCTGCTGGGCGGCGACTTCGGGAGATGCCTGCTGAGGAGCCGGTGCTGGTTGCTGGGGCTCGGGAGCAGGCTGCGGGGAAGCCGACGGTTGTTGCGGCGCAGGAGCCGGCTGTGCGGGGGCGGGGCCGGACGATGGCCGCGTAATGACGATGGGCATGCGCAGCGGTATCTGGATGGGTCCGGCCGGGCGATTGCGTACCCACTGGGCGATCGCGGCCACTGCCGAAATCACCGCCATCGCACCGGCGAACCATGCCCAAGAGGTGAGACCGGCGGTGGTCCAGGTATACCGGCGGACACCGGGCAGCGCGTAACCGCTGTTGCCGGAGGCCCAGCGCACTATCATGCCGACCTGGCTGCCCAGATCCCGTGTGGGGCCGTTTCCGACCATGTTTCGCACGTCGGGCGCTTTGCCGTTCATGTGGACCAAGGCGAAGACGACGAAAAGGGACAGGGCTATCGAGGAACCCATCACCAAAGTCGAAAGCGCCCGAGTGTGCGCCCGCAGATTGACTACTGCGGCGACGACGATGACGGCGATGGCGATGCACGCGAGCACAGCCCAGGTGCCGTTGATCTTCGCGGCAGGCGGTGGCGATCCCGACCACAGGGCCACGAGCGAGCTGGATATCTCGAATTTTCCGAACGGGGTGGCTTTGATCTTGCCATCGGTCGAGGAGGCGTTGACCCACGGCTGGAACAGCGCGTACAGCGTGATGACGCCGCCGAGCGCTGCGCCGAGATAACCCCAATTGCCTTGGAACAAGACAAGATGCGGTCGGAGCCTGGCATGGAGCAGTCGCAGCGAGGTAAGGGTGCTCGCGACGTCGACCTGTCGTCGTGGCGCGCCCCGAGCCGCTCGACTGGGCGAAACAGCCTGCGCCTGTGGAGTTTTGCCCGCTTGCCAGGGCGTCGGCTGCACCATTGGCCAAGTTTAGAAGTCATCCCACGTTGTGGTTCGATCCGAGCTCACCGCCGGTGGGAAGCTCGCCTCGGTCGGCGCATGCATCCGGCGGGGTCGCCGTGCGCTCGAGACTTTCCGCGTCACTCGGGCGGGTCCGGTGCGGGCGCTGGAGTGGGGTCGGGTGTGGGTGCAGAGTCGGGAGCAGGAGCAGGGGCAGAAGATGGCCGCGTAATGACGATCGGCATGCGCAGCGGTATCTGCAGCGGTATCTGGATAGGTCCGGCCGGGCGATTGCGGACCCACTGGGCGATGGCCGCGACGGCCGAAACCACTGCGGTCGCGGCGGCGAACCATGCCCACGCGGTGAGGCTGGCGGTGGTTATCGAAACTTGGCGGATACCTGGCATCGGGTATTTGCCGTTGCCGGAGGCCCAGCGCATCAATAGGCCGATTTGGCCGCCCAGATCCGTCGTTCGTCCGTATCCGAGCATGGACCGCAATTCGGGTGCCTTGCCGTTCATATGGACAAGGGCGAAGACAATGAATAGTGCCATGGCCACCGAAGAGCACGCGGCCAAATGCGACAGTGTCGTGGTGCGCGCCCGAAGATTGACAACCACGGCGAACAAGGTGACGGCGATGGCGACGCAGGCCAGAACGGCCCATGTGCCGTTGACTTTCGCCTGCGGCGGTGGTGCTCCCGACCACAGGGCCACGAGGGAGCTGGATATTTCGAATTTCCCGAAGGGGGTGGCTTTGATTCTGCCGTCGAGCGTGGCAGCGTTTACCCACGGTTGGAACAGTGTGCAGAAAGTGACCACGCTTCCGGCTGCGGCGACCACGTAGCCCCAATTTCCTTGGAGCGGGGCCAGGTACGGCCGGAGTGTGGTCATCGCGTTCTGGAGTTCGACCCGACGTTGGGGCGCGCCGCGAGCGGTTGGGTTGGGCGGGTCGCCTTGCCCGGGTGGATTTTTGCCCGTTTGCCAGGGAGTTGGCTGTGCCATCCACCCGAGTTTAGGAAAAGTGATCGATCCGCGCGGGGGCCGGTCTTACCGCCTATGGGAAGCTCACGCTTGTTGACGACGGCCGCGTGCGGGGCGTTCGAGTACGCGTTCGACCAGTGCGGTGTCGCAGTGCTCGATCAGCTCGGTGAGCCGACCGTCCGCGAGTCGGAAAATCATGCAATAGGTCTGTTCGTACGGCTCGCCGCCAATTGTGATCGCGTGACCGCGGACCTGTGCCACGACGCGGTCGTCTTCGGCGATGAGGAAATCGGCGCTGCTCCGATATTCGGTGAACTGTGCCATCAGCGGGCGCAGAAGTTCCTTCAGCACAATGGTTTTCGATTCCCAGCTGCCGGACCATGACCAGTTCCCTGGGAAAGTCCAGCGGAAGTCGTCGGCCATTGCGTCACTCATCGCCCGCGTATTGCCCTGTGTCATCTGATCGAACATGCGCTCGATCAGTTTCTTGTTTTCGGCTGCACTCATGGATTCGACGGTATGCAGTGTTGACGCATGCGACAAGCGAGAGTCTCGCATATTTGGTATGAGTAGATCGCATGGGTGAGTTCACGATTATCGGCTTGCGCGTGGTTCGTGAGGCGGGCCGATGCGGATCGTTCTCGACCGCCGCCGAGAACCTCGGCTACACGCAGTCGGCCGTGTCCAGGCAGATCGCCCTGATGGAGCAGGCGGCGGGCAAGACGTTGTTCGAACGACACGCGCGCGGGGTTCGGCCGACGGATGCGGGGCGGATCGTCCTTCGGCACGCGGAAACGGTGCTCGCCGGGATCGGCGCGGCCCGGCACGACCTCGACGAGCTCGTCGCGCGTCCGCCGGCGCTGCTTCGTGTCGGCGCGTTCTCGACCGCGATGGCGGCGCTGGTGCCAAGGGCCATTGCCGCCACGTCCGCACGGCTGGCCCGGGTGCCGCTGCGCGAGGGGACCAGCCCGCGACTGCTCGTGGCCGTCGCCAGGGGCCGGCTGGATCTGGCCGTGGTGACCGCGACACCGAACGTGCCCGGCGACCTCGCGGTCGAATCGCTGCTCGACGATCCGCTGCTTGTCGCGGTCGGGCCGGGCCACGCTCTCGCGGACCGGGTCAGCGTCACGCCGGCGGAGTTGCGCCGTGAGCGCTGGATCGCGGGCAGCGCCGAGCCGAACAGCACCCTGCTCGGTGCGTTCGGCGACGCCACCTGGGAGCCCGACATCGCCTTCGTCGCACGCGACTGGTTTGCCAAGCTCGGTCTGGTCGCGGCGGGTATGGGCATCACCGTGGTGCCCGGCATCGCGGTGCCGGTGCTTCCGCCGACGATCGGACTCGTCCGCATCGACCATCCCGCGGCGGTGCGCGGCACGGTCGTCGTCTATCGATCCGAGGCCGGGGACGCCGAGCCGCGGCGCATGTTCACCGAGGCGCTACGCGATGGCGCGGCCGAGCTGTCCGCCGAGGTACGGCATCGACTTCGATAGCCGACTTCACCGGCCACGGGGGCAAATTCGGGGCAGCGGTGCGCAGTCTGAGTACTGTGGCTCCGATGACGCGGACTACCGTCGAAATGCCTGTGCGCTCGCTCGTCGAGCACCTGCGGATACGGGCGGCGGCGTGTGCCCGTCGGTATGTGCTCGGCATCGCGGGGCCACCGGGGGCGGGCAAGTCCACGCTGTCCAAGTCCATCCGGGATGAGCTGAACACCCGAGCGGGCGCGCTGATCGCCGAGATCGCGCCGATGGACGGCTTCCATTTGCCGAACGCGGTGCTGCGCGCGACGGGCGATGCCGAGCGCAAGGGCGAACCGCATACCTTCGACGTCGACGGCTACCTCGACACGCTGCGCCGCCTGCGCGATACCCCGATCGGCGAGCCGGTGCCATGGCCGACCTTCGACCGCGCCATCGAGGAACCGACGCAGGCGGGCGTCGTCTTCGCCGGGCACGAGATCGCGATCACCGAGGGCAACTATCTGCTCCTGGACGATCGCGAATCCAGCTCGTGGTGCCGGGTGCGTCCGCTGCTCGATGAAGTCTGGTACTTGGACGTCCATCGGGACGTGATCGAACAGCGCCTGATACGCCGCCATATCCGCGGTGGCCGCAGCGCCGACGCCGCTCGAATCAAGGTGCGCGACAGCGATCTGCCGAATGCCGACCTGATCGCGGGCACGAGGCAGCGCGCTGATCTGGTGCTCCGTCAGCGTGAGGGCCGCTACTACACCGCGGACGCCTGAGGTCTCGATACCCGGACAATCGGCCGCGTCGAAACGGCTCGGCGAGTGCTGCGGCTCGACGGCACATGGGGGCCGATCATGGACCGATGAAGCAGTCACGGCGAATCTCGCGGCGCGCGCACGCGGCGCGCAACGCGGCGACAATGGTGTGTGTACTGCTCTTCTACTACTGCGTACCGCTCGGATTCGAGCTGAGCGACAACTGGCCCGCCAAGGTCATCGGGTTGTTCGCCTTCATGGCAGGGGTCGTCGGGTTGGTCTGGCTGAGCTGGCAGCGGGTCAGTCGCTATATCGCGGATCCGGACGCAACGAGTGGACGGGTCGACGGCGTGCTGTTCGCGCTGTGTTCGGCGGTGATGTTCTTCGCGCTGTTCTACTACATTCTCGAATTGCGTAACCCCGGCCAGTTCGAGGGGCTCAGCACCCGCACCGACGCGCTGTACTACACGATCGTCACCCTCGGCACGGTCGGTTTCGGCGACGTGCGCGCCGTCGGCCAGGCTGCCCGGGTGGCGACGATGGTGCAGGTGGCCTTCGATATCGTCGTGATCGGCATACTTGTCGCGGTCGTCAACGCCGGCATTATCCGCCGATTGGAGGCCGCGGGCGTGCGAAACACCCCGCATGACTGACGTTTCCGAGACGGCACGCTGAGCGATCTCCGTCAGCGGTTGGCGCGATACCAGCGGATCAGCGCGTCGGTGGAGGAATCCCCTTGGGGCTCGGGCTCTTCCGGAGAGGTGAGCAGCGGCGCCACCGCGAGGGCTTGCTGTTTGCCCAATTCGACGCCCCACTGGTCGAAGCTGTCGATGCCCCAGATGGTGCCCTCGACGAAGACCTGGTGTTCGTACAGGGCGATCAGCTGGCCGACCACCGACGGAGTCAGTTGCGGGGCGAGGATGCTGGTGCTCGGCCGGTTGCCCGGCATCACCTTGTGCGGCACCACCTTCGGGTCGGTGCCTTCGGCGGCGATCTCCTCGGCGGTCTTGCCGAAGGCGAGCACCTTGGTCTGGGCGAACAGGTTGCTCATCAGGATGTCGTGCATGCTGCCGGTGCCGTCGCGAGTGGGCAGATCATCGGTGGGACGGGCGAATCCGATGAAGTCCGCGGGGATCAGGCGGGTGCCCTGGTGCAGCAGCTGGTAGAAGGCATGCTGGCCGTTGGTGCCCGGTTCGCCCCAGAAGATTTCCCCGGTCGAGGTGGTCACGGGCGTGCCGTCGGCGCGCACCGACTTGCCGTTGGACTCCATGGTCAGCTGCTGCAAGTAGGCGGGAAAGCGCGCGAGGTCGTTCGAATAGGGCAGCACCGCACGGGATTCCGCGCCGAAGAAGTTCGAGTACCAGACGCCGAGCAGGCCGAGCAGCACCGGACCGTTCGCCGTGAGCGGGGCGGTCGCGAAATGCTGGTCGACGGCGTGCATGCCGGCGAGGAACTCGCCGAAGCGTTCCTTGCCGATCGTCGCCATCACCGAAAGGCCGATGGCGGAATCCACCGAGTAGCGTCCGCCGACCCAATCCCAGAACCCGAACATATTCGCGGTATCGATGCCGAACTCGGCGACCCGCGTGGCATTCGTCGACACCGCGACGAAGTGCTTGGCGACGGCGTCCTCGCCGAGCGCCGCCACCAGCCAGCGCCGCGCGGCGGTGGCATTGGTCAAGGTCTCCAGTGTCGAGAACGTCTTGGACGCAACGATGAACAGCGTGGTCGCCGGATCGAGGCCGTCGAGTTTCGCGACAGAGTCCGCGGGGTCGACATTCGACACGAAGCGCGCGCTGATCCCGGCGTCGGCGTAGTGGCGTAGCGCGCGATGGACCATCTCGGGTCCCAGATCCGACCCGCCGATCCCGATATTGACCACCGTGGTGATCCGTGCGCCGGTCGCGCCGCGCCATGCGCCCGAGCGCAGTGAGTCGGTGAATTCGCCCATCCGCCGCAGCACCTCGTGCACCTCGGCGACCGCGTCGGCGCCGTCCACGATCAGTGATTCACCGGCGGGCAGGCGCAGCGCGATGTGCTCGACCGCCCGGTTCTCCGAAGTGTTGATGTGCGCGCCGCGGAACATCGCGTCCCGGCGCTCGACGACGCCCGCCTCGCGGGCCAATTCGACCAGCAGGTCAAGGGTTTCCCGCGTGACGCGGTGCTTGCTGTAGTCGATATGCAGGTCTGCCACCTGGACGGTCAGCTCACGGCCACGGGCCGGATCCTCGGCGAAGAACTCACGCAGGTGTCGCTCGGCGACCGCGCCGTGGTGATCGTGCAGTTTCCCCCATGCCGCCGATGCGGTGATGTCGCTGCTCACGTTCGCCGAGGGTACAAGCCCTCGATCCGCCGCGCAGGGAAGGTACGGAAACTTGGGCGGGTGTTGGGCGCTTGGCCACCGGAGCCGGGCGCGGCAGCCGCTCGATCGAGGGAGATTTCTGCGGTGATCGGTCGATCGGTCGGCATAGGCTGGCGACATGGTGTCCGAACGCGAACTTCTTCAGTCAGTACCGACGCAGTTGTGGATCGGCGGGCCGGTCGATGCCACCGGGGGCGGCACTTTCGAGGTGCACGATCCGGCCACCGGTGAGGTGTTGACGCGCGTCGCGGACGCGACGCCGGCGGACGCGGTGCGCGCGCTCGACGCGGCCGACGCGGCACAGGCGGATTGGGCCGCCACCTCGGCGCGGGAGCGCGGTGAGATCCTGCGCGCGGTGTTCGAGGCGATCACCGCACGCGCCGAGGAATTCGCGCTGCTGATGACCTTGGAAATGGGCAAGGCGCTGCCGGAGAGCCGCAACGAGGTGCGCTATGGCGCCGAGTTCTTCCGCTGGTTCAGCGAAGAGGCCGTGCGCGTGCACGGGCGCTATCTGCACGCGCCGTCCGGCACCGGCCGGATCATGGTGCACAAGCAGCCGGTCGGACCGTGCCTGGCGATTACGCCGTGGAATTTCCCGCTGGCCATGGGGACTCGCAAGATCGGTCCCGCGCTCGCCGCGGGTTGCACGATGATCGTCAAGCCCGCTTCCGCGACCCCGCTGACCATGCTGCTGCTCGCGAAGCTGTGCAGCGAGGCCGGTTTGCCGCACGGTGTGCTCTCGGTGATCACCTCCAGCCGTTCCGGCGCGGTGACGCAGCCGCTGCTCGATGATCCGCGCTTGCGCAAGCTCACCTTCACCGGATCGACCGAGGTCGGTAAGACGCTCATCGAGAAGTCGGCCCACGGACTGTTGCGCACCTCGATGGAACTCGGCGGCAACGCGCCGTTCGTGGTGTTCGACGATGCCGATGTCGATGCGGCCGTGCAGGGCGCGATGCTCGCGAAGCTGCGCAACGGCGGCGAGGCATGCACCGCGGCCAACCGTTTCCATGTGCAGAGCGGCGTGCTCGAGGAGTTCACCACCAAGTTCGTCGAGACCATGTCGAGCACCGTCACGCTCGGTCCCGGCACCGATCCAGGCACCACCCTCGGCCCGCTGATCAGCGAGGACCAGCTGAACATCGTGAGCGAACTCGTCGAGGACGCGGTGTCGGCGGGCGCGCAGGTGCGTCTGGGCGGCAAGGCGCCGGGCGGCCCCGGCTGGTTCTACCCCGCGACCATCCTGACCGAGGTGCCGCCGCACGCCAGGATCCTGCGTGAGGAGGTGTTCGGGCCGGTCGCCCCGATCGTCGGTTTCGAGACCGAGGCCGAGGGGCTCGCCGCCGCCAACGACACCGAATTCGGTTTGGTCAGCTACGTCTACACCCGCGACCTCGATCGCGCGCTGCGCGTCGCCGAGGGCCTGGACAGCGGCATGGTGGGGGTCAATCGCGGGGGGTTGTACCGGCACCCCGCGCCCCTCGGGGGGGGGGTTTGCTGATGGGTTGGGCCGGGGGGGGGGAACGCG
>NZ_JBHVDF010000026.1:55905-74223 GCF_042802915.1 Nocardia sp. NPDC057440
GATACCCCCCGCCCCACTTGGCCGGCGCGGCGCGGCGCGGGGGGCGAGCGCAGCCGTTGTGGGGGGGTATACTCGGCGCGTTCACACCCCCCCCCCCCCCGCCCTTCGGTGGTGTGAAGGCCTCTGGCTTCGGCCGAGAGGGCGGCATCGAGGGCATCGAAGAGTACTTGTCCACCAAGTACATCGCGCTCAGCTGAGCGCGATTCCGGAGGCGAAACGACCGCCCCGGGGGTGAACACCCGGGGCGGCCTTTGGGAATGCGGAGGTCTTGCGATCGCCGCATGAGTGTTGGGGCCGCGTGCGCGGCGGGCAATCAGTAGCCCAGCGGGCAGGCGATCAGTGGCCGAGGCGGCCGCGGCCGAGCCGCAGCAGCAGCATCGCGAGGGTGTGACCCTCCTGGCCGAGTTCGCTGAAGCGCTCGAGCACCTTCATCTCACGACTGTGTACGAGACGGGTTCCGCCGGAAGCCATCCGCGTGCGGCCGATGATCCTGGAGATCTCGGTTCGGCGCTTGATGGCGGCGAGGATTTCCGCGTCGAGCTGGTCGATCTCCTTGCGGAGCTTCTCGATCTCCGCCTCGGAGTGCGGGAGAGCCGAGTCGGACCCGGTCGTCGTGGCAGGCGTGCTCATCATTCATCTCCTCGTGTCAGAACATGGATCGGCGGGTGAGCCCGGCTCGTTACCGATCGGTTCTTTCACCGTGCAACAGACCTGTTGGGGTGTTGCATTGTCCCCCCGGACGGGCGCTCAGGCGTACGGTCCGCCATCACGATATCCGGCTGTTAACCGTATCGGATGTATCTCTCGAGCGCAGATCATGTGGCCAGTGTGCCATGGGTCCGAAGCAATGCAAAACACTTCATTTTGTGAATCTGGTGAGAACGCCGTCGCAGATTCGCCGCCCGGGACACGCTGCGGCGGTTCACCCATCGTTCGCCGACACGCCGCCGAACAGACATCGACGGGAACGGGACTTCATCTCTGTCGGTAGCCGCCGGTAGCGTTGATGGACGATGGACATCACGGTGGCTCCCCAGATGCAGGCCGGGCAGACTCGGCACCAGGACCCAGCCAAGAAACCGCAGGTCGACGATGGTCGTGCCGTGGATTCGGCGCAGTCCCCCGAACAGCGCCGCCTCGAAAGGGAGCAGCGCAAGGCCGAAGAGGCCGAGCGGCTGCTCGAGGGCCTCAACCCGCAACAGCGCGCCGCGGTCGTGCACACCGGCGCGCCGCTGCTGATCGTCGCGGGCGCGGGCTCGGGCAAGACCGCTGTGCTGACCAGGCGAATCGCCTATCTGCTCGCCGCGCGCGGCGCCACGCCCGGCCAGATCCTGGCCATCACCTTCACCAACAAGGCTGCTGCGGAGATGCGGGAACGCGTCATCGGGCTGGTCGGCCCGCGCGCCAATAACATGTGGGTTTCCACATTCCACTCCAGCTGCGTGCGCATCCTGCGCATGCAGTCGGCCCTGCTGCCCGGCCTGAATTCGAATTTCTCCATCTACGATGCCGACGATTCGCGGCGACTGCTCACGATGATCAGCCGCGATTTCGACATCGATGTGAAGAAGTATTCGGCGCGGCTACTGGCGACCGCCATCTCGAATCTGAAGAACGAGCTCATCGGGCCCGCACGGGCTACAGCGGACGCTGAATCCGACGAGACCGAATTGCCGAGTCTCGTCGCCAGGGTCTACACCGAATATCAGCGTCGACTGCGCGCGGCGAACGCGATGGATTTCGACGACCTGATCGGTGAGACGGTGGCGCTGCTGCAAAACCATCCGCAGGTCGCGGAGTACTACCGGCGCCGCTTCCGGCACGTGCTCGTCGACGAGTATCAGGACACCAACCACGCGCAGTACATCCTGGTGCGTGAGCTGGTCGGACACCACGCAGAGGCCGCGGAATCCGTGGACGGCGAGGCGCCGGACGCGGTGGCGCCGAGCGAACTGTGCGTTGTCGGCGACGCGGATCAGTCCATCTACGCCTTCCGCGGCGCGACCATTCGCAATATCGAGGAATTCGAACGCGACTTCCCGGATGCCGAAACTATTCTGCTGGAACAGAATTACCGGTCCACCCAGCACATCCTTTCGGCCGCGAACGCGGTGATCTCGCGCAACGAGAACCGTCGCGACAAGCGGTTGTGGACCGATTCCGGCGAAGGCGATCTGATCACCGGGTATGTCGCCGACAACGAGCACGACGAGGCCTCCTTCGTGGCCCGCGAGATCGACCGGCTGGTGGATGCCGAGGAAGCCACCTACGGCGACGTCGCGGTCTTCTATCGCACCAACAACAACTCGCGCGCGCTGGAAGAAATCTTCATTCGAATGGGCCTGCCGTACAAGGTGGTCGGCGGCGTCCGCTTCTATGAGCGCAAAGAGGTGCGCGACATCGTCGCCTATCTGCGCGTACTGGAGAACCCCGACGACGCGGTGAGCCTGCGTCGGATTCTCAACACCCCACGCCGGGGCATCGGTGACCGCGCCGAGGCGTGCGTGGCCGTGCACGCCGAACAGCGCGACATCGGTTTCGCCGAGGCGCTGCGCGATGCCGCCGAGGGCAAGGTCGCACTGCTGAACACCCGCGCCCAGCGCGCGATCGCCGGATTCCTCGAGCTGCTCGAGCAGATTCGGGCGGCGGGCGCGCAGGCTGAGCTCGACTTCCCGGATGTCGGGAATGTGGTCGACGCGGTGCTGGAACGAACCGGCTATCGTGCCGAGCTGGCGGCGTCCGACGACCCGCAGGACGGCGCCCGGCTGGACAACCTGAACGAATTGGTCAGCGTCGCACGGGAATTCAGCTCCGAGGCCTACAACAACGCCGCCGCGGCCCGCGAGGAGGGCCTGGTGCCGGAGGCGGCCGATGGTGAACCGGATCCCGGTTCGCTCGCGGCCTTCCTGGAGCGGGTCTCGCTGGTGGCCGACACCGATCAGATCCCCGACGAGGGCGCGGGCGTGGTCACGATGATGACCCTGCACACCGCCAAGGGCCTGGAGTTCCCCGTCGTGTTCGTGACGGGCTGGGAGGACGGCCAGTTCCCGCACATGCGGGCGCTCGGTGATCCCACCGAGCTCGCCGAGGAACGCCGCCTCGCCTACGTCGGCATCACCAGGGCCAGGCAACGGCTGTACCTGTCGCGCGCGGTGGTCCGATCCGGCTGGGGCCAGCCGGTATCGAACCCGGAATCTCGCTTCCTGCAGGAGATTCCGAGCCACCTCATCGACTGGAAGCGGCTGGAGCCGAGCGGCTCACCGCTGACGCGCAGCATCCGGCGTCGCGGTGACGACGACAGCGTGGAACGGGACTGGACCCGAGGCGATGGCTGGAACGAGCAGCGCCCCGGCGTGCGCGCCGACCGTGGCCCGCGCCGCCCCGCACCCGGCGGCGCCACCCGTAACAACGCCAATCTCGTACTTGCCGTCGGAGACCGGGTCACCGACGACAAATACGGCCTCGGCCGAGTTGTCGCGGCCGAAGGCTTCGGGCCGTTGGCCACCGTGACCATCGATTTCGGCACTGCCGGAAAGATCCGCCTGATCCCCCAATACAGCCGGACCCTGGTCAAGCTCTGAGAGCGGCTGCCACGCGCGCTGGTCGAAGGGTGACGAGTAGTCGCCCCGAGGTGGTCGACGTGTCCGTTCGGTGGCTACTGCCGGGTCCGGCCGGATTCTGATGCGGATTGGATGCGATTCGAAATCGCGTCAGGAATCTGAAGTTCGTCATCTGTGCGAGCGGCCGAACAGTAAGCGCAGGCAGATCGCTAGGATCATCAAGGAGTCACGGGCCGAGGCCGTCGCACCGGTCTGCCGGTGTGTTTCGATGCCCCCGTTCGTCTGCACGAACAACCAAGCAGAAGGACCGGGCCACCATGACCGAGCTGAAGACCTACACCCTCGAAACTCCCGGCGCCGAAATCGCCTACGACATACGCCAAGCAGAGCAGGCCGGTGACGAGCCGATCCTGATGATGATCGGCTCGCCCATGGACGCCAGTGGATTCGTCAGCCTGGCCGCCCGCTTCCCCGACCGCACGGTAGTCACCTACGACCCGCGCGGCACCGGCCGCAGCGAAAAGAACGACCCCACCAGCGAATCCAACCCCGACCTGCACGCCGAGGACCTGCACCGCGTCATCGAAGCCCTCGGCGGCGGCCCGATCGACCTCTTCGCCAGCAGCGGCGGCGCGGTCAATGCCCTCGCCCTCGTCGCCAAGCATCCCGAACAGGTCCGCATCCTCGTAGCCCACGAGCCCCCCGCCGTCCGGTACCTTCACCGCAGCGACTGCTTCGGCCTCGCCATGGCAGCACACGTGGTCTGCCTGCCCGGTGAGTTCGATCCGGCCGCGGTCACGACAGAAGACAACCGCGCAGGTGGCGCATCGCGGATGTTGGCGGCCAACGCAGGATGAGGACATCGATCGCCGAGAGTATTCAGGCTGCCACACGGGCGCTGGCCTCCGCGTTCCGAGACACGACTTCGGCGCTCTCGACACGATACCGTGCGACCGATTCCGCCCTGCGCTCCACGGTCGCAGGCCTGGCAGACGGCGACACCCGAACACATTTCCTGGTGAAAGCCGCCGCCTTCAGCCTGGGTGTTGGTTACGGTCTCAACCTCGGAAGCGAGCTCGCCGAAGAACTCGTACCGAGCGATGACCTCGCACCGAGCGACGACCTCGCACCGAGCGACGATTTGGTACAGCTGGGTCCGGAGGTGGATCGGCTGGTCGCGATGTCGCCCGCATTATCGAAAGACGTGCGAGAACTTCAGGCCGCGGGCTGGACAATAGGTTACGGCTCGATCGACGCCGGTGGACTCACCTTCGGAGGCGAGAAGAGGATTCTGCTCAGTGTGGATGGAAAGAACGATCCGCTGCTGAGCACAGCGCGATTGGCGCACGAGACCGGCCACGCCACCGCCGGCCCCGAATACAGTTATTCGCTCGATGCGCCCCGCCCCGGCGAAGAGTATTGGCAATGGCACGCAAAGCATATGTACAAGGTGTATTTGGGCGAGTCCAATGCGGGATTTGCGTCCGCCCAGGCGCGGCGGGAAATACTCGGCAATGGCGGGCCGGATATCGGCAATGCCGACGACGTCACCAAGGCTGCCTACGACGGCTACGCCGCCGGTGATCTGACCAGACAGGCTGCCGTCGGCATGCTCGCCGACCATCTGCGTGAACATCCCGGCGGATATCGCGACTATTACGGGCCAGGCCTGGACCGGGCCTGGAAGGAGTTCACCGGGACACCGGCGCCCAAGTACTACAAGTAGGGTCCAGGGGTAGCCCGCGATCCGCCCGCATGACGAAAGTCCAGCAATGAGCAGCTGCATGATCGCCGCACTGGCCGCCCCAAATCCCTTGTAATACGGTCCGGCCGAGGGAATGAATTTGTCCTGAGTCCAACGGGATTGGAGCCTTTTTGCCCGTATATGACCCATCTGGTAACCCCGGCCACGCGCCGGGGTTTCTTGTATCCGGAGAGGCCCTTGTTCACCACTGTCTTTCACAGTGACTGCCGGTCCGAGTGCAGCGTCGAACCCACCGATGAGTGGCCGCAGTCAGGGGGCGAGTGCGGCCGCTGAGTCAGTCGCGCTGTTGGCCGAGGCTGATGCCGCGGGTGGCGAGCCAGGGCAGCGGGTCGATCTTGTCGCTGCCGTGGAGCCACACTTCGAAGTGGCAGTGCGGGCCGGTGGAGAAGCCGCGGTTGCCGATGGTGGCGATCTGATCGCCCGCCATGACTCGCTGTCCCTGCGACACCGTCGCGGTGTCGATGTGGCCGTAGATGGTGACGGTGCCGTCGTCGTGCAGCAGCCGTACCCACATGCCGAATCCGCTGGCCGGGCCCGCCTCGATGACCGTGCCGTCGGCGACCGCGTAGATCGGGGTTCCGATCGGGCCCGCGATGTCGATGCCGAGGTGCTGGACGCCCCAGCGGGCACCGTAGCCTGAGGTGAAATTGCCCGCGGCGAACTTCGTGAACAGCGGGCGCAGCTTGGCGGCTTCTTCAGCGGCGAGATCCTCGGCGTACTTCTGCCCTTTTTGCAGGATGTCGTTGAACTGGCCCAGGTTGGTCGGGGCCGAGACATTGAGCACCTGAGGTGAATCCGGCGCGACAGTGGCGTCGGTCACGCTCATCGACTGCGCGGCGATCTCGTGAATCTGACCGGCGGCTTCATAGTCGACGGTCGCCGAAGGCTGTTCGGGCGAGGCGAACGCGGCCTGGCCCGCGGCGACGACAGCGCCGGCCGCGACAGCGACGACCGCGGCACGTCCTTTGAGCGCGCTCGGTGGCGCGGGCACGCGATGTGCGCCGCCACGGCGCTGCGAACGGCGTCCGGGGATGACAGTGGGAACAGCATGGGATTCGGCGTCGTCCGCCTGGTGTTCCCACGACTCGTCCGCGTCGGGGGCCCAGGAATCACCGGTATCGGGTGTCCAGGAGTCGTCGGCGCGGGGTGTCCAGGAGTCGCCGGTTTCGGGCGTCCAAGAATTGTCGGCTTCGGGGGTCCAGGAGTTGTCGGCGGCGGGCGCCCACGCTTCCTCGGCCGACCACGCGCCGCCGTCGGACCAGGAATCCTGTTGCGACCATGCATCATTCGCGGACCAGGAGTCGTCGCGGTGGTCGCCTGCGGGGTGGAAGTCGTATCCGGCATGCGCTCCGGCGGCGGGGGCCGCGTAGCGGGCGTCGGCTGCCGGGGCGCCCTGTCTGCTCTGGTCGGCGTAACTGCCGAACGGTTCGTCATCGGCCCGATAACGATGGCCGGAGCGAACGCGATGGGAAGAAGGGACGGTCGAGCGATGGTTCATCGGCTATGCCACATCATGAAGCTGGAGATGTTCGCGGTGTCGAGATCCCTGCCCCGATGGGGTGTTGACAGGTCATCTGCGGAACGGCTCTCCGTGTGCGGAGTGCTGTGCTGCGTCAAGCTTGCCGTCCTCCTCGTCGTGACCGTGTTGTGACATCGACCGCACTGACGGTAACGAAACGATTGCGGGGTCCGCAAGCGTTGCGCGCGATCAATCCAAACATGTGAGATTGATCACGGTAACACTACGGAATATCGCACCGAGCGGTGGGCACTCAGGTGAGGTCATTCGACGACAACCTGTAGTAGACGGCTCCCATTTCCGGGTTCGGCGGGTCTACCTGGCGCACCGCCAAAAAGCTACTCGCGAGTAGTGTTGGCCAGCGGTTTTTCCGGCCTGGACACTGGCCCGTGACCTGCGCCACTTACGATGAACGTGGCCGTTTGGCCGTCCATGTGACTGGTTAGAGTCCGACCCGACCCGCTTCCGACGTCGGGCCGCCAACAAAGACGTTGTCATAGCAACGCAGACGAGACGGTGAGTACATGGATCTCTTCGAATACCAGGCGAAGGAGCTCTTCGTTAAGCACGGAGTGCCTTCGTCCGAGGGCCGCGTGACGGACACGGTCGAGGAAGCCCGCGCCATCGCGGAGGAAATCGGCAAGCCGGTAATGATCAAGGCGCAGGTCAAGGTGGGCGGCCGTGGCAAGGCGGGTGGCGTCAAGTACGCCGCCACCCCGGACGACGCGCTTACCCATGCGCAGAACATCCTCGGCCTGGATATCAAGGGCCACATCGTGAAGAAGCTCCTTGTCGCCGAGGCAAAGGACATCGCGGAGGAGTACTACATCTCCTTCCTGCTGGATCGTTCCAACCGCACCTACCTGGCTATGTGCTCGGTCGAAGGCGGCATGGAGATCGAAGAGGTCGCCGCCACCAAGCCGGAGCGGCTGGCCAAGGTCCCGGTCGACGCTGTCAAGGGTGTCGACCTCGCGTTCGCCCGCTCGATCGCCGAGCAGGGCCACCTGCCCGCCGACGTGCTGGACGCCGCCGCCGTGACCATCCAGAAGCTGTGGGAGGTGTTCGTCGGCGAAGACGCCACCCTGGTGGAGGTCAACCCGCTCGTCCGCACCCCCGACAACCAGATCCTGGCCCTCGACGGCAAGGTCACCCTCGACGAGAACGCCGCGTTCCGGCACCCGGACCACGAGGCGTTCGCGGACAAGGACGCGACCGACCCGCTGGAGCTCAAGGCCAAGGAAAACGACCTCAACTACGTCAAGCTCGACGGTGAGGTCGGCATCATCGGCAACGGCGCCGGTCTGGTCATGTCCACGCTCGACGTGGTCGCCTACGCGGGCGAGAACCACGGCGGCGTCAAGCCCGCCAACTTCCTCGACATCGGTGGTGGCGCCTCGGCCGAGATCATGGCCGCGGGCCTGGATGTCATCCTGAACGACGCGCAGGTCAAGAGCGTGTTCGTCAACGTCTTCGGTGGCATCACCGCGTGTGACGCGGTCGCCAACGGCATCGTGAAGGCGCTGGAAATCCTTGGCGCCGAGGCGAACAAGCCGCTGGTCGTCCGTCTCGACGGCAACAAGGTCGACGAGGGCCGCAAGATCCTTGTCGATGCCGCGCATCCGCTGATCACACTTGCGCAGACAATGGACGAAGGCGCCGACAAGGCCGCCGAACTGGCAGCGGCCAAGTAAGGAAACCGGAAATGTCTATCTTTCTGAACAAGGACTCGAAGGTCATCGTCCAGGGCATCACCGGCGGTGAGGGCACCAAGCACACCGCACTGATGCTCAAGGCAGGCACCCAGGTCGTCGGTGGCGTCAACGCGCGCAAGGCGGGCACCACCGTCGCGCACACCGACAAGGACGGCGCCGCGGTCGAACTGCCGGTGTTCGGCACCGTCGCCGAGGCCATCAAGGAAACCGGCGCGGATGTCTCCATCGCATTCGTGCCGCCGAAGTTCGCCAAGGACGCCATCATCGAGGCCATCGACGCGGAGATCCCGCTGCTCGTGGTCATCACCGAGGGCATCCCGGTGCAGGACACCGCGTACGCGTGGGCCTACAACGTCGAGAAGGGCAACAAGACCCGGATCATCGGCCCGAACTGCCCCGGCATCATCACCCCCGGCGAGTCGCTGGTCGGCATCACCCCGGCCAACATCACCGGCAAGGGCCCGGTCGGTCTGGTGTCGAAGTCCGGCACCCTGACCTACCAGATGATGTTCGAGCTGCGTGACTTCGGCTTCTCGACCGCCATCGGCATCGGCGGCGACCCGGTCATCGGCACTACCCACATCGACGCCATCGAGGCGTTCGAGAAGGACCCGGAGACCAAGCTGATCGTGATGATCGGCGAGATCGGCGGCGACGCCGAGGAGCGGGCCGCGGCCTACATCAAGGCCAATGTCACCAAGCCGGTCGTCGGCTACGTCGCGGGCTTCACCGCCCCCGAGGGCAAGACCATGGGCCACGCGGGCGCCATCGTCTCCGGCTCGGCGGGCACCGCCCAGGCCAAGAAGGACGCACTCGAGGCCGCGGGCGTGAAGGTCGGCAAGACGCCGTCCGAGACCGCCGCGCTGGCACGCGAAATCCTGGAGAAGGCAAGCATCACCGCCTGATTCGCGATAGTCGACAAGGCCGCCGCCCGAACTCGGGCGGCGGCCTTGTCGCGATGCGGGTGGTCTGATCGGGTGTTGCGCGGGCTGATGCGCACCGGAATCCGGCGCTGCCATGCTGTTGGGTGAAGGTTGGCAGCCGGACACCCTGGGCGCGAATTGTTATGGAGTCGGGACCGCCATGCGGCACCAGGCACGGAAGGCTTGATCTGGTCGCCCGGCCGGTTCGTTAAGGATGACCGGGACCGGCCAGTGCAGTAGCGTCAGTTGAGATCCAGCCGTGTAGAAACGTACGACTCGACCTAGGAGACGACGACATGTCCTACCCGACCGGGGGCTCCGGGTACAACACACCCGCGACGCCCTCCGTTCCTTCCAGCCTCGGCCAGTCGGCGGGTAGTACCGGCACAAGTTCGAGCACTCCCGCATCCGATGCCAAGGGACTGCCGTTCTTCCTCACCGCCGGCGTCGCCGGCCTCGGCGTGCTGAACTTCCTGCTGGGGTTCCTGCCCTATGCGGGCCGCGAGGCGGTCAACCCGGTGAGCGGCGCCAAGATCGCCAGCGAAAGCGCCAACTCCTTCGACGTCCCGCTGACGGCTCTGCTCGCGCTGCTGCTGCTCGGTGGCCTGCTCGCCGGACTGTCGCTGCTGCCCAAGCAGAACTGGACCGGCGCGGCCGCCGCCGCTTCGCTCGCCGGTTTCCTCGGGCTGGTGTTCCAGTCGTTCAACCTGTCCGACGGTGTCGAGTTGAAGTGGGGCGCATGGGTTGTGCTCTTCCTCGCCCTGGTGCAGGCCGCGGCCGCAGTCGGCGCGGTGCTGTTCGAGGCGGGCATCCTGACACCGCCCGCACCCAAGCCGGCCGCGCCACAGGGCCCGCCGAGCGGTTTCGGTCAGGGTGGCTACGGCCAGCAGCAGCCCTCGGCGTTCGGCCAGCCGTCGGCGTTCGGTCAGAGCCCGAGCCAGTCCGGTTACGGCCAGAGCCAGCCGGGCCAGACCTACGGTCAGCAGCCGTCCTATGGGCAGAGCCAGCCCTCCTACGGTCAGGGCCAGCCGAGCCAGCCCGCCTACGGCCAGAGCCAGCCCGGCCAGCCCGCGTACGGGCAGGGTCAGCCCGGCCAGGGCTACGGTCAGCAGCCGTCCTACGGTCAGCAGCCCGGATACGGTGCGGCACAGCAGGGTTCGCCCTACGGTGCTCCGGCGGCCACGCCGCGCCCCGACGAAAGCGCCACGCAGCATTTCGGCGCACCGCAGCCCGGTCAGCAGCAGTACGGTGCGCCCGGCTACGGCCAGAGCCAGCCACAGCCTGGTCAGCCGGGCCAGCCGGGCCAGCCTTTCGGCAGTGAGCAGGGTTCGGACCCGGCCTCGGACGCCACCCAGGCGTTCCGTCCGTCGGACGACAACAAGTAGTTTCGCCTCGCTCTCCTGGCGCTGCGCCCATCGCAGGTGGGCGCGGCGCGCCTGACCCGCTCGCGCCGGGGGAGCTGCCACGCTGAATTTCTATGAGCTCCCCGAGATCCCCTCTTGTTCGCCGGACCACCGGGTCCCGTAGCGCGCCGGATTCCTCGGTGCGCAGGTCGCGTCGCGGCGCTGTGGCACCCGGCGACGGCGACGAACACGGATTCCTCTCGCTGACACCGGAACGCGCCCGCGTGCTGGTGCTCGTCGCCGCTCGTCCGGCGGCTCTCACGCTCACCGCCGTCATCGTCCTCGTGCTCGCCACGTTGTTGGCCTCGGGCAGCAGTATGGCCGGAACCTCCGGTGCGATCGCCGCGGGTTGGCTTGCGGCGCACCAGGTTCCGCTGGTGATCGGTAAGACGTCGCTCGGCCTGCTGCCGCTGCTGCCGACCGGTCTGCTGGTCTGGCTCTCCGGACGTGAATGTGTGCGCGCGGTCGAGCCGGAGAGTACTCGCGCCGATCTCGGTTGGATTCTCGGTGCGGCGCTGGCCGGGCCGTTGCTGGTCACGGCGGTCTGCTTGGCGGTCGCCGAGGACGCCTCCGGCGTCGTCGCGCTGCAACCGCCGAACACCCTCGCCGCGTTCGGCTGGGTCGGCGGTGTGCATCTGCTCGCCGCGGCGGGTGGGATCGCCTCCCGCAATCGGCGCCGGGTTTTCACCCTGCTGCGGATGCCGGACTGGGCTGTCGCAGGCACTTTCGGCGCCGGCCGGACCGTGCTGCGTCTACTCGCCTGTGCCACCGCGGTCACCGTCGTGTCATTCTTCGCGCAATGGTCCAGGATCGGTGATACCTACCAATCGGCGGGCAATGCCGCCGGGGTTATCGGATTGACCCTGCTCTCGCTCGCCTATCTGCCGAATGTGGTCGTCGCTGCGGTGAGTGTGCTGATGGGCGCATCCGCCCAGTTCGGTGACGCGTCGGTCGGTGTGTTCGCGGTGATCGGCGGGCCGATTCCGGCGGTGCCGGTGCTCGCGGCGGTGCCGACCGGGCCCGCGGCGGGATGGTGGCTGGTACTGCTGCTCATCCCGGCGGCGGTCGGTGTCCTCGGCGGGCTGGACAGCGCGCGGACCTCCACCGACCGGATCGCGGCCCCCTGGGCGACGCTGACCTCGGCCGGACTGGCGACCGTGGTGCTGGTCTTGCTCGGCGTGGCAGCGGGTGGTGCGCTCGGCACGTTCGGCCGTGTCGGTCTCGACCTGCCGATCTTCGCGGTGGTGAGCTTCGCCTGGCTGGCCGTCACGGGTTATGCGGGGCTGGTGTTCGGGCGTTTCTTCGTCGTCCCGGTCGGTGCTCCGAGCACCCGATACGACGAGGACGACGACTATTACGCGGACGACGAGTACGCCGACTATCACCACGCCGATTATCGCGATGACGACTATCACGATGACGACTACGACGCCTACGACGACGAGTACGCGGCCGACGACCACGCGGCCGATGACGACGACTATTTCGACGACGAATACCCGCACTACGACGGGCCCGACCTCGAGGTGGAAGTCGACGGCGAGCTCGTCGAGGAGCAACCTGCCCTCGGCGTGCGCGGTTCGGCGCCAGGCGGCGATACCATCCCCGACATCGTCGACGCCGAAGTGGTCGAGGCGGACCTGCCGGAAAGTGACCCGGTGGACGGTCGTTAGGCTCTATGGCGGCGGTCTCGCACCGCCCGCACCATGAACAGCCCCGCCTTTTCGATCGACACGCAGGAGTAGAGCGCTGACGTCCCCGCATGCTCAGTGGGTGCCCACCACGGCCCCGGCCACCGTCGTCGTGCTGGCCTCGGGCACCGGGTCGCTGCTGCGCGCCCTCATCGATGCCGCGTCCGCACCCGAGTATCCCGCGACAATCGTCGCCGTCGGCGTCGACCGGAACTGTGCCGCCACCGAGCACGCGGCCGCCGCGGGCATCCCGGACTTCCGGGTGGCGCTCAAAGACTTTCCCGACCGCGTCGCATGGGATGGCGCGCTCACCGAGGCGGTCGCCGCGTACGACCCCGATCTCGTCGTCTCGGCCGGCTTCATGAAGCTCCTCGGTCCGGCGTTCATGGCCCGATTCGGCGGCCGGATCATCAACACCCACCCCGCGCTGCTGCCCGCTTTCCCCGGCGCGCACGGGGTGCGTGACGCGTTGGCCTACGGCGTCCGGGTCACCGGCTCCACTGTTCACCTTGTCGATTCCGGCGTCGACACCGGACCGATCCTCGCGCAGGAAGCGGTGCCGGTGCTGGATGACGACGACGAGGCCACGCTCCACGAGCGCATCAAGGTTGTCGAGCGACGGTTGCTGGCGGACGTTGTCGCCGCTGTCGCCACCAGAGGCATTGTCTCCGACGGACGAAAGGCAGTTATCCCAGATGAGCGAGTTCTTCGGTGAGTGAGCGCAGCGAAGGAACGGTTGATCCGGCTGAGCGCAGCCAAGGATTGGTGCGGAAGTCGATCAAGAGGGCCCTTGTCAGCGTGTACGACAAGACCGGGCTCATCGAGCTCGCCACCGGGCTGCACGCCGCGGGCATCGAGCTCGTGTCGACCGGGTCGACCGCAGGCAAGATCGCCGACGCGGGCATCCCGGTGACCAAGGTCGAGGACCTGACCGGGTTCCCGGAGACCCTGGACGGCCGGGTCAAGACCCTGCACCCCCGCGTGCACGCGGGCATCCTCGCCGACACCCGTAAGGCCGAGCACGTCGACCAGTTGGTGGAGTTGGGCGTCGAGGCGTTCCAGCTGGTGGTGGTGAACCTGTATCCGTTCACCGCGACCGTGGCCAGCGGGGCGACTCCGGACGAGTGCGTCGAGCAGATCGATATCGGCGGGCCGTCCATGGTGCGCGCCGCCGCCAAGAACCACCCGTCGGTCGCAGTGGTCGTCGACAGCGGCGACTACGACGACGTGCTCAGCGCGGTGCGGGCCGGCGGTTTCACGCTGGCCGAGCGGACCGCGTTGGCGGCCAAGGCTTTCCAGCACACCGCGAGCTATGACGTCGCGGTGGCGAGCTGGATGACCAACGTCCTGGTGCCGGGGAAGGCCGAGTCGGCCGAGCCCGCCGGCGTACAGTTCCCCGGCTGGCTGGGCGGCACTTGGGCGCAGGCCGCGGTGCTGCGCTACGGGGAGAATCCCCACCAGGCCGCCGCGCTCTACGTCAACAACGACGGCGGCGTCGGGCTCGCGCAGGCACAGCAGTTGCACGGCAAGGAGATGTCGTACAACAACTACACCGATGCCGATGCCGCGTGGCGCGCCGCGTACGACCACACCGCCCCCGCGGTGGCAATCATCAAGCACGCCAACCCCTGTGGCATTGCGATCGGCGCCGATATCGCCGAGGCGCACCGCAAGGCGCACGCGTGTGATCCGGTCAGCGCCTACGGCGGTGTGATCGCGGCCAACCGTGAGGTCACCGTCGAGATGGCCGAGCAGGTCGCCGAGATCTTCACCGAGGTGATCGTCGCGCCGTCTTACGCCGACGGCGCTGTGGAAGTGTTGCAGCGCAAGAAGAATGTGCGCATCCTGGTCGCCGCGGCGCCGCAGCGGGCCGGCGGGGAGCTGCGTCCGATCAGCGGTGGCGCGTTGCTGCAGCAGCGCGACATTCTGGACGCGGCAGGCGATGACCCGGAGAACTGGACGCTGGTGGCCGGGGAGGCCGCTGACGCCGAAACTCTCGCGGATCTCGAATTCGCTTGGCGCGCCTGCCGTGCCGTGAAGTCGAACGCGATCCTGCTCGCCCACGACGGCGCCTCGGTCGGCGTCGGCATGGGACAGGTGAACCGGGTGGACGCGGTCGGCCTCGCCGTGCAGCGCGCCGGTGACCGCGCCAAGGGCTCGGTCGCCGCGTCGGACGCGTTCTTCCCCTTCTCGGATGGTCCGCAGCAGCTCATTCAGGCGGGCATTCGCGCGATCGTGCAGCCCGGCGGCTCGGTCCGCGACCAGGACACCGTGGATCTGGCCCGCGCGGCCGGAGTCACCCTGTACCTCACGGGTTCTCGCCACTTCGCGCACTGAGCAACCCACTTCGCGCACGAGTAGCAAAAGGGCGGGCCCATCGGGTCCGCCCTTTCTCGTCCGCGGGCGACACAACTCGCCAACCTTCAGCGGATATCGAATCCGGCTTCGTACAGTTGGCCGCATGTCGACTCGTGCAGCGATGGCGTCCGGTGCATGGTGCTCGCGGTCACCGTGGCGTTCGGTGCGCAGGGGCGAGCCGATGCGGAGCAGGTCGTGCCACAGGCCGTTCCGTCGCTGAAGAGCTGGGTGCCCGGTGGGTCCTCGTTCGACTCGGTGTACACGCGCGGGTGTTGTATGCGCAGGATGCGCTGCGCGACAGTGCCACCGACCTTGCCGAAGGACTGCGCGCCGTCACCGGCAATGGCGTTGTGGCGCAGGCGGGTTCGGTGGGCCGATCGGGCGACCTCGTGATGCGGACCGGTTCGGTGCCAGGAGCGCCGCAATCTCCTGAGGCCTACCGGATATCAGTGTCGGAAACCCTCGAGCTGACGGGCGCGGATGTCGCGGGAGCCTTCTACGCGACCAGGTCGGCGCTGCAGCTGCTGCGGCGCGGCACCACGTTGCCCGGCGGGGTCGTGACCGATTGGCCGGAGTACCGCGAGCGCGGGCTGATGCTCGACGTCGGCCGCGAATATATGCCGTTCGATATGCTGCGCGCTCAGATCCGGCGGATGGGGCAGCTCAAGTTGAATATGCTGCATCTGCATCTCTCGGACCGATTCGGGTTCCGGCTCGACAGCGATCGGCATCCGGAAATCACAGCGCAGGAACACTATTCGAAACAAGAGATACGCGATCTCATCGCCTACGCGGCGCGCTACCAGGTCGAGATCGTGCCCGAGGTGGACTTTCCCGGCCACATGAACGGCATTCTCGCCGCCCATCCGGAGTTGAAACTGCGCAGCGCGAACGGCGTTGTATCCGACGCCGCCATCGACATCGCCGATCCGCGCGGCTACGAACTGATGCGCGACATCCTCGAAGAGTTCCTGCCGTTGTTCCCTGGGCGCTATTGGCATCTCGGTGCGGACGAGTTCCTGCTCGACGGCCTCCGCGTCGCGAGCTTCGAGGACTATCCACAGATCGGCGCGTATGCGCGCGCCACCTACGGACCGCAGGCCGAACCGGTGGATGCCTTTCTCGGCCTGATCAATTGGGGCGCGGCGATCGTGCGGGAGCACGGCAAGCGGCCGCGCATCTGGAACGACGGTCTGCACACCGGCGAGGGAACCATCGCCATCGATGCCGACATCGTTGTCGACTTCTGGAGCAGGGCGGGGATTGCGCAACTGCCGCTGCCGTACTTCGGAAGTGCGCGCACCGCTATGGATCTCATCGCATCCGGCCACGAGGTCCGCAACGCGGCCTTCACGCCGACCTACTTCGTGACCGGCGGCCCGACCTCGATCGGCAATGTACCTGCGCCGATAGCCTACGAGCTGTGGGACCCCGCCGTGTTCGTCGACGGCAGCAGGCTGACACCGCAGCAGAACGCGGGCAACCTCGGCTCTGGTCTGTTCGTGTGGTGCGACGACCCGACCGTACGGACACCCGCGCAGATCGCCGCGTCGATCACGATGCCGCTGCGAGTAATGGCACAGAAGACCTGGGGACCGGCCCGCGCGGGCAGCTACCTGGAGTTCGCCGCATTATCGGATGCGGTCGCCGAGCCCGTCCCGTGAGCGGATGCGCTCACCCATAGTCTGCGCACCAGGCTTTTCCGACCCGAGTCATGGTGGTGAGTAATGCTTTTCGGCGCGGCGCGGCGCGGCGCGGTGCGGCATCGGTGATCAGGATGTGGTTCCGCCGCTTGTGGGGTTGCGACCTCGCTGGTGGGGCCGTTAGGCCGCGCTGAGGACCTGACGGTTCCCGAGCGGGGCCTTCAGCGGCACCTCGAGCGTGCCGAACACCGCGATCATCGTGCACATGCGCCCGACCGCGTCGGCGCGCGTGCCGGACCGCAGTTCGATGGTGACCGTCGAATCGGTCTCCTTCGCGGTCGCGTCCACTCCGTAGCATTCGGGTGCGCCGGTCTGGAAGTTCACCGCGATCCGATCGTCGGCGACCCGGGTCCACGAGGTGAACGGAATCGGATGGGCTCCGACGATGGTCGGATCGGCGACGAAGGCGTTGCCGGAATTGCCGCTCGCCTCCTCGGTGGGCGTTGTCGGCGCCGAGGCTGTTGCGGTCGTCGTTTTCTGTTGTGTGCCTTCGTCGTCGGAGCCCCCGCAGCCTGCGACAGCGAGGACGGCGAGCAGTACTGCGGCAGCAACGGGGCGCGCACCCGACATCCGAGACATGGGCACCACCCTAGTTGACCACGCCCCGCGACCGGCGAAGATCGCCCTCACCGCGTGCCAGCTATCGCCGCACGCAGCCTGCTGCACTGTGCGGCAATCCAACACAGCGACCAACGCCACACAGTGAACTTTCGGCGAACCGTGCGCGTAATCCCTCCGCGCGGCCGGGAAGGGCAGTAGATTCGGCTCCGACGTACGCCATGATTTTGTTTCAGGCGATCTGCAGGCAAGTCTCTAGCGGTGTTGTTTCGGCCGAACTGCAAGCAGTCGTTAGCGGTGTTGTTTCGAGTGACCTGCAAGCAGTCGCAAGCGGTGTTGTTTCGGGCGGCCCGCGGGCAGTCGCAAGCGGTGTCGCGGCGTGCGTCGATGTCGGATGCTTGGCACAGTAACTCTTCGAAAGGAACGACGTGGGCGACACGCTGCGCGTAGGTGAAGAACTCGGACTCGGCCAGTCTCTGGTCGGCGGTGCGTACACCCTGACCCTGCAGCCGGATGGCAACCTGGTGTTGTCGGAGCCGGATGGAAAAGTCGTGTGGGCCACCCAGACTCATGATCAGGGTGTCGAGCGCGCCGCCCTGCAGGAGGATGGCAACTTCGTGCTCTACAAGGGCGAGGGTGCTGCCTGGTCCACCGAGACCAACGGCAAGAGCGCGGACCGGCTGACCGTGCAGGCCGACCGCAATGTAGTGCTGTACGGCACCGACGGCAGCGCCCTGTGGTCGTCGCAGACCCAGACCGACAACCCGCTGCCCGCTCCCGAGCCGGTCGCGGAGGCCGCGGCAGCGCCGGCCGCCGAAGAGGTTCCGCCCCCGCCGCCGCCCGCAGTCCAGACCTACACGGTCGAGCCGGGCGACACCCTGTGGGCGATCGCCGAGCGCTTCTACGGCGACGGCAACCGCTACCAGGAGATCGCGAACGCCAGCGGCATCGACAACCCGGATTCGATCAACGTCGGCCAGGTCCTGACCATCCCGTAATTTTGGCCGCGCGGGCGCGGCGGGGGGGGGGGGGCCCCCCGGGGGGGGGGGGGGGCGCGGGCCGCGCGCCCCCCCCCCCCCCCCGCGCGCCGGCGCGTCCGAGCGCGCACGGCGCCCGCGGCGCGGAG
>NZ_JBHVDF010000027.1:0-47877 GCF_042802915.1 Nocardia sp. NPDC057440
ACCTCTCCCGCCCTCTCCTCGGACGGTCGCGAGTCGCGCCCCCGCCCCCGCCCCCCCCCCCCCCGGGCCCCCCAACTCTAGTGCTCGGTCTCGCTTCGCTCGGAAGGTGTCATCGTGCCGAGTGGGGGCGTCGGTAGCTGAGCTTGCGACCTTGGTCGATGCGCTTCGGCTGTTGTGGGGTGGGACGGGCCGCGAACTTTAACGCTCGGTCTCGCTTCGCTCGGAAGGTGTCATCGTGCCGAGTGGGCGCGTGTGTGGGGATATTGCGGCTTAGTTGTCTGCGCTTTGTGTTGTATGTGTGGCAGGCCGCGAACGCTGGTGTTGGTTGCTCAGTGTCGTCCTCCCGAGTGGGCGTCGTTGGCGGGCGGGCGGGCGATTGGGTTGTGCAAGGGGTGGGTGGGTGCGAACTCGAGTGGTGAGTCTTTGTTGCGCTGGGACGGTGTCATCGCACCGATTGGGTGGGTTGGGCGTGGTGTTTGCGACCTCGTTGGATGGGTCTGTGTCTGCGCGAGGCGGCTGTGCAGGGCATGGGTAATACGGGCTTTTCGGTGGCTTTCGGCGCTCGAAGTGCGATCACATTCCGACCTCTGGGATTTGCCGCAAAGTGGGTGTCTGATCAGGCAAAAAGGATGGCGCGTTGTGTCGCCGAGGTGCCATGCTGAGGGTGGTCGGATCCCGCACTCCCCAAAGGGGCGATGGCTATGGGCTTGGATCGCCCAATTGCCCGCGAACAATTGGAACTCGAATTGGTGCGCGAAGTGGTACTGGCCAGGCGTCGCCTGGACAGTTTGGTCCTTGCTGCGCTGACTCTCGGCGCCGAGCTGATGGACCATCCGTCCGAGCGGGCGACTGCGACACGGGCCGCGCAGATCCTGGAACAGTATGCCGTGGACGAGAGCGAAGTCGCGCGCGATCCGCACGGCGCGTTGCGCTCGGATATGGCCCGCGATAACGCACGGGCCTGCCGGATCGGGCTCAGTGTAGAACCAGGTACACCCGCCTCCGAACAAGATCGGCGCAGACAGCGGCAGAAAGCGCTGCTGTGCGAGGTGCGCGCCGATCTGCTGGAGGTCATCAGCAAGTGCAGGAAGTTCCGGTTCGATCGCGTGGCGTTCGCGGACGAGATCGCGCAGGGGCTGTGCGCCGCCACCGACAAGCTGGTCGTCGGTGCGGATATGGACACCTATCAAGCCTGGCAGCGGGGCATGGTGCTGAAGTTGAACGAGGTACCGGTGCCTTTCGGGCCGCCACGGGTGATGGCGACCGTGGACGCCGGGCCGGGGCGCGGTCAACTCATCGTCGAGTGGGACAGCTGTGAGCGCCGTCTGGCGCTGGTCGCGCGGATGGCGCGCGCGGGGATCTCGCCCGTGGTGATCTGTGATCGGTTGCTGGCGGACCTGTCGGTCTCGTCACCGCTGCGGTATTCGGTGCGCTGATGAGCGGGTGCGGCGTGGTCCGCTTGGTGTGCCACCCGCTGTCGGGATGACCGGAAGGCGTGTCCTCTCGACCAAGCAAATGCTTGGTTGTATCATGGCGACGTGACCGCACCAGACGCCTCGAAATCAGCACGGCGCAATGAACTGCTCGCGCTGGCAGCCCAGCTGTTCGCCGAGCGGGGGCTGCGCGCGACCACCGTGCGCGATATCGCCGATGCGGCCGGAATCTTATCGGGGAGCCTCTATCACCATTTCGATTCCAAGGAGTCGATGGTCGACGAGATCCTGCGCGGCTTCCTCGACGATCTGTTCGGGCGCTACCGGGAGATCGTCGGTTCCGGGCTCAGCTCGCGAGACACCTTGGAAGCCTTGGTGCTTGCCTCCTACGAGTCCTTCGACCGCTCACACGCGGCCGTCGCGATCTACCAGGCCGAGGCCAAGCGCCTGCGCGGCTCGGAGCGGTTCACCTATATCGCCGACTACAACCGCGAATTCCGCGAACTCTGGCACCGAGTATTGACCAACGGTGTGCAGGACGGCAGCTTCCGGCCCGAGCTCGATGTCGAACTGGCCTACCGCTTCCTGCGCGACACCGTGTGGGTCGCGGTGCGGTGGTACGAGCCGGGCGGCGCCATCACCGTCGAAAACCTTGCCAAGCAATACCTCACCATCGTGCTCGACGGGCTCACCGTGCCCGCGTCCACCAAGTAGGAGATTCCATGTCTGCACCTGCCCGCCGTCCCTATGCCCCGCTGCGGGATGCCTACGTGATCGACGCGGTGCGCACCCCGGTCGGCAAGCGCAACGGCGCACTGGCCGGCGTGCATCCCGCCGACCTCGGCGCGGCCGCGTTACGCGGACTGCTGGACCGCACCCCGATCGACCCGGCGGTCGTAGACGACGTGATCGTCGGCTGCGTCGACAACATCGGCCCGCAGGCGGGCAATATCGGCCGCACGGCGTGGCTGACCGCCGGATACCCGGAGGAAGTTCCCGGCGTCACGGTCGACCGGCAATGCGGATCTTCCCAGCAGGCCATCAATTTCGGCGCCCAGGCCATCATGAGCGGCACCGCCGAGGTGATCGTCGCGGGCGGCGTGCAGAACATGAGCGCCATCCCGATCTCCGCGGCGATGCTCGCGGGCAAGGAGTACGGGTTCGATTCCCCCTTCGTCGGGGCCACCGGCTGGGATCACCGCTACGGCACCGGCGAAGTGTCGCAGTTCAACGGCGCGCAGCTGATCGCCGACAAGTGGGATATCAGCCGGGAAGACATGGAGCGCTGGGCTCTTCGCAGCCACGAACGGGCGCGCGATGCCATCAAGAACGGTCGCTTCGACAACGAGATCGTGCCCGTCGGTGACTTCTGGATCGACCAGTGCCCGCGCGAAACCACGCTCGAGAAGATGGCGTCGCTGCCCGTGCTCGCCGAGGGCGGCACGCTGACCGCCGCGGTCGCCAGCCAGATCTCCGACGGCGCGAGCGCGACGCTGCTGGCCTCCGAATGGGCCGTCGAGGCATACGGTTTGCGGCCGCGTGCCCGTATCCACCACGTCAGCGCCCGCGGCGCCGATCCGATCATGATGCTCACCGGCCCCATCCCGGCGACCAAGTGGGCGCTGGAGAAGTCCGGCCTGACCATCGACGACATCGATGTGGTCGAGATCAACGAGGCGTTCGCGCCGGTTGTCCTCGCGTGGCTGAAGGAGATCGGCGCGGATCCGGAGCGGGTCAATGTCAACGGCGGCGCGATCGCCCTCGGCCACCCGCTCGGCGCTACCGGCGCAAAGCTTTTCGCCACTCTCCTCAACGAGCTGGAGCGCGTCAACGGCCGCTATGGCCTGCTGACCATCTGTGAAGGCGGCGGCACCGCGAATGCCACCATCATCGAACGCTTGTCCGCCTAGCCGAGTATTCAGCCGGGCGGCCTCGTTTTCTATCGCCCTCGAGATCATCGCAACAGCGCCGCATGGTCCCGCGGCGTCGCCACCATCCCGTTGACCTGGAAGGACGGGATGGGCTGCCCCGAGTATCCAAGGGCGTTGCGCACTCGGCACAGACCCGAGCCCGACGAGGGGCGAATGGTGGAGAGACAATCTCGGCTGTCGGTGCAAATGGACGCCACTCGGGACACACGAAAGGCCGCCCCGGTCGGCAAGATCGGGGCGGCCTCGGTGGGTAAGTAGAAGGAATACTCGGGTCAGGGCGCGCTCGGGGTCACCTTGTGGTGCTCGGTGAGGGCGTTGACGGCGTCGATTCGGGCGACGGCGTCGGTGATGATGCGGTCGATGAGTTCTTTGCAGGTGGGCAGATCGTCGATGATGCCGGTGACCTGGCCCGCGGCCAGCACGCCCGCGTGGGTGTTGCCCTCGACAAGCCCCGCGCGCAACAGCATCGGGGTGTTGGCCGCCATGACGACCTGGGACCAGGTGAGGTCCTTGGCCTTTCGCATGGCCAGGCCGTCACGGACCATGGTCGACCACTTCATGCCGGTCATACCCTTGAACTTCGCCGCGTTGGAGACCGCGGCGGCCAGGCCGCGCCAGCGGCCCGAATGCTCCAGGCGCTGTACCAATTCCGTATTCAGCACCCGGTGCGGCATGCCGTCGACCTTGAGGGAGACGACAGTGTCCTGCAGCTGTCTCGCCAGGTACTCCTGCTTGACCGCATCGGGCACGGTGCTCTCCTGTGTGAGCAGGAAACGGGTGCCCATCGCGACACCTGCCGCGCCGTAGGCCAGGGCGGCGGCGAGGCCGCGTCCATCGAAGAACCCGCCCGCCGCGACAACGGGAATGTCCACGGCGTCGAGCACCGACGGCAGCAGCAGGGTGGTGGCCACCGGGCCGGTGTGCCCACCGCCCTCGCCGCCCTGCACGATCACCGCGTCCGCGCCCCAGGAGGCGACCTTCACCGCGTGCTTCGCCGCGCCGATCGACGGAATCACCACGACTCCGGCATCTTTCAGCTTGGCGATGAGGTCCTGCTTGGGCGCGAGCGCGAACGAGGCGACCGCCACTTTCTCGCGGATCAGCAGGTCGATGCGCTCGCCTGCGTCGGTCGCGTCGGCGCGGATGTTCACGCCGAACGGTTTCGGGGTCTGCGCCTTGGTCTTCGCGATCGCCGCTTCCAGCTCTTCGAAGGTCATGGTGGCCGAGGCGAGGATGCCGAGACCACCGGCGTTGGCGGTGGCCGACACCAGGCTCGGGCCCGCGACCCAGCCCATGCCGGTCTGTACGACGGGATGCTCGATGCCGACGAGTTCGGTCAGTGGCGTCCGCAGTGGTCCACTCATGACGCCACCTCGCCTGCGCTCGGCTTGCTGTGCGCACTCATGCCGGTACCTCCGATTCACGAACCTTTTTGGGGTCGAGCACATCTCGGATCAACCGCAGCTGCTCGGCGGTGGGCAGCGGGGTCTCGCCCGCGTCGGCAAGCCCCGCGATCTCGAAGGAGGTGTTCTCGGCGACCTCGGCGGCGGTGACGCCGGGGTGCAGGCTGCGCGCCCGCATGGTGTGATCGGGGCCCTCGAAATCGAAAACGCCGAGATTGGTGACCACGCGGTGCAGGTGGTGGAAACGGAACGCCGGATTGGCCGGATCGATCTTGTCGTAGCCGATGCCGGACACGATGTCGACCGCGTCGACGAAGACCCGCTTCGTGTGCCGAGACACCCAGTAGCTCGTCGCATGGTTGATCGTGTTGCCCGGCGCGCCGCGCACCCCGAACATCTGCCTGCTCGGCTGTTGCAACGGGCCGAAGGCCGACAGGTTCTGGTTGCCGAACCGATCGATCTGGTTGGCGCCCATCACCACATGGCGGCGGCCGGAGGCCACCACGTCGAACACTCTGCGGAATGGAATCCAGCCCTCGATCGGAGACTTGCCGCCGATCGGGGGAGTGTCGGCGAACAACAGCGCCTCGCCGTCGGAGAGCAACAGGTCCGGCTCGGTGGTGAGCTTGGCAAGCCGCGCCCCGATGATCGACATCGGCGACATCGGGCTCGCCATGATTTCCCCCGCACCACTGAATATCTCGGCGCACGCGACCGCGCAGATCTCGGCCCTTGTGCTGGTCTCGGTGCTCGTCACTTCGACGCCTCCTGTCCAAACTCACGAACGGCGGCCTGGTACTCCGCTTCGGAGACGGCCAGATACTTGTCGACGAACTGCTGCCAGGTTTCCGGCGTCTTGGCCGCTTCCGCGTAGTGGCGCTGGAACTTCTCGTCACGGCCGTAGCTGTCGCCCGCCAAGGTGAAGTGCGCGCCATCGGGCGCCTCGACGACGCCGTCGACCATCATCCGATTGAGCAGCAGTGATTGCAGCGGAACGGTTTTCACAAGTTCCTCGGTGTCGACCACGCGTTCCACCGAGACGTAGCGGCGGTCGGCGGCCAGGCAGTACAGGTCGTCGAAGTACGGATCGACACCGGTGTAACCGGCATTGCCGTGCCGATCTCCGATGTTCAGATGGACAAGCGCCGCATCGAGTCTCAGTGCAGGCATCGCGACGAGCGTCTCGGCCTTGCCGTCCGCGTCGGCGTACGGGGAGGTGACGGTCCGCAGTTCGCCTTCCCAGAAGTCGAGGACATCGGACCCGAGTCCGGCGCGGATCGGCAGGAACGGCAGTCGCGCCGCGGCCGCTTCCAGCCCGCACTTGAGCATGCCCTCGTCCATTTCCCGCGCCACCAGCGCACCGGACGTGCGTGCCTTGGAGAACCATGGATCGTAGAACGGCGGCGAATCCAGCGACACGAAGCCGTAGTAGGCCTTGCGGACCTTGCCCGCCGAGCACAACAGCCCGAGGTCGGGTCCGCCGTAGCTGACCACCGTCAGGTCGGTGATGTCCGAGCGCAGGATGGCCCGTACCAGGGACATCGGCTTGCGCCGGGAACCCCAGCCGCCGATGCCGATGGTCATTCCGCTGCGCAGTTCGCCGACGACCTCGTCGAGCGACATTCGCTTGTCCCGCATGGTCTCAGTTCCCCTTGCTCTCTGCTGCCTTGCGCGCCGCCAGATCGTCGTCGAAGCGGGCGCGGATCTCGTCCGCGACGCCTGCCAGGTTCAGCTCGAAGGTGAAGCCCTGCTCGAAGCGGTAGCTGCGGTGCACGTCCTGCACGTCGATGCCGTTGAGCGCGCGTTTCGCCGCGCGAATCACCCGGCCGTCCTTCGTCGCGATGTTCTTCGCGACTTCCATGGCGGCGGCGTCGAGCTCGGCGCGTGGCACCACCTGGTACACCGAGCCGAAGTGCTGCAACTGCTGTGCGGTGATGGTGCTCGCGGTGTAGAACAGCGCCCGCATCAGGTGCTGCGGCACCAGCCGCGACAGGTGGGTGGCCGCGCCGAGCGCACCACGGTCGACTTCGGGCAGGCCGAAGGTGGCATCGTCGGAGGCGATGACGACGTCGGCATTGCCGACCAGCCCGATCCCGCCGCCGAGGCAGAAGCCCTGGACGGCCGCGATCACCGGAACCGGGCAGTCGTAGACCGCCGCGAACGCCTCGTAGCAGCCGTGGTTGGCATCGATCAGCGCCTGATGGCCGGGCGTGCGCTGCATTTCCTTGATGTCGACACCGGCGTTGAAACCGCGGTTCTCGGCGCGCAGCACGACAACCTTGGTCTCCTGGTCGCGCCCTGCCGCGCGGATCTCGTCGGCGATGGCGAACCAGCCGTCGGACGGTATGGCATTGACCGGCGGGTAGTCGACCGTGACCACGGTGATGCCGGTTGATTCGGAGTGACGGTTGATCCCCATCGCATATCCCATCGTGCGTGCCGGATTAGCTCGGCGCATTGGCAAAGCAAGCAGTTGCTTGGTAGGTTAGCACGGTGGCACTCGAAATCGATCTCGCCGGCAGCGTCGTTCTGGTCACCGGAGGTGTGCGCGGGGTGGGCGCCGGCGTGAGCAAGGCATTTCTCGCCGCGGGCGCGACCGTGGTGGCGTGCGCGCGGCGGCCGGCCGACGGCCCGGTGCGCGGCGGTGGGCGCGAGATCGAATACCTGCCGTGCGATGTTCGCGACGCCGAGTCCGTGCAGGCGCTGATCGGCACGATCGTCGAGCGGCACGGTCGGCTCGACCACCTGATCAACAATGCCGGCGGCGCACCCTTCGCCCTCGCCGCCGAGGCGAGCAAGAATTTCCACGCCAAGATCGTCGAATTGAATCTGCTTGCACCACTGCTTGTTTCGCAGGCCGCGAATGCGGTGATGCAGCAGCAGTCCAGCGGCGGATCGATCGTGATGGTGTCGAGTGTGAGCGGTCACCGGCCCTCGCCCGGCACTGCCGCCTATGGGGCCGCGAAAGCGGGCATGGACAGCCTCACCGCGTCGCTCGCCGTCGAGTGGGCGCCGAAGGTTCGGGTGAATTCCCTGGTCGTCGGCCCGGTCGAGACCGAGCAGAGCCAGTTGCACTATGGCGACCAGGACGGCATCGACGCGGTGGGCGCGACGATCCCGCTCGGGCGGATGGCCGCGCCCGATGATATCGGTCGTTGCGCGGCCTTCCTTGCCTCCCCGCTGGCTTCATATGTCAGCGGCGCGACGTTGCTCGTGCACGGTGGCGGGGAACGGCCCGCCTTCCTTGCGGCGTCCAATGCGGTGGTCGGTGGACAGCGGGCCGACGCCTGACCCGGCAGACCTGAACTGACAAGACAAATACGACAGAGGGACAACAGGTATGGACACCGAGCAGATCTGCGCCGGGCGCACCGTCATCGTCACCGGCGCGGGCCGCGGCATCGGCAGGGCGCACGCGCTCGCCTTCGCCGCCGCGGGAGCCCGAGTGGTGGTCAACGATCTCGGCTCGGCGCTCGACGGCGCGGAAACCACGGAGACACCGGCCGAACAGGTGGTCGCGGAGATCAAAGCGCTCGGCGGCGAGGCCGTGGCCAACGGCGACGACATCGCGGACTGGGACGGCGCCCGCAATCTGATCCGGCAGGCCGTCGACACGTTCGGCGGTCTCGACGTGCTCGTCAACAACGCGGGCTTCGTGCGCGACCGCATGCTGGTCAACCTCGGCGAGGACGAGTGGGACGCGGTCATCCGGGTCCACCTCAAGGGCCATTTCGCGACCATGCGGCACGCGATCGAATACTGGCGCGGCGAATCCAAGGCAGGCCGCCCCGTCGACGCCCGCATCATCAACACCAGCTCGGGCGCCGGCCTCCAGGGCAGCGTCGGCCAGGGCAACTACGGCGCGGCCAAGGCGGGTATCGCGGGCCTCACCCTGACCGCGTCCGCCGAGTTCGCCCGCTATGGCGTCACCGTGAACGCCATCGCACCGGCCGCCCGGACCCGAATGACCGAAACTGTTTTCGCCGAAACCATGGCGGCCCCCGACGACGGCTTCGACGCAATGGCCCCCGAGAACATCTCCCCCCTGGTCGTCTGGCTCGGCAGTCCGCAGTCCGCAGGCGTCACCGGCCGCATGTTCGAGGTCGAAGGAGGCAAAGTGGCCATTGCCGACGGCTGGCGCCACGGCGCTCCCGTAGACCGCGGCGCCCGCTGGACCCCCGCGGAACTAGGCCCCGTAGTCGCCGACCTGATCGCAAAGGCAATTCCAGCCGAGCCCGTATACGGTGCCTGAGCTCTGCCTGCCCCCCGACTGCGTGGGCCCCGACTCTGAAACAGTGCGCGCCTAACCCCGCCGAGACGCACCGCGCACCCGAAGTGTGCGCCCACCAGGGCTTCTGACTCAGCCGCCGCGTGCGCCGTCACAGTGCCACCCACCCCACCCCACCCGCCCAACACCGAGCGCAGTGAAATGGTGGTTCCTGCTCCCATCTCCAACCACCATTTCACTACTTCTCGCTCGAGAAGGGGTTCTCGAGAACGGCACCACAGCCAGATGACTACGCCGGAACGGTGTCGGGTGTTCACGCGGAAGGTTGTGCGGGGTTACCAGGTGATCGCTGGGCGTGTGCCGTCTCTGCGTGTCGGGCGTGTCGTTGGAGTGCCGCGGCCGACCCCCTGCGCCGATCTGGGCTGGGGTTTACTATGGGCTCCCGTCCGTCAAAAGTCCCGGACCTGTGCGTTGCGACCGGGCGAAGATCTGCGCTATATCGAATGAGGGGAAGGCTGGCGCATGGCCGTTGGTCGCACGTCGCGCGTAGTTGCAGTAGCTGTGGCTGTTGCCGGCATTGCGCTACTCGGGGGCGTTGCGGCTCAGGCCCAGCCCGATTCGTCCGGCTCATCAGATGCGTCCGGTCCTGACAACGGTGATGGCTGGCAGCCGCTTTCGATCCCGGGCCAGCAGTCGCTCGTCGCCCTCCCGGTAGAGCCGACCGATGCCGCGTCGAACGTGGCGCTGGTACCAGGGTCGGCGGCGGCGGGCTCCGCCGCCGCTGGTTCGGCCGCGGCCGGATCTGCGACAGCGACTTCGGTGATTCTCGGTGCGCTGCTCGGGTCGGGTTCGGCAGGACTCGCCGTCGCTCTCGGCACCGGTTCGGCCGCTCTCGGCGCCGTGGCCTTCGGCGTCGGCTCCGCTGTTGCGGGGACCGGATCCGCCGCTCTCGGCACGGGTTCGGCTGCTATCGGAACCGGTTCTGCGGCAGTCGGTTCCGCTGCGGTAGGCGCCGGTTCGGCGGTCCTCGGTGCGGGTTCGGCACTCGGCGCGACCGGTTCCGCCGCGGTCGGCTCCGCAGGCGTTGGTTCCGCAGGCGTTGGTTCCGCTGGAGTCGGGTCGGCTGGTGTCGGTTCCGCGGGTGTCGGAACCGGTTCTGCAGCAGTCGGTTCTGCAGCAGTCGGTTCTGCGGCGGTCGGTTCTGCGGCGGTCGGTTCGGCCAGCCCGCTGCTGCTGCTCTTGATACCGCTGCCCACCCCACCGGCTCCGGTCGTCCCGTCGGCGCCCATCGTCATTCCACCCGCACCCGGCGCACCGCAGCTCGCGCCGGTCCCGGTGGCAGCGCCGCGTGCCCCGGCGGACGCACCTCCGCCGCCCCCGCCTCCGCCCGCATCTCCAGCCGCGACCCCGCCCGCTGCGCCCGCCAAGCCGAACCCCGACGTTCGGCCGACCAGTGCGAACGACGCACTGCCGAAGCCGAAGCTGTTGTCGGTGATCGGTGGCCTCGTCGCGATGGCATTGGTCGGAACCGGTTCCGGCGCAGTGAGTTTCCAGAGCGCTTCGGCCGCACAGGCACGTATCGATGCGGCACGTGCCGAGTTCTTCGGACCTCGGGCGTAAGGGGCGACTGATGAGTAAGCGAATTGTGTTTCAGCGTGCGTCGCGCGTGCCGGTGTCGAGTGTCGGCGAGGTGCAGGTGTGGGTGAGCGAAGCGAGCGAATTGTGTTTCAGCGTGCGTCGCGCGTGCCGGAGCCGAGCGTCGGCGAGGTGCAGGCGTGAGTGAGAGCAGAACACAGAGTAGTTCTCGGTCCTACCGGCGGGTCGCCGCTGCGGTCGACGCCGTGTGCGCCGTCGCCGCGGACTCCGATGCGACCACCCTCGACGAGGTGGTCGCCTCGATCGCCAGTGAACGCCAACGGCAGATCGAGATCGCCAGTGCGCAACTGGGCCCCGGGGTCTGCGGGCAGCGCAGGTTTTATCCGGACCGGGACGTGATCGTGCTCGCCACCGCGCTGCCGAGCCGCGATCACACTCTCGCACATGAGTTGGGCCACATCGTGTTCGATCACGAAGGCGCGCCCGCGCCGGAGGTGACGCTCGAGGCCAGTGACGATTTGATCGCGTACATGCTCAGCCAGCGGGCACATCAGCAGATCATGGACGACGGCTCCGACGAACTCGCCGAATGGGAGGCCGAGACGTTCGCCGCCATGTTGATGACCCGTTTGCGCGTATTCAACAGCCGGGGCGCAGGTGTCTCGGTCCTTCGATTCGATGAGGCACTCGGATGACCCTCTGGTTGACTGCCCTGCTGGTCTGGGCCGCCGCCGGTGCGCGAGTGGGCCGCGTGCTGGTGAAGCCCGCGACCACCGCTCGGGTGGCCATCGTCGTCGCGGTCGCCGCCGTGGCGCTTGCCGCGACGGTCGCGGTTCCCGAGATCGCTGTGGCGATAGACAATCTCGTGCCGCGCGGATTGCACGACGCCATGCTCTCCGAAGGTGTTGTGGTATCGGCCTGGATGACTTTCGCCGCGGCCACCTCGGTGGTCGCCTCGGCCGCGTGGCCGGTGGTGTCGCGCCAGAATCTGCGCCAGGTCGCCATGGCGATCTACGGCGTCGGTGTGATCGCGGTCGCGATCACCCTGGCCTGGTCGAGGACCTTCGGCTGGGCGGTGGTGGCACTGGGCGGCATATTCATCGTCGTCACCGGACTGCGCAACCTCGACTGGACGGCGCTTGGCCGCGGCATCGCGATCTACACCGCCGGCACGGCATTCGTGGCAGTGCTTGCGGTGCTGCAGATTCGGCAGGCCTCGATCAATGCGCCGCGAACGGCTCCCGGCCATGCGGCGTGGGCCTGGCCGGCGTGGGAGATCGCCGGTCTGCTCATCGCGTTCGGTGCGGTGTGGATCGTGGTGGAGCTGTGGGTGCGAGCGCGGGTGCTGCTGCGCCGGATTCAGCCGCTGCACCACATCATGATCAGCCGGTTCCCCGAGGTGATCGCGCACGAGCAGGCGAGTTCTTCCACGCAGCTCAGGGCGTCCGATCAGGTGGCGCAGATCATGGACGCGCTGTATCTGCAGTCGGGTGGCGGCGTTGAGCTGATCGCCGCGGGCCCACCGCCGTCGTCACCGGTCGAGCGTGCGGACCGCGTCGCGGAATGGGCACGTAATCCCTTGGGTGAGGTAGTGGTAGACGCGCGGTGGATTGCTCCACCCGAGGGAATCAGTCCGCGCGGCTGGGTCCAGACCATCGCTCGCGCCTATGAGGCGTCAACTCCCGTCCACGCCCGGAATTGATCGACTCGCCGCAATACTGATCATCTCGACGCATTCTTCGTGAAACCCCCGAATCGATTCTCCTGACACAACAACGAATCCAGCTCGGCGATCGCCGAGCCGGATTCGTGTATGCCCACGTGGTATCCGATCAAACTGTTTTCGTACACACATGGGGAAGTCGCGGGGGACACCTATGACCCACCCCCGCACTCTCCGCGAGCCCATAACTTTTGGGGCACCCGACCCATGACGCAGTACGGTGCGACCCGAAGGCCGCACCGTACCGCACTGTAGGAGAACCTATTCGGTACCGTCCGGAGGAATTTCGGGCAAGCCTTCGCTTGCTCGCAACTTCTCCGCCATGGAGGTGAGGAGGTTCTGTGATTCTTCGGACAGGTCGAACGCTCTACTCGACAACCGCCGCAGTCCGTAGCCCTGCAGCTGGGACAGCAACTCCAGATCGTGATCGATCTTGGCGGCATAGATGTCGTTGAAGAAGTAGTCCGGCTTGACCTTGAAGAACTTGGCCAGTGCAGCCACCGTTTCGTCCGACGGATTCGTCCGCTGCCCCGACCGCAACTGCGAGAGGTACGGTTTCGAGATCGGATGCCCGGAGGCTGTCAGCGCAGCCGCAACCTCCGCGTTGGTGTGCGGCTTGCGCCCCGGGGGATGCACGGTTTCGAACAGCTTGTTCAGCCGCGCCGCGAAATCAGCCATTGTGAGCCGCCCAATTCCCTTCGCTGTACTAACAGTCGTTATCTCGGATACGTATCATTGATATTAGCGGCTCAGTAACTGAAAACCTACGCCTGATTCAGGATTTCCTTGAAGCTTCCAGGTCCAGCTCCGGCGAAGTGACTGCGACCGTTGCGTTTGCGGGTCGCCCCAACGGCTCTTGTGAAGGGGTGGTGTTCTCCGGTTCTGGCCCGTCGCAGGGGTCTCGCCCCGCAGATCAATGATAGCCTAAAGATAGCTGACGTCTCATCTACCTGACCTCGATGATCTTTGTGTGGCGTACGACACGTTTTGGCGGCTCTGGGATGAACGTTCAACAAATCGTGGGGAATTGGTTGACGACCGCTACAACCGCTCGATGATCGTGCCTGTCGCCAGTGCGCCGCCCGCACACATGAGCACCATCGCCGTACTGCCCCCGGTGCGCTCCAGTTCGTGCAAAGCCGTTGTGATGAGCCGAGATCCGGTGGAACCGACCGGGTGTCCCAGTGCGATCGCGCCGCCGTTGACATTGACCCGGTCCATGTCCGGATTGTGTACAGATGCCCACGAAAGTGCGACCGACGCGAATGCTTCATTGATCTCGAATAGATCGATGTCGCCGATATTCATGCCCGACCGCTCGAGCAGTCGGGTGCAGGCCTGAACGGGTCCGTCGAGATGGAACTCGGGCTCGGCGCCGACCAGGACTTGCGTGACGATCCGGGCGCGCGGGCGCAATCCCGCTCGCTGTGCGGCCTTTTCGTCCATCAGCAGCACAGCGGCCGCGCCGTCGGAGATCTGTGACGACGTGCCCGCGGTGTGGATGCCGCCTTCGAGCACCGGCTTCAGCTTGGCGAGGCTTTCCAGGTTGGTGTCGCGCAGGCCCTGGTCCTTGTTCACCTCGAGCTTCTCACCGGTGAGGTTGCCCTCCTTGTCGACGGCGGGTGCGGTCACCGAAAGCACCTCGCGGTCGAAGCGGCCCTCGGCCCATGCCTGTGCGGCGCGCTGCTGCGAGCGGACGCCGAGCGCGTCGACATCGTCGCGAGTGATGCCGCGCCGCTTGGCAATACGCTCGGCCGCCTCGAACTGGTTGGGCAGATCAATGCTCCATGACGCGGGCCTGCGCGGGCCCGCGTTCGTGCCGACGTTGGCGCCCAACGGAACTCGGCTCATGGCTTCCACGCCGCAGGCCATGCCGATGTCGATGGCGTCGGTCGCGATGAGCCCGGCGATCAGATGATTGGCCTGCTGGGCCGAACCGCACTGGGTGTCGATGGTGGTCGCACCGACCTGCCACGGCAGGCCGGCATGCAGCCAGGCGACCCGGGTGACGTTGTTGGACTGCTCGCCCGCCTGGGTGACGCAGCCGCCGATGACCTGCTCGACAAGGGCGGGGTCCAGGTGCGCCTTCTCGAGCAGCCCGCGCTGCGCGAGGCCGAGTAGTTCGGCGGCGTGCAGGCCCGCGAGCCAGCCGCCGCGCTTGCCGATCGGGGTGCGTGCGGCCTCGACGATTACGGGTGTGCCCATGACCAACCTTTCCTTTGGGACAGAAAACTGAAACGTGTGTCCACGTTAGCCTCAGGCGGATCTGTCCAGTTCTTCCCTCGTTATCCAGCCTATGCTTCAATGATTGTAGAACGTGTTTCAGTTTGTCGAAGGAGACATCTGGTGGTTGACCCTCGGAATGCTCGGCCCAATCTGCCGGACGGGTTCGACGTCACGGACCCGGACATTTACGCCGAGCGTGTTCCGGTCGAGGAGTTCGCGGAACTACGCAGAACCGCCCCGATCTGGTGGAATCCGAAATCACCCGAGACGGGTGGATTCCATGACGACGGCTTCTGGGTCGTCAGCAAGCATGCTGAAGTCAAGGAAGTCTCGCGGCGCAGCGATGTGTTCTCCTCGTTCGAGAACACCGCGATCCCGCGCTTCAATGACGAGATCACCCGCGAGGCGATCGAACTACAGCGGTTCGTCCTGCTCAATATGGACGCGCCCCAGCACACCAAACTCCGCAAGATCATCTCGCGTGGCTTCACCCCGCGCGTGATCAACGGGCTGCGCGCGGAACTCAAGGCCAGGGCAGAGTCGATCGTGCAGGCGGCGGTGGCGTCCGGATCCGGCGACTTCGTCACCCAGGTCGCCTCGGAACTGCCGCTGCAGGCCATCGCCGAGCTCATCGGCATCCCGCAGGAAGACCGTATGAAGGTGTTCACCTGGTCGAACGATATGACCGGGTATGACGATCCGGAGAACGAGGCCGACCCGGTCGCGGCATCCGGCGAGGTGCTCGGTTACGCCTACCAGATGGCCGCGGCTCGCAAAGAATGTCCGGCCGACGACATCGTCACCAAGCTGATCGAGGCGGATGTCGACGGCGACGAGCTGACGCCGGAGGAGTTCGGCTTCTTCGTGATCATGCTGGCCGTGGCGGGCAATGAGACGACCCGTAACGCGATCACCCACGGCATGGCGGCCTTCCTCGAGAACCCGGACCAGTGGGAGCTGTTCAAGAAAGAGCGCCCGGCCACCGCCGCCGACGAGATCATCCGGTGGGCGACGCCTGTCACCTCGTTCCAGCGGACCGCGCTCGAGGACACCGAGCTCGGGGGAGCGCAGATCGAGAAGGGTCAGCGGGTGGTCATGCTCTACCGCTCGGCCAACTTCGACGAGGATGTCTTCGAGCACCCGGAGAAGTTCGACATCACCCGAAAGGACAACCAGCACTTGTCCTTCGGCGGCACCGGCGCGCACTTCTGCATCGGCGCGAACCTCGCGCGGATGGAGGTCGATCTGATCTTCAACGCCATTGCCGACTACATGCCCGACATCACCAAGCTGGGTGACCCGAAGCGCCTGCGTTCGGGCTGGCTCAACGGTGTCAAGGAGTTCACGGTCGACTACAAGACCTCGAGCGGCTGCCCGGTCGCACACTGACGACGGCAAAAGGGCCCTCGCACCCGGTGTTTCAGTGCCGGCGCGAGGGCCCTTTGCCGTGCTGCCCGGAGAGGGTGTAGGCAGCGAGCTCAGCCGACGGGCTTTGCGGTCGCCATCGCGCGGTCGACCTCCCAGAAAGCCCGCAGCGCAGCGATTTTGCCCTTTTCGTCCACCTTGTAGGTGAACACGCCTTCGGCATCGATGTGATGACCGCCGAGCGTGGAGCGAATGGTGCCGGTGAAGGCGATCTCGTTGCCGCAGGCGAAGGAATCGCCGAACAGGAACTCGATGGAATCGGTCTTCGCGATCGCCATGTCCCAGAACGCCGCGATGGCTTCCTTACCTCGGTGGCCCTTGCCCTCGGGATCGAAACCCGAAGGGCCGACCGGATCTTCGACGATGCCGTCCTCGGCGAACAGCGCGACCCACGCTTGCTTGTCCCTTGCTCGCACGGCGGCTTGCGAGGCGAGTCCGGCGGCCCGTGCTGGATGTTCGGTAGTGGTCATGCGCCTGCCTTCGCGACGATGGGTTCCTCGATATTTTTCGCGGCGAAGCGGCGCAGCGAGTCCTGCTTGGCCGCGAGCTCGCCGTCGAAGCCGATGCCGTCGGCCAGCCACGGAACGACGATCGCGTCGGTGACCCCGGCATCGGCCAGATCCTGGTACCCGGAGCGCCCGTATCGGTCGATGCACACCGCCTGGATCTCGAACGGCTCTGCCGCACGGTCGAATTCGGCTCGCAGCGCCTCGAGCTTTCCGATGGTCAGGCACAGCTCGTCGTAGGTCATCATGGCCGAGGTCCAGCCGTCGCCGACCCGGGCGGCCCGCCGCAGCGCGGGCTCGGTGTGTCCACCGATGTAGAACGGCACCGGCTCGGTCGGCGCCGGACTGATCTGCAGTGGATCGAAGTCGAAGAACTCGCCGTGGAATTCGACCATACCGCCGCCGAGCACCAGCTTGATGACCTCGATCATCTCGTCCACCCGTGCGCCGCGCCGGGCGTAGGGCACCCCGCACCACTCGAATTCCTCTGGTGCCCAGCCGATCCCGACACCGAAACCGAACCGGTTGCCCGACAGGTTGGCCACCGAGCCGACCTGTCTGGCCAGCAGCAGCGGGTTGCGCGAACCCAGCTTGAGCACGTTGGTGTAGAAGCGGATCCGGCTGGTCACCGCCGCCATCGCGGTCGCGCCGATGAGCGGGTCGACCCAGGGCGTCTCCGGTCCCCAGAAGCGGCTGCCGTCGGCGGTGTAGGGGTACTTCGCCGACGCGGACTTCATATAGAACAGCGAGTCGGGCAGGCCGATCGAGGCGAAGCCACACTCCTCCGCCGTCTTCGCCAGTTCGGGCAGCTGCTCCAGCGGGCTCAGCGCGATGCCGAGGGTGAATTTCATCGGTGCGGTGCTCATCGGCGCTCCGACCCGACCACCCACATCGAGAAGTACTGCGAGCCACCGCCGTACGCGTGGCCGAGCGCCTTCTTGGCATTTTCCACCTGATAGGCCCCGGCTCGGCCCATCACCTGCTTGGCGGCCTCGGCGAAGCGGATGAGCCCGGACGCGCCGATCGGATTCGAGGAGAGCACCCCACCCGAGGGGTTGACCGGCAGCGTGCCGCCGATTTCCGTCTCGCCCTTGTCGGTGAGCTTCCAGCCGTCCCCCGGCGGCACGAAGCCGAGGTTCTCCAGCCACATCGGCTCGAACCACGAGAACGGCACATAGATTTCGGCGACATCGATCTCGGCGAGCGGGTCGGTGATGCCTGCCGCCTTCCACAGCGCGGCGGCCGCGTCCTGGCCTGCCTGCGGGTTCACCTGATCGCGCCCGGCGAAGGTGGTCGGTTCGGTGCGCATCGCGGTGCCGTGCACCCATGCCACCTTCTTGCCCGCGGCTTCGGCGGCGGTCGCTGCTTCCTCGTCGCCGATCACCACCGCACAGGCGCCGTCCGACGACGGGCACGTTTCGTCGAATCGGATGGGATCCCACAGCATTTGCGACGCGAGCACCTTCTCCAGCGTGATATCCGGCTGATGCAGGTGCGCGAGCGGATTCTTCGCGCCGTTGCGGCGATCCTTGACCGCGACCATCGCGCCGATGTGTCCTGGCGCGTTCGAACGGCGGATGTAGGAACGGACGTGCGGGGCGAAGTACCCGCCCGCGCCCGCGCCGACCGGCATGGTGAACGGCACCGGAATCGACAACGCCCACATGGCATTCGATTCCGACTGCTTCTCCCAGGCGATTGCGAGCACACGCTTGTGCACGCCGGCCTGAACGAGGTTCGCGGCGACCACGCCGGTAGAGCCGCCCACCGAACCCGCGGTGTGCACGCGCAGCAGCGGCTTTCCGGTGGCGCCCAACGCATCCGCGAGATACAGCTCGGGCATCATGACGCCCTCGAACAGGTCGGGCGCCTTGCCGACCACGACCGCGTCGATATCGGCGATGGTGAGGCCCGAATCCTCGAGCGCGCGATCGATTGCCTCGCGACACATGCCCGCCATGGACACGTCGGCCCGTTTCGTCACGTGATGGGTTTGTCCGGTGCCGAGCACCGCAGCGGGGAGTGTCATCGAGTCTCCAAAACGGTCACAAGATTCTGCTGCAGCACGGGGCCGCTGGTGGCGTGGGCGAGCGCGCGATTCGCGGTGCCCGCCATGATGGCCTCGGCCGCGAAGCCGATCCGCTCCAAACCTGCGGCGAACATCGGGTTGGCCGCTAGGGCGCCACCTGAGGGGTTCACCCTGGTTTCGGGCTTCAGGCCGATCGCCTCGGCGAGGATCAGCTGCTGGTGACTGAACGGCGCGTGCAGTTCGGCAATATCGAAGCCGCTGGTGTCACCGCCGGTAACCGCGTGGGCGGCAGCCGAAGTCGAAGGGGAGACGGTCAGATCGCGGGCGCCGAGCTGAGGGGTGTCGACGCGGTGCGCCATCCCGGAGATCCAGGCCGGACGCTCGCAGAGCTCGCGGGCCCGGTCGCCGACGGCGAGCACGATCGCCGCCGCACCGTCGGTGATGGGCGCGACGTCATGTGCGCGCAGCGGGTCGGCGACATACGGAGTGTCGAGCAGGCTTGCGATATCGCCGGCAGCGCCCGCCGCCACGGCGGCCATATCGCGTTCGGTCCAGCGACCGGCATCCAGTCCGGCGCGCGCCTGCAGGCCCGCGATGGACAGCGCGTCCGGCCACAGCGGGGCGACCAGATAGGGATCGAGCTGCATAGTGAGGACCTGCCGCAGCGTGCCCGCCGAGGACTTGCCGAAGCCGTACACCAGTGCGGTCTTGGCCTGCCCTGAGCGCAGTTTCACGAACGCCTCGTAGAGCGCCCATGCGGCGTCCATCTCTACATGGGATTCATTGATCGGCGGCACCGCGCCGATGGCGTCGATCGCCGAAATGAACGAGAAGGCCCGTCCGGCCAGATAATCGGAGGAGCCGGAGCACCAGAAGTCGATATCGGACTTGGTGATGCCGAGTTCGGAGTAGAGCTGCTGGAAGATGGGCACCAGCATCTCGACACCGTTGGTGGTGCCGAAGGTTTCCGGCACGTGCGGTGCGTGGGCGAATCCCACGACCGCGATGTCGGTGGCGTTGTCGGTCACGTGGGCCTCTCTAGAGGTGATGGGAGTAGGTGTCGTATTCGGCGTCCGGCTCGCCGGTGGGACGGAAGTGGTCCACGTTCTCCAGCCCGTAGCCCCATTCCTCGCGCGGCTTCCACACGGCCTCCACCCGCATGCCCATCCGCACTTCAGTCGCCTCGCAACCGAGGACGAGGTGCAGGAACGGGATATCGGCGCCGTCGAGCAGCACGTAGGCCGCCACGTACGGCGGCTTGATCCGCTGACCGAGGAACGGCACGTTCACGATGCAGAAGGTGGTGACGGTGCCACGGTCGGGCAGTTCGACGATGTCGTCGGTCGGCCTGCCGTCTGTCGGGTTGGCGCCGCGCGGCGGGAAGTACACCTTGCCCGCGGCGTCGGTTCGCCCGCCGAGCAGCTTGCCCTCGGCCAGTCCGCGCAGGTAGATGGTCTCCTGCGGCGAGGCGGTGTGTTTGTAGTCGAGATCGACGGGGGTGGTGATCATCGTGACCGGCTCGGCGTCGTCGACGGAGTCCGCCGGCGCGTGCGATGTTTCGCCCGGCTCGAAGCAGACGATGTCCTTGATGCTGCCCGCGGTCTCGGCCGCCCACCTGGCGACGACGCGCTGGCCGGTGTGGATGGCGCCGGGCTCGGCCACGTCGACGGCGTGCAGCAGGGTGGTGTCCGCGCCGTCGAGTCTGATCAGCGCCCAGGCGAACGGGCGATCGAAGGGTTGCCCCGGCAGCGGGTCGTGCACCCAGGTCCATGATTCGACAGTGCCGGTGTCGGCCACATCGACGAACTCGGTGAGCGGCGCGGAGGTGATCGGATCGTATTCCGGTGGCGGCACGAGCACCCGCCCGTCCGAACCGCGTACGCCCACGATCTTGCGGCCGCGCAGCTCGGTCAGGAAGTTGCCGATCGTCGGTCCGACCGATCGGGTGTAGTCGAAGCGCACCCGAAGGGGCGCGCTGAGTACGTCGGGCTCGGTGTGGCCACCCGTCGCCGAGCCACCGCCCGCCATAGAGTCGCTGCGCGACGCAGTGTTCAATTCCGACCCTCTCTCATTCGCGATTGTGCCGGATGCAGTATTCCCCTGAGTCACAATGTCGAGTAGAACAGGTTCTTATTCTGCTGGCAAGAAGTTGGCTGGAAAGAGGTCGATGGTGAAGTTCGGATTGCAACTCGGGTACTGGATGGCACAACCACCGCAGAATGCCGGTGAGTTGGTGGCGGCCGCCGAGGCGGCCGGGTTCGACGCCGTATTCGCCGCCGAATCCTGGGGGTCGGACGCCTTCGGTCCGCTGATGTGGTGGGGATCTTCGACGCAGCGGGTGCGCCTGGGCACCTCGGTGGTGCAGATGTCGGCGCGCACGCCCGCCGCGACCGCCATGCACGCATTGACGCTGGATCATCTCAGCGGCGGCAGGGCGATCCTCGGCCTCGGCGTCTCCGGACCGCAGGTGGTGGAGGGCTGGTACGGCCAGCCGTTCGCCAAGCCGTTGCAGCGCACCAGGGAGTATGTCGGGATCGTTCGTCAGGTGCTGGCGCGGCAGGCCCCGGTCACCAATGCCGGACCGCAGTACCCGCTGCCGTACACGGGACAGGGTTCGACCGGGCTCGGCAAGCCGCTCAAGCCGATCGTGCATCCGCTACGAGCGGATTTGCCGATCTGGCTCGGCGCGGAAGGCCCGAAGAATGTGGCGCTGACGGCCGAGATCGCCGACGGCTGGCTGGCGATCTACTACGCGCCGCGGCTGGCCGGGATGTACAACGACTGGCTCGACGAGGGTTTCGCCAGGGCGGGCGCGCGGCGTTCGCGGGCGGACTTCGAGATCGCCGCGAGCTGCCAGGTGGTGCTGACCGACGATGCCAAGAGCGAGATCGAGCGGATGCGCTGGATTATGGCGCTCTACATCGGCGGCATGGGCGCGCCGGAAATGAACTTCCACGCGCAGGTGTACCGGCGGATGGGCTACGAGCGCGAGGTCGACGAGATCGGCAGGCTCTTCCAGGCGGGCAAGAAGGCGGAAGCGGCTGCGCTGGTCCCCGACGAGCTGATTCTGGACACCGCGATCATCGGCGACGAGGAGCATGTTCGTAAGCAACTCGGGGTGTGGGAGGCGGCCGGTGTCACCGAGATGCTGGTGTCTGTTCCAGATATTGAGCAATTGCATCGGCTCGCACCCCTTGTCCAGATGTAGAACACGTTCTAGATTCGTAGGGTGACGACGCAGGAGTCAGTAGAAATTCTCGGTCTCTGGAATATCGCGAACGCGGAACCCGATCGGACCGCCTTGGTCGACCCGGTCGGCCGCGAGGTGACGTATCGCGAATTAGCCACGCTGGCCAATCGATACGGCACCGGCCTGCGGGCGCTGGGCCTACAGCCCGGCGACGTGCTCGTCAGCATGGTGCACAACTGCGTCGAGGCGGTCGCCGCCTACTTCGCGGCGTACCAGGCCGGGCTGTACATCGTGGCGGTGAACTGGCACCTGACCGGCCCCGAGGTCGCCTACATCCTCTCCGACAGCGAGGCGAAGGCGTTCATCGCCAGCGACCGGTTCGCCGCGGCCGCGATCGCCGCGGCCGATGAGGCCGGATTGCCGGCGGCGGCACGCTTCGCGGTGGGTGAGATCGAGGGCTTCAAGTCGGTGGCCTGGCTCGGCGCGGCCGACACCGGCAGGCCCGACAACCGGACCACCGGCGCGCCGATGCTCTACACCTCCGGAACAACGGGGCGCCCCAAGGGCGTTCGCCGCCCTTTGACCGGCGCCGATCCGGATGTCGTTCCACCGCATACGAATGCGTTCTTCGGGCTTTTCGAGCTCGCGCCCTACGACGACCATGTCCACATCTGCGGCTCGCCGCTCTATCACACCGCGGTGCTGAACTGGGCGACCATCTCGATTCAGCTGGGGCACAAGGTTGTCCTGATGGATCGTTGGGACGCCGAGGAGATGTTGCGGCTTATCGAGAAGCATCGGGTGACCCACAGCCACATGGTGCCGACCCAGTTCCACCGGCTGCTCGCGCTGCCGGAGGAGGTGCGCGCCAAGTACGACGTGTCCTCGCTGCGCAGCATGGTGCACGGTGCGGCGCCGTGTCCGCAGGAGACCAAGCGGCAAATGCTGGCGTGGTGGGGCCCGACGGTCACCGAGTACTACGCGGCCACCGAGGGCGGCGGCACGGTGATCAACGGCACCGAGTGGCTGCTCAAGCCCGGCTCGGTCGGCAAGGCCTGGCCATGGTCGGTGATCAAGGTGCTCAGCGAGGAGGACGGCTCCGAAGTGCCCGCCGGTGAGACCGGACTGGTCTACATGAAGATGGGCGCATCGAGCTTCGAGTACCACCACGCCAAGGAGAAGACCGAGGAGTCGAGGGTCGGTGACCTCTTCACCGTCGGCGACATCGGCCATCTCGATGAGGACGGCTACCTCTACCTGCACGACCGCCGATCCGATCTGATTCTCTCCGGCGGCGTGAACATCTATCCGGCCGAAATCGAAAGCGTGCTGGTCACCCACCCGAAGGTCGCCGATGTGGCGGTTTTCGGTCTGCCACACGCCGATTGGGGCCAGGAGGTGAAGGCCGTAGTCCAGCCCGCCAACGGGTTCGAGGGCGACGACAACCTCACCGCCGAGCTACTCGCCTTCGCCGCAACACAATTGGCGAAGTACAAGATGCCACGCTCGATCGACTACCTCCCCGAACTCCCCCGCGACCCCAACGGCAAGCTCTACAAGCGCAAGCTCAAGGAAAGCTACCTGGCCGCGTCCTAGCACTGCCTCGCGCCGAACACCCCGGGTGGCAACCAGACATCTGGCACACGGGGTGTTCGGTTGCGATGGGTGTTCGGATCGATACGAGGTGCGGATCGACAGGGGCGCAGCTGTGGTTGAGCCACCATAGGACTACGTTCGTCAGATTTCTTCGCGTAGTTCCTGGGGGAGGCCGAAGAGGGGGAACAGCTTTTCGGTGTCGAGGAAGAAGTTGAGACCGGCGACGGCGGCGCCGTCGAGTTCCAGGACGGTGATCGACCACGGAACCCAGACGCCGGGCTCCTCGCTCGGCTTGTAGTGGCCGAACGCGGGGAGACCGTTGGCGCCGTCGAGGCGAACCAGCCGGGAATCGCGGCAGGCCTGGCCGGTGCCGAGCATGAACGCGGCCACGTTCTCCGGGCCGGAGATCCACAGCTCGATCGGGGGCATCGACAGTGCGACATCCGCTTTCAGCAGGGTGGTCAGCGTGTCCATGTCGTAGGCCTCGAACGCCTTGACGAAGTCGTCGACCAGTTTGCGCTGGTCCTCGTCGGTCTCGTCGTAGGTGTCGGTGGTCGTGGGCTGCACCTTCGACATGGTCGCCCGTGCGCGCTGCAGCGCGCTGTTCACCGACGCGGGCGACATGGTGAGGGCCTCGGCGGTCTCGCTGGCCGAGAAGCGCAGTACCTCACGCATGATCAGGATGGCGCGCTGGGTGGCGGGCAGATGCTGGCAGGCGGCGACGAACGCCAGCCGTAGCGTTTCCTTCACGCTCGCGTGCTCGGCCGGGTCCGACCCGAAGGCGAGGGCATTGGGGATCGGTTCGATCCAGACGTAGTCCGGTTGTGGCATGGGCAGCGGGGTGTCCGGCCGCGACGGCCCCGACAGATCCATCGGCCGGGCGCGGCGCTGCGGACCGTCGATCATGTCCAGGCAGACATTGGTGGCGATTCGGTACAGCCAGGACCGTAGACTGGCGCGCCCTTCGAACGAGTCGTAGGACTTCCATGCGCGGGTGAAGGTCTCCTGCACCGCGTCTTCCGCCTCGAAGGACGAGCCGAGCATTCGGTAGGCGTATGCGCACAGCTCCCGCCGGTGCCCCTCGAACGAGGAGAGCACATCGGGGGCGAGGCCGGCGGTATTGCCGGACAAGTCGGTCATGGAAGTCACCCTGCCATAGCCCACCGACACATCACAGACCCTATAAACGTCGTCTGCCTGCCGAATCAAGATCATCATCACGGTTGCGGAGCCACGTCGACGCCGGTGACGGGCCGCACCGCTCCCGGCAGCGATGAGTTCTCGGCCGACGGCCCGTCTCTACTGGTGAACCGAAAAAACGGCTCACGCATGGACCGAGGAAAAGGACGCCGAACATGAGCAGCAAGATGATCTTCATCAACCTACCCGCCGCCGATCTGGGCCGGTCGAAGAACTTCTACGAGGCTCTCGGCTGGAAGGTGAACCAGGACTTCACCGATGAGAACGCCGCCTGCATCGTGGTCGACGACAACATCTGCCTGATGCTGCTGACCAAGGACTTCTTCCCGACCTTCAGCAGCCGCCCGCTGTCGGACACCGTCTCGACCATCGGCGCCGCGTACGCGCTGGCGCTGTCCAGCGCCGAAGAGGTCGACGCGCTCACCGCCGCGGCACTGGGCGCCGGTGCCACCGAGGAGGTCAACGAGGACAAGCGCGCGCAGGAGGCGCAGGTCGGCATGCACGGCCGCACCTTCATCGACCCCGACGGCCATCAGTGGGAGCCGTTCTGGATGGACTACCCGGGCGGCAACTGAGCCACAACGCAAGCGACCCCCGGCGCGGAATGCGCAGGGGGTCGCGTGTTTTCGCTCTTTCAGCTGCCGGTGAACGTGGGCTTGCGCTTTTCCGCGAAGGCCTTCGGGCCCTCCTTGGCGTCGGCCGACTTGAAGACCGCCGTGCCGAGCTCGGCATCAATCTTGAAGGCCTCTTCCTCGTGCATGCCCTCGGTGTCGCGGATGGTGCGCAGGATGGCCTGGACCGCGAGCGGGCCGTTGGCCGCGATCTGCGCGGCCAGTTCGAGCGCCTTGTCCAGCGCGGTGCCGTCCGGCACCACATGCCCGATCAGGCCGATTTCCTTGGCTTCGGCCGCGGTGACGTGCCGACCGGTGAGCAGGATGTCCGCGGCCACGGTGTAGGGAATCTGGCGCACCAGCCGCACCGCCGAGCCGCCGAGCGGGAACAGGCCCCAACGCGCCTCGGACACACCGAATTTCGCGCTTTCGCCGGCCACCCGGATATCGGTGCCCTGCAGGATCTCGGTGCCGCCCGCGATGGCGGGACCCTCGACCGCCGCGATCAGCGGCTTGGTGAGCCGCCTGCCCTTGAGCAGCGCCTCGATCTTCGACAGATCCCAGCCGCCACCCTTGAAAGAGTCGCCCGGGTGCTGGGTCGTCATCGCCTTCAGATCCGCGCCCGCGCAGAACGCGCCGCCCGCGCCGGTCAGGATCGCGACCCGGATGTCGGGATCACTGTCCACCTGATCCCAGGCGTCGCGCATGATCGCCATCATCTCGCCCGACAGCGCGTTGCGGGCCTCGGGACGATTCATGGTGACGATGAGGACGTGATCGCGCTTCTCGACGAGGCAATCTGGCATTGGTGATTCTCCTGACTTTCAAGCCTTGTCAGAAACAGTAACACGTTCTATTTTTAGGTTTGTGAGCTACAACATAGCCGACCTGGTCGAACACGCCATCGATCTCATGCCCGACCGCGTAGCGCTGGCCGACGACGGCCGTGAGGTGACTTACGCGCAGCTGGAGGAGCGGGCCAACAAACTGGCCAACTACCTGCTGGAACAGGGTGTCCAACCGGGTGACAAGGTGGGCATCTACTCGCGCAACACGATCGAGGCCGTCCAGGCCATGGTCGCGATCTTCAAGGCTCGCGCCGTGATGATCAACGTGAACTACCGATACGTCGAGAACGAGTTGCAGCACATCTTCGACAACTCGGACATGGTCGCGCTGATCCACGAGCGCCGCTTCAGCGACAGGGTGGCCGGTGTCCGCCCGAATACTCCGCTGCTGAAGACGGTCATCGTCGTCGACGACGATACGACCGGCACGATCCCCACCGCAGCGGATTCGGTGGAATACGAGACGGTGCTCGAGCAGTCCTCCGGCGAGCGCGATTTCGGCGATCGCTCCCCGGACGACCTCTACATGCTCTACACCGGCGGCACCACCGGCCTGCCCAAGGGCGTGATGTGGCGGCAGGAGGATGTATGGCGGGTGCTCGGCGCGGGCATCAACTTCGTCACCGGTGAATATGTCGACGACGAATGGGAATTGGCCAAGGTCGGCGCGGCCAACCCGCAGATGGTGCGCTTCCCGATTCCGCCGATGATCCACGGCGGCTCACAATGGGCGACCTTCCACAGCCTGTTCGGCGGCGGCAAGGCCGTGATGATCCCCGAGTTCAGCGGGCACGGCGTGTGGCAGCACATCGACCGCCATGGCATCAACCTCATCTTCATCACCGGTGACGCGATGGCACGGCCGATGCTCGACGCGCTGATCGAGGGCAACCCGGAAACCGGTAAATCCTATGACCTTTCGACGCTCTATGTGATGGCGAGCAGTGCGGCGCTGTTCTCACCGGCCCTCAAGGACCAATTCCTCGAGCTGCTGCCGAACCGGATGCTCTCGGACTCCATCGGCTCTTCGGAGACCGGTTTCGGTGGACTGTCCATCGTCACCAAGGGCGCCACGCACACCGGTGGGCCCCGCGTGAAGATCGACGCGTCCACCGTGGTGCTCGGCGAGGACGGCAATCCGGTGGAGCCGGGTTCGGGTGTGGTCGGCATTCTCGCCCGCAAGGGTCACATTCCGCTCGGCTACTACAAGGACGAAGCGAAGACGGCGGCAACCTTCAAGGAGATCAACGGCGTTCGCTACTCGATCCCCGGCGACTACGCGCGGGTCGAGGAGGACGGCACCGTGACGATGCTCGGTCGCGGTTCGGTGAGCATCAACAGCGGTGGCGAGAAGATCTACCCGGAAGAGGTCGAAGGCGCGCTCAAATCGCACCCGGAGATCTTCGACGCGCTGGTGGTCGGCGTCGAGGACGAGCGGTGGGGTCAGCGGGTCGTCGCTGTTGTGCAATGCCGCGGCGACAACCGCCCGTCACTGGAAGAGCTGCGCCCCATGCTCACCACCGAGATCGCGCCCTACAAGCAGCCGCGCAGCCTGTGGTTCGTCGACGAGATCAAGCGCTCGCCCGCGGGCAAGCCGGATTACCGCTGGGCCAAGGAGCAGACCGAGGTCCGCCCGGCCGATGACCACCTCGAGGCGAGCGGCAAGTAGGAAGTAGGGGCGACTGATACCTGCGAGGGCTGCCGTGACATGCGGCGGCCCTCGCCGTTTTCAGCAGTCGCCTGCGGTGTTGGTTCGAGCGACCTGCCAGCAGTCGCGAGCGGTGGAACAGGAGATCGAATTGGCAACGCCCTATGCGTTTTTCGCCGCGAACGGACACGGCTTCGAGCCCTTGCCGTTCGCTGTCAGCGCCTGGTCGTCGACGATGATCAACGGGCCCGCGATCTGCGGCCTCCTGGCCAGAGCGCTAGAACTGCAGCATTGTTCTGCCGAGTTCACGCCCGCCCGGTTGACGGTCGACCTGTTCCGCCCGACGCTGAACAAGCCGGTGACCGTGGTGACCGAGTTGGTCAGGGAGGGGAAGCGGATCCGGGTGGCCGATGCCGCGCTGATGCAGGACGGCGCGGATGTGGCCCGCGCGACGGCGATCTTCTTGAAACGGTCGGTGCAGCCGCCGGGAGAGGTCTGGACCAGGGCCGACGGTCCGCGGCCGCCCGAGGTGCCGATCGCCGACGGACCGACCCCGCCGCTGTGGAACAGCGACGGTCGAGCCGACGGCTGGTCGTCGCGGATCGGCGAGCATCAGAACGGCGGGCGCAAGCGCACCTGGCAGGTGCCGATGTCGGTGGTCGAGGGGGAGGCGCCTTCGGCGTTCGCCGGCGCCGCGATGATCGGCGAGGCGACGAGCATGATGACCAACTGGGGCAGCGCGGGGATCGGGTTCATCAACACCGATCTGACGCTCGCGCTGGCGCGGCCCGCTCTCGGGCCGGAGATCGGGTTGGAGGCCGACAGTCACATCAGTGCCGACGGGATCGCAGTCGGCACTGCGACCCTGTTCGATCGCTCCGGGTCGTTCGGGACCTGCATGGTGACCGCGCTGTCGAACGCCGATCGGCAGGTCGACTTCGCCGACGGCTCCGTATTCGCGGCGCGAGCAGGCATCCAGTAGGAATTCCGGCAGATCGGCCCGCCGGTTGTCCTGGCGGGCCGATCTTTTCGGTCTCGGCGACTCAGCGGTTGGCGAGTTCGGCGAGTTGGAAGGCCAGCTTGTAGCGGACCGAGGGGATGCGGGTCGCGAGCGACATGACGGTATTGCGGAGCAGCCGGGCGGACCGCGGGCGCAGGGTGCCCATCTTGGTCATCCGGTCGGTGAAGGCGAGGACGCCGAGTGCCACCGGGCGCCGAGTGGTTTCGTAGGCGTCCAGGACGGCGTCCGGCTCGCCTTGGATGACTCGAACGAGCAGCGGGCCGAGGAAGGCCGCGTCCTGGATGCCGGTGTTCATACCCTGTCCGCCCGCCGGGCTGTGCACATGCGCGGCGTCGCCGGCGAGCAGCACGCGGCCTGCCCGGTAGCGGTCGGCGACGCGGTGGTGCACCCGGAAGCGCGAGCTCCACAGCACCTCACGGACTTTCACCGCGCCACCGGGGCCGCGGGTGTCGAGGATCGACTGGATATCGGCGGCGTCCGGGTGTTCGGGGGCTTCGTCGAGGGTGGCGACGACCCGGTAGCGGTTCGGTTCGGCGTCGTCGGGCAGTGGCGCGACGACGGTGACGCCCTCGGGTGAAAGGTGCAGCGCCACTTCGTTTCGCGCGATCGGCCAGTCCATCTTGACATCGGCGAGCACGAACGAGGCGGGGTAGGTGTCGCCGGTGAACCCGATGCCCACCTGCTCCCTGACGACGCTGTGCATGCCGTCGGCGCCGATCACGTAGTCGGCCCTGATGGTCCCCGGTGCGCCGGTGCCATCGACGTAATCCACCGTGACGCCGTTGTTTTCGTCGGCGATCCTGGTGACCTGGTACGGTCGGCGCGGCTCGCCGCCCGCCTTGCGCAACCGGTCCAGCAGCACCTTCTCGGTGGTGTCCTGCGGAACCATGAGGGTGTAGGGGTACTGCGTGGGCAGTCCGTCGAAGCCCACAGTGGCCAGCGTGCGGCCGCCGTCGTGCACGGTGAAGGTCGGCACCACGATGCCGCGGGCGATGAGTTCCTCGGCGATGTCGAGCTCCCGCAGGACCTCCAGGGTCCGTGCGTGCACCACCGCGGCGCGCGAGGTGTTGGCGCCCTCGGCCAGCCGGTCCAGTAGTACGAAGTCGACACCGGCGTCGGCCAGGGTGATCGCGGCGGTCAGTCCGGCGGGCCCGGCTCCGACGATCACTACGGAGGTGGTGTCCGGCAGCTCGTTGCTCGGGGTGGCGCTCATCAGAACTCCTAGGTCAACATCTGTAGGCCAACACTTGTTGGCTTAACGGTAGACTCAGCCGCCCGTGTAAGTCAACACTTGTTGGCATACACTTGTTGGCATGACCGTCGTGCCAGATCAACAGCCCGCGCGCCGCTCCGATACCACCCGGGCGGCGATCCTCGAAGCTGCCCGCGCCCGATTCGCCGCGGAGGGCTTTCGCAAGGCGACCATTCGCGCCATCGCGGCCGACGCGGCGATCGATCCGTCCATGGTGATGCGGTACTTCGGCAGCAAGGACGGTCTGTTCGCCGCCGCGGTCGATGTCGAACTGAATCTGCCCGATCTGGCGGCCGTGGAGGCGGAGGCTGTGGGCGAGTTGCTGGTCCGCCGCTTTCTGGCGATCTGGGAGGACCAGCCTGACAACAAGGTCCTGCTGATTCTGCTGCGGTCCTCCATCGCCGACGAAGCGGTGAGCGAACGCTTCCGGCAAGTCTTCGCGGACCAGGTGTTGCCTGCCGTGCTTCGCTTCGGCGACCCCGCCGATGCGCAGCGTCGCGGCGGATTGATCGTGACCCAGCTGCTCGGGCTTGCCCTGTGCCGCTACGTGCTGCGGCTGCCGCCGGTGGTCGGGCTTTCGCGGGAGCAGATCATCGTGGATATCGCACCGACGCTGCAGCGGTATCTGACCTCGACCCCGATCGGTGCGGCGGCAGGCGGTCGCGCGAGCTAGCGCGGCCCGAAACGGCAATCGGCCCGCCGTGGCAGGACGGCGGGCCGATTCGGGTGCGGAATTCCTGGGTCAGGCAGGAGTTTCCGCGAGGAGGGTGCCGATGGCGCGAAGGTGGTCGGTGGCCGCGCCGAGGGCGAATTCGTTGTGCTTGGCGGCGGTGAAGTAGTTGTGCACGATGTGGTCGCGGTCGATGCCGACGCCGCCGTGCACGTGCACGACGGTGTGGGCCACGCGGTGGCCCGCATCGGCGGCCCAGAACTTCGCGGTGTGCACCGCCTCGGCGCTCGGCAGATTCTCCGACAGCTGCCAAGTGGCCTGGGTGACGGCCAGGCGCAGGCCCTGCACGTCGATGTAGCCGTCGGCGAGGCGCTGGGCGACAGCCTGGAAGCTGCCGACCGCCTTGCCGAATTGTTCACGCTCGCGGGCATAGTCGGCGACGAGCTCCAGCGCGCGCTCGACGGTGCCCAACTGCTGGGAGCTCAGGCCGAGCCAAGCCCTGGTCAACAGCCAGTCCAGGATCTCGGCGCCGTTGTCGAGCGTGCCGACCAATTCGGCGGGGGTGTCGGTGAATTCGAGCGAGTACTCCGCGCTCAGGTCGGTCACCTGCTGAGCGGTCACCTGAATCGAGGCATCCGACGGGTCGACCAGGAACACCGCGGTGCGGCCGGAAACCGTGGCGGGGACCAGGATTCTGGTCGCCTGGGCGGCGAAGGGCACCGCCAGTTTGGCGCCGGTCACGCGCCAGTCGCCGTCGGCTTCGGTCGCGGTGGTTGTCGGCTTGGCGGGCTCCCAGTTCTGCTCTTCGGCGAGTGCGGTCGTGAGAATCACGCTGCCCGCACCGGCCTGGGTGGCCCACTCGCGTTGCGCCTCGGTGCCGAACGCGGCAAGCGCGCCCGCGCCGAGCACAATCGACCACAGGTACGGCACCGCGGCCACGTACTTGCCGAGCTCACGCAGGATGGCGCTCTGTTCCAGCGGGCCGAAGTCGTTGCCGCCGACGGCCTCCGGCAGCGCCGCCGCGAGCACGCCGGTCTCGGCCAGCGAGGCCCACAGTGGTTCGTCGAAACGCACGGCGGTCTTGTCGAGTTCGCGCAGCCGGTCGGCGGTGACCAGCTTGCCGCACACCTCGCCGGTCAGCCGGGCGAGATCGAGCTGGGCCTCGGTCGGGGTGAAATCCATGGCGATCTACCTACTTTCGTACAGTCTCGCGTCAGCGCGCCGAGGCCGGCTGCTTGAGGGCGGTCATGGCGATGATGTCGCGCTGGACCTCATTGGTGCCGCCGCCGAAGGTGAGGATCAGCGCGGCCCGGTGCATCCGCTCCAGCCGCCCGCGCAGCACCGAGCCGGGGGAGTCCTGGCGCAGGTAGGCCTGCGGGCCGAGGATCTCCATCAGTAGCCGGTAGGCCTCGGTGGCCAGTTCGGTGCCGTACACCTTGCAGGTGGAGGCGTCCCACGGGCGCGGCGCGGCGTCGCCGCCCGCATCGGCGCGACTGGCGATCTCCCAGTTCATCAGCTTCAGGTACTCGACTTTGGCGTGCACCCTGGCGAGGTTGAGCTGCACCCACTCCTTGTCGATCACCCGCTGGCCGTCGGCCGACTTGGTGTTGCGCGCCCACTCCACGGTCTGGCTCAGCGCGAGGCCGAGTGGTCCCGCCGAGGTGAGTGCCACCCGCTCGTGGTTGAGCTGGTTGGTGATCAGCGACCAGCCGCCGTTCTCCTGGCCGACCAGCGAGCTCGCTGGAACGCGGACGTCCTGGTAATAGGTGGCGCTGGTATCCGGGCCCGCCATGGTGTGCACCGGTGTCCAGGAGAAGCCCTCGGCCGTGGTCGGCACGATGAGCATGCTGATGCCCTTGTGCTTCTTGGCGGTCGGGTCGGTGCGCACAGCGAGCCAGATGTAATCGGCATAGGCGATCAGGCTGGTCCACATCTTCTGACCGTTGATCACATAGTCGTCGCCGTCGCGCACCGCGGAAGTGCGCAGGCTGGCCAGGTCGGTGCCCGCGCCCGGCTCGGAGTAGCCGATGGCGAAGTGCAGTTCGCCGGCCGCGATCTTGGGCAGGAAGAACTTCTTCTGCTCCTCGCTGCCGTAGTGCATGATCGTCGGCGCGACCGAGTTGATGGTCAGGAACGGCACCGGCGCGCCCGCGATGGCCGCCTCGTCGGTGAAGATCAGCTGGTCCATCGTCGGCCGGTCCTGGCCGCCGAACTCCTTCGGCCAGGCCAGGGTCAGCCAGCCGTCGCGGCCCATCTCCTGCACGACCTCGCGGTACACGTTGCCCTGCCCGTACTCGCCGGTCTGCGAGCTCAGCGCCGCACGGCGCTCCGGGGTGATCAGCCGCGCGAAGTAGTCGCGCAGCTCCGCGCGGAGCTCTTCCTGCTGCGGCGTGTACGCAATGCGCATGGCAAATACCTCATGCCTTCGTTCGATTGGGTTCAACCGATCATTGCATATGAACTGAAACATGTTCCAGTATTGAGGGTGAATCCGGTCGATGGCGGCGCGCGCCGTCAGCTCGGGTTGTTAGGCTTGGATCACAGTCTTGTCAAAGGAGTTGCCATGAAGGTCAGTGTCGATCTGGACCAGTGCGAGGCGAACGGAATCTGTGTCGGAATCGCCCCCGACGTCTTCGAACTCGATGACGAGGACGTGCTGCACATCGTGGCGGCCGAGGTTCCGGCGGATCGGCTCGCCGATGTAGAGGATGCCGTGGCGCAGTGCCCGAAGGCCGCGCTGCGATTGGAGTGACCCGGTCCTTGCTCTAGATAGGAACACGTTCTAGAGTCGGCCCCGTGATCGATGAAGAAGTGATGGGCAACACAGACCTCGCGGGGCGGGTGGCGATCGTGACCGGGTCCGGCGCGGGGCTGGGCCGGGCCGAGGCGCTCGCGCTGGCTGCCGCGGGCGCGTCGGTAGTGGTCAACGACCTGTCGGAGTCGGATGCTGTCGCCGACACCCTCGCCGAGATCAGGGCGCTCGGCGCCAAGGCGGAGTTCGTCGCGGGCAGCATCGCCGAGCGCTCGACGGCCGATGCGCTCATTCGCACCGCGGACGAGGCGTTCGGCGGCGTCGACATCGTGGTCAACAATGCGGGCATCACCCGCGACCGGATGCTGTTCAACATGTCCGACGAGGACTTCGACGCGGTGATCGCGGTGCATCTGCGCGGCCATTTCCTGTTGTCCCGCAATGCGGGAGCCTACTGGCGCGCCAAGTCCAAGGAAGCGGGCGCGCCGATCTACGGCAGGCTCGTCAACACCTCGTCCGAGGCGGGACTGCTCGGGCCGGAGGGGCAGGCCAATTACGGCGCCGCGAAGGCGGGCATCACCGCGCTGACGTTGTCCGCCGCACGCGGCCTCTCCCGCTTCGGCGTGCGCGCCAATGCCATCTGCCCCCGGGCGCGGACCGCGATGACCGAGGCCGTGTTCAGCGCGGCGCCCGAGGGCGGCGTCGATCCGCTCGCGCCGGAACATGTGGCAAGACTGGTCGCCTACCTCGCCTCGCCCGCCGCCGACGCGGTGAATGGGCAGGTCTTCGTGGTGTACGGGCCGATGGTCGCGCTCATGGCGGCGCCGACGGTCGAGCGGCGATTCGACGCGGCGGGTGATCAATGGTCAGCGAACGATTTGGCCGCCACGCTCGGCGGGTACTTCGCCGATCGGGCGGAAGGTCGTACATTTTCGGCATCTTCTTTACTCGATCTCGGCTGATCCGTTCGCTGATGGCGGGTGCCATCGGTCGACGTGCTGATCATGTGACCAACTGTTGATCACCGGTCCGGCGCTTGGTAGACATGGGAGTCAAAGGTGTGCCACGGCTCACAAGGCCCAGGCCATGCATTTCTGACACACGTTTCAAATTGAAATCCCCGCGTCTAAGAGAAGTGCAGTTCAAAGTTGGCGAAAAGCTTCCTACGACAAAATGAACATGTTCTAATCGTTGAGGCAACGACGCCTCGAGGGGGCATCACGCTGTGAGCTGTGCAAGCAGGATGAGCAAGGAGGATCGCGAATGAACGAGGTCCTCGCTGTGCCGTTGCGTGCGGTGGGCGGATTTTTCGAACTTGTCGCCGATGTCGCCCGCGCAAGCATTCGACGCCCTTTCCAGGGGCGCGAATTCATTGATCAAGCCTGGTTCATCGCCCGCGTCTCGATCGTTCCGACGCTGCTCGTCGCGATCCCGTTTACCGTGCTGGTCAGCTTTACGCTGAACATCCTGCTTCGCGAGATCGGCGCCGCCGACCTCAGCGGCGCCGGTGCGGCATTCGGCGCGGTCACCCAGGTGGGACCGATCGTCACCGTGCTCATCGTGGCAGGCGCAGGCGCCACCGCGATCTGCGCCGACCTCGGTGCCCGGACGATCCGCGAAGAGATCGACGCGATGCGCGTGCTCGGCATCGATCCGGTCCAACGGCTGGTGGTGCCGCGAGTGCTGGCCTCGACCTTCGTCGCACTGATGCTCAACAGCCTGGTCTGCACCATCGGCATCGTCGGCGGCTTTCTGTTCTCGGTGCTGCTGCAAGATGTGAACCCCGGCGCTTTCGTCAACGGCATCACGCTGCTCACCCATCTGCCCGAACTGATCATCTCCGAGGTGAAGGCCGGCTTGTTCGGACTGATCGCCGGGTTGGTGGCGTGTTATCTGGGCCTTAATGTCAAAGGTGGTCCCAAGAGTGTCGGTGATGCGGTGAATCAGACCGTAGTCTTCGCCTTTATGGCCCTGTTCGTGGTGAATGTCGTGGTCACCGCCGTCGGTATCAAGTTCTCGGCGCGGTGATCACATGGCATTCGTGATCGAATCCCGGTTTCCGCGCACTGTGCGGCGAGTGCGTCGAGTTTCCGGCTCGCTCGATTCGATGGGCAAGCACGCGGTGTTCTATGCGCAGACGCTGGGATCCATCCCGCGTGCGCTGGTGCACTACCGGACCGAAACGATCCGATTGATCGCCGAGATCAGCATGGGCACAGGTGCTTTGGCTGTTATCGGCGGCACCGTTGTCATCGTCGGATTTCTCACCCTGTTCACCGGCGGCACCATTGCCGTTCAGGGTTACAGCTCGCTGGGCAATATCGGCGTCGAAGCGCTGACCGGATTCTTCGCGGCATTCATCAACGTACGCATTGCGGCGCCGGTGATTTCGGGCATCGGCCTCGCCGCAACCATCGGCGCGGGCTCGACCGCGCAGCTGGGCGCGATGCGGGTGGCCGAGGAAATCGACGCGCTGGAGTCGATGGCGATCCGGCCGGTGCCCTACCTGGTCGGCACCAGAGTGCTGGCCGGGATGATCGCGATCGTGCCGCTGTACGCGCTGGCGGTCATCTGTTCGTTCATCGCGAGCCGGTTCGCGACGGTGGTCATCTACGGACAGTCCGCCGGCGTGTACGACCACTACTTCTCGACGTTCCTGATTCCCAGCGACATCCTCTGGTCGTTCGCGCAAGCGATCTTCATGGCCCTGGCGGTCATGATGATTCACACCTACTACGGCTTTCACGCCGCGGGCGGGCCGGTCGGTGTGGGAATCGCGGTAGGCAATGCGGTGCGGGCCTCGTTGGTCGCGGTGGTCACGGTGACACTGCTGATCTCGCTGGCCATCTACGGCACCTCCGGCAACTTCCATCTCTCCGGGTAAAGCGGTATGGCGCAATCGAAGCAAGCAGAACGCGGCCTGGCAGCAGCCATGCGCGGTGGGCTCGGCCTGAAACTGGCGGGCGCCGCGATGGTGCTCACCCTGGTCGCCATCGCCGCCGTCGCAATGATCATGTTCGTCGGCGGCTTCACGAAGACGGTCACGGTCACGGTCGACGCACCGCGCAGCGGCCTTGTCCTGGACCCCGACGCCAAGGTGAAGGTGCGCGGGGTGGAGATCGGCCGCGTTTCGGCGATCGACCAGATCGGCGACGGTGCGAAGCTGAAGCTCGCGCTGGATCCCGAACTGCTGAAACTGGTTCCGTCGAACGCGGGCGTAGACATCCGTTCCACCACCGTATTCGGCGCGAAGTACATCAACTTCACCGTGCCGCAGCAGCCCGCGTCGACGTCGCTGCAGCCCGGCGCGACCGTGACCGCCGCCGCGGTGACCGTCGAGTTCAACACCTTGTTCCAGCATCTGTCGGACCTGCTCGGCAAGATCGAGCCGGAGAAACTGAACGCGACGATGACCGCGCTCGGCACCGCGCTGCAGGGACGGGGGCAGAAGCTGGGTGAGCTGCTCACACGCAGCGACGCGTACCTGAAGGACATCAACCCGTATCTGCCCACCCTGCAACAGGACCTGATCAAGACGGCCGATGTCACCGAGCTCTACGCCGACACCGTTCCCGACCTCCTGCGCACCGTGGACAACCTCACTACGACGAGCAATACCTTCGTCGACGAGCAGAGCAGCCTGGACAACGTGCTGGTGAACCTCATCGGCCTGGCCGACACCACCGGCTCGGTGTTGCGGGAGAACGAGAATAACCTCGCCACCACGCTGGATCTACTGCGGCCGACGTCCAGTCTGCTGTGGGAGTACGCGCCCGCGCTCGGCTGCGTCATCAATGGCATCGGGCCGCTGATGCCGACGGCCGAGGCCATGTTCGGCGGCATAAAGCCCGGAATCGGGATGAACACCAACTTCATGTTCGGCGCCAAGCCGTATACCTATCCGGATGATCTGCCGAAGGTGAACGCCACCGGCGGTCCGCACTGCAACGGCGTCGTGAACCGCGTACCCGGCAGCCACGCCGACTATGTCGTCACCGATACCAGCCAGGGCACGGTGTACCAGCCGAACACGGGATCGCCGCGATTGAACGAAGCGCCCAAGGTGTTCCAGCTGTTGTTCGCCGGTCTGCCGGGGGTGGCCAAGCCGTGAAAAACACCGGAACAGCAATCAAATTGGCCATCTTCACCCTGGTGATGACGCTGGTCTTCGCCGGGCTCGTGGTCGTCTTCAGCCAGATCCGTTTCGCGAGGGAGTACGGATACCACGCGGTGTTCACCAGCTCGTCGGGGATGCTGCCCGGCTCGAAGGTGCGCATCGCCGGTGTGCCGGTCGGCTCGGTCACCTCGATCAAGGTGGGCAAGGACCATCTGGCGCACGTCGAATTCGATGTCGACCGCAAGTACCGGTTACTCGCGAGCACGCGCGCGACGATCAAGTACGAAAACCTGGTCGGCGACCGGTATATGGAATTGCTCGAGGGGCCCGGTTCGCCGCGGGTGCTCCCCGACGGCGCCACCATCGGCAAGGAGCAGACCGCGCCTGCGCTGGACTTGGACATGCTGCTGGGTGGCTTCAAGCCGCTGATCCGTGGCCTCGATCCCGGGCAGGTCAACGATCTGACCAATGCGCTGCTGCAGATCTTCCAGGGCCAGGGCGGCACGCTGGTGCAGCTGCTGAACAGCGGCGGCTCGTTCGCCAAGACCCTCGCCGACCGTGACGAGCTGATCGGCAGTGTGATCAACAATCTGAATACGGTGTTGCAGACCATCGACGAGCGTGGTGACCAGTTCGCCACCACGCTCGAAGAATTGCAGCGCCTGGTCAGTGGTTTGGCCGCCCAGCGGGACCCGATCGGTGACGCACTGCCCCGGATCGCCGGAGCCACGCGCGATCTCACCGATCTGCTCGGTCAGGCGCGGCCGGACCTGCGCGCCACCATCGAGCAGACCGGGCGCCTGGCCACCAATCTCGACGGTGGCTCCGACACCGTGCAGTGGGTGCTCGAACGCCTGCCTGCCACCTACAAGCAGCTGATCCGCATCGGCGCCTACGGCTCCTTCCTGCAGCTGTACATCTGCGGCACGAACATGCTCGTGGATGGCCCCAATGGCCAGGTGATAGAGGTCAACCTGCCCGGGGAGCAGACGACCGGAAGGTGTGCGCCGAACAAATGAACGAGAAGCGATCACCAGCCGTCACCATCGGCGTCGTCGGCCTTGTCGTCGCGATCGCGGTGGCACTGTCGGCGCTGCAATTCGACCGGCTGCCGTTCATCCGCGGTGGCGCCACCTTCACGGCGTACTTCGCCGACGCGGGTGGTTTGGTGCCCGGCGACCCGGTGCAGGTCGCCGGGGTGCGCTCGGGCCGGGTAGAGGATGTCCATCTGGACGGGGCCAAGGTGCTTGTCCGGTTCACCCTCGACGAGTCGATCGTGCTGGGACAGAAGACCGCTGCCGCGGTCAAGACGAACACGGTGCTCGGCCGCAAGTCGCTCGAGGTGACACCGGAAGGTTCCGGAGCGTTGCGTACCGACGACACGATTCCGTTGGAACGCACCACCTCTCCGTATTCGCTCAACGACGCGCTCGGCGATCTCGGTCGCACGGTGCAGGGGCTGGATATGGATCAGGTCGACAAGACCCTCGACGCACTGTCGGACGCCTTCGCCGACACTCCCGCACCGCTGCGTTCCGCATTGGACGGCGTGACCGCGTTGTCGCGCAGCATCAATGCCCGCGATCAGGCGCTGTCGGAGCTGCTGGCCCGTGCGCAGAACGTCACGAAGATCCTCGCCGACCGGAGCAACCAGATCAATGCGCTGCTCCTGGATGGCAATGACCTGCTCGGTGAGCTGGATCGGCGTCGCGGCGCGATCGCGCAGCTGATCGTGTACGTGAACGGTGTGTCCAAGCAGCTGTCCGGACTTGTCGCCGATAACGAGGCGCAGCTGAAACCGGCGCTGGACAAGTTGAATTCGGTGCTCGCGCTGCTGCAGCGCAACAAGCAGAACATCAGCGAGGCGCTCGACGGACTCGGACCGTACTCGGCGGCGCTCGGCGAACAGGTCGGCAACGGTCCCTGGTTCAACGCCTACGTGGTGAACGCGTCGAGCACCGAACTGCAGCCACTCGTCGACGCCCTGGTATGGCCGGAGCATCTCCCGGAGGACCTGCGCAATATCTTCACGAACCCGGGACCGTCGATCGGGCCCGCAGTCCAGGAGCCGCCGCGATGAGCATGCTGACCAAGGTTCGGAAGCTGCCGCGCTGGGTGCTGGTTGTCGCGGGAGTGCTCGTCGCCGCCCTGCTGGCGGCCGGTGTGTACAGCGGTATCACCCGAATCGGGAAGACCACGATCACCGCGTACTTCCCCTCCACGACGGGTTTGTACGCGGGCGACGATGTGCGGGTACTCGGCGTCAAGGTCGGCCGCATCGATGCGATCGAGCCCGGCCGTGACCGGGTGCAGGTGCGGGTGACCATCGATCGCGGGATCGACATCCCCGCCGACGCGCGCGCGGTGATCATTTCGCCGTCGTTGGTGTCGGCCAGGTTCATTCAGCTCGCACCCGCCTACATCGGTGGACCGAAGCTGCGCGACGGTGCGGAGATCGGGCTCGATCGCACCGCGGTCCCCGTCGAGTGGGACGACATCAAGGCCGAGCTGTCCAAGCTGGCAACGACTCTCGGCCCGGTGGGCAACGACACGCAGGGTTCGTTCGGGCGCTTCATCAACACTGCCGCCGATAATTTGGACGGCAACGGCCAGAAGCTGCGCGACACGTTGCGGGAGCTGTCGTCGACCTTGAGCACGCTGTCCGATGGCCGCACCGACCTTTTCGGCACCATCCGTAATCTGCAGAAGTTCGTCGAGGTGCTGTCGTCGAGCAACGAACAGATCGTGCAATTCGGCGGGAGGCTCGCCTCGGTGTCCTCGGTGCTGGCCGGCGTCTCCGCGGATCTCGGCGCCGGACTCGACAATCTGGACACGGCCCTCGCGGATGTGAAGCGATTCCTGGAGGGCAGCGGCACCGAACTCACCGAGGGCGTGCAGCGGCTGGCCGACGTCACGCAGATACTGGTGGACAAGCAGCCGGAATTGGAAAGGGTGCTGCACTCGGGACCGACGGCGCTGGTGAACTTCTATCAGATCTACAAGCCCGCGACCGGCACGGTCACCGGCGCCGTGGCGCTGAACAACACGGCGGATCCGCTCAGCTTCCTGTGTGGATCGGTCCGGGCGCTGGAGGCCAATGATTCCGCCCGCTCCGCCGATCTGTGTGCCCAATACATCGCACCCGTGATCAGCTCGCTGGCCATGAATTACGCGCCGATACTGCTGAATCCGGCCTCCAGCGTGACCGCGTTCCCGAACCAGCTGGTGTACAGCCCACCGAGCCTGGCGGCGCGGGCGCCATCGACGGCACCGCAGCCGGCGCCGGTAACAGTGCCGAATGGGCTAGAGGGACTGGCTATTCCGGGAGGAGGGCGATGACGCGACCGCGTTCGATGCGCAGGATAGGTGCCCTCGCCATTGGCATCGCGGTGACGCTCGGCGTCTCCGGCTGCCAGTGGGACGGCCTGAATTCGCTGCCGATGCCCGGCACCCAGGGGACCGGGAAAGGCTCCTACGAGGTGCGCATCCAGATGCCGAATGTCACCACGCTGACCAGGAATTCACCGGTTCGCGTCGATGACGTCGCGGTCGGGACGGTGACCAAGATCGAGGTGGAGGGCTGGCATGCGCTGGTCACCGTTTCGCTCGATCCTGAGGTGAAGCTCCCGGCCAACGCGGTCGCGAAGATCGGTCAGACCAGCTTGCTCGGCAGTAATCATCTCGAGCTGGCCCCGCCGACCGATGTCGCGCCGCAGGGGCAACTGCGCGCCGGGGATCTCATTCCGCTGGACCGCGCGGGGATCTACCCGACCACGGAGCAGGTGCTTTCGTCGCTGTCGGTGGTGCTCAACGGCGGCGGCATCGCACAGTTGGAGACGATCACCCGCGAGCTCAACTCCGCGTTGCACGGTCGCGAGAACGACATCCGTGACCTGCTGCCGCAACTGGCCGAACTCACCACCAATCTCGACGCGCAGCGCAACGACATCATCAGGGCGATGAGCGGATTGGATCGCTTCGGCGGGGAACTCGTCCAGCAGCGCGAGGTGCTGGCCACCGGCATCGAGCAGATCCATCCCGCGCTCACCGTGCTCGCCGATCGCACGGCGAACATCACCCATGCGATCACCGCGCTCGGCGAACTGAGCGACGTCACCCGGCGGGTCGTCGCCGCGAGCGGTGAGAACCTGAAGTCGAATCTGCGCAGCCTCGCGCCGGTCGTGCAGACGCTCGCCGACACCGGCAACAACCTCATCGAGGCGCTCAAGATCTTGCCCACGTTCCCGTTCCCGATGAAGAACCTCAACAACGCGATCAAGGGCGACTACCTCAACCTGTACATCACCATGGATCTGACCGGGAAACGGCTGGACACCAACTGGCTCACCGGAACACCGCTCGGCGGCCGGTTCGGCGGCGTCGAAGGTGTGCTCGGCGGGTTCGCGCCCGACACGGCCACCCAGAGCGGGAACCCGGCGACCGGGCCGCTGCAACCGCCGCCCGCTCAGGGCCGGCCCACACCGACTATCCCCGGCCTACCGCCGATCCCGGGGCTGCCCGCCATCCCAGGACTCACCGTGCCATTGCCGGGAGCCACTGCGCCACAAGGGGGTCCGGGACGATGACGCTCACCCGATTCGTCCGCATCCAGCTGTCGATCTTCGCCGTGCTCACGGTGATCGGCCTGGTGGTGATGGGCGGCATGTACGTCCAATTGCCCGCGATGTTCGGCATCGGACGTTACGACGTGATCGTTCAACTCGAGGCGACCGGTGGCCTCTACCAGACCTCGAACGTCGCGTATCGCGGCACGAATGTCGGTGTGGTCAAGGAAGTTCGGCTCACCGAAGACGGTGTCGAGGCCGAACTGTCCATCGACAGCGACTACAAGATTCCGGCCGATGTGGACGCCTGGATCCGCAGCGTTTCCGCGATCGGTGAACAGTACGTCGATCTGGTGCCCGTCGAGCAGCCCAAGGGCGGAAACCTGGCCGCCGGCTCGGTGATTCCGGTGGAGCGCACCAAGCTGCCACAGGATGTGGGATCGCTGCTCGACCAGACCGACCGGCTGCTGTCCAGCGTCGCCGACACCCGGCTGCGGCAAGTCATCGACGAGGCATTCCGGGCCTTCAACGGTGCGGGGCCCGATCTACAGCGGTTCATCGATTCGGCGGCCCTGCTGGTGCAGGAGGCACAGGACAGCGCGGAACCGACCAAGAAGCTGCTGGATCAGATCGGGCCGCTGCTGGACACCCAAACACAGTCCGATGCGGCGATCCGTTCGTGGACAAGTGATCTGGCGACGGTGACCGACCAACTGCGCGCGCACGATCCCGCGCTGCGCAATCTGCTGCGCAACGGTCCCGCCGCGTTGCAGCGGGTCAGCGCGCAGTTCAACGATCTGCGACCCACGCTGCCGATCGTGTTGCGGAATCTGGTCAGCACCGGACAGGTCGCCGTCACGTATCACGCTGGGCTGGAACAACTCCTGGTGGTTCTCCCGCCGCTGATCGCGGCACTGGAGACCATCATCCGCGGACCGCTGGAATATGGCGTGCTGGTCGACTTCATGGCCGTTATCAACGATCCGCCCGCTTGCACCACCGGCTTCCTGCCGCCGGATCAGCGTCGCTCGCCCAGCGAGCTGGACGCCATCGACACCCCGCCCGGCCTGTACTGCAAGGTGCCGCAGGATTCACCCATCGAGGTGCGCGGCATCCGCAACACCCCGTGCATGGAGGTGCCGGGCGTGCGCGCTCCGACCCCGGAGCTGTGCCGTACCGGGTACGTGCCGGAAGGCGACAACCCGCCGTTCGGTCCGCCGCGGCCGGTGGCTCCCGCCGGCGCGCCTGTCGCGCCTGCGGCGGTGCCGGTCGCACCCGCGAGCTACGGTGGCGGCACGCCTACGGCGGCCAAACCCTACGACCCCGCCACCGGCGTGTACATCGGTACGGACGGACGCACCTACCGGCAAGGCGACGTCGGGCCGGACGGATCGGGCACGGTACCGTCGAGCTGGCAGGCAATGCTTGAGGAGCAGCAACGATGAGTGAGATCAACGAAGATACTCACCGCGCGCGGCGACGCGCGGTGCGTTCGGCTGGGCCTCCGGTCGAGGAGACCGGGTCGGGCGAGTCCGCCGCCTCGATGTCCGCGGTCGCGAAGGGCTTCTCGGCTCGCGCCTCGGCGCTCGGCGCGGCGGCCGGACCCGAGGACACCGCGACTGCCGGTGCCGCATCGACGTCGGCCGCATCGACGGTGCCGGACGCCGAGCCTGCCGAGGGCAGCCGGGTCGACCTCGGCACATCATCGGCGGAAACCGCCAAGGATGCCGATGAGCCCGGCGACTCCGGGCAGGCCGGGGAAACGAAGGCAGGCGGAGGACGCACCCGCGTCCTGGCCGCGGCCGCGTGCGCACTGCTGGCCGTCGCCGCGGTGATCGGCGCGGGCTGGTCGGTCATGGCGATGAAATCCGTCGACGACCGCGACGCCCGCCGCACCGAATACAGCCAGACCGCCAGGCAGGCGATCCTCAACCTCACCACCATCAGGGCCGATACCGCCAAGGAGGACATCGACCGGATCCTTTCGGTCGCCTCCGGCCAGTTCAAGACCGAATTCGACGGCCGGGTCGACCCGTTCCTCAACATCGTCAAGGAGGCCAAGGTCGTCTCCAACGGCGAGATCGTGGAGGCCGCGGTCGAGAGTGACGACGAGAGCTCGGCAAAGATCCTCGTCGCCGCCAAACAGACACTGACCAACGCGGGTCAGGCCGAGCCGCAGACGCGGTTCTACCGGTTCCGGGTCACCGTGACTCGCAACGGTTCCGGGCTGTCCGCGTCCAACGTGGAGTTCGTGGGATGAGTGGACTACAAGGCAAGATCCTGCTGCTCGTGACGGCTGTGATCGTGGTCGTCGCGGGAATCGTGGCCGGTATCAACGGATATCGGTACTGGGATGATCGGCGGTCGGAGCAGTCGCGCACCGAAGCGGTCGACGCGGCCGACCGCACGGTATCGGCCATGTTCACCTACGACTACAAGACCGTGGACACCGAGCTGCCGAAGGCGGCCGATCAGCTCTCGGCGAGCTTCCGCGACGACTACCTGAAATTGATCAAACAGGCCATCGCGCCGGGCGCCAAGGAGAAGCAGCTCAGCGTCAAGGCGACCACCGAGGCGCGCGGCGTGGTTTCGGCCGATCACTCGCATGCGGTTGTCCTGATCTTCCTCAACCAGGTCACCACCAGTCAGGAATCGCCGCAGGGCACCTCCACCGGCAGCCGGGTCCGGGTCACCCTGGACAACAGCGACGACCACTGGCTGGTTTCGCAGGTCACGCCTGTCTGAGCTGGTGCACCGACCCGCTGCCGGTGCACCGGCAGCAGTTCACGATGCCATGAGCAGGGCGCGGTCGGCCGCGGTCGGAAACAGCGCGCTGTAGGCCCGCATCAGTGCGGCGAAGCGTGGATACAGAGCGATCGGTCTCGTGCGGATGGCCCGCACCTGCCATTCCGCACGATATCAAGAATTCTCGCCTCGAATCGCCTCGAATCGCCTCGAATCGCCTCGAATCGCCTCGAATCGATTCGAATTGCGAAGTCTGACAGTCGATTACGAGATCTGGAAGCCCTACGCGCCCGCTCGTCGCGTCGATCGCGGAAGATGCACGGTGAAAGTGGTTCCCGATCCTGGCACGCTGTCGGCGGCAACCGTGCCGCCGTGGGCGACCACCAGGGCTTGGACTATCGATAGGCCGAGGCCGGTGCCGCCGCTGGCGCGGGTCCTGGAGTTGTCGGTGCGGTAGAAGCGTTCGAAGATGCGCTCGGCCTCGTCGGTGGGCAGGCCGGGGCCGGTGTCGGCGACTTCGAGCAGGATCTCGTCCAGCTCGGGCGTCAGACGCACCTTGACCGAGGCGTCCGGCGGGGTGTGGGTGAGTGCGTTGTTCAGCAGATTGGCCAGCACCTGGCGCAGCCGCTCGTCGTCGCCGTTCACCTCCAATGTGCCTTCACCGGAACGTATTTCCAGTTCGATGGAACGATGCGGGCCGTCCGAGCCGTTGGCGGCCGCCATCGCCCGGGCGTTGTGCACGGCATCGCTTGCGACGGCGAGCAGATCCACTGGACCCTGCTCCAGGGGGCGCTGCGCGTCGAGCCGGGCCAGCATCAGTAGGTCCTCGACCAGCAGGCCCATGCGTTGGGCCTCGCGTTCGATCCGGTTCATGAACAGGGCCGGGTCGGTGGTAGCGCCCTGGCGGTAGAGCTCGGCGAAGCCGCGGATCGTGGTCAGCGGCGTGCGCAGTTCGTGGCTCGCGTCGGCGACGAAGCGGCGCATCTTCGCCTCGGAGCGGCGTGCCGCGGACTCCGACGCCTCGGTCGCCGCGAAGGCGCTCTGAATTTGGGCGAGCATGCCGTTGAGCGATTGCGACAGTCGATCGACCTCGGTATTGGTGCCGCGCACCGGAACTCGGCGAGTCAGATCCCCGGCGGCGATCGCGGCGGCGGTCTTCTCGACTCCGCGCAGCGGCCGCAGACTGCGCCGGATCACGAAGTAGGCGGCCACCGCGAGCGCGGCGAGGACAGCCGCGCCGACGATCAGTTGAAGCATGATCAGGTGGCGGACGGTCTCGATGTTCTGGGTGAGCGGCAGCGCCACCGTCGTGGTGGCGTCCGGTGTTCGCACGGTGATGGCCCGCCACTGAACCGACGCGCCGTTCTTGGAGCCGACCGTGGTGGGCTTGGTGATGGCGATAACCCCCGGCGGGGGATCGCGGTCGGTCCGCCACGGCGGCGGATCCGGCAGCGCAGGTTCGGCCTCCACATTGAACGGGGTCTCGAGCCGGATGCCGTTACCCGCGGTCGGTTCGGACCGGATGTAGAAGACGGTCGGCAAATGCGGTGCGCCGGGTGGTGCGGGCCGTGGTGGCCGCATCCACGCCATCGAGGCGTCCCGCAATTGCTGATCGGTGCGGCGCATCAGCGAATCTTCCAATACGGAGGTGACCACCATTCCGGAAGCCAGCAGACCGAGCCCGGCCAGTACAACGAGGGCGAGCACCAATGTCACCCGAAGCGGGATTGCCGACCATCTCCGTGCGAGCCTGCTGCGGACTTTCCGAATGCGCGTGTTCGTCACTTCTCGGCCTGTCGCGCGCGATTAGGCGCGCGCATCACATAGCCGACACCCCGCAGCGTGTGGATCAGACGCTCGTTTCCCGTATCGACCTTCTTGCGCAGATAGGACACATAGGTCTCCACAACACCGACCTCACCCCCGAAGTCGTAGCGCCACACGTGATCCAGAATGCGCGGCTTGCTCAGCACGGTGCCCGCATTCACCATGAAGTAGCGCAGCAAGGTGAATTCGGTGGGGGACAACGGAACCGGCTCGCCCGCCTTCCACACCTCGTGGGTGTCGTCGTCGAGTTCGATGTCCTCGAATCGAATGCGCGAACTCTCCCGCACCGGCGCATGGTGACCGGACCGGCGCAGCACCACCCGCAGCCGTGCGACAACCTCCTCCAGGCTGAACGGCTTGGTGATGTAATCGTCCGCGCCGAGAGTGAGTCCGGCGACCTTGTCCTGCACTTCGTCACGTGCGGTGAGAAACAGCACCGGCGCGTCGATGCCGTCGGCGCGCAGCCTGCGCAGCAGCCCGAACCCATCCATGCCGGGCATCATCACATCGACGATCAACGCCTGCGGGCGGAAGCTGCGCGCCCTGTCCAGCGCCTGCGCGCCGTCAGCCGCGGTCTCGACCTCGAAGCCCTGGTAGCGCAGACTCACCGACAGCAACTCCACAATCATCGGCTCGTCGTCCACCACAAGGACCCGGGCCTCCGGTGTGCTCTCCGCGGGCGCGCTCATTGTTTCATCGTCGGGCACTCGCCTGGGAACTCGCTGGACCTTTCCTGGGTGATTCCTGTGTGTATCCACCGAGGTCGCGACATTCCCTGCCGACGCCCCCCACGCGGCACGACGACACCTTCATCACGCAGCAGACCCAGCACTAGAGTTCGCGGCCGCCCCACCTCCGCGGCACCGAAGCATCCACCGAAGTCGCAAGAGCGGCTACCAACGCTCCCACGTGGCACGGTGACGCTTTCTCCGCGAGATCCAGAGTTGCCAGTTCGTGGCGCATCCCACCTCTCGAGCAGCCCAGCCGCATCCGGCACGATGACGCCTTCCGAGCGAAGCGAAACCCGAGCGTTAGAGTTCGCGACCTGTCCTCGCCTCTACAGCCGCCGGGGCGCGTCCACTGAAGTCGCAAGCTCCGCTACCGACGCTCCACTGGGCACGATGACGCATTTCGAGCGAAGTGAGATCCGGCACTAGAGTTCGCGGCCCGTGCCAGAAGCGCCCGAGGCGAACGCGCCAAAGTCGCAAGCTCGGCTACCGACGCTCCCACTGGGCACGATGATGTCTTCCGAGCGAAGCGAGACCGAGCACTAGAGTTCGCGGCCCGTCTCGCTTCCGAGCGGGGGGCCCGGCCGCGGCGGCGTAGGCAAGTGCG
>NZ_JBHVDF010000027.1:47887-71431 GCF_042802915.1 Nocardia sp. NPDC057440
GCCGAAGCGCACGCGACGAAGTCGCAAGTCTCGGCCGCTCGGAAGCGAGACCAAGGGGGCCGCGAACACGCAGCGCCGCAGGCGCTGCAAAGACAACACAGCTATCTGCGAGGTGACCGGGATTCCGGGTACACGTCGTCGTCGGTGAGCAGCGCGCTGCCCGCGACCTGGTCCTGGGCCAGGGCGTCGAGGAAGGAGCGGGCCCAGCGGTCTACGTCGTGGGCGAGGACCTGGCGGCGCAGCGAGCGCATGCGGCGGCGTTTGGTGTCGCGGTCGTCTTCCAGCGCGGAGCTGATGGCGTCCTTCACGCTGTCCAGGTCGTGCGGGTTGCACAGGTAGGACTGACGCAATTCGGCTGCGGCGCCGGTGAATTCGCTCAGTACGAGGGCCCCGTTGAGGCCGCTGTGGCAGGCCACGTACTCCTTGGCGACCAGGTTCATGCCGTCGCGCAGCGGGGTCACCAGCATGACGTCGGCGGCCACGAAGAAGGCGATGAGTTCGTCGCGGGGGATGGGCCGGTGCAGATAGTGCACCACCGGGTGGCCGACCTGGGAGAACTCGCCGTTGATCCGGCCGACCTGGCGCTCGATGTCGCCACGCATCTGGATGTAGCTCTCCACCCGCTCCCGGCTCGGTGTCGCCAGCTGCACCATGACCGTTTCCGCCGGATCGATCCGGCCCTCCACCAGCATCTCTTCCAACGCCCCCAGCCGGATATCGATGCCTTTGGTGTAGTCGAGCCGGTCGACGCCGAGCAGAATGTTCTTCGGGTTACCGAGCTCGGCGCGGATCTTCGCGGCACGTTCCCGCACCGACCTGCGCCGGGAATGCTCGTCGAGTTCGGCCGAGGCGATCGAAATCGGGAACGCGCCGACCCGGACCGTACGGAACCCGACCTGCACGACGCCGAGCTTGGAGCGCACGCCGACGGTCCCTCGGGACGTCGGCTGTCCGGCCAGCCGCCTGGCCAGGTACAGGAAGTTCTGCGCGCCGCCGGGTAGGTGGAAACCGATCAGATCGGCGCCGAGCAGACCGTCGATGATCTCGGCCCGCCACGGCATCTGCATGAACAACTCGACCGGCGGGAACGGGATGTGCAGGAAGAAGCCGATGGTCAGATCGGGGCGCAGCATGCGCAGCATCTTGGGCACCAGTTGCAGCTGGTAGTCCTGCACCCACACGGTCGCGCCCTCGGCGGCCACCTTCGCGGTCGCCTCAGCGAAACGACGGTTCACCTGCACGTACGCGGTCCACCAGCTGCGGTCGTAGACCGGCCGCACGATCACATCGTGGTAGAGCGGCCACAGCGTGCCATTGGAGAAGCCTTCGTAGTAGTCGGAGACCTCTTGGGCGGTCAGCGGCACCGGGTGCAGCTCGAGCCCGTCCTCGATAATCGGGTCGACATCGATATCGGGCACGCCCGCCCAGCCGACCCAGGACCCCTTGTTGTTGCGCAGCACCGGCTCCAACGCGGTGACCAGTCCGCCGGGACTGCGTTTCCAGCGGGTGGAGCCGTCGGGCAGCCGCTCCAAGTCGACAGGGAGTCGATTGGCGACGACGACGAAGCCGGAACCGGCGCCGTTCGTCTCGGCGCGCGCCGCGGCATCGGGCAATGGCTCTGGAAGGGCGTGTTCGGAGTCGTCGGACGGCTGGTCAGTCATCTGGTCCACTCACGCATCCTTTGCGCGTCGCTTTTCCCGCTGCAGTTATCGGTGGATCGACGGCGCCGTTGTCGTCGAGCTCGAGTTGGTCGACTCGGTCGCTACTCGCCTCGGCCGCTGGGTCCGATGCCGAGCATCGACAACAGCATCCGGCACTCGTCCGCGTCTTCCGCGTACGCGGCGACGACGCGCTGCGCCTGGCGGGCGGTCTCGTCGGCGAGTGGTTCCAGATCGTCGTCCGCGATGTCGTTCGCGCTGCCCTTCGCGGCCATCTTCTTGTCCTCCCGGCTCGGTACGCTCGTACGTGCGAGTAGTCAATGGTATCCGGACCTGGTGCGTGCGCGCCGCACCCGGATGCCTGTTCGCCCGGCCGGTGCGCCGCCAGGTCGGTCCCTATACCGTGGGGGCCCAGCACAACTCCACGAAAGGGTTCGAAGATGCCGTTGGCCACGGTGAACGGAATTTCCCTCAACTACCAGGTCAAGGGCGACCGAACCAAGGGAACGGACACGCCGGGATCGGCGCCGCTGGTCGTGATGATCATGGGGACGGGTAGCCCGGGAAGAGTCTGGGAACTGCATCAGGTTCCCGCGTTGGTCGCTGCCGGATACCGGGTGTGCACCTTCGACAACCGAGGTATCGCGCCGTCGTCGGAGGCCGCCGCCGGCATGACCATCGGCGAGCTGGCCGCCGACACCGCAGGACTCATCGAACTGCTCGGTGAGGGTCCCGCGCTGGTCGTCGGCACCTCGATGGGGGCGCGGGTGGCCCAGGAACTGGCGCTGGCCCGGCCCGATCTGGTGCGCAAGGCCGTGTTCATGGCCGGTCACGGACGCCTCGATCAATTTCAGAAGACGCTCTCGCTCGGCGAGCACGACCTGGACGCCAGCGGCGTGCAGCTGCCCGCGAAATACGAGGCCGCGGTGACCGCGGTGATGAACCTGTCGCCCGCGACCCTGGCCGACCCGAACGCTGCCCGCGACTGGCTGGACCTGTTCGAGTTCACCGGCGGTCCGGTGACGCCGGGTATCCGCGCGCAGCGCAAGATGGATCACGACTTCGACAGGGTGCAGGCCTATCGAGGGATCAAGGTGCCGTGTCTGTCGATCGGGTTCGCCGACGATCGGATGATCCCGCCCTATTTGTCACGTGAGGTCGCCGAGGTGATTCCGGGCGCGCGCTACCAGGAGATTCCCGATGCGGGCCATTACGGCTACCTCGAGCGCCCGGAGGCGGTCAACAAGATCCTGCTCGATTTCTTCGGTGCCTGAGGTAACCGCCAACACGTAACGTCTACCTTGCTAGGGTCGACACAACGCTCGGGGATCGTCCGACGCTCCAGCAGCGGCGGACGAGTCCACGAGTCGATCCCGTACATGCGCCAGTATCCAGTGAGGTGAAATTGAGCACCAATCCCTTCGATGACGAAGACGGCCGCTTCTTCGTCTTGGTCAACGACGAAGAGCAGCATTCGCTGTGGCCGGCCTTCGCGGAGGTTCCGGCCGGGTGGCGAGTCGTTTTCGGCGAGGACAGCCGCGCTGCCTGCGTCGAGTACGTCGAAAAGAATTGGACGGATATGCGTCCGAAGAGCCTGCGTGACGCGATGGCCACCGACGATGCGGCCCGACAGGGCGCCCAGTCCTGACCCGCCGCTAGATACTGCGCCGGGACGTTCGATCGAACCGCCGCTGCGTGGCACCGTAATCCGGTGTCACGCAGTCGGCGCGTCCGGTTATGATGATCACCGTTTTCCGCCTCCTTAGCTCAGTGGTAGAGCACTCGCCTTGTAAGCGAAAGGTCGTCAGTTCAATCCTGACAGGGGGCTCTTCCAGCCGCTGCGCGGCTGAGCTCAGTGGTTGAGGCTCGGTCGTTGTTGTTCCGGCCGCTACAACGAAAAGGGCGGTCACTGCGCATCTTTGCGCGGTGACCGCCCTTCGGCGTTTTCGTGGACGACGAGCTCAGTCCGGGACGTTTGCGCCGTGACCGAGGTCGCGCAGCGTCTGCTTGATCTTTGCCTGGGCCTCGTCGAGCGACTCGGGGGAGGGGTGGTGGTCGGCGCCGGAGATGTCGAAGTTGCCCATGGTGAATGCCGGGAAGACGTGCACGTGCAGGTGCGGTACTTCGAGGCCGGCGATGAGCAGACCGGCGCGCGGCGCGTCCCAAGCCTGGCGGACTGCTTGTCCGATCTTCTGGGCGACGCCGTTGAGGCGGGCGAAGATCTCGGCGTCGACGTCCTGCCACTGGTCGATTTCCTTGCGGGGCACCACGAGGGTGTGACCGGGGGTGATCGGGGCGATGGTGAGGAAACCGACGAATTCTTCGTCCTCCCACACGAATCGGCCAGGCAGCTGGCCGTCGATGATCGCACTGAAAACAGAAGCCATGCCCGCAGGCTACGCGCAGGCCCTCGGGTCGGCGCGGCCGTGTCGACGGCAGCTCGAGGTTGACACTGCTCCAAAACTGTGTCTAACATACACGTATCAGTTTCCATCGGACACAGTTTAGGAACGGCATGATCACCCTCGCGCTCGCCGCCACCGCCGCAATCTCCGCCGCCCCCGCCGGCCTACTCGGTCACCGCCAACTGCGTCGTCGCAACAATGCGAAGGCGCTGCGTATCGACACCCCCAACGGCATATCCGAAGCCGGCTTCGTGCGCATCGGCGGCATCGACCAGTGGATCGAGATCCGCGGCGAGGACCTGGCCAACCCGGTCCTGCTCGACCTGCACGGCGGTCCCGGCGCCACGAACACCTACTTCGCCAATCGGACCCAGGAGTGGGAGAAGCACTTCACCATCGTCCGCTGGGACCAGCGCGGCACCGGCAAGACGTTCGGTCGCGGCGACCAGGGCGAGGTGAGCTTCGACGGGCTGCTCGATGACGCACTGGAGGTCACCGACTACGCGCGGCGCAGGCTGCACACGGACAAGGTGGTGCTGCTCGGCAATTCCTTCGGATCGGTGCTCGGGCTTCGCCTTGCCCGCAACCATCCCGAGCGGTTCTCCGCATACGTCGGCACCGACCAGAACATCCTCGGCGGCGAGCGCGACGACAGCGTGTTCTCTGCGACCGTGCAGCGACTGCGCGACAACGGAAAGCGTTCCGACGCAGCGAAGCTGGAGCAGATCGGCGCGGACGAGACCAAGTGGTCGGCGGCGGACTGGGGCCTGCACGCCAAATTGAAGACCAGCTCCGACCCGTTCCTGGTCGAGATGCTGAAGAAGCTGATCCTCCCGTCGATGTGGTTCTCACCCCAGCACGGGTTGCGCGATCTCAAAGACGGCGCGACCGGCATGAAGTTCTCCGAGCAGCTCGGCGTCGAGTCGGTGCACTTCGATTCCTGGCGCGACGGAACGCGATTCGAGCTCCCGTTCTTCATCTTCCAGGGCGAACACGACACGCTGATGCCCGCCGATCGCGCCCGCCGCTACTTCGACGACGTGCAGGCCCCGCACAAGGAGTTCGCGCTGATCACCGACGCCACCCACTTCGCGTCGTTCTGGCAGCCCGCGCAATTCCTCGAGCTGCTGCTGACCCGGGTGCGGCCGGTGGTGACCGGTGGTCAGGCGCGGCTGTCCGCGTAGGCCTTTCCGTGTGCAGGGCGCTCACGCGACTCACACCGCGACGAAATGCGACAGGATGCCCTGCACCTCATAGATATCGACCTGGCGGTTGAACCGCTTCTGGATCGGCTCGTGCGAGCCGGAGATCCAGATGGCGAGTTCGGCATCCAGGTCGAAGGTGCCCGCGGTTTCCACCGAGAAGTGGGTGATCGCTCGGTAAGGGACGCTGTGGTAGCTCACTTTGCGGCCCGAGAGACCCTGTTTGTCGACCAGGATCAAGCGTCGGTTGGTGAACAGGATGGCGTCGCGCACAAGCAGATACGCGGCATAGATCTGTTCACCGTTGCCGAGAAGTTTCGCGTACTCCGTTTGTGCCTGGCCGGGATCGATACGCCCGGCATTGCCCATCAGTCCATCGATCAGACCCATCGTCAGCACGTCCTTTGCGCAGTCTGGGTGCGAGGTGCGGGCACAACCGGGCCCACACCGGTTCTCTCCCAACCATCATCCCTGGCTGTTTCACCGGCGGCGGGGAAGGCGACAACTGATGTCGTATGTTCACTCCGCCGACTACCGGTCGCGCGGGAATCGGCACACTTTAAGCTGATGGCCGTGCGCGTACTCGTCATCGGTTCCGGAGCCCGTGAACATGCCCTCGTCCTTGCGCTGCGCCGGGACCCCGCGGTGAGCGCGCTCTACGCGGCGCCAGGCAATGCGGGGATCGCCCAGCACGCCGAGATCCGCCCCGTCGATCCGAGCTCGGCGGAGGCGGTGGTGGCGCTGGCCACCGAGCTGTCGGCGGACCTCGTGGTGATCGGCCCCGAGGTGCCGCTGGTGCTCGGTGTCGCCGACGCGGTGCGCGCGGCGGGCATCGCCTGCTTCGGTCCCTCCGCCGCGGCCGCGCGGATCGAAGGCTCCAAGGCCTTCGCCAAGGACGTCATGTCGGCGGCGGGGGTGCGCACCGCGCACAGCGAGATCGTGGACACCCCGGCCGAACTCGACGCCGCGCTCGACCGCTTCGGCCCCACCTGGGTGGTGAAGGACGACGGACTGGCCGCAGGCAAGGGCGTTGTGGTCACCACGGACCGGCACGCGGCCCGCGACCACGGCGCCGAACTGCTCGAGAACGGTCATCCAGTGCTGCTGGAATCTTTCCTCGACGGGCCGGAAGTTTCGCTGTTCTGCCTGGTCGACGGTGAAACCGTGGTTCCGCTGCTGCCCGCGCAGGATCACAAGCGCGTCGGCGACGGCGACACCGGACCCAACACCGGCGGCATGGGGGCGTACACGCCGCTGCCGTGGCTGCCCGAGGAGACCGTCACCGAGATCGTGGAGGACGTGGTCAAGCCGGTCGCCGCCGAACTGGTGCGGCGCGGCTGCGCGTTCTCCGGCCTGCTCTACGCGGGGCTTGCGATCGGTGCGGCAGGCCCCGCCGTGGTGGAATTCAACTGCCGCTTCGGTGACCCCGAGACGCAGGCGGTGCTCGCACTGCTGGAGAGCCCGCTGGCCGAGCTGCTGAACGCCACCGCCACCGGCACCCTTGCCGATGTCGACGCGCCGCGCTGGCGGGACGGTTCCGCCATCACCGTGGTGGTCGCCGCCGAAAACTACCCGGGCCGCCCGCGCATCGGGGACGTCATCACCGGCGCGGGAGACGGCACTCGTTACGACTCCACGGTCCTGCACGCGGGCACCGCGCAGCGCGAGGACGGCGCCCTGGTCTCCGCGGGCGGCCGGGTCCTCAGCGTCGTCGGCGTCGGCGCGGATCTGTCGGAGGCCCGCGCGCACGCCTACGAGCGCGTCGCCTCGATCAAACTCCCCGGCAGCCACTACCGCACCGACATCGGCCTGGCCGCGGTCGAGGACCGGATCACGGTCTGAGGCGAGTTATCCGAAGGTGAGGCCGTGGACGCCCAGCCATTGCTGGGGGTCCACGTGCGTGCCGCCGAGGATGACCTCGAAGTGCAGGTGTGGACCAGAAGAATCGCCGCGGTTGCCCATGCGCGCGATCTGCATGCCCGCCGGTACGCGCTCGCCGACGGACACGAAGAAGTCGTACATGTGCCCGTAGACCGTGATGGTGCCGTCGTCGTGCCGGATGCGCACCCATAGCCCGAAGCCCTGAGCCGGGCCCGCGTCGATGACGGTGCCGTTGGCGACGGCGTAGATCGGCGTGCCGATCGGTCCCGCGATATCGATGCCGTTGTGGAAGGTGCCCCAGCGAGAACCGAATCCGGAAGTGAAGACGCCTCGGGCCGGCAACACGAAGCCGGTGCTGCCCGGCACGATCGAGCCGGGATACACCGGCGCGCTGCTGGTCATCCACGGCTGCTGTTCCCCGGCCACCGCGGCGGCGGCCTCGGCCTTGGCGCGTTCGAGGGTGCTGCGCGTGGCGGCGGCGACCACCGCCTGCTCGCGGAGTAGCTCGCCGTTGGCGATTGCGTTGAGGTACCTGCGCGCCGACGGCGGGGTCGACTGCACCTGCTGTGGATAGGCGAAGGCGACGCGTTGCGCTTCGCCCTGATCGGGAACCCGGTCGATGACGCCCCAGGTGAACGACGAATCGGCGGCGGCGAACAGCGCGGTCGCGCAGAGACCGGCGATCAGGATCCGATGTTTGCGCACGAGCGCGCGGTAGTCGGGCTCCAGTCGCTGTTGCCAGAGCTTGCGCAGGTCGGGCCGCGGTCGCTGCCGCAGGTTGTGCAGTTCGCGCTCGGCGCGCGCGATCAGGGCGCTGACGTCACGGTGCGGGCGTTCCTGCGGCTTGACACGCCAATCCCGCGGAATGACCCCGATGCCACCCACTCCACGTATGCGTTCCAGCCCAGCGCGGCGAGCTTTGTCAAGCATTGAGCCGACCATAGCCTGATCGCGCGCCCGGACAGGGCCGACCGCGTGCCGACACACCTCGATCGGGGAAGCGGTGCGCCCCTGATCGACCTCCGGAGTCGGTCGCGCCCGAAAAAAGGCGGGCGTCAGCGAGGCGTCGTCTGGCTCGACCATCTACCGTCTGACGGGTGCCAAGAGAATCTCGCCGGTCGACCATTCCACCTTTTTACGTGATGGATGTCTGGAAAGCCGCCGCGGAGCGCGCCAGATCGCACGGTGATGTGCTGGTGCTCGCGGCGGGGCAGCCTTCGACGCCGGCGCCCGCCCCGGTGCTACGCGCGACGAAGGAAGCGATCGATTCCGAATTGCTCGGCTACACAGAGACTTTCGGGATTCTGCCGTTGCGGGAGGCGATCGCTGAGCACCACCGCGACACCTGTGGTTACCAGGTCGACGCCGACGACGTGGTGGTGACGACCGGTTCCTCCGGCGCGTTCACCCTCATTTTCCTCGCCGCCTTCGACCCCGGCGACACCGTCGTGGTGGCCCGTCCCGGCTATCCGGCCTACCGAAACACCTTGGCGGCGCTCGGTTGCCGCGTTGTCGAGCTCGATTGCCGCGCCGGGACCAGGTTCCAGCCGACCGTGGCGATGCTGGAGGCGCTGCCGGAGCCGCCCGCGGGCTTGGTGGTCGCGAGCCCGGCCAATCCGACCGGCACCATGATCGATCCGGCGGAACTCGCCGCCCTGGCTCGCTGGTGCGACGCGCACGGAACGCTGTTGATCTCCGACGAGATCTACCACGGCATCACCTACGCGGGCGATAGCGCGGGCACCTCCTCGGCGTGGGAGACCTCCCGCGAATCGGTGGTCATCGGCTCGGTGTCGAAGTACTTCTCGATGACCGGCTGGCGATTGGGCTGGATGCTGGCGCCCAGCGGTTTACGACCCGCGTTGCAGCGGCTCGCCTCGAATATGACGGTGTGCCCGCCCGCGATTTCGCAGTACGCGGCGCTGCACGCGTTCGGCGCGGAGGCGAAGGCCGAGCTCGACGGGCATGTCCGGCGCTACGCGGTGAACCGGCGGCTGCTGCTGGACGGTCTGGCCGAACTCGGCATCACCGACCTGGCGCCTGCCGACGGCGCTTTTTACGCCTATGCCGATATCGGCCACCTCACCGACGATGCCAGGAAGTGGTGCGCGGACGTGCTCGACCACACCGGTGTCGCGCTCGCGCCGGGCCTCGACTTCGACACCGTCGCAGGACATCGGACCGTGCGCTTCTCGTTTGCCGGAGCCACCGCGGACATCGAGGCGGCGCTGGTCCGGCTCGGTCACTATCTGCGTGGCTGATCCTCGTGTCCGGCAATGAGTTTGCACAGTTCGTCACCCCGAAGGCCCAGATGCGGTAAAACAACGATGGCTGGGTTTCCTCTCTGATTTCGCACGGATGAACTGATGACGACTGGCACGATGGCACGGTGATAACCGCGACGACCCCGAAAGGCGAACGGCGTCGCCAGGCTCTGGTAGCCGCCGCCGCCGAGTTGTTACTCGAAGGCGGATTCGATGCGGTGCGGCATCGCTCTGTTGCGACGCGTGCCGACCTTCCGTTGGCGTCGACCACGTACTACTTCGAGTCGCTCGATGATCTGATCGCGCGGGCGGTCGAATTCAGCGGCAACGCGGAGCTGGACGCGATGCGGCACCGGGTCGGCGACGTCAGCCACCGGCGGCGCGGCGCCGAGGCGACGGTCGACCTGGTACTCGATCTCCTGGTGGGGACCGACGGCAACGACGAAGACGCCCGCGGGCAGCTGATCGCGCGATACGAGCGTTCGGTGGCCTCGGCGCGGCACCCGGAATTGCGGGAGGTCCAGCTACGACTAAGGGCGCAACTGGACGAGCTGCTCGCCGATGTGCTTCGCCGGTCCGATCGAATGGTGCGGCCGGAGCAATTGCGCAGGCTGGTGGCTGTCGTCGACGGCGCGGTGGTGGCCGCGTTGAGCGAATTGGACCCGGAGCCAAGGCGAATGGCGCGTGGCGCGCTGCTCGAGGTGATCGATATCGTCGCGCCGGCTACACCGCAGCAGATCGATAGGTTCCGGGCACTAGACTGACAAGACGTGAGAGAGCGCAGCGAACGAGCCATGGGAACAGCGCCCTGGCTGACCACGGAGCCGAGCGTCAGCGAGGCGGAGTCGTGAGAGAGCGTAGCGAACGAGCCACATGTGCAGCGCCCTGGCTGACGACGGAGCCGAGCGTCAGCGAGGCGCAGTCGTGAGCCTCGTCCCTAATGTCCTCGCCACTCGATACGCCAGTCCGCAGCTGGTGCATCTCTGGTCGCCCGAGAACAAGATCGTGCTCGAACGGCGGCTGTGGCTGGAGGTGTTGCGGGCCCAGTCGGACCTCGGCATCGAGCTGCCGCCCGGCGTGATCGCCGATTACGAGCGGGTGATCGACCAGGTCGACCTCGCCGCTATCGCCGAGCGTGAGCGGGTCACCCGCCACGACGTGAAGGCCCGCATCGAGGAATTCAACGCGCTGGCCGGGCACGAGCACGTGCACAAGGGCATGACGAGCCGCGATCTCACCGAGAACGTCGAGCAGCTGCAGATCCGGCTCTCCCTCGAGCATGTGCACGCGCACGGCGTCGCCATCGTGGCCCGGCTGGCCGAGCGCGCCGCCGAGTATCAGGCGCTGGTGATGGCGGGCCGGTCGCATAATGTCGCGGCGCAGGCCACCACGCTCGGTAAGCGTTTCGCTTCCGCGGCCGACGAGCTGCTGATCGCGCTGACCCGGTTGCGCGAACTCATCGAGCGGTATCCGCTGCGCGGCATCAAGGGCCCGATGGGCACCGCACAGGACATGCTCGACTTGCTCGGCGGCGATCCGGCCAAGCTGGCGAAACTGGAGCAGCAGGTGGCCGGGCATCTCGGCTTCGCGACTGTGCTGACAAGCGTCGGCCAGGTGTACCCGCGTTCGCTCGACCACGACGTGCTTTCGGCGCTGGTGCAGGTTGGTGCGGGTCCGTCGTCGTTCGCGCACACCATCCGCCTGATGGCGGGCCATGAGCTGGTCACCGAGGGCTTCCAGCCCGGCCAGGTGGGCAGCTCGGCGATGCCGCACAAGATGAACACTCGCTCCTGCGAGCGCGTCAACGGCCTGCAGGTGGTGCTGCGTGGTTACGCGTCGATGGCCGCTGAGCTGGCGGGCGCGCAGTGGAACGAGGGCGACGTCTTCTGTTCGGTGGTTCGTCGCGTCGCGCTGCCGGATGCCTTCTTCGCGATCGACGGCATGATGGAGACCTTCCTCACCGTGCTGGCCGAATTCGGCGCCTACCCGGCCGTCGTCTCTCGTGAACTCGACCGCTACCTGCCCTTCCTGGCCACCACCCGGATGCTGATCGCGGCGGTCCGGGCCGGTGTCGGCCGCGAGACCGCACACGAGGTGATCAAGGAACACGCGGTCGCCGTCGCCCTTGCGATGCGTGAACAGGGGCGCGAGCCCGACCTCCTCGACCGCCTCGCGGCCGATGACCGCTTCCCCCTCGACCGCCCGGCGCTCGATGTGGCCCTCGCCGATAAGTCGGCCTTCATCGGCGCCGCCGAAGCCCAGGTCTCCGATGTGATCGCCCAGGTGCAGAAGCTCGTCGACTCCTACCCGGAAGCAGCGCGCTACACGCCGTCTCCGATCCTCTGACCGCTGACGCTCCCGCCGATCACGCCGGTCGGCGGGAGCCGGGCAGCGTGCCCGCGTGCGCTCGTTAAGGTGCCGTGTGGACCCTTACACGATTTTTGCCGACATCATCGACGGGCGGGCGCCCGCGAGCACGGTGTACGAAGACGACGATGTGCTGGCGTTTATGGATATTCGGCCGATGACGCCGGGGCATCTGCTCGTGGTGCCGAAGGTGGCCGCCCGCAGTCTCGCGGAGCTGGATCCGGCGCTCGGCGGGAAGTTGTTCCAGGTGGGGCAGCAGTTGGCGGCGGCGCTGCGGGCGTCGGAAGTGGGCTGCGACGGAGTGAACTTTTTTCTGGCCGACGGGGTGACCGCGGGCCAGGAGGTGTTCCATGTGCACCTGCATGTGATCCCGCGCACGCCTGGTGACGGCTTCGGCCTGCGTGGCAGGCCGACCAGCCCGAAACGGGCCGACCTCGATTATCTGGCCGGGTCTATTCGCGGCGCGCTCGGGCGGATTGCACCAGCGTCGTAAGCGCTGTGTGGGCGGCGGGTGGCGAATCGACCCGCCGCGCGACCCGGTGTCGGTTCGGTCCGAAACGCGGTATTCGCGAAAGTACGTTTCGACCGGGTGATTGCTGAAGAAACGCCTGAATGTCATTCTCCTCCACGGCGGCTATCGGTGAGTTACGTTGAAAAGCCAGGTGTGGTGTGCCGATGGAGGCGGGACATGCGACAAAAATTTGTTGCTGCGGCGGTGCTGTCTTTTTCACTCGGTGTGCTCGGACCCCTCGTGTCGTTGCCTACGCAGGCCGCGGCCGCCCAGGTGGTCAGGATCGATGACCTCGGTCCGACCAAGTCGGCGGTGTTCATCGACTCGCCGTCGATGGGCAAGATCATCCAAGTGCAGGTGCTGCACCCGATGGGCGGCGGCGCACGCCCTTCGTACTACCTGCTCGACGGCCTGGATCCCGGTGTCGCGCAGAGCACCTGGACCAATGCGACCGATGCCGAGAGCTTCTTCGCGAGCAAGGATGTCAACGTAGTGCTCCCGGTGGGCGGCCAGGCCAGCTACTACACCGACTGGCAGCAGGACGACCCGCGGTTCGGCCGCTACCGGTGGGAGACCTTCCTGACCGAGGAGCTGCCGCCGATCATCGACGCCCGCTTCGGCGGCAACGGTGTGAACGCGATCGGCGGCCTGTCCATGGGCGGCAACGCGGCCTTCATCCTCGCGGCCCGCAATCCCGAGCTCTATCGCGCGGTCGCGGGCTACAGCGCCTGCCCGGACACCGGTCTTGCCCAGGCCGCGATGCTGTTCTCGATTGCCAACCGCGGCGGCGACCCGATGCGGATGTGGGGCTTGCCGGGCGGCCCCGCCTGGTCCGAGCACGATCCGGCGCTGCTGGCCGAGCGGCTGCGCGGCAAGACGATCTACCTGTCCACCGGCACCGGAATCCCCGGCCCCTACGAGAACGAGTTCAAGCCGCAGTTGGCCGAGAACATCTTCCTCGGTGGCCCGGTGGAGGTCGGCGTCAACGCCTGCACGGTCTCGTTCGAACAGCGTTTGCGCCTCTTGGGCATCCCCGTGCACGTCGACTACCGCCCCAACGGCACCCACTCCTGGTCCTACTGGGAGGACACCCTGCACGCCTCGTGGCCGACCATCGGCCCGGCAATCGGGGCCTGAGCCGTAGCGCGAGCAGCAGCACCGCGGCGACGACGCCGTCCCCTCCGGAACCCCTCGGCTCGCTCATGACAGCATGCTCATCCCCACGGCTCGGCAGCGCACCGACGGGACTGCCGAGGGGCTTGTGTGATTCCGCGCCGCGATGTCCCGTTCGAGCGGTGTGCTGTTGGTGGTCTACCGGGGGCTGTCAGGGCCTGCGGGCGGGCGGATGGCGCGGGCGATGGCGATGATCACGCCGGCTGCGGCCAGGACCGCGGCGCCAAGGAGGATGGGGCCCGCGGGCAGGCCGAGGATCTGCACGTCTTCGGTGCGGTGGATCACCCTGTGGTAGCCGTGGTCGGTCGGGGCGGCCTCGAAGGTGAAATCGGTGGTGATGGCGGTGGGCTCGGCGATGGAGATCGAGAATTCGGTCAGGTAGTCGTGACCGTTGTCCGCCAGCTGTTTCAAGGCGGGGTCACCGATGTCGGTGATTCGCCCCGCGAAGCCGACGCTGCTGGATTGGCTGCCCGCGTCGGCGTCCGTGCGTTGGAGACGATGGTTGCTCAGCAGGTAAAGCCGCACGGACTGGGGGTGTTTCGCGGCACCGGACATCCGCATCGGGTAGACGAAGCGGTCGGAATCGAAGGTCAGCCGAACGGGGTCGAGCGTGCCGTTGAGCGGCTCATCGCTGGTGAGTCGCAGCGCGACGAACGACCAGCCCTCCCGCAGATACGGTTCCAGTGTCGCGGTCACCTCGGGTCGCATCTCGTAGCCGTTGTCGCTCAGCCATCGTCGTATGCCATCCAATTCGCCGCCGGACAGGGTGGTCGCCTCCAGCGGGCCGAGTCGAACCTGGTCGAGCACTGTGGGACCGTCGCCGGGCGTGGCCTGCGAGCCGACGGCGGCGCCGTCGGACGACGACCCCGAGCCGAACCATCGACGATCGGTGACGACCACGGGTGCGGTCGATCGCCGCAGTTCGGCAAAGGTCTCGGCCGAGCCTGCCGCGACCGTGGCCGGAGTCGGCGTCGGGACGATCAGCGCGGCGTTGCCGGAGTCGGCGTGCATCGCCAGCTGCAGGAGAATCGACTCGGATCGCCCGTCCCACGCGGCCAGCGCGATCTCGTTGCCCACCGACGCGGTCTCGTCGCGCGCACTGGCCACGCCGCCGCACGCGCACGCGGAAGCCGGTGCGGCCACGCCGATTCCGGTGCAGGCCAGCAGCGCCGCCGCGACCGTGGCGAGCCGGACGGCAATGGTGAGGCGCATGGTCGCGAGCCTACTGGGAGTGCGGGCGTCGACGCCCGATAAAACAGACCGCTCATGGCGGAGTTGCCCCGCCAACACGCCGACGCAGGGGTACGCCGCTACGGTGGATCCCATGGCTCTCGACACAGGTACCGGAACGATCCCTAACCCCGACGGCGGCGGGTCGGCGGTGGTGACGGCGCCGATCGCCAAGGCGGTCCCGACCGAGCGGGTGCACCATGGCGACACCTTCGTCGACGAGTACGAGTGGCTGCGGGACAAGGAGAACCCCGAGGTCATCGCGTACCTGGAGGCGGAGAATGCCTACACCGAGGCGCGGACCGCGCATCTGCAGCCGCTGCGGGAGAAGATTTTCGACGAGATCAAGGCGCGCACCCAGGAGACCGATCTTTCGGTGCCGACGCGGATGGGCGAGTACTGGTATTACTCGCGCAGCTTCGAGGGCAAGCAGTACGGCGTGCACTGCCGCTGTCCCATTGATGCCGACGCCGAGGGGATCGACGCATGGACGCCGCCGCAGCTGGAGGTGGGCACCGAGATCCCCGGCGAGCAGATTCTGCTCGATAGCAATGAGCAGGCCGAGGGCCACGATTTCTTCGCGCTCGGCGCGTTCTCACTGAGCCATGACGGCAATCTGCTCGCCTACTCGGTCGACACCGCCGGTGACGAGCGGTACGTGCTGCGATTCAAGGACCTCCGTACCGGCGAGTTGCTCGCCGACGAGATCACGGGGACCGCGCCCGGTGCGACCTGGTCGCTGGACGGCTCGCACATCTTCTATCAAACGGTCGACGAATCGTGGCGGCCCGACACGGTGTGGCGCCACCACCTCGGCACCGCAACCGACGCCGACGTGCAGGTGTTCCACGAGCCCGACGAGCGCTACTGGGTGAGCATCGGCGCCACCCGCTCGGAGAAGTACCTGATGATCTGGGTCGGCTCCAAGATCACCACCGAGGGCTGGGTGCTGGAATCCGACAATCCCGAGGGCGAATTCCGCGTCATCCTGCCGCGCCGCGAGGGCGTCGAGTACTCCGCCGAGCATGCGGTGGTCGGCGGCGAGGACCGCTTCCTGATCCTGCACAACGATGTCGTCGACGGCGTGAAGGCGGAGAACTTCGTGCTCGCCGACGCGCCGGTGGCCGAGCCGTCGAACATGACCCTGCTGATCGGGCATCGTGACGACGTGCGGATCGAGGACATCGACTGCTTCGCTGATCACCTGGTCCTCAGCTACCGTCGTGAGGCGCTGACCAGGGTGGCCGTCTGGCCGCTGACCGAAGCCGGGTACGGCGAGCGCCGCGAGCTCGAGTTCGATCTCGAGCTCTTCGCGGTCGGCTCGGGCGCCAACCCCGAGTGGGAGCAGCCGACGCTGCGGATCGGCCTCACCTCGTTCATCACGCCGCTGCAGGTGTTCGACTACGTGCCTGCCACCGGTCAGCTGTTGCTGCGCAAGGAACAGCCGGTGCTCGGCGGATACGACCCGAACGACTATGAGCAGCATCGTGATTGGGCGCTCGCCGCCGACGGCACCCGGATTCCGATCTCGTTGGTGTGGAAGAAGGGTATCGACACCTCCACGCCGAAACCATTGCTGCTCTACGGTTACGGCTCCTACGAGGCCAGCATCGACCCGTCGTTCTCGGTCTCGCGGCTGTCCATGCTCGATCGCGGCATGATGTTCGCGGTCGCCCACGTGCGCGGCGGCGGTGAGATGGGCAGGCTCTGGTACGAGAACGGCAAGACGCTCACCAAGAAGAACACCTTCACCGATTTCGTCTCTTGCGCACGGCATCTCATCGATACCGGGGTTACCTCGGCTGAGGTGATGGTCGGTGATGGCGGCAGCGCGGGCGGCCTGCTGATGGGCGCGGTGGCGAACCTGGCGCCGGAGCTGTTCGCCGGCATCCTCGCGAACGTTCCGTTCGTCGATCCGCTCACCTCCATCCTGGACCCGTCCCTGCCGCTGACCGTGATCGAGTGGGACGAGTGGGGTAATCCCTTGGCGGACAAGGACGTCTACGACTACATGAAGTCCTACGCGCCCTATGAGAATGTCGTGGCCGCCGACTATCCGGCCATCCTGGCCGTCACCAGCCTCAACGACACCCGCGTGCTGTACGTGGAACCGGCCAAGTGGGTAGCCAAGCTGCGCGCCACCAAGACCGGCGACGCCCCGCTGCTGCTGAAGACCGAGATGAGCGCGGGCCACGGCGGGGTCAGCGGCCGCTACGAGAAGTGGAAGGAAGTCGCGTTCGAATACGCCTGGATGCTCGACATCGTCGGACTGGCCGACGCGTAGCCGAGTCCCGGCTACTCGGCAGGCTTCGATATCAGGAGCTTGCCGAGTAGCGCGGTGAGCTGAGCACGCTCGGCGGGGGTCAGCGCCGCGAAGGTTTCGTCCAGGTGGGCCGGGATGGCCGCCTCCGCCGCGCGCAGCCGGTCGTGGCCCGCGTCGGTGACGGTGACGGCATAGGAGCGGCGGTCGCGCGGGTTGCGCTCGCGGCGTACGTAACCCGACTTCTCCAGGTCGTCGCACACGTTGACCATCACGCTGCGATCTATCCGCAGTTCCTCGCTGAGCGTCTGCTGCGAGCAGGCTCCGACCGCGGCGAGCATCTTCAGCACCAAGTGCTGACCTACGCCGAGGCCGTGGGCGTTCGCGTGGATTTCGCCGGCTCGGGCGACGGTGGTCGAGGCGCGGCACAGCGCGATATCGAGCCGCTCGGCGGCGAGTCGCGGGAAGTAGGTCGGCTTGGCGTTCTGGTCGGTTGTCGGCATGGTCCCCTCACTGTGGCTGCGCCGAGCCTAGCATTATTCATCTGCACTCCAATCGTTTGACAGCAGATTATCTTCAGGAATACGGTCTGATCGTCTGCTCACAGACGAATTCGGCCCGAGGAGTGTGTGATGACCCTGGATATGACCCCGGATGAGCTGCTGTCCACAACCCGCGCGGTGCGCAAACGGCTCGACTTCGACCGCCCGGTGCCGCGCAGGCTGATCGAGGAGTGCGTCGACCTCGCGACACAGGCCCCCACGGGCCGCAATCGGCAGCGCTGGCATTTCGTGGTCGTCACCGACAAGGCGAAGCGCCGGGCGGTGGGCGACATCTTCCGCCGCGCGCTGACCCGCGGGGCCGGACAGCCGTTGACCGCCGACGACATGCGCCGCATGAACTTCGCCCCCGGCTCGACCGCGGCCGTTTTCGACGGTCTGCGCTACCTCGCCGACAACATCCATCGGGTGCCCGCGATTGTGATCCCGGCCATCGAAGGCCGCACCGACCGCGCACCGGTCGACATCCAGGCGGGCACCTGGGGATCGATCCTGCCCGCCGTGTGGAGCTTCATGCTCGCGGCCCGCGCTCGCGGCCTCGGCACCACGTGGACCACTGCGCAGGGCCCGCTGGAACGTGAACTCGCCGAGGCACTCGGCATTCCCTACGACAAGGTGATGCTCGCGGCCTTCATACCGCTGGCCTACACCCTCGGCACCGACTTCAAGCCCGCCGTGCGGGTGCCCCGCGCCGAAGTGCTGCACTGGGACCGCTGGTAGTCGGCAAGAGCGTGACGGTGTGTTCGTCGCGAGGTCATCCGTGCTGCACGCTCAGTACATCTGGCCAGGGCATCGTGGGTTCATGAACGCTCAGTTGATCGTGTCCGTGTCGGGGATCAGGGACACCACCCGAGATGCCGCGATCGAGTTCGGCGCGGAGATGGATCGGCGCGGTGTGCCGATGTCGCTGCTGGTCGCCCCGCGACTCAAGGGGCGGTATCGGCTGGTCGACGATCCGGCGACGCAGGCATGGCTGCGCGGTCGTCGCGCACGGGGCGACGCGATCGTGCTGCACGGTTACGACCAGGCGGCGACCAAGCGTCGCAGGGCCGAGTTCGCCACCCTGCCGCGTCACGAGGCGCGGTTGCGGCTCACCGCGGCGGATCGGGTGATGGAGCAGGTGGAGCTGCGCACCAGGCTGTTCGCCGCGCCGCGGTGGGACGCTTCGGCCGGGGCCATCGAGGCGCTGCCGGAGGTCGGGTTCCGGCTCGCGCTCGGGCTGACCTCGATGCTCGATCTGGAACGCAACGTGGCGCAGAAAGCGCGTGTGTACGGCATCGGCGAGGGCTTCCGCGCCGAGCCGTGGTGGTGTCGCGCGCTGGTGATGGGTGCCGCCCGCACCGCGCGCCGTGGTGGCGTGCTGCGGCTGGCCGTCTCAGCCGCCCAGCTCGGCCGCTCGGGTCCGCGCCAGGCCATTCTCGACGCGGTCGATCTCGCACTGCTGCACGGTGCGGTCGGCGACGTCTATCGCTGGGAATCGTTCACCGCCGCAAGGGCGGCGTGAATCGGATAGACGCGGGCGACGGCCTCAGCCGCGGTCGCCCGCGGCACGGCCGGGTGAGTGGTGTGGTCGGCACCGCCCCGCGAAGCGCCGCCGCCCGTATGGCGTAACCGGGCGGCGGCGCGCGGCGGAATTATGTCGTCGCGGTCGTCGTCACGACTTCGCTTTGGCCGGGGTCGCCTTCTTGTCCGGTACCGCCGCCGTCGCCGTGTGCGTGAAGCCGCCTGCCTCCGCCTTGGTGAGCGGCGTTGTCAGCGGATGCCGCACCAGCTGGTTCATGCCGCGGATGACGTCCGACAGCAGCATTTCCGCCATATCGATGGTGAATCCGTGCCGAATAAGGGCGCGCATGATGGTTTCGTTCTCGCGATCGGCGGGCAGCGGGTAAGCGGCGATCAACCAGCCGCGGGTGCGCAGCCGATCCGACAGGTCGTAGAGATTGAAGCCTTGGTCCGCTTCGTCTTTCAGCCGCCACGACACCGCGGCGATGCCGTGTTGCGGATTGCCCGCGTGGATCATTTCGAAGGGGCCGAGCTCGCGCAGGCCCGCCGCCAAGTGCTTTGCCACGTGGTAGATCTGGGCCTGCACCCGGGTGTAGCCGATGCGGCCGAGCCGGATGAACTCGTAGTACTGGGTGATCACCTGCCCGCCGGGGCGGGAGAAGTTGAGGTTGAAGGTGGCCATACTGCCGCCGAGGTAATCGACATTGAAGATCAGCTCCGGCGGCAGGTCGGCGGCCTCGCGCCAGATCGCCCAACCGGAGCCGAGCGGGGCCAGGCCGGTTTTGTGGCCGGAGGCGTTGATCGACTTCACCCTGGGCAACCGGAAGTCCCAGATCAGATCCGGTGCAGTGAACGGCGCGAGGAAACCGCCGCTCGCGGCGTCCACGTGGATGGGAATGTTCATGTCGCTGACCCGCTGCAGCTGGTCGAGGGCCTTGGCGATCCCCTCGACGTCCTCGTACAGCGCGGTGAAGGTCTGGCCGAAGGTCGCCACCACCATGATGGTGTTCTCGTCGCAGTAGGCGGCCACATCGTCGGGATGCATGGTCAGGCGATCACCGCGCAGCGGGATCTGCCGGATTTCGACGTCGAAGTAGCGGGCGAACTTCTCCCAGCACACCTGCACCGGACCGCAGACGAAGTTGGGCGTACCGGTGCCGCCCCGCTTCCGCCAGCGAACCTTGGCGGCCAGGCCGCCGAGCATCGCGGCCTCGCTGGAGCCGGTGGTCGAGGTGCCGTGCGTGCCCGCCGGATCGGGGGAGTGCCACAGGTCGGCGACCATCCGCACGCAGCGGCGCTCGAGTTCGGCCGTCTGCGGGTACTCGTCCTTGTCGACAATGTTCTTGTCCAGGGATTCGGCCATCAACCTGCGTGCCTGGTCGTCCACCCAGGTGGTGCAGAAGGTCGCCAGATTCATCCGGGAGACGCCGTCGAGCATGAGTTCGTCGTGCACGATTTCGTAGGCGACCTGGGGGAAGAGCTCCAGCGCCGGGAACCCGGATTTCGGCGCGGTTCTGCTGAGGCCGGGCAGCGCGAAAAGGTCGTCGGGATCAGGGGTGTCGGACATCGAAAATGGCCTCCCGAGTAGCGGCTCGCTTGATGTTTGCCATGCGATGGATAACAGTGTCGATGAATCGAAACTGATTGCCGTAGCTGCATATTCATCGAAACATTTATGGATGCCAACCGTTTACTATGCACACCATGGACTATCAGCATGTCATAACGCACGTGATGTCTGATACAAAATCGAGCATCGGTTCCGGCCAGGTCGCCGACTACATTCCCGATCTTGTGAAAGCCGATCCGAATCAGTTCGGCTTCACCATTGCCACCGTCGACGGGCAGGTCTACAGCGTGGGGGAGGTGCACACGCCCTTCGCCATCGAGAGTATTTCCAAGGTCTTCGCGCTAGCTCTGGTGCTCAGCAGGAAGGAAACGCCGATCTGGCAGCGGGTGCGCCGCGAGCCGTCCGGCACCCCGTTCAACTCGCTCATCGAGCTGGAGATGGAGAACGGCATCCCGCGCAACCCGTACACCGACCCCGGCGCCATCGTGGTCGCCGACCAGTTACTGCACGACACCGGCAACGGCATCGAGGCGATGCGCACTCTGTTGCGCGCGGAAACCGGCGATGCGGATCTGAGCGTCGACTGCGTGACGGTCGAATCCGAGGAAGGCGCAGGAGACCGCAACCGGGCGATGGCCTATCTGATGGCCAGTTTCGGCAACATGATCAATCCGGTGGAGCGGGCTCTCGACCACTATTTCCGGCAATGCTCGATCACCATCACCTGCGAGCAGCTCGCCAAGGCCGGCCTGCTCGTCGCGCGGCACGGGCTGCGCGAGGACGGCTCCCGGCTGCTGCACCGCGCCGATGCCAGGCATCTCGTCGCGCTCATGACCACGTGCGGAACCTACGACGCCGCAGGGGAATTCGCGTACCGGATCGGCCTGCCGTGCCAGAGCGGTGTCGGCGGCGGCATCCTGTCCACCGTGCCCGGCAAATGCTCGGTCGTCGCGTGGGGGCCCGGTTTGGACGCGAAGGGCAATTCGGTGGCGGGCGCGGCCGCCATGGCGTCCTTCGCCAGGACGACCGGCTTCTCGGTGTTCTGACCGCCCGATGCGCTCGCCGCGTTGATCGAGCTGCTTGCCCCAGCGAGAGCGTGGATCCCAGCGAAATCGAGCACCTGGCCTTGGCCGAAGCCCTCTTCCCCGGCGTGAGACCTACAGCTCGGCAGTGTCCTCGGGCTGGATCACCCTGAATTCGGTATCGGCGGGACGCATTTCGGCGAACCTGCCGAAGAAGATGCCCTGCGCTTCGGGCACGACGATGCCGTAGTGGATGGGAAAGGCGGTGCGCGGACCGACCGCGCGCAGATAGTCGACGGCCTCGCTGATTCGCATCCACGGCGCGACGGCGGGCAGGGCGAGCACACCGACCGGCGCCGGCGGCACCCACAGCGAGTCGCCCGGATGGACGAGCTGTGCGGGGTCGTCGGGCGTGCCGAGCTGGAACACGGTGTTGTCGATCACCGGGATTTCCGGGTGGATCACCGCGTGCCTGCCACCGCCACCGGTGATCTGTAGATCGCCGAGCGCCAGCACGTTGCCCGCGTGCACCGCTTCCCACGGTGCGCCGCGCTGCTTCGCGGTCTGCGGATCGGCCAGCAGCCGCGCGCCCGGATTGGCCTCGACCAGGGCGTCGATCCGGAGTGGATCGATGTGATCGGGGTGCTGATGCGTGACCGCGATCGCGTCGAGTCCGGTGATGCCTTCGAAGCCGTGCGCGAAGGTACCGGGATCGAACAGCACCTTTTTGCCGTGCAGTTCGACGAGAATGCAGGAATGGCCGAAGTGGGCTATACGCATGTGGCCAGGCTATTGGCACCCTGCCGGTTGGCTATTAGCACCCCGCCGGTTGGCTATTGGCATCGCGCCGATTCCGAGCCGACCCCGAAGGCGGCTCGGACGCCTCGGACAACTACGCTGCACAGGTAACACCCCAATACCACCTGAGGAGCAACGCGTGGCACGAGTCGTGGTCGAGGTGATGCCGAAGGCCGAGATCCTGGATCCGCAGGGGCAGGCAATCGTCGGCGCGCTCCCGCGTCTGGGATTCGCTGGAGTCTCGGATGTGCGGCAGGGCAAGCGATTCGAACTCGACATCGACGACAGTGTCAGCGATGCGGAGCTCGAACAGATCGCTGAGGCGCTGCTCGCCAACACCGTGATCGAGGAATGGAAGGTCGTCCGCGTCTCATGACTGCGCGCATCGGGGTCATCACGTTTCCCGGCACGCTCGACGACGTCGACGCGGCGCGTGCGGTGCGGCTGGCAGGCGCGGAAGCGGTCAGCCTGTGGCACGCCGACGCCGACCTGAAGCAGGTCGACGCGGTCGTCGTGCCAGGCGGCTTCTCCTACGGCGACTACCTGCGCGCGGGCGCCATCGCCCGGTTCGCGCCGGTGATGGGCGAGGTCATCCGGGCCGCGGGCCGCGGCCTGCCGGTGCTCGGCATCTGCAACGGCTTCCAGGTGCTGTGTGAGGCCGGCCTGCTGCCCGGCGCACTGACCCGCAACGAGGGCCTGCATTTCATCTGCCGCGACGAATGGCTGCGGGTGGAATCGGCCGATACCGCGTGGACCTCACGGTACGAGGCGGGCGCGCAGATCCTCGTCCCGCTGAAGTCCGGTGAGGGTCGCTTCCAGGCGTCCACCGCCGTGCTCGACGAGCTCGAGGGCGAAGGTCGCGTGGTATTCCGCTACGCGGGCGCCAACCCGAACGGCTCGCAGCGCGGCATCGCGGGCATCGCCTCGGCCAACGGCCGAGTCGTCGGCCTCATGCCCCACCCCGAGCACGCCACCGAGCCGTTGACCGGCCCGAGCGACGACGGCCTCGGGCTCTTCCTTTCCGTCCTGGACACCCTGGTCGCTGTGTAGTTTTGGCAGCGCCTGCGGCGCTGCGTGTTCGCGGCCCCCTTGGTCTCGCTTCCGAGCCGTCGAGACTTGCGCCTTCGGCGCGTGCGCTTC
>NZ_JBHVDF010000028.1:0-58280 GCF_042802915.1 Nocardia sp. NPDC057440
CTGACGAACTCAACCAACGACCTCGACAAACCCTGGGGTTCAAGACACCATCAGAAGCACTCAACCAAGCGTTGCGATGACCGCCTGAACCCGCAGCCATTACCGTGCGTTCGGCCGTTTGGTGACCACAACAGGTTTGACCTCGGTCGGTATGCCCGCCAGGGCGGACTCCGGGACGTTGAGCACAGTGGCCAGCACCGAGCGTGGGATGGAGTTCATCGCGGCGAGGATGCCGATGTCGTCGTTGGTCTCGGCGGCGCTGGTGTTGAAGACGATGAGGACCTCGAGGGGTATGTCGGTGCGGGCGTTTTCGAAGTAGTGGAAGAAGCCCTGTGGCGCGAACACGAGATCGCCCGGGTGCGCCTCGAAGGCCTCGGTGCGGTAGCTGCCGTCGGAGTGGGTACCGAGGATGGTCCATTTCGCGGTTCCGGAGATGTGGTAGTTCAACTCCCAGGCGCTGGGGTGCCAGTGCGGCTCGCGGATGCCGCCCGGCTCCAAACGCACGAAGTAGACCGATCCGTTCTGCCCGGCCAGCACCGGGAAGCTCCCCTCATGGGCACCCTGAAGCGTGCCCCCATCGAAGCGTTGCGGATCCGCGCGGGTGAGATGGAACAGGTGTGAGGAGTTCTGGAGGTTCTCGGCGACCTCACCGGTGTTCGGCAGTTGGCTCGCCACCGTATCGGCGCAGGCTGCAGCCGCCATCAGTCCCGCGCCCAGCGCGGCACCGCCCAGCGCGGCGGCACCGGTACCGAGCGCCGCGCGCCGGTTGACTCCTGTCGTTTCGGATTCAGAATCGCTTGACATACGCCTCCGTTCGCAACGCAGACAGGGCGAGCAGCTACGCTGCAGCAATCGAAGTGTATGACCCGATACCTCGGAACGGCGGTAGGACACCCCGCCGGTGCCAGCACGGTGATCGTGCCGCAGCTGGGTCGATTCGCCGACGATCGGCCATCGCCAGGCGACACGCAGGATTTGAACGGGACGATCTCCCGTAGACGCAAGGCCGCTGCCGCGCGCCGCTGGCGATACCTGGGCCCCGAACTATGGTCGATCATCGGACGGCCAAATGCACAGCGCAGCAACGGATATAGCACATCGGACGGGGTGCGGCCCGAGCACCCCGTCCGATGCCTGCGGGGTTATCCCCGGGTGCGGTTTTCACTGCTGAGCATCCACGCCTGCTTTTCGAGTTGATTGATGATGGCGTGCAGCAGGTCGGCCGTGGATGGATCCTCGGCGTCGATGTCGTCGTGCACTGCGCGCACGGTCGCCACGGCGGTGCGGATCTGTGTGGTGACCAGGTCGACGACGACAGTGGTGTCTTGTTCACCGGCCGGAAGGACTAGCAGGGCGGTGGACGAGGCGACCGTCTGTGGCCGACCGTCGGGAACGGCGTCCAGCGCGCGCATCCGTTCGGCGATGACGTCGCTCGATTCCCTTGCGGAGTCGACGATTTCGTCGAGTTGCAGGTGCAGATCACGGAAGTTGTGACCGACGACGTTCCAATGCGCCTGCTTGCCGTTCAAGTGCAGCGCGGTGAGGTCGACGAGGACCCGTTGCAGGTTGGCCGCCAGTTGCGACGAGGCGCGGAAAGCGATATCCGATTCCAGGTGAGTGGTCATGATATTTCTCCTGATTCTATTGGGGTGGTTGACTATTCGGGCCAAGAGTTGGATTCGATGACCTCGACGAAATCCGTCCGGGTGAAGCCGGGCAGGAAGTGTTCGAGGACGTCGGCGTTGACGGTCCCGAAGGTGGTGTCCGGGCGGTCGGCGAAGCCGTTGGTGAAAGCGGTGAGGATCTGCCGTTTGAAGTCCGGGCGCGGATGGGCCGCGGTGACGGCCTCGATATCGGCGGGATCGAGATCGTCGTATCCGATGCCGAGTACGTCGGTCTCGACGCCCGCGGTGACGCAAGCGATCTCGGGGCCCATATGTTCGGGGATCCCCGGGGTCGTATGCAACGCGATGGCCGTCCATACCTGTTGCGCCGCTTCGTCATCGATGCCGTGGAGGGTGAGGAAGCGGCGGGCTTCATCGGCGCCGTCGACCTCGAACCGCTGCGTGGTGGTGCGGTAGCTCTCGGTGAGTCCGAGGTCGTGGAACATCGCACCGACATATAGCAATTCGGGGTCGGGCTTCAGGCCGCGCACCTGCGCCTGCAACATCCCGAACAAGTAGACGCGGCGCGAATGATGGAACAGCAGCGGTGGCGCCGCGCTACGCACCAGCTCGGTAGCCTCGGCGACGATACGGCTGTCGGGGATTGCGATACCTGCGATCTGGTCGTTCATGACGATCTCCTGAGTGGAATAGGTTGATGGGTAAGTTGTCAGGGGTCATATGTCGTCGGGGTTGAGGGCGAGGAAGACGGCCCCCGCGGCCGCGCCCGCGATGGGTTGAGCGACCAGATACACCCACAGGGTCGACCAGGCGAACATGCCCATGACGGCCGCGCCGACAGTGACGGCCGGGTTGAATGCCCCGCCCGAAATCGCGCCGACCGCGAAAGCGCCTGCCACGACAGTGAATCCGATCGCCAACCCGTAGAACGAGTTGTCCGGATGGCTCTTGCTGGTAGCCACATTGAGCACCACATAGCAGAGGGCGAAGGTGAACAGCAGTTCCACGACGAACGCGGCTCCCACATTGCAACCGGTCAGCGTCAGTGCCGACCCGGTCGCCGCCCGTGCCGGATCGATGATCTCGCGCACCACCATCGCGGCCAGCAGTCCGGCGACGAGCTGGACGATCCAATATCCGACAGCCGTCCGCAGGCCGATCCGGTGTCGCACCAGCACCGCCAGGGTCACGGCGGGGTTGTGGTGACCGCCGGAGATGTGGCCCCCGGCGTAGATCATCACCATCAGCGCCGTGCCGATGGCCAGCGGGGCGAACGGGCTGCCACTACCGGCGACGGTGCCGACAGTGAAAACCAGGAAAAACGTGCCGATCAGCTCTACGGCATACGCCGGATCGAACCGGTGCGCGGCGGTAGTCACCGCACCGGTGTCGGCGCGGGTCGGTTCTGCAGTGCTCTCCTGCGATGTAGCCATGTCCCGACTCCTCAGAATTACGCTGTAGGACTTTCAGAATCGCCCCGCGCGCCGAAAAAGTCGGCAGCGCTGGCGGCCATTACCCATACCCGCCAGCCACACATCACCGATACCCGCTAGCTGCAAGCCGCTCCTCGCGGCGCGCCTGGACACGCCGCTCCGACCTGCTCGAACGCGGTGCCGATATGCTCGAACCGGACCAGCCAGGAGGTGACCGGATGGAGCCGACCACGGCCGGATCGGACGGCGCCCGCACAGCCGAACCCGACCACGGTATGACCGGATTGCGGGTGATTCTGGTCGAGGACGATGTCCTGCTGCGCGAGGGATTGGCCAGCCTGCTCGAACGCTCAGGATTCGATGTCGTCGCGCAGGAAGGCGACGCCGTGCAACTACTGAAACTGGTCGGAGACCAAGCTCCGGAGCTCGTAGTTGTCGATATTCGGATGCCCCCGACCCACACCACCGAGGGCCTCGACGCCGCCCGCGCCATCCGCGCGGAATTCCCCGAGACCGGCATCCTGGTCCTGTCCGCCCACACTGATGTCGAACACGCGATGGAGCTGCTGGCCAGCGGCCGCGGGATCGGCTACCTGCTCAAGAGCCGGGTCACCGATGTGGAGGATTTCGTCGATACCCTGCATCGCATCGCCAGAGGTGCGTCGGTCGTCGACCCAGCGCTGGTCACCGAGCTGGTCTCCGCGCGGCGGCGCGACGATCCGCTCGCCGCGCTCAGCGCTCGGGAGCGAGAGGTCTTGGCGTTGATGGCGGAAGGCCGTTCGAACGCCGGGATCGGCCGTCGATTGTGGGTCACCGAGGGTACGGTCGAAAAGCACGTCCGCAGCATTCTGACGAAGCTGAACCTGCCCGAGACCGGTGACGATCACCGCAGGGTCCTCGCGGTGGTCAGGTTCCTCGAGGCGCGCTGAGCGGACCGGCGCCGCGCAGCAGATCGCGGATGGCCGCGGAAGACAGCGCGGACTTGGACAGAAAGCCCACCGCCCGGCTTGCCACGATCAGATCGGCGAAGTCGCGCTCGGAGTGGGTGGAGATCAATATGACCGGCGCGGCGAGGCGCTCGGCGAGTTCGAAACCGCTCTCGGCACCGAGATCGACATCGATCAGAGTGACATCCGGTCGTAGCTCGGTGACCCGTCGCAGCGCTTCGGCACCGGAGGAGGCCACGCCAACGACACTGACTCCCTGCTGCTCGAGCAGACCACGAGCGGCAGCGAGAAAGTTCGGGCTGTCATCGACGATGAGACAGCGTAACGGCGTAACCCGCGTCATCAGGCCAGCTTGCCCGCCAGCGGTGGCGGTCCGCATTGCTGCTAACCGGAATCGCTGCCTTTTCCAGCTGGCGAGTATCTCGGAAGTACTGCTGGCCGGTAGTGACGTTGGCCGCCAGCGGTGGCGACATGACCGCCGCGGTGGGCGAGGGTGGTCTCCATGAAGACAACAACATTGGAACCAGCGGCCTGTTCGTCTCTAGAATCGCCTTCGGCACCTGGCAACTCGGCGGCGACTGGGGCCATTTCGACGAAGCGGCGGCGATCGCCGCGATTCGCCGCGCCCGTGAGCTCGGTGTCAACTTCTTCGACACCGCGCAGGCATACGGCTTCGGCGCGTCCGAGCAGCTGCTCGGCAAGGCCCTGCGGCGCGAACTCACCACCGCCCGAGACGAACTCGTGATCGCCACCAAGGGCGGTCTACGTCGTACCGAGGCCGGGGTGATCCGCGACGCGAGTCCGGACTGCCTGCGCCGCGGCGTGGACGCTGGCCAATCCGGCCGTGCATGTCGCCATCGTCGGCGCCCGCGGGGCCGATCACGTGCGTGACAGCGTCGGCGCCGCCGACGTCGCCCTGAGCGCGGACGATCTCGACGAGATCGACAAGATCATGGCTGGTGCCACCCCGGTCGCCGGGCCGTCACCGGAGCGTGTCCGGTGACCGCCGTCGCGGTGCCCGGCACCGGCACGATGGGCGCACCGATCGCACGCAATCTGCTCCGCGCGGGGTACGACGTTCGGGTGTGGAACCGCAGGAGGCCATCGCCGACGGGCACGGCGACGATGACATCGCCTCGGCCACACCCGCCGCGGACCTGGGACTCGTGCGCGGGTAGCGGCGTCCGCAGGCGGACTTCGATCGAGATCGATGTGTCGTGGAAATCCGTCGGCAGTCGATCCGAGTTCTGCATCATGAGGCGGAAGCGGTCCCGAGTACGCGACTGGCTGGCGGCCACGCCAGGCGCGGTCACCGCACGCCACCGCACCGATATCGCGCCGACCTCGCCGCGCGCGCGATTGGTGTCGTTGTCCCTACGCCCGACGACCCCGCCCTGCTGGCTCGGGGTCGCGGTTGCCGCGGCGTTCATCGCCGCGGAATCGGTACTGGTCTACTGGCTCAAACAATTCTCCCCCGGGGACGCGTTCGGTGTGGTCTACCTGCTCGGCGTCCTGGTGGTGTCCACCATCTGGGGACTCGGAATAGCGGTGGCGACCTCACTGGCCAGCGCCATCGCCTTCGACTACCTCCGCAACTGGCCGAACGCCTTCGTCCCGGATGCCGATGATCTGGCGGCCGTCGCCGTATTCCTGGTCGTCGCATTGCTGGCCAATACGCTCGCGGGCCTGGCCCGATCCCACGCCGCCGAGGCGGACCGACGACGAGCACAGGCCGATCTCGTCGCTGAGCAGCAGGCAGCGCTGCGCCGGGTCGCCACGCTCGTCGCGCGCGGGGCGACCTCATCGGAGGTGTTCTCGGCCGTCGCCGAGGAATCGGCCCGCTGCCTCGGCGTATTGAATGCGACGCTGCTGCGCTACCAGCCCGACGGCTCGAGCATGATCGTCGCCGCCCGCGATGAGCCCGGACTGCCGAAAATGCCGGTCGGCGAGTGCCTCACGCTGGAGGGCGAGAATATCGCGGCGATGGTGCGGAAAACCGGCACGCCCGCCCGCATGGACAGCCACGACCATGCCGCTGGCTCCGCCGCCGCCCGCATCCGGGAGCTGGGGCTGCGTGCGGGGGTCGGCGCGCCGATCGTCGTCGACGGCCGCCTGTGGGGAGTGATCGTCGCAGGCACGTCGCGCCGCGAGCTGCTGCCATCCGATACCGAGTCGCGCTTGGCAGAGTTCGCGGACTTGGTCGCGACGGCCATCGCGAATGCCGAAGCGCGCGCACAACTCACCGCCTCCCGCGCCCGGATCGTGGCCGCCGCGGACGAGGCCCGGCGACGCCTCGAACGTGACCTCCACGACGGAGCGCAGCAGCGCCTCGTGTCCCTGGGACTCACGCTGCGCACCGTCGAATCCGCCGTGCCACCCGAGCTGAACGCCCTGCGAACTCAGCTGACGCAGGTGGTGGCGGGACTGGTCGACATCTCGGCGGACCTGCGCGAGATCTCGCGTGGAATTCACCCGGCGATCCTGTCCAAAGGTGGACTCGGCCCCGCGCTCAAGGCACTGGCGCGCCGCTCGTCCGTCCCTGTCGAACTGGATCTGGACCTGACCGACCTGGTACCGGAGTCCGCTGAAGTGGCCGCGTATTACGTTGCGGCAGAAGCACTCACGAACGCGGCCAAATATGCGCAGGCATCCGGGATCCACATCCACGCCCGAACCGACGGCACGCACCTGCACCTCGCTGTCCACGACGACGGCGTCGGCGGCGCCGACCCCACCGAAGGGTCAGGCCTTATCGGTCTGACCGACCGCGTCGAAGCCCTCGGCGGCCATCTACAGATCACTAGCCATCCTGGACGCGGGACAACCCTCGTTGTGCGAATCCCGATCATCGAGTCGCCGACGACCTCCTGACACCAACGATCCATGCCGGAGCGTTATGGCCGGCCGTACAGGTCGGCGACGAACGCGATGTCGGCATCCGCCTGACGAGACGCCGCTGCCTCATAGAGGTGCCGCACCACCTCGGCCGACGGCAACTCGACACCAGCAGAACGTGCTGTTTCGATCGCCAACCCAGCATCCTTCGCTCCGAGAACGACGGTCCACCACCCCTCGGGAGAGCCGGTCAGCACGCTGTCGAACCGGTTCCGTAATCCGGGCGCCACGCTCGTGGTGAGCAGATCCCGCAATTGATCGTCCCGGAGTCCTCCCGACCGCCCGACGGCGAACGCCTCGGCCAGCGCCACAACGCCGGACAGCAACAACATATTGCTCGTCAGCTTGGCAGTGAGAGCGAGCGGCGCCGTGTCGTAGCGCCGGACCTTATCCGACAGCGAATCGATTATCGGACCGAGACGGTCGATCTGGTCAGCCGCACCGCCGACGAGCAACACCGCCTGGCCCGCACTGACCGCAGCAGGAGCACCGAGGACCGGCATAGCGACGAACCGATCCGCAAAACCCTCGCTCAGCGCACCACTGAGCGCAGGCGACACGGTCGAGCAGTCGACATAGACGGTCGCGGAGCCCAGCAACGGACGCAACTCCCCCAACGCCACCGCCCTGACCGCGGCGTCGTCGGCCAACATAGTGACAACGACATCCACACCATCCACAGCCGCGGCGATACTTTGCGCCTCCTCAGCGCCTGCGGACACGAGTTGCCCAGCCCTACCCCTCGTTCGGTTCCACACCCGCACCCGGTGCCCACGGTCTAGCAGACGCCCGGCCAGCGCCCGCCCCATCTGTCCCATGCCCAACACCGCGACATCCATACCGACCTCCTCGGCTCTCGAATTCGCTGTGACCTCCGTCAACGGATTCCGCTCGCGGCGCGTTCGAAACAAGTCCGAAGGAGAGCCCACCGGAGGTAATGCACTCTGTAGAAGTCCCGTCTGGCCATCTCGGCCTCGAGCTAGGACGGCTGACGGATCTCGGTGACGATGGTGTAGAGCTCGATGATGACGCCGTCTTTGGTACGAGCGATGTCCATGCCGCTGACCACCGGCGGTTGGTCGACAGGGCCGTATTGGAAGCCGAGGTGGCCGATGTCGTCGAGCTCCGACGCGGGGCCTGCGGGTCGGAAGACCCAGTCCGGGTTTTCGACACGCAACTCTTCGGCACGGCGTTCGAGATCTTTGCGCCCGTGCACAATTCGGTCCGATTCGTGCCACACCACATCTTCGGTATAGGTCTCGGCGATGGCCGCGGCCCGGCGAGCCGGGTCGGGTTCGTTGAAGACGTCGAGAAGGTTGCGGCGCATGAGGTCGGCGGGGGAACTGGTCATGGCGAATCCTTTCATGCGGGGTAATCGCTGTAATTCCAGATTGAAAGTACTGCTCGCGTGGAAGAGTCCCGGGTGGATCCAGTCCCACACCGTCCGTCCGGCCTCGAAGGGGCGGTCGAACAACGTTCGAGGGCGCAGTCCCACGGGCGAGCCATGCTGAAGCCTGCACTGCCACCTCGGCACCTAGCAATCGGCATGAGGGTGCGTTTCGGTCGGCCCGCCGGTCTTAGCAGCGCCATAAGCGGCTACTTGGAGACTGGCGGTAGGGCTCGATCCCGGCCAGGCAGGCGCCCGGGCGAGGAGTTCGCGGGTTCAGATCCGCCTACACGTGTTCACGGATCCAGGCGGACGCGAATACGGTCCACGCTTCGGCCTCGCCCGCACCACGAGCCAGGCCCAGACTGTGCGGGCCGTGGGCGAACACATGCACAGTATGCGGCACCTGGTGGGCCGACAACGCGGTCGCCAACCGGTAGGTGTGCTCGGCGGGGACGTAGCGGTCCTCCGCGGTGTGCCAGAGGAAGAACGGTGGCGACTGCGGTGTCACCAATACGTCCAGCGATGTCGACCGGCGCAGCTGTGGGTCCGCGTCCTCGCCGAGCAGGATCAGCCGCGCCGGACGGTAGGTTTCGGTCTCCATCGAGGTGATCGCGTATCCGAGAACCGCGAACTGCACCGTCTCTGCGGGCAACGCGCCCGGCGAGAGGGCCGCCAACCCCGCGAGGTGGCCGCCCGCGGAGAACCCGACAATCCCGATTCGCTGTGCCCCCTCGGCCCGCCACCGGCGAATCTCCCCCCGCAGCGCCTCCAGCGGCGCCGGGTGCCGGACGTTGAGCGGATACCGGAATACGCTGGCGGACAATCCTGTTCCGGTGAGCCATCGGACAATGGGCTCACTTTCGTGCGGAGCGTGTTCTGCGTACCCACCGCCGGGCAGGACGATCACGTGCGTGTATCCGGTCGCCATGTCAGGCCACCGGACCGGCCGGGCCGAAGTACATATCGCCAACCTCGCTCTGCTGTCTGCTCACCGCTGCCGGGAGACGTTTTCTGCCCATGGTTCATCCAGACACCCTTGCCGTGGAATCACGGCATTCATTGGCCAGCAGCGCTGAGACGTCCTTCTCGGTCGGCCTGTTCAACGCCGCGGAGAGCGGGGCGGGGACCGTGCCTGTTCCATATCGGGCCTAGGCTACGCCGCCGCGCCCCATCGTCAGCGGGAAGCGGTCAGCTCACCGCATCGGCCGCCGCGGCCACTGCGCCTGCGAAGTCCGGCTGCACGCCGAGTTGGGCGAGCATGACGCTGACCCCGACATAGCAGTTGAACTCCTTGATCTTGCCGTCCTCGATGTACCAGAAGTCGGCGGTCGGGATGGAGAGTTCGGCGCCGGTAGGGTACAGGACCCCGGCGGGGGTCTGAAACGGTCCGGCGACGGTGCCCTCGATGGTCAGCTCGACGGCGACGATGTTGCCCATGACGTGGAAACGGTGAAGCTCGCGGTGGACATCCGGTGCCAGCTGTCCCATAGACACGACCAGGTCACCCAGGTGCTCACCCCGGTAGCTCTCCCGGGCGACGATGTTGTTGAACACACCGTCCTCGGCGAACATGTCCACGAAACCCTGGACGTCCAGGACGCTTCCTTCGGCCGCGTGGTAGGCCGCCCGGACTACGGCTTCTGCATCGGTGATCATCACAACTCCTCAAGAAGTAAATCAAATGCTTGATTAAGTTTGTGGCGACACTGCAAGCGCTGTCAAGCAGTTGTTTGATTTGTTTGCGGTTGGGTCCGCGGCCTCCTCAGTTGGCGTGGGTGTGCCCGCGCAACGCCCCCGCGACCACGGGCACGAGCAGCCGCTCGATTTCGCCGGATCCCTTGGCGGCCAGCTCGCCACCGAGGGGAGCCAGGGCCAGCCAGTTCAGCAAACTGGCCGCGCATCGTGTACGGAATACCAGTTCTTGCTCGTCGACCTCGGGCAGGCACGCGCTCAGCACCCGTAGGGCGTCACGGCGGGTCTGCTCGAATTTGCCGGTCAGCCGCTCCCACCCCTGCGGGGGGTCGATCCCGACACGTGCCACGGTCCGCATGACCGCCAGATCCTGCCCACCGGCCGCCAGGGCCCGCATCATCGGCCGGGCGAAGGCCGCCGCCAGCTCGGAAAGCGTCGCGGTGGAGTCGAGGGAGCCGAGCTCCGTGATCTGTGCGTCCAGATACTGTTCCAGCGCTTGCTCGATCGCCGCATCACACAGCGCTTTCAGCGATCCGAAGTGGTAGCTCACCGAGGCGACGTTGACTCCGGCGCTGTCGGTGATCTCACGCAGAGTCACACCGTCCTGGCCCCGTTGCGCGAGCACGTCCAGGGCAGCCGCCAGCAGGCCGCCGCGCGTTCGCTGGCCGGCCTCGCGACGTAGATCCGCCTTCTCTGCCCGCACAACTAAAGTCAAGCAGTTGTTTGAATTGATTGTCAAACGGCTGGAACCAGCGACCGTGGGGGTTTCTCGGTGCACGCCGGCGAGCTTCCCGCCCCCGTGGACGGCGTGCACGTCGCCCACGCCCATCGCTGGGATTCGGCCCTACATTTCCGACTCGTCGGCCGCCGTCGGTTACGGTGCGCTAGCCCGCGTTTCGGTCCAATCGACCATCAGGCGACGCTCAGCGAACAGCCATTCGCCGTCATGCTTGACGAACTCGTCGAGATAGCGGATCGAGGCGATCATGAGGGTGCGCTGGCCGGTGGCGTCGGTGGACACGTGGTGAGCCAGGCAGTAACTCTCGCCGGTCGCTCGGTCGCCTTGCAGGGAAACGGTGCTCTGCCCGTTGAAGTGGGTGGTCATGGCGTAGGTGTTCAGGTTGTCGAAGACCGGCGCAAGGGCATCACGGCCGTGCAGCTCCTGGCTCGGTTCGTTCGATGTGGCATCCATGAACACGACGAAATGTGCGTCCTGGGTGAACAGTGCCATCTGCCCTTTGGCGTCACGCCGGTCGGCGCAGTGAGCGTAGGCGTCGATCAACTCGCGAATAGCGAGCCGGTCTGCGGCTTCGGTGGGCGAGATCGTCGAGTGCGAGCTCATCGATGTCCCTTTCGTGCCTGACGCCGTGGCTTGCGCGCCAGCTTGGTGGGGATAACCTGCGATTACGTCCTAGTAAACCGCGGCCGTGGTCAAGTCCAAGACATCAGCGGCAACCGCGCGAGCGGAATCTACACCCACGGCGGCGCCGAACTGGCCCGGCCGACGAGGCGAGCCAGGGGCCCTGATCTGTCAATGGCCACCGATCACCCTCAATTCGGGATGAGCGTACGTCCGGTCCGGCGACCCGGATGTGTTGGCCGACAAACCGGTCAGCGGCCTCGGTCTGCGCTGGACATCCGATATCACACCGCAGTCCGATCCCATGTCATACCAAGGGATTACAGGCAACGAGAATTCGGCCGATAGCTTCGGGGTATCGAAATCGGCGCCTGCTCCGCCATCGACCGGCCGGCATCGTCGACGGACGGAGGTCGCGTCTGCGACCCAGCTCTCAGGAAGATCTATGACGACACCTGCCCTGGTCCCCGAGTCATATCCACGGTCACCGCGGCGCGGTGCTGACGGTGATTACGCCCGTCTGTTGCGCCAGATCTCCGACGCCGGGCTGATGAACCGGCGTCCCGTCTACTACGCCGTCCGGCTCAGCCTCGTCGGGGTCGCGTTCGCAGCCGGCTGGTCGGCGTTCGTCCTGACCAGCGACTCGTGGTGGACGCTGCTGGTCGCGGCGTTCATGGCCGTGACGTTCGCTCACATCGCACTCGTCATGCACGATGTCGCGCACCGCCAAGTCTTCCGGCTACGGCAGCCGACGGAGCTCGTGGGACGACTCGTCGGCAACGCCGGCATCGGCCTGGGCTACGGCTGGTGGCAGGACAAGCACACCCGGCATCACGCCAACCCGAACCACGAGGAACTCGACCCCGATGTCGCGCCCGACATTCTGGTCTGGTCACAACAGCAGGCACGGTCCAGCCGCGGTCTGCCTCGTCTCATCGGGAGGGCGCAGGCGTTCCTGTTCTTCCCCCTCCTGTTGTTGGAGGGCCTGAACCTCCATGTGGCCGGCGTACGTGCGCTCAGAAATCGATCGGTCAAACACCGCGGATTGGAGGGCGCACTGCTGTTCGGCCACTTCGCCACCTACTTGGCCGCGCTGTTCGCGGCTCTGCCCGCCGACAAAGCCTTCGCGTTCCTCGCTGTCCACCAGGGCCTGTTCGGCCTGTACATGGGCTGTATCTTCGCCCCGAACCACAAGGGCATGCCAACCCTGACCGGCGACGACCGCCCCGACTACTTACGTCGACAGGTGCTGACCTCCCGCAACGTGCGGGGTGGTGCGTTGACCGACCTCGCCCTCGGTGGGCTCAACTATCAGATCGAGCACCATTTGTTCCCGAGCATGCCGACACCGAACCTGCGTCACGCCCAGGTGATCGTCCGCGACTACTGCACCGAAATCGGCGTGCCCTACCACGAAACTGGGCTGATCTCCTCTTACCGCGAGGCGCTGCGACACCTGCACCACGTCGGCGCCCCCCTACGCACCCCCTCGGGTGCCGAAGTGCCACAACGTAATCGTTGAACACAAGCTGGGTATCACGCCCCCGGGGACACACCGGGGCCGTCGGCGGCCGCGGTGTCGGGCGTCTGCTCATCGGCACATGCGGACGTTCACGTCCGCGCGCCCAGCGGCAATATGGTGCGTTCCGCCGGCCTCGGATCGGCAGGGCCAGGCGCAGCATGCGCGGTGCCGCAGTTCGTCGGCCGCCGAGCCGACAGGTGGTCATCGGCTCGGCGGGGGTACGAGAATCCTTATGTCAGGCGAACTTTCCCGGGTTCGCCGCCACGGCACGGCGCAAGGTGGGTCGGTTGGCACGGTAAGCGTCCACCACCGATGCCAGCTCATGCGGGCTCGCGCCGTGCATGATCACCGAGTGGCAGCCGAGGTCGTATTCACGGGAGATCTTCCGTACGCACTGCTCCGGCGTGCCGTATGCGGCCGAGTCGAGCCATTCGTCCGGGATGAGGGCGTCGAACTGCTCCAGCACCTCGACGGAGGCGGAAGCGTCGATGGGGCCCGCCGCCGCGGCGTCTTGGTACAGCTGCGTGGTGCGAATTCGCTCCCACACCTGCGGATCCCAGCCGTTGGCGCTGATCAGGATGTCGGCGTACGCCTGTAGGTAGGTCACCAGCCGGCCGGTTCGCCGACGCAGCTGATCTGCTTCGGAGAGTGCGTCACTCGCGGTCGCCAGGCACGACCAGATGCGGACGCTGTCGGGGTCCTTGCCTGCTCGTTCGGCGCCGCGGCGCACCGCCGCAACGGAATTCGCTGTGGCCTCGTCGGAGAAGAAGGTGTGCAGTACGACGAAGTCGCCGATCGCGCCGGCGAGATCGAGGGTCTTGGGGCCTACTGCGACGAAGCCGATCGGGGGCGCGTCGTCGAGGCCGTTCTGGTGGTACAGGACGGGCCATTTGCCAGCGGGCCCATCGTGATTCACGATGGTCTCTCCGGCCCAGAGGCGGCGCAGGATGCCGACGAAATCCCGCAGTTGTGCCTCGGTGACGGCGGGCAGGCCGATCGCCTTCCAGTTCGCCGCCATCCCGCGGCCGAATGCCATGGCGTATCGGCCTTCGGTCATCGCCTGCATGGTAGAGCCGATCGTTGCCGTCACCATCGGGTGCCGGGTGTGGTGATTCGTTGCCGCCGCGGCGATTCCGAGGTCGGTCGTGCATCCGGCGAGGCCGCCGGACAAGACGGCGGAGTCCTTGACGGTCATGCGCTCGCCGATCATGCACGAGCCGAGTCCGAGCTGCTCCGCGTCGCGGGCCTCGGGCAGCAGAACACGGGCGTCGGCAGGGTGCCGGGTGATGCAGTAGTAGGCCAGTTCGTTCAGTTGGTCGGTCACGAGAGTGGTACTTCCCCAATAGTGTTCGGAACGGCGAAGGTCGACGCCGCGTGTCAGGCGCCGAGTTCGGCGAGCAGTTCTTCGACGAGCGATCGGTGGTGGAGCAGCAACTCGATGTCGTCAGGACGTTCCATCTCTCCGAAATGGATCTGCCGACCACCGGCGCGCATGAAGACGACGCTGTAGTTCAGGGCGGCGAACATCGTGTACCAGGTGAGGTCAGCGAGCTCTACGCCCGAGTGCACGGCGTAGGTCGTCCGCACGTCTTCCACGCGCATGAAGTCCGGCATGCCCGGCAGGCCGAAGTTGTTGGCGATCGCATGAAAGACGCGGTGCCCGAACACGATCCAGGCCACATCGAGCTCGCGGGGGCCGATCGTCGCCATTTCCCAGTCGAGCACCGCGACCGGTGCGAAGTCCCGGTACATACAGTTGCCGAGCCGCGCATCACCCCAGGAAAGCACGGTCTCGTAGGACGAGGGCTCCGGGAGATTGGCCGTGAGCCACGTCAGGATTCGCTCCGCCAACGGCGACGGGCCGATATCGCGAGCCGCGAATTCGTACCATGCCCGGGCTCGGTTCAGGTTTCGTTCGAGCAGGCTCGCACCGGGCTGCCGCGGGTCGAGGAACGTGAAAGTGGTTGCCGCGTCCGGGATTGCGTGCAGTTTCGCGAGCGTCTCGATGGTGCTTTCCTGCACTCGGCGCTGCTGCTCCGGGGCGGCGTCGAAGAGCCAGTTGTTGCCGAAGGTGTAGGGCATGACATCGGGCGGCACCCGGCCGTCGACGCGGTCCATCAGAAGAAACGGCGTGCCCAGCACATCGCCGGTCGGCTCGAGGAACCGCACCTGTGGGACGCGGACGTCGGTGGCTTCAGCCACGATACGCATGACGTCGAATTGGTCTCGCAGGTTGTAGTGCTCGTAGACCGGGAAGTCGCCGGGAGCCGGCACCACCCGGGCGATCAGGCCGGCGACCTCTGTGTCTCCGGCTTCACGCCAGCTCAGGGTGAGGGTCAGGGTCTGCGCGGACATGCCGTTGCTGTCGATGCCGGACCCCAGCGTGAGCTTCGGATCAGCCTCGTCGGGCAGCTGTGTTGCCAGCCATTCGGTGAGGCGCGGGATCAGGGCGGCGGGGTCGCGGCTGCTGCGCTGCAGGCGCATGCCCTGGTCATCGGGAGACGGAGACATGGATCACTCCTGACTGGATTGCAAAGGCTGGAGGTAACAGTGGACCTCCCCTTCGCAATTGTCAACGAGGGTTCTCAAAGAATGCGAGTCACTGCAGGTAGCCCGCTATCGCGTCGACCAGGCAGTGGCGCGTGTTCGCCAGCTCGGCGGGTGAGGAAAGCCGGCGCTCGTTATTGATGCCGCGCATGGCCATCGGAATGAGGGCCTGGACCCGATGCACCTTGTTCGAATCGAGGGGCAGGTCCGCCAGAAAGTACTCGAATGCCCTGAGCCAGGCATCCTCGTACCCGGCCATCGCCGCCGTGGTCCGGGGGAAGACCTCGAGCCGCTCGTCCTGACCATTGGGCAGACCGGCCCGCAGCGTCTCGACCGCTCGCCCCTCGGGTGTATCGAGGATGGTCCAGATGGCATCGACCACCTCCCACACCCGCTCCCGGATCGAACCGGTCACCTGCGGCCAGATCTCGGGGCTGTTCGCCCCACTACGATCGGTCAACTCGATGAGCACCGCGGCCCACAATCCGTCGATGTCGCCGAACTGATGCTTCAAGGTGCCCCAACTGACCCCGGCCTCACGGGCAACCCGATTCGCCGACAGCGGTTCGCCAGACCCCTCCGCGAGACAGACGATGGCGATATCGAGCAGACGCTGCCTCGTCTCCCGCCCTTTCCGATTAAGGCGAGTTCCGGCCGCGGACTGCATTGTCGAACTCGCTTCGGTCATCGCTGCTTCCGTTCCGCACATCCCGAAATCTCGGAATCTCCGATTGTCGTTCCGACGATAGCGGCACGTTTGTCAAAGCCTGCGACCCGCGCGGAGCGACACCGGCCACCGCCTCGAACGTAGAACGCCCCCGTGGGGGGAGTGACGTCAGGTAGTAGCGAGATCAAGTGGATTGGAGTGGTCCTCACAGACGCCATCCGCACTTCAGCGCCTTCGGCTGACTCAGCCCAGCCGGTCCGAACCGCGCGGGTCGCGGCATGTGCGTGCGTGCATTCACGAGATCAACTGCTGGGCAACGTTTGTCCCTGATCGACCGCGCGGGTCGGGGCATACGAGCGCGTTACACAGCGAAGGCCCGCCCGCGGACGGGCCGTTCGTCGAGCACGACGATTTCCCGCTCGGGTTGTGCGCGTCAGCTCTGTAGCAGCGCTACCGACGCAAGTCACTGTCCAGGTTCACGTGCGTTTCGGGCGGCGCCGACCACCCAAAACGTGGCCGGGGGGACGAGATCATCGCCAGGTACCGTTGGGCGGTGAACCCAGCTGATGCGCGACGCCTCAAAGACGGCGATCTCGAGACCCGCGAGGAAAATCTGCGGCTCCTGCTCGGGCGAGCTGATGACGGCGACACATCCGCCAAGGAAGCACTGTGCGCGCTCGTCCGCGACTATCCCGACTACCACCGATCGCTGTACAGCCGGGCGTTGAACCGGGCGGCGGCCTTCGGCGACGACACTCTGAAGGCACCGCTGCTCGCGTCACTCGCCGACACTCGATACAACTGCCAGGCATGGGCGGCGATGGGCTGCGCGGCGCTCGGCTTCCGCGACGCGGTTCCCGGCTTGGTCGCCATGCTCGACCACCCACAGCAGATGGCTCGAGAGCAAGCGGTGATCGCTCTGGGCACCCTCGGCGACGAATCGGTCGTCCCGGCGCTCACACCCGTGCTGCGGGACTCGATCGCAGGAATGCGCGAACGCGCCGCCGAGGCCCTCGGCATGATCGGCGGCGATGCAGCCCTGGCCGCACTATGGGAGGAACTCGAGAACCGCCGGTACTACCGCATCGGCTATATCGCCAGCGCGCTGGCCAAATTCGCACCGGACGTCATCCCGAGGCTGTGCGACGCGGCCGACAGCGACGACCCGGACCAGCGCTACTGGGCAGCTGTCGCGCTCGGTTCGACCGGCGACGATCGTGCCGTGCCGATGCTGGAACGGCTGATGGCCCACGACCGTGGCTCAACAGTCTTCGACGGCATGGTGAGCGTCGCCGCGAAGAAAGGCCTGCGCACGCTACGACGAATCCAAGCCGCAATCGCGGCCCGCGAATCCTGAGAGTGCAGCGGCCGCGCTGATGAACTCGGCCCAGCAGCCCTCGTCAACCCCGCTCACAGCGGCGACAAACACGACCCACGACGACCACTCCAGGCAGGTAACCACCAACAACCTGCGTCAGAGTTAGTGGCTTCCGTATGGGGCTGCCACTGGGGAAATCGAGTGTGGCTCTGCGGCAACCAGGCTCAGGAATGCAGCAACTGCCGCACCCGGGCCGCCTCGCGGGTGAGGTGGTCACGCTCAGGCACATTGGTGGCTGCGCGGGATGCCTCGGTGTACAGGGCAGCTGCTTGCTCGAGGTCGCCGGCGCGTTCGAGGAGGTAGGCGCGGACTGCGGTGTGGCGGGGCAGCTCTGGGTCCAGTTCGGACAGCGCGGCCAGTCCGGCTCGGGGTCCGTCGGCCTCGCCGACTGCCACTGCGCGGTTCAGCCGCACTACCGGGCTGGCGGTGAGCAGTAGCAGTTCGTCGTACCACTCCACGATCTGTACCCAGTCCGTCTCGGAGGTGCTCGGGGCATCCGCGTGCAGGGCGGCGATCGCGGCCTGGGTCTGGTATTCGCCCAGCCGGTCGCGGGCCAACGCGGTCTGCAGAATCGCCACCCCCTCGGCGATAAGGCCGGTGTCCCAACGGGATCGGTCCTGCTCCGCGAGCGGCACCAGGCGACCACCCGGGCCGGTGCGAGACGCGCGGCGAGCATGATGCAGCAGCATCAGCGCGAGCAGCCCCGAGACCTCGGGCTCGTCGGTCGAGGCGGCGAGCTGGCGGGTGAGGCGGATTGCTTCGGCCGCCAGGTCGATGTCCCCGCTGTAGCCCTCGTTGAAGACGAGGTAGAGCACGCGCAGCATCGTCGTGAGGTCGCCGGGCTGGTCGAGTGGCAACCCCGTGATTCGCCGCTTGGCCCGGCTGATTCGTTGCGCCATCGTCGCTTCGGGGACAAGATAGGCCGTGGCTATCTGCCGGGTCGTCAGACCGCCGACAGCGCGCAAGGTCAGTGCGACGGCCGACCCGGGAGACAGGGAGGGGTGCGCGCACAGGAAATACAGCCACAGCGTGTCGTCCGTGGCGGGCACCGGACCTGTCGGAGGCTCGACCTCCACGGCGAGTTCTCTTCCCCGCCGGGATGTTTCGGCGCGGGCGGCATCGAGGAACTTGCGCCAGGCGGCCGCAACGAGCCATGCCTTGGCATCGCGCGGTGGATCGTCCGGCCACGTTTCCAGTGCCCGGATCAGCGCCTCCTGCACCGCATCCTCGGCCGCGGCGAAGTCGGCTCCGCGGCGGACGAGGACACCGATCACCGCGGGCACGAGTTCGCGCAGCAGCGGCTCGTTCACTCGGTCACCGTGGGCAACTCGGTGAGGAACGGTCGTACCTCGAGCCACTCCTGGACCGGCTTCCCGCCCGCGCCCGGAGCCGCGGATAGCTCGCCGGCCAGCTCGAGCGCCCGCTCGTAGGTCTCGACGTCGATGATCATCCACCCGGCGATCAGGTCCTTGGTCTCCGCGAACGGGCCGTCGGTAACAGGAGGGCGTCCGTCGCCGTCGGAGCGGACGAACGTGCCCTGCGGGGACAGCGCTCGACTGTCGACGAACTCACCGGTCGCCTCGAGTCGCGCGGCGAAATCCTCCATATACTGCACGTGGGCCGTCACCTCCTCCGGCGTCCATCGGTCCATCGATACGTCGTTGACCGGCGCCGGCGCGCCCCGGTAATGCTTGAGCAGCAGGTATTTGGCCATGATGTTCTCCTTGGGTTCGTTACGGCCCATTCTGGCCGGGTTGATCGGTTCAGGCGCGCTGACGCTCGGCCCGCTGCCGGACCAGCTCCTCGACCGCGGTGGGGAGGGTGGTTTCGAAGTCGATCAGCTTCACCCACGTCGGAGTGATGACTATCCGGACCATGCCGTCGTAGAGCGAGCGGACCTCCGCCTCCCACTCGACGCGCTGCTCGGGGCTCATTTCGTAGCTGCCGTTCATCCGCAGGTACTCCTGCGGGATCCCGTCCACCACCTCCAGCTCCGCCCGGCCCCGGATGAGCAGGATCTTCGGCGGGTGCACCTCGGTGTCGATCGTCAGCGCGACCTCGGGATGTTGCCGCAAGGAGGGCAGCTTCGGGGCATTCTTGCTGGTGCAGACGACGATCTGTGAGCCGTTCCAGGTGAACGCGATCGGGACGTTGCGAGGTGTGCCGTCCTTGGCGACGTAGGCCATGCGCAGCAGGTCCCGAGCCAGGAGCTCCTGGCTGATCGGGAGGTTCAGGATCGCGGTGATCTCGTTCGGTTGCATGATGGTCGCTCCTTCGTCGGTGTCATCGAGGCCCGTTCGGCTGCTCGTACCCCTGGGACGGAGCCGCCCGAACGTTCTCGACATCCACGGCACATGAATTTCCAGATTCTTATGGACCTGGGATGACCTTGCCGGGCACCGCGATCAGCCGCATTACTGACGTCGCTGGCCGAGGGGGCTATCGTGCTCGGGCTCCGTGGGCTCGGTGTTCGCTTCAGCGGCCAGTGAATTGGGCCGGACGTCGCTCCATGAACGACACCATGCCTTCCTTGGCGTCGTCGCTGACAGAGATGTGTCGCAATTGGTCTCGAATCGCGTCGCCGGCGACCACCTCACCGTCGGTCAGCGCGAGGCGGGCAGAGGCCAGGGTGGTTTGGATACCGAGCGGGGCCTGCTCGCTGATCCGGTGCGCCAATTCGATCGCTCTGGTGAGCTGTTGGCCGGTCTCGACGACCTCCTGGACGAGTCCCAGCCGCAGCGCTTGATCAGCGTCGAACGGGTCCCCGGTCAGCAGCCAGCGCATTGCGTTGCCCCAGCCGGCTTCACGCGGCAGCCGGTAGGTGGCGCCGCCGAGCGGAAAGATCCCTCGCTGCACTTCCATCTGGGCGAATTGGGCGTTTGCGGCGGCGATTCGGATATCGGCGGCCAGTAGCAGCTCGATTCCGATGGTCATGGACCATCCGTGTACGGCGGCGACGAGCGGGGTGGTGCGGGCGGGGCCGGTGGTGAAGACCGGATTCAGCTCGTCCTCGGCCCAATCGACGTTGTCGTCGACGATCCGGGGAAGCACATCTGCGAGGTCGAGTCCGCCGGTGAAGTTGTCGCCGTTGCCGTAGAGGACTCCGCAGCGCAGATCTTCATCGGTGTTGAGCACGTAGTAGGCGTTTCCGAGTGCGCGAAGCAAGTCCATGTTGAAGGCGTTGCGTTTCGTCGGCCGGTTCAGGCCCATCAGCAAGACATGGCCGGACTTCTCGACGGTGAGGACCTCGCTGGGCCGCAAGTTCTTGATCAAGGCTGGACTCCATCCGCGGCAACCGCTGCGCGGTCGCGAAGTAGGTACTGGTCTGCGATGCGACGAATTCGTCATCGCGGCCGACGCTACGCAGCACAAAGGCCACTGATACGACACGAAAAGCGACTATTGCGACAAGTCTGTGTCCTGGAATCCGTTCGGATCCGATGCCCTCGCCTCCGTCTCGGCGGGGTCAGCTCCGCTTCTGGATGGTGTCGAGCTCGTCGATGACTTCACGACACCAGTCGGCCCACGCATGTTCGATCGCCAGACCTCCCTCGAGAGCAACACCGATCCTCATGTCGCAAAATATAGAAGTTTTGTCGCAATAGCGATTGCTCGTGTTCATAGGGTCACGGTCATGACAACGAGCACAACCAACACCGCCATCCTGGTCACCTTCACCACCGCGGAAGGCAAAGCCGACGCCTTCGCGGGAATCCTCGAACGCGCCCTGCCCCACATCCAGGCCGAGGAGGGGACGACGGTATGGCTGGCAGGTCGATCGGCGACCGAACCGTCGACGTTCTACCTCGTCGACGTCTTCGCTTCGACTGAAGCCCAGCAAGCCCACATGGTCGGCCAAGCCGCCAAGCTGATCCTGAGCGAGAGCTCGGGTCTGCTTGCCGAACCGCCTGTCGTGTCTGCGCTTTCGGTGATCGCGGTCAAGAACGAGGCAGCATGAAAGCCGTCGTCGGCCGGACCGACAACCACTACCGCCGAGCCAACGAGACGCCCGGAGTGATTCGCACCTGGGAAGACGGGCTCCGGACCGGCGCAGCCGACGGGACATTCGAGTGGTGGTATTTCGACGGCCACCTCGACGATGGTTCTGTCCTGACCGTCGAGTTCCACACCAAACCCCCATACGTGTCACCCAAGGCACCACTGACCCCGTTCGTGCTGGTGACGCTGACCCGCGCTGACGGCAGCCGCCTCGAAAAGACCTACATCGGCAAGCCGGCGGAATTCTTCGCCGCAACCGACACCTGCGACGTACGTATCGGCGCGAACGTGTTCCGCGTCCAGAACCAGCGCTACGAAATCCACGTCGAGATCGACGAACTCACTGTCGACCTCAGCCTCACACCGCAGGTGCCGCCGTGGCGTCCGGAATCGGGCTTCCTGTACTTCGGCCCCGACGAAGAGCACTACATCGCGTGGCTGCCCGTTGTGGCGCGCGGCGCGGTCGAGGCGAGTTTGAGCGTCGACGGCCGCACCACCGAACTGAGCGGGCTCGGCTATCACGATCACAACTGGGGCAACATCGCGCCGCGCAAGGTGCTCGACCACTGGTACTGGGGCAGAGCGCTTCTCGGCGACTACACGATCGTGTCGCTGACCTTCGTCGTCAACGATAACTACGGCGGCACAACAGTTCCCGTGCTGCTGATCGCCAAGGGTGATGAGATCGTCGTCGCCCGAGTGGGCGACGGCGTCGAGGTGATCACCGACGCCCGAACAGTTCATCCCGACAGCGGTGTACCGGTCGACCGACGGGTGCAGTACTCGATCGAGGAATCCGGCACCACCTACACCGTCACCTTCCGCTACAACGCCGACATCTTCCGGATCGACTTCGGTCAGCATGGCGCGTACCACCGGTTCCTGGGCGATGTCGACTTCATCGAAACCCGCGAAGGGCACAGCGAAGCGTTGAGCGCGAAAACCGTATGGGAACTGCTGTATTTCGGTGAACGCGCCCACTCTCCGAAGGACGTCATCAGCGCCGACCAACCCATGATCATCGGTCACCAAGCCTGACAGTCGCCGCGGCGTGGTCAGCGACCATCCGGCAGCCACCACGCCACGGCCACAGGCGAAGTCGTCGACGACCGAGGAAATCTCATCGCCCACGCCACAACCACCACCACGATCATTCGTCCATAGATCATCAGGAGTTCCCATGCGAGCGACCTACATGTACGGCCCGGGCGAGGTCCGCGTCATCCACGTACCCGACCCGACGATCCAGGCAGCCACCGACGCGATCGTGCGCGTGGTACGAGCGTGCGTCTGCGGTACCGACCTGCACCCTTACCACTCGATGCGGCCCACCCCGGACGGCAACTCGATGGGGCACGAATTCGTCGGTGTCGTTGAGGACATCGGCCGCGACGTACGCATCGTGAAGAAGGGTGACCTGGTCATCGCACCCTTTGTATTCTCGGACGGCATCTGCGACTTCTGCCGCGAAGGACTCCACACCTCCTGCAGGCACGGCGGCTATTGGAACACCGAGGGTGTCGGCGGCGGACAAGCCGAAGCGGTCCGAGTCCCCCTCGCCGACGGCACACTCGTCACTGTCCCGGTCGAAGAGCACTCACCCCTGATCCCCTCGCTGCTGACCCTGTCCGACGTCTACGGCACCGGACACCACGCCGTATCTCGAGCCCATGTCGCCAGCGGCGCCACCGTGACCATCATCGGCGATGGTGCCGTCGGGCTGATGGCCGTGCTATCGGCAGCTCAACGCGGAGCACAGCGGATCATCCTCATGGGCCGTCACAAAGACCGCACCGATCTGGGGCTCGAATTCGGCGCTACCGATGTGGTCGCCGAGCGTGGTGACGAAGGCATCGCTGCGGTTCGCGACCTCACCGGCGGCGACGGCACCCATGTCGTCATCGAAGCCGTCGGCCACCTTCCCGCCTACGAGCAAGCCATCGGCGTGGTCCGGCCCGGCGGCGTGATCAGCCGTGTCGGCGTTCCCCAATACAAAAGCGCACCAATCGGTTTCGGTAGCTTGTTCGCTCCCAATATCACTCTCACCGGCGGGCCCGCACCTGTCCGCGCCTACATCGAGACGTTGCTGCCCGGCGTCCTCGATGGCAGCGTCGAACCGGGCAAGGTCTTCGATCGTGAAACCGACCTCGACCACGTCTCTGACGGCTACCACGCGATGGATACTCGCGCAGCGCTCAAGGTCCTCATCCGCCCGTGAGCGCCCAGACCCGGGATTCATCGCACCGTCCCATCCTCGGGGATGCCCCCGTTCAGGCCTTGGCGCTAGCCGTCAGGTCGGAGTATTTGTCCAGCACGGCAAGGCTTTTCAATCGTTCACAACCGGATGGCTCCCGGCCGCCGACAGGCACGATCAAGTCATCGGTCTCGAATCCGTTGCCCCACACCGTGCCCACCCGTCGCCGTTCGGCCGGCCCCTGGGCGTGTCGGGGGCGCGGCTCCAGATCGAGGCGGCGATGCAGTGGACCTGGGTGACCCCCAGGTTCAGCGGGTGGCGATGATTGCCGAGCCGTGGCCGAAGAGGCCTTGATTCACCGCAATACCTGCGCGGGCGTTATCCACTTGGCGGCCCTCGGCTCGGCCGCGCAACTGCCACGTGAGCTCGCAGACCTGGGCGATTGCCTGCGCGGGTATCGCCTCACCGAAACAGGCCAGACCACCACTGGGGTTCACCGGCACACGTCCGCCCAATGTCGTTGCGCCGCTGCGCAATAGTTCCTCCGCGCCGCCTGTCTCGCAGAGCCCGATGTCCTCGTACCAGTCCAACTCCAGCGCGGTGGAGAGGTCATAGACTTCCGCGAAGGACAGGTCGGCGGCCCCGAGCCCGGCCTCTTCGTACGCGGCGTACGCAACGGCGGAACGGAACGCGCGCGGGGGAGCCTCGACGGCCACGGCGGAGTCCGTCGCGAAATCCGGCAGATCGAGCACGGTTTTCGGGAATGTCGGCGTGACCGTCGACAGCGCCCGGATGCGGACCGGATCGGTGACGCCGTGGCGCCTCGCGTAATCCATCGATGTCAGCACCAGTGCGGCACCGCCGTCACTGGTCGCGCAGATGTCCAGCAGCCGTAGCGGGTCCGAGACGATCGCCGAGGCGGCGACGTCCTCGACCGAAACCTCCTTGCGATAGCGGGCATACGGGTTGTTCAGGCCGTGCCTGGCATTCTTCACCTTGACCGCGGCGAAATCGTCGAGCGTGGCACCGTGCAGCGCCATCCGCCGGCGGGCATACAGCGCGAAATAGATGGGGTTTGTCGCGCCGAGCAGGTGGAAACGCAACCAGTCCGGATCGTCGCGGCGTTCACCGCCGACCGGCTGGAAGAAGCCCTTCGGGGTGGTATCCGCGCCGACCACCAACGCCACGTCACACAACCCGGCCAGAATCTGGGCGCGCGCGTTGGCGATGGCCTGGGCACCGGAGGCGCAGGCGGCGTAGCTGCTCGAGATCCGCGCACCCGACCAGCCCAGCGCCTGGGCGAACGTCGCGCCCGAGACGAAACCTGGGTATCCGTTGCGGATCGTGTCCGCGCCGGCGATATAGCCGACGTCGCGGTGGTCCACCCCGGCATCGACCAGCGCCGCGCGCGCCGCGACCAGCCCGTATTCGACGAAATTGCGCCCCCACTTGCCCCACTGGTGCATGCCCGCACCGAGGACGGCGACAGCGCGATCATTCGTGTCAGTCATCGACCGGCCTCCACATCCACACCGTGTGCTCCGCTTCCTCGTCTTCGTACAGCACGCCGAGGGTCAGTTCGACCGGCATGCCGACGGCCAGGTCATCCACCGTGAAGCCGCGCACCACCTGCCCGAGAATCACCATCCGCTCGACCTCGAGCTCCACCGCCGCAACGACATACGGCTCGAACGGATCGGGCGAGACATAGGGCGGGGGCGGCTTGTAACGGGCGTCCGCATACGACCAGATCCGGCCACGTGTGGAAAACAGGTACTCGACGAGCTCGGAGCCGTCTTTCGGACCTGCGCACTGCGGGTTCCGACAGGCCAACGTGTTCCGCGGGAAGTACGGCGTGCCGCAGGCAGTACAACCACTTCCCTTCAGACGCATCGTGCCGTCGTCCGCGGTGAACCAGTCAGCCACGGCGGGGCGTTGATCTTTCTGCACAAACCTGACGGTATAGGAACACGTTCTACTTTGGGGCGGAAATCTGCTCCACCGGCATGCGGGCGGAGGTACGGTGAGACCGGATTGAGGATGCGATGGCATCCTCGAGTCGATCTGGAGTACCACAACGCGATGGGCACCAAAGCCATTGAACCGCAGTCGATCCGCAACGTCACGATCATCGGGGACCCCGATGAGACAACACGAGTTGTCCACGGCCTGTACCGCCGTTTCGCCAAGACCGGGTCCGGCACGCCGGCCACGATCCATTGGGTGACGAGCCATGTCGATCACACGATTCGTATCGCCGAGCTATCGAGCCACGCGCCCATCGCGGCCCTGGAGCGGTCCATCCGGGTATCCGATGGGGTAATCGCGGTCGTGAACGCTGCCGAGGAGAGCGCCCCGCGACTCGAGACGATACTGCGGGTTGCCGACGACCACCAGGTCGCACGGCTGTGTCTGGTGACCGGACTCGATCATCCCGCCGCCGACTTCGACCGCTGCGTCCGCACGATCGCCGACACGCACGGGGCGGTGCCGTTGACGCTGCAGATTCCTCACGGCATCGGCACCGAGTTCGAAGGTGTCATCGACCTGGTCCCGATGTGGGCGCTCGAACCGATGGCCGTCGAATTCTACGGGAGCCATTGGAAAGTCGCCGAGAAGTGGTACCGCAACCTCGTGGACACGATGATGGAACAGGACGCCACCGATTCGGACGACCTCCTCGGCCTGCGAGAGATCCCACCCGACCAGTTGCATGACCGCGTCCGCTGCCTCACGCGAATCGGCGACGCTGCGCCCGTCCTGTGCGATGCGGCGCCATGGAGTGACATCGCCCCGCTCCTGGACGCCATCGTCCGATATCTGCCGTCTCCCATGCATGTCTGTCAACCGGAACACGCCCTCGACTATTGATGGACTCCGCCTGCTACAGGTTCGCAGCGCCGATCGTGCTAACGCTCGGTCTGACAGGCTGCTCCGATCTGGAGACACTGCGGTTCACCGCGCTACCGACCACGTGCAATAACCTTGTCCGCTCTGCTCAGCCGGAAATTCAACGATTCGCGGGCGCCTTGTACACCTCGCAGAATGAATTCGTGGAGCTCAGCAACGGGTGGGGATCCAGGCCGCCCGAGTTCTTCAAATCCCAATGTTGGGCCCGTTACACCAGCAAATCCCCATCCGAAGCCGACGGTTCGGCCGGGACTCCCGTCGAACGCAGTGTCTTTGTAGAGTTCACTGTCACCACCGCCGAGCCCGATCCGATCGCCGCCGTGCAGCAAGACCTCCGAGAGTTCCGCGCCGAATTCGGCCCCCACTTCGACACTTTGGTGGATGTAGGTGACGAGGCGTTGGCGGGGACGCGAATAGACCAGCAGCGGCCGGCGGGCGTGGTCCGATTCCGCATCAGCAACCTGCGCGTCCACGTGCAGGTCAAAGGCGACGACTACACCGGCCAGAAGGACGGGGCAGATGGCTCCTTCTCGACCACGCCCACCGCTGGTTTGCGCACTGCCGCTGAAGCCATCGCTAAATGCCTTGCCTCCGACATGAAGTCGGTCATCCCAGCTGATAAGTGACTGGGCGAGGCGCGGCGAGACCGACAAGGATCGAACTCACTCGCAGGTTGGTTGCGCATTGGTGGTGTCCGGAGGAGGACTTGACCAAGACCCGCATCGCAGTTGTTCTCGGCCGGTCAGCGTTCACGCTCGATGCCTTCTCAGCGGGTGCGTTCGGATTGGATGATGGCGTTGGGAGTCCAGTCTGCGTGCGCGCTGCGCGGATTCAGGATGGTCGGAATTGCCGCGCCATGGGCTTCCGTTCCCGCTCGGCGCGGGCGACGTTGCGGGCGAATTTTGAGCGGGGATATCGAGGGTCCGGACTGGTGAGATCGCGTATTCGACTGTCGCGAGTTGTCGAAGGAGTCCAGCCGCTCGGTGACCGGAATCGTGGCGCGGTGACGTCGCGACTCCAGGTCACCGCCGCCTCGGCGGCGAGTTTCGTGGTCGTGACGTAGTGAGAGCCGAGTGCGTCGGCGACGACGGACGCGGGCATCTGAACGCCTCAACACCCCACTCAACCCTTGACGAATCCCACAGGGACACCCCCGTTTCCGCCCCTTCCTTAGGATGATCAACACGTACCTTTAAATGAAGGGTGAGAGATGCGGATAGAGCGACGCCGGATGGATGAAGCCGTACTGGCAGCGGCCCGCGATGGCTTCGCCGAGCGAATCCAGGGCGAGTGCCACTCCATGGCGAAGGCCGGTCCGATCGGAACCTACGAGTGGTGGCGGATCTCGCGCGAGTTCCTCGACTATCTGGGTGCTCTTTCCGTCGTGCTCCCCGACCTCGACGCTCCAGAGGTCAAGGCGGTCCTCGACAACGCCGCCGAGGCCGCCGCCGGTGGCGTGCAGTGCGCCGCTTACTTCGGCAACACCACTTTCTTCGTCTTCCTCGATTACGCGAACTTCGGGATGGACTACCAGAGGGAAACCCCGTACGACCCGGATCCTGTCTCCGCCAACCAGTGGCTGGACGCCTTCTGTCTGGCGATCCTGTCCGAGAGAGCGGAATGGTATCGCGAGGCATTCAGCTTCGCTCGGAAGGAGCTCGATGGCGATGTGGGTGGCCAGCCCAACGTCGAGCTGGTCAACGGCCTGATGGCCTACGTCCTCGGGTTAACGGGGAACGAGTACGCCGACTACCCGCCGTCCAGGGAAGCAGTGGTCGCCGCTATCGACGCCGCGCTTTCCCGAGTCCACGTGGGAGAGAGTTTTTCCGACCTACCGCACCGCACCGCACTGCGCGGACTGCGCGCCTTGGCCGCCGGTGACCAGGAGGCCTTCGGCACAGAGTTGACCGAGTTGCTGCTCCAGTACGGCACCGTGCCCGACCCCTTCACAGAGTTGACCGAGTCGCTGGTCCAGTTCGGCATCGTGCCCGGCTTCTTCGGCAGGCCTCGTGCTCTGCTTCCACTCGTGCCGCTCGCCCTGACCGCTCTCGCCTACCGCCGCGAGGGTTGGCTACCGCCCGTCGAGACCGACTATCTGCCGCGCACGCTGATTACCGGATGCCGGACCGGTTCTTGAGCGGCCTTGGCTTCCGTCGCGATTGGCGGCACAATACTGATCGGCTCGCATATTCAACTGTCGCGTGTTGGCCCGTCCAGCTCTGTAATTGCTGCTGACCGTGACGTCTGGCAGGGGCGCGGCTGATGTCCGAGGGATCCGGTTGGATGAGCCCGTGACTGTCTATGACGTAGCCCGCCAGCTTCCGACCATCGCCGACCTGCGGGACCTGTGCCGCTCGCTTGCGATGCTCGACGCGATCCTGAGCCCGGACTGGGGAAGCCGGTACTACTCCTTCAACGCCGCTTGGGCTGAAGGCGAGGAGATGGCCTCGATGAGCAACGGGTCGGGAGACGAGTTCTCCATCGTGTTCTCGCTGGCCGGGGTCTATGCCCGCGGCTTCAGCCACGAATCGCCGATGAGCCCGTATGGCCATGACTGCGAGCCCTGGCCGGGAGTGATCGACGATGTTCCCGATGTCTTCAAACCCTTCGTCGAGGAGCCGGCGTTCACCGACGAAGACGGCGTGCCGGTCGTGACGGCCTGCTTGTGGCGGGAGGCGACGGATGATCAGTGGCACCACGGCACGATCGACTTCCCCTCGGACCGTGTCGACCCTGATGGGGTGACAGGTCTGTTCCAACTACTGGTCGAACGCTCACCCGAAGCGTTCCAGCGCTTCGCCGAGGACTATTACGAGGTCTCTGTGGACCTGAAAGCGGTGAGTGAAGTGTATGCCTTGCGGCCGCTGGACCAGGAACTCGTGTCGTCGTTGAACGTAGAGGTCACCCTGGCGGACCTGGCCCAAGACATCGCCGAAATCGGCTATCCGCAGGCCCGCTAAGAGCCGATCTTTCTGCCCACCAGTACGTTTCCACGCGCAATCAACTGTCACGAGCTGGTGCAGTCTGGCGAGTTGGGCCCGGCACCCGACGACGATCGTGAACCCTGACCCCGAAACGGAGGACTCCCCTGCTGGCGTCAGGGCCAGCAATGGAGTCCTCCGTTCGTCGGTTGCGGTGGATCAGCCTCCGGCCTGCGCGTCGTCGAGGTAGCGCCACCGGATGCGGGTGATGTCGCTGCTCGGTGTGCAGCCCTTGTTGCTGGCACAGAAGAATTCGACGAGCAGCCACCACGCTGGAAAGGCTTGTCGCGCAGGGCCGTCATGCGGCAGATCAGCGATTGTGAGCGTAGCTCGCTGGAAGGCATCGAGTCCACCCTCGAGGCGTACAGATCCCAGGTGCTCAGCTCGTCGGCTGATAAATCCGTTGTCTGGATTGCTCAGGTCGGGTCACACGAGGTGATCTCCCCCTCCGGCGACCCGACCTGAGGCAAACGGGGTCGAGACCGACCTCGTCAGGCGTCGAGTGCCTGGTAGAGCGTGGTCCAGAAGTCGTGGATGAGCCACGCCGGATCCGGGGTCGACAACCCGACCTGGGTGAACAGAATTCCGGTGAGCTGGTTGTCCGGGTCGGCGTAGGCCGTGGTGCCGGTTCCGCCGTCCCAACCGAACTGACCTATGGGCGCGTAGTCGCCACGGTAGGTGCGCACCGCCATCCCGAAGCCCCAGCCGCCCTGCTGCCCTTGGCCGAATGACAGATGGACGTTGTTCTTGGCCAGGGCATCTCGGTCGGCTTGTTGTTCGGGCGTGAGGCGGTTGGTGGTCATCAGCTCGACGGCGGGCCGGGACAGGATCCGTTCGGTCCCGTGCATCCCGCGGTTCAGCAGCATCTGGAAGTAGGCGTGATAGTCCTCGACGGTGGAGACCAGCCCGCCGCCGCCATGCTGGAACGCCGGAGGCCGGCTGAACTTTCCGCCTGCTGCCTCGTCCCACACGATGAACTCTCCAGTCTGCGGGTCGGGCGCGTAGCTCGGCGGCAACCGGTCGATCTTGCCGGCGGGCACGTGGAAGCCGGTGTCCTTCATCCCCAGCGGATCGAAGATGCGGTCGCGGAGAAACGTTTCGAACGACTGACCCGAGACCCTGGCGACAAGCACGCCGAGGACATCGTGGCTGAGTTCGTACTGCCACCGCTCTCCGGGCTGGTACGACAGCGGCAGCTCGCCCAGGCGGCGCATCCACTCGTCCGGCTCGGGCGCCGACCCCGCTTCCGGGCTGTAGTTGGCCCGGTCGAGAACCGCGGCCATGATCGGGGAGCCCATCAACGTGAGATCCACTCCGAGCCCGAACGTGGAGGTCAGCAGGTCCCGTACGGTGATCGGTCGCCGCGCAGGCACGGTGTCCTCCTGCGGTCCGTCGGCCCGCCTCAGCACCTGACGGTCGGCGAGTTCGGGCAGCCACGGATCTACCGGGTCGTCCAGCCGCAGCCGACATTCGTCGAGCAGGATCATCGCCGCCGCCATCGTGACCGGCTTGGACACCGACGCCATCCGGAAGATGGTGTCCCGGCGCATCGGAGCGTCACCGTCGACGCGCATCGTCCCGATAGCTTCGACGTGTGTCTCACCGCCCCGGCTGACCAGAGCGACGAGCCCGGGAATCTTTCCGGACTCGACATGCCGGGCCAGCACGTCGCGTACTCTGCGCAGCCCTGCTTCGGAGAAGCCGCTGTTGTTGTGCCCCATCATTGATCTCCTTGCTTATCGTGTTCGATCTGCGGGACCCGTCCCGGTATGGCGCCCATGGCCCCGACGGCGCTCCCCGAAAGCCGGCTGCTGCTTGCGCATTCTTTCCCGGCCCCATCCCCTCACGCGGCGTACAGGGCTCCAGTGATCTTGCTGGTCATCGCGGCCACGGTGGGGCTGGGCCGGCTCTGGTGGCGGGTCGCGGCGTCGACAGCGACGAGGACGGTGCTGCGGAAGTTCTCGGCCTCGGCCGGATCATGCTGCCCGAGAATGCTCATGGCCGCCGTCAGTGCCGGCAGCACCTGATCGGCGAGTTCGGCGACGTTCTTGCCCTTCAGCTTGATGTCCTTGGACTTCGCGGCCAGCACGTGCCCGACCAGGCCGGTCGCGGCGTACAGGGCGTTGCTGCCGTTGGTGGCGGCCTTGTGGGGCTTGCCGGTGGCATCAGCGGCGGCGATCAGCGAGACGGCGCCGTACGCGGCGGTCCGCAGGGTGGCCTTGTCCTGGTCGGTGAGGGTGAGGGTGATGGACATGGTGGTTGCTCCCTTGACTTTGTGCTGTCCGGGTCGGCGTATGTCGTGCTCGCCGAACTGATTACGGAAGCAACAATCGCCCGTTGTCCTGACATCAGACTGTCGCCGTGCTGACACGACCGCTGACACAGAGCTGACAGATCCCACATCAAGGGCCAGTGGCAGGAAAGTCACGCTCAGCGAGACTGCGTGGGTTGGGCCATTGCGACACGTCGGAGGCCCACACCGGCCACTACGACGACGACGGCCGCTCCTGGGCCGGGGAATACCGAAGCTGGCCTGGGCCGCAAAGTAGGCCGCCTGAATCCGAAGCTGTCATTCCGCCCAAGGGTTATTGACCCAAATCAGGTGGTGTGCGAACTTGCCGGTTTCCGGACAGAGTCGCCCCCGAGGCGGTGAGCCGGAAACGTTTACGCCCCTTGTTCAGTGCAGGAGGATGCCGAACCATGGTTACACCGGACAGGGAGGCGGTCCGATGCGGCCCACACGGGTGCTGGCGGTCGTCTGTGCAGTCTTCAGGAGGCCGCCCTCCCGCCGAAGGAGGTCGAAGTTGATCAGCCGGTCGGTAGTCCGTGAGCATCTCCCCGCCGGTCCGGCGGTACAGGCGATCGATACAGATCCACGGGTAGTCGCGCAGAGCGGGTGGAGCGTGTGAGCGTTTGCGACACAACAGCTTTCGAGCAGAATGTGATCGGCATAATCGTGGTCGTGACGATGGCGTCCACGTTGCACATGATGTGGCGCAGGGATCGTTCGAGCAGGTAGGCGGTATCGCCGAAGAAGTGCTTAGTAAACGTGACCAGGCCGTCGTCAGCCGTCCGCGCTGGATCAACCGACGATTGCTCCAGCATCATCGGATTCGGCCTGTTCGCCCAGACGCATTGACTTCTTGGACCGGGTCTACCGATCCCATCGATTGCGCTACCAGCGACCTCACCTATACCAACGCGGGCATCATCTTTCGCCGAAACGAAGGGTGGGTGGCACCGCGTCGCAGCGCCACCCACCATCACCTCGAAACAGGCCTAGTCGGTGATATCCGGTGGACTCAAGGCATCACGCAGCGCCGCACGTGAAGTGACGCCGAGCTTGGGGAACACCTGATAGAGGTGGGTGCCGACAGTGCGCGGCGAGAGGAACAGTCGGTCGCCGATCTGTTTGTTGGTCAGCCCGGACGCGGCGAGCAACGCGATCTGTCGCTGCTGCGGGGTGAGGGTTTCGATGGAGCCGCCCGGCGCGGTGGCGCGGCCGGTCGCACGGAGTTCGTTGCGCGCGCGGTCCGCCCACGGTCGAGCCCCTAGCCGGTCGAAGGTCTCCAGTGCCGCGGTCAGGTGCCGGCGGGCTCCGACAGTGACTTTCGCGCGACGAAGGCGCTCACCGTAGGCGAGTTGGATTCGAGCGTGGTGGAAGGGCCATCGCTCGGCGCCGGGTGTCGCCAGCGCGAGGCCGAATCGGTCGCGCCAGTCCTCGGGTCCGGCGACCATGGCTCGGGCTCCGGCTACCACCAGCGCCAGGCGCGGCGAGATCGTCGCGACATCGGTAGCAGCCACCGCATCGACATGCCGAGCCGCCTCCGCTAACCGGCCCGCGCGGACCGCGGCCTCGACCAGGTCGGGCAGGATCCACAGCGCATGCGGCGCGTGAACGGGGATCGTCTCGGCAAAGATGCCGCTGACCTGCTGGTAAGCCGCATCGAAATCGCCGCGTCCCAGTTCGGCCAATGCTTTCGCGTGCGCGGCGTGGTGAAGCACCAGCCCGATCCTGTTGGGCGTAGCCCACCGGGTCAGTTCATCCGTCACGGCTTTCACGGTGTCGCTGTCTCCTCGCGCGGCCGCGAGGTAGGCCTGCTGGAATTGCAGGAGCCCACCGAGCAACGTGTACCCGTGCCGCTCTGCGAACTCGAGCCCCTCACCGGCCAGCTGCTGGACTCGGTCCCACTCCCCGCTCAGTACGCCGTCGTAGCCGAGCAGGACGAACGCTTCGATCGCGGAGGTGATCGCGCCACCGGAACGGCCGTGCGCGACAACATGTTCCAACGCCGTCCGGCAGCCCGACAACCGGTCGACGTACAGCGCGGCGATGCCGAGCCGCACGATATGCGCGGGATCGCTCTGGTCGCTGATCCCCGCGATCTCCGCGTCCAGGCGTCCTAGCATCGGCAGCGCGAGACGGACCGGCTCCAAGAACGTGCTGCCGAGCAGGACGAGGAACTCCGGCGCCGTGTGACCGAGACGGTCGAGCGCGGTGTGGAAGTCGGCCGCCAGACCTGCCCTCGAGCCGAAAAAGCAGGTGGCCTGTAGGACATAGAGCGCTTCCACCAGGACGACGTCGTCGGCATCGGAGGGATCTCGAGCCGCCTTGATCGCATTGACCAGCAACTGATGGACGGTGTCGATGTCACCACCGATGTTGAGCATCAATGACGCCACAGCAACCGCCCCCGCCGACGATCCACCCGGGCTTCGTTCGGCGCCCTCGACCAGCCGCCTTGCCTCGGCCAGGTCACCGGTGATGTCCGCACCCAGATACGCCGCGACCATGACTCTGCGCTCGCGGTCCTGCGATCGCGAACTCAATTCGGCCGCGCGCAGCATCAGGCCGACCGCGCCCACTGGGTCGCCCCGACGCTGAGTTCCCGTCGCCGCCCGCTCGAGCAAGTCGGCGATGTGCGCGTCGGCCCCGACCGCGGCGTCGGCCAGGTGCCGAGCGCGCTGTTCCGAGAACTCCGGAAAGCGCTCTGCCAGTTCCTGATGCGCCCGGCGACGCTGTTCGTGTGTGGCCAGGTCGACGACCGCTGCCCTGATCAGTGGATGCCGAAATCGCAGGCGACGGCTGTCGACATCGACGCACACCAGGCGAAGTTCCTCCGCCGGGCCGAGGTCGGTCGGGACGGCCGTGGGACCTGGCTCGGCGCCGGAAAGCGCCGCCAGGAGCAGCTGTTGGCGCGTCCTGGCCGGAAGGCTTTCGATCCGCCGCGCGAACAAGGTATGTAGGCGCCGACCGACTCGGGTGACGCCCGGCGCCCGATGGGCAGTGCTCGCGTCCGGCAGTTCGATCAGCGCGAGCGGATTTCCCTGTGCCTCTGCGAGATAACGCTGGCAGGAACGACTCGCCAGGTCCGGATAGTGTTCGCTCAACAACGCGGTAGCGGCATCATCGTCGAGCGGACCGATATGGATCTCGTGTAGCCCTTCGGATTCGAAGAAGCTGTCCTCGCCCGCGCGGATCGCCGCGACCAATCCGACCCTGGTGTCGCGCAATCGACGCGCGAGCATCCCCAACACCAGCGCACTGGCGCGGTCAATCCAGTGCAGGTCATCGACAACCAGCAGCACCGGCCCATCGACCGCCGCGCGCACGAGCAACGCGCGCACCGCGTTGACCAGGCCGAGCTGATCGGGAACGGGGCCATCGTCCAATCCGAGCCCGACACCGAGCGCACGCCGATGCACAGCCGCGAGCTGGTGCCGCCGATCCTGCAGCGGGTAGAGCAACTGATGAAGCCCGGCAAAACTCACCGATGCCTCGAATTCCACACCCGCGGACCGCAGCACCCGGATACCTACCGCCGCAGCCGATTCCGCTGCGGCGGTGAGTACAACGGTCTTCCCGATTCCGGCCTCGCCGACGACCAGCATCGCGCCGCCACCGACAGCGGATTCGGTCGTGAAGGTGTTCAACTGGGCGAGTTCACGGTCTCGGCCGATCAGTTGCACCGACGCCACGATCACCGATGTTAGTCGAATGATCAGTAACGTCGAGCGTTCTCGAGCAACCGCTACACCGACACCGCGTCCGCGGCCTCTCTGATGAGAGCGGCCACCGATTCCGGCTGCGGCACATAGACCGCGTGACTCCCGACGACTTCGGTGATGGTCGCGTTCGCCCGGTCGGCCATGCTGCGCTGGACCGGCGGGGGAATCATCCGATCCGCGGTGGCGGATCGTCGGCTTTGTCGAACACAGCTGACAAAACAGCTACTGCGTCTGCTGCCAGGATCAGCACTGTCGCGACCGGAACGTCGAGCCCGGCCACTCGACCTCTCGGCATGTGGATGCCACAACTGTCGACAACACGAACGGTGCGCGCAACCTCGACATCGCAGCTCTCGATCAAGTCCTGGACGCCAGCGGCCGCTGTGAACGCTGGACAACGGTGCAGCAGTGCGGCGGCGAGGCGAGTCGGTTCGGCAACTGGCAGAAAAGGTGGGCGACGTCCCTGTCCAGGAGATGTCGTGCTCGCGCTGGTCGGGGCAGTCCGCAGCTGGGCGACGGCGGCGTCACCACTAAGACAGCACCGACGACAACGTCGGCACCGAATTTCGCCATCGTCGTGATCGCGTCGTCGAGCTGCTCGAGATTCACGCAGAGATAGCCGTTGTCCAGGTGGACAATGGGAAGATGCACCCGCACGGGACGCTGCCCGGCTCGGGAAACGGGCTGAGCAGAGCCGAACTGCTCGCCGCGATATCGCTTGCGATCGACCTCGGTCTGGGTCAGCCGATGGAACACATGCTTCGGTCGTCCTTGATCGCGACACGGATCGCCGAGCGGATGAGGCTCGACCTGCAACAGCGGGCGACCGTGTACTACGCCAATCTGGTCGGGTGGATCGGTTGTCACGCCGACTCCCACGAACTCTCGGCGCTCTTCGGCGACGACATCGCCTTCCGGGCCGACACCTACACGGTGGACATGACCGGCCTGCCGTTTCTGCGGCTGATGATGAGTCATGTCGGCGACGGATTGCCGGGCTGGGAGCGCGGCATCCGTGCCACTGCCTTTCTGGTCACGGCTCGCAGCCAGGTCGCCACACTGATCCAGTCACATTGCAGTTCCGCCGGGGTTCTCTCCGATCGGATGGGCTTGGACGAGCAGGTCGGAAAGGCGCTGGCCCACGCCTTCGAACGCTGGGACGGCCGGGGGTTGCCCAATGGTTCCCACGGAGACGATATCCCGGTCGAGATCCACATCGCTCACGTCGCAGACGTCGTCGAGGTGCACCTGCGGACGGGTGGGCTCGAGCACGCGAAGGATGTTGTCCGTTCTCGGCGCGGCAGTCAGTTCAGCCCAGCCGTGGCGGCGGTGTTCGATCGCGACGCGGCGGCGATCGTGGACGGGTTGCTCGAAATCGACGTCTGGACAGCAGCGTTGGCCCAAGCACCGGATCGTGACCGAACCCTGACGGCCGAAGAGAGCGACGAGTTGCTCGAGGCCATGGCCGATTTCGCCGATCTCAAATCTCCTTTCACTCTGGGGCATTCGCGTGGCGTCGCGAACCTGGTGGCCGGGGCAGCCCGACACCTGGGCATGTCGCCGTCGGACATCACGCATCTCTACCGTGCCGGCCTAGTGCACGGCCTCGGCAAAATGGGAGTGTCCAACCGGATCTGGGAGAAGAAGGGGCCGCTCACTACGGCTGAATGGGAACGGGTACGGATGTATCCGGATCTGACCGGCCGGATACTGAGTCGAGTCAACGGCTTGGAGTCTGTGGTGCCCATCGCGATGAAGCACCGGGAACGGATCGACGGATCAGGCTTTCCCCGGGGGATCGCCGGCGCGGAGTTGACCGCGCAGGACCGGCTGCTTGCCACGGCGGAGGCGTATCAGCGACTGCTCGAGCCGCGTCCCTACCGGCCGCCGCTCGATCCTCGCGGCGCTGCCGATCAGTTGCGAAAGGAGGCGCGCGCCGGACGCTTCGACGCCGAGTCGGCTGCGGCCGTGCTTGCGGTGGCCGGTCCGCGAATCTCGCGGCGGACGCCCTGGCCGGCCGGGCTGACCGACCGCGAGGTCGAGATCCTGCGACTCGTCGCGCAGGGCCGATCGAACAGAGAAATCGCCGCCGAACTGTTCATCGCCGAGAAAACGGCACGCAACCACGTCGAACGTGTCTACGCCAAGCTCGGCGTCAACAACCGCACGCAGGCCAGTCTCGCCGCGATCGATCGGGGTCTGGCGGGGTTTCCGGTCAATGCGACCGTCGGAAATTGAAGCATCCGCTGCGCCAGGTACTTCAGCTCGGCAACCAGCAATGATGCTGCCCGGCGCGATATCGACGTCACATGGCTCAGAGGCGTAGTCGATGCGGGGCAGGTGGACGGCTGATGGACGGGCAAGTCGGCATGTGGAGCGCGCCGGAGACCCGGCTGATTACGCACAGTCGGGACCCGGTAGCGAGTCGGCCGAGCCGACAGCGGGACCGACTGCGCGGGGCCTTCATCGCCGGGATGCGCTGGGCCGGGACCGCCGGTCCAAGACCCATATCGTGGCCAGCATGAGGCCAACGGCAAACAAGGCGAGCGCGATGAGACTGGCGCCGGTGCCTCCGTGGAAGGTGTCGCCGTAGGCGGACATGGCCGGCAGCGTGGCGGTGTACCGCTCGAGATCCAGGTCGCGACCCAGCGCTTCGAATGCGTGGCGGTTGGATAGGCCGAGACTCATCAGGCGTCCCGGGAGGGCCATCTCGTCAACGGGGACTATGGCGCCACCGAACAGAACCTGAGGGAAGCAGAGCATCGGCAGGGCGAGGGCGGCCTGCGCGGCGTTGGAGACCGCGGCCGAGGCGAGCAATCCGAGGGCCAGTGCCGAGGTCGCCTCGATCACAATCGTCACAAACAGGAAGGCGGACACGTCCCATCCAACGGCGGGGAGCCGACCGAGCGCCCGCAGCACACCGAGGAGCACCGCGCTCACTCCAGCCAGCACCGGAAGCAGCGCTGTCACCTTGGATGCCACGTAGGCGCCCACGCTGAGCCCGGCCAGGCGCTCCCGCCGGAAGACGGCCATCTCCCCGACGATCTGGAGCAGGCCGTAGGTAAGGCCGAAGAAGAAGCCTGCGAATGCGATCCAGAACACGATCTGGACCGGGCCGAGGTCGGCTTCGTTACGCGGATCGAACGCGTCTCGCTGGAACAGCGTCGCCATCATCGCAGTGACCAGCACCGGTGAGCCGAGCAGGACCGCCAGGGTCAGCCGGTTGCGAAGGAGAACATCAACATTGCGTCGTGTAAGTAGCCACCATTGCCGGACCATGTCTGTGCGCTTGACGTCTGAACGGGTGGCGGGGATGGGCAGTAGAGCCAAGCCAGGCCGGGTTTTCGACTTCCCACCGCTGTCCGCGAATCGCTTCGCCCAGATCTGAGGGGTGTGTTCACGAGCCAGCCGGTCGTACACCTCGGCGAGATCCTCCACGCCGAAGTAGCGCCGAGCCTCGGTCGGGCTGCCGGTGAAGGCCAGGTGGCCGTCGCGCGCCAGGAATACCACCCGGTCACACCGGTCGATGGAGGTCGGCTCATGCGTCGTGAGGACGACTGTGACCCCGCGCTGGCTGAGTCGGCGCAGCAGGCGCATCACGTCGGCTGCGGTCGACGGATCGAGCCCGGAGGTGGGTTCGTCGAGGAAGAAAAGATGTGGCCGGGTCAGTAGCTCCACGGCGATACTGGCCCGCTTGCGCTGGCCGCCGGAGAGCGCACGGACCGGCACCTCGGCCCGATCAGCCAGGTCGAGGTCATGCATGGTCTGTTCGACTACCTGGTCCGCCTCGGCCGCCGATGTGCCTGCGGGCAGCCGCAGCCGCGCCGCGTAGCGCAGCGTGCGACGCAGGGGCATCTCGAGGTGAATGATGTCCTCCTGGGGCACGTAGCCGATACGGGAATCGGCGCTGACTCGGGCCCCGCGAACGACGCCGTCATGCCGAACTTCCCCGGCAGACGGTGGTCGCAGTCCCGCGAGGATCTCCAGCAATGTGCTCTTTCCTGCTCCACTGCCGCCGGCAATGGCGACCAACTCGCCTGGTTCGACCGACAACGACAACTTCTGGAGAATCTGCCGCGCCCCGACATGCCGGCTTACGTTGATTGCATCGACTCGCCCGCCGTCCGGCACTCCAGGTGCGTGATCTGAAGTGCGCGTACCGAACCGCTCGACGGTCGGTGGTTCGAATGTCAATTCGGTCATGACCAGTGATCTCCGTGATTCCTGAACTCGCTTTGTCATGCCCTGATCATCGGTCCGCCGCTCCGTGTTCGCATGAGGCGTTTGCCTCAAATCGCGCCCGCAACGAGGGGGCGCCCGCGTCCCGATGCACCCGCGACCACTTCGGGTCGACATGATGCGCTGTCGGCATGTCGGAGGTTCCAGAATCTGAGTGGCCGGTCGATTCGGGCTGGGATCAACCGAATTCGCGAGGCGTGGTCAGGTTCGCGGCATAACGACTTGATCGGTGTGCCGGTGCCAGGCAGGCTTCGTCGGTGACGAACAGTTCTGAGGATCTGCGTTTGTGGGATGCGGCCGCCGCCAGCTATACCACGACGGTGTCGGGTCCCGCCGATAGCTTCTATCGGCGGATTCATGGGTTCTTGTGGTCCCAGCTGGGTTCAATCGCCGATCTCGATGTCTTGGACCTGGGGTGTGGGCACGGTTGGCTGGCCGAACAGATTCGACGGGCCGGTGCCCGCGTCACAGGCATCGACGGCAGCCAGGCACTGTTGACCACTGCGCGATCGCACTACCCCGAGATCGATTTCCATCAACACGATCTCACGCTCGGCCTGCCCGACCCGGCCCGCCGATACGACAGGATCGTCGCGCACATGGTCCTCATGGACGTTCCGGTTCTGGACCGCCTGCTCACCGATGTCGCGGCCGCATTGCGCGACGGAGGCGTGTTCGTCTTCTCGATACTGCATCCGGCCTTCTTCAACCGCGACATCGTTGACGAAGCACCCGACGGACAGCGCTACCGCAAGGTCACCGGCTACCTGGAGCATGAAACTCGGTGGATCGAATCCTTCGGTGGACACCGTCATTACCACCGCCCCCTGTCCTGGTACGCCGAACAGCTGACCAGCCACGGGCTGGCCATCACTGGAATCCACGAACCACCATCTTTGCCGCACAACGACATTCCGGTCACCGACTGGACTGACTACCAAAGGTGGTTCAGCACCATACCCACCATGCTGGCGATGTCGTGCAGCCCAACGGGGCTGCCGCGATTCTGACTCGACGCACTGCGGGCTCGCCGACCGAGCTCGGCGAGCGTCCAACGCGGAACACGTATCCGGGCAACGCAATTCGCCACACAAACGTGTGACTGCGGTCTGGCGAATCCGGTTCGCTGCCGCAGCGGGCTGACCTATTGTCGGTCGTGACGGCTTGTCGGTCTGGGTGTGGAGGCGATGGGGATGACCACTCTGAAGGATCTGTTTCTCGACGTGATCGAGGATGCCAGACACATGCAGACGTGGCAGGAGGCGGTCGATCTGCATGAGCACACCAGGATGCTGGTCAGCGACTTCGGCAAGTGGCAGGGCTTGTATTCCGCCGATGAGCGCCGCGAGCTGATCAAGCTGCGCAGCGAGGCGCTGACGAAGATCCGCAACGTCTTGCACCTGGAGAGGGTCGAACGCGACGTCGCCGCGGCCGCCGAGGCTCGGCAGCGACACTTGCTCGAACGCGCCGAACGGCTGGAAGCGATCGACCGGGAACTCGCTGAGGCTGACCGTGAGCGAGAAGCCTTGGACCAGAGGGAATCCCGAAGCGCTTCCGGGAGCGCACTCGAGGGCGTGACCGGGAATGCCTTGACCCGTGCGCTGGAGTCCATGCACGAGCGGGAGCGGTAGGCGGATCGCACGGGGTTGTCGGTGGTCTCTGGGAAGGGCGCACGGCCATGACGGTGATGGGGGAACGCGAGGACCAGCGCGGGATGCTCTTGCTTTCATCGCCGCGTTGAACGCCCCGCAGGTCGATATCCTCGGATTCTCGATCGGCAGCTTCGTCGTCCAGGAGATCGCTCTCATCCGGCCCGACCTGGTGCGCCGCATCGTGCCGGCCTTCCTCCGCGTCCAGAGGCGCGGCCGAGATCTCCCCACCCCGCCACAACCAACACATCGGGTCCGTCCGCGGTCGCGGTTGAGAACGCACCGATCCCGATCGGGCCGATCAGCATCCGGCGGAGCGGTGACCGCACGATCCGGCCGAGGCGAACTACCCGGGCCCTTTGCACGACGATGTGGGTGTGAGCCGACATGGGTGGGGGCACCTACTCATCGTGACCTCCGATCGACAACGGGGATAGCGCCCCGCGTTCGCCGCTAGGAACGCTGCGGCGTTCGATGAAGTTCGTGTTCGGCGCACGTGCAGCCAACGCCGTTCCTGATCCATTCGCGTCCGGCCCAATCCGGGTGTCGCTGGATCATCAGCGCCGTAATCTCCTCCGCGATCGTTTCTTCGCTCATCGCGGAGTCGCGCCGGATCCAGGTTTCGTCGCGCAGCAGCCGCAGGTAGTCGGCGACGTCGGAGAGCAGTTGCGGCCCGCCGATGTCACCGTGACCGGGCACTACGATGCGGGGCGGGAAGGCCGCGAGCCGGTCCATCACCTCGATCCAGCGAAGGCCGGAGACATCGGTGTCGTGCGGTGGGAACCAGGGGAAGATAGCGAAGTGCGCGGCTTCTACCAGGTCGCCGGTGAACAGAACGCTCGCGCCGGGGACTTCGACGACCTGGTCGCCCTTGCTGTGCGCGCGACCGGTGCCGCGCATCCGCACGATCCGGCCACCCAAGTCGAGTTCGTAGCTGTCGTTGTAAACCATGTCCGGTTCCGGGAGCACGACGCCCGCGAGGCGCGCGGCCACCGCGCCGCCGAACTCGCGGAACCAGGCGAGATAACCGTCACCTTTCTGTTTCAGGTCATCGGCCTGAGCCCGGTTCACCAGGTATGTCGCGGCGCCGCGGAAGGTGTCGGCACCGAAGGCGTGTTCGGGGTGAAAGTGTGTCGTGGTCAGGTAAAGCTTACGGCCGTTGGCGAATTCGGTGGCGAACCCGAGCACGGTTTCGGCGTTGGCCGGACCCATGCCGGTATCTATCACCAGGACCGCCTCACGTCCACCGATGATGCCCACATTCGGCACCAACTCCACCCGACGGTCGCCGATGACAACCAAATCGTCGGCGAGCTCATGGATTTCGGTGAGCTCGACCACCGGATCGGGCAGGCGTAGCGGGTCGGTCATGTCGACTCCTTCACGGTCGGAACTGTCGAGTCCATTCCACCGCCGGACAGGGCGGGTGGTCCAAGACCAATCCTGTGCGCCCCATACCTTTTGGGTATCGTGCGTGTGATGGAGCTGCGAACACTGCGCTACTTCGTGGCGGTAGCCGAGGAACAGCATTTCGGCCGGGCGGCGGCGCGCCTGAACATGACCCAGCCGCCGCTGAGCCGAGCCATCAGACAGCTCGAACTCGATCTGGGCTGCAAGTTGCTACGCCGATCGCCATCGGGGGCGGTACTGACCGCCGCTGGACTGTCGCTGTACAACGACGCGAAGCAACTGCTCGGCACGGCCGAGCAGGCGCGCACACGAGCCCAGAACGCGGCAGGCACGCATACGCTCACCATCGGCACCCTCGCCGACAACGCCGAGGTCGGCAACCTCGCCGACGCGTACCGGCAGCAGCACCCCGGCATCCAGATTCAGATCAGGGAAGCCGATTTCACCGACCCGACCGCCGGCCTGCGCCGCGGCAGGGTGGACGTGGCCCTCACCCGGTCACCGTTCGACCTGACGGGTCTCACCGTGCGGGTATTGCGGTCCGAGCCGCTCGGCGTGGTGCTGCGCGCCGACGACCCGCTGGCCGGCCACGCCATACTGCGCACCGACGACCTACGTACCCGCCGCTGGTTCCGCCTGCCGGAAGACACCGATCCGGTCTGGCGGTCATTCTGGACGCCACCGAACACCGGGCCCGACGGCCCGGTGGTGCGCACCGTGAGCGAATGCCTTCAGGCTGTGCTCTGGAACGGCTCAGTCGGCCTGACCCCGCTCGGCCACACCCAACCCGAAGGCCTGGTCACCGTCCCCCTGGCCGATGCGCCCCGCAGCGACCTCGTCCTCGCCTGGGAAACGAGCGACCGCAACCCCCTGACCACAGCACTCGCACAGACCGCGGCCGCACTCTACCGCCGAGCCGCGCCGACATGAACCGGACCACCAGCCGCGATGCGGCTTCAGCCCAGGAGCAGCTTCGACGACATCGCGAATCTGACCGCCCCCGGTGCGGTTGCCCGCGCCGGAAGAGGCTGTAGATGACCTGCCACGACCCGTACTGTGGTGGCACGTCGCGCCACGGTGAGCCGACCCGGGTCCGCCACCGGATCCCGTTGATGAGCTGTCGTTAGTCCATTTCGGTGGACGGCCGGTTTTCGTCGGGGCAGCAGCGGTTCCTGGCGTGCCCATGGGGCATCGGTCAGGTCCGGGCGTCCCGTCACCGTTGCGCTGGTCACGAGGTCTCCCGGTAATTCAGGTTCTTCGTCGCTGAACCGTCTACCGGAGGCCACTTCTACATCTGGTGACCGACACACCAACGCGGACAACGCATTTCACAAACACCCAGGTGAGGGGCACCGCGAAGCGGTGCCCCTCACCTGGGGCTGCTTAGAGCCAGACCCTACGTCGCGGTCGGGGTCCGGCTCCACTGTGGGAACTGTCGGTTCACCCCGTGGCCGACCCGGCCGCAGTGAGGAAGGGTGTGCTCGAGACCGAAGGAGCCTGCTCCTACTTCACGCCTGCTTTGATGGCGGCGTCCTGTTTCTTCGCGATCTCGATTGCCACGTCAGCCGGGACACGTTCACCGTTTTTGCTGTTGAATTCGAGGATCGCAAAACCTCTGCCCTCACCGAAAGCTACGACCGTCGTCCCACCCGGGGCATTCAGTATGCCGCCGCCAACACCGACATCGACGGGAGAAAAGGCCGCGCCTCCGGCTTTCTGGGACACGGCGTCCTTTGCCGCCGCGACGGCTGCAGCGGCGGTCTCCGAATTCTCGCGCACAGTGATAGACGTACTGATCTTCTCAGTGCCCTCACCGTTGCCGAAAATGCCGGTAATGCCGTCCTGCTCCGGCTTGGTGGTCTTCAATGCCCAGCCGCCGTCGATATCGCTCGGCTTGATGAGCAGCCTCGTGTAATCGATCGATGCGGGCGACGAGGCCGCGACGCTGGTCGACGCGACCGAGGTGGCGGCGGACGACGATTTCTCGTCGGAATTGCAGCCGGCGATTCCGACTGACAGCGCCGCAGCGGCACCGAGCACCGCAACTTTCGATATCTTCACCCGAGGATGATGACAGGGGCGCAAATCTCGCGCAACCGAGTACCACAGACGTCAATGCAAGTTAGGCGGCAGGAACTCGCCCCGAGGTTCCTCCGCATTGCTGGGGGCGAATTCTCAGGTTCCAGCCGGAACCGGGTGATGGTAGCCGACCCGGCTTGCCACAGTAGTGTGCTGCGCGTCAGTGAGACGGCATGGATCCCAGCGGCTGCAACAACCAGGGCATCGCCTCGATCGGCACTGCCGCAGCAGATCGGTCCGTCCGGGTCGTCTTGGACCCGGTCGTGAATTCGGAATCGGTCCCCATAATGACGCAGCCTTCGCTGTTGACCAGCACTAGCCGCTGACCGAATACCTGGAAACGCGGAAGCAGGACCTCCTCGATCGAGGCAGCCGACACATCGGCACCGGCGATTCCGAGGAAGGCTCCCGATGCGGTCGTGACCGGTATCGCGAACGTACACACGCACCGATTGGTGCACGCGTAATCGCGGTGCGGCCCGTCCACCCACCGCTTACCCTGGTCACGCGGGATCACGAACCAGTCCATTCCGGTGTAGTCGTAGAAGTATTCACTCTGCGGATTCAATTCGAGCATCAGGCGTCGTGGTCCGCGTTGCACGTCCAGAAGCCACCATTCCAGATGCCGGGGCTGATCCACGAGAAGGCCGTCGGCCAACACAACGCCTGCGCCGTCGAACAGATTTTCGCGCCGCTCGAGCTCTCCGACAATGGTCTCGCGCAGCGGTGCTAGATCAGTCGACCGAGGAGCGGACCCCAGTTTCTCGGTGAGACCATCCCACAGGGTCGTCAGCGCGGTCCCGATGGTTGCTACCGACAGGTAGATCTCGTCGGCCAGCCTTGCGACGGCAGAAGCGAGCGACTCGACGGTCACCGGGGCCGGAAAGCTATCGGTCTCCTTCATCGATCACGGAGCTCCAAACGTAGGGCGACGAGGCGGCGGATGCGTGATTCTGTATGTAATTCTGCCAGTTCTCTCGCCTGGGCATCATCTTCTCGTTCGATCGCGTCTAGACAGAACGCGTGGGAGCAGTTCATCTCGTCCCTGGATTATGACATCGCGATCCGGCGGGTCATCTGCTCGACGAACCGATCGAGTCGTTCACCGCCATCTACCGGCGTGCGATCAAGGTCCGAGGGCATTTCCGGCCGAGCAGGCCGCGTTGAAGTGTTCTACCTGGTCACTGGTCATGACAAGTAAGGCGTCAAAGAAGGTTCGCAGACCATCAGCCAGTGGCACGGCGCTGGCAACCCAGTCCGGCAACGAGGTGGCATGGGTGCGACGCAGGGTGGCGATAGCGTCAATGAGCCGCTGTTCAGCTGGTTCGGTAAGTCGACGTGTGTCGCAACCGGGCAGCGCGCCCGGCGGCAAGATCCGAACGATGCGCTGAAGTCCTTCCACCAGCTCGACAAAGCGTGGACCGTGGATATTGCGGGCTTGGTCGATCTCGGCGCGCAATTGGTCGGCGCGGCGGGGATTTCCTGCCGCAGGCCGGACTGCATCGATAAGAGGCACGGGGATACTCTCGTCGCGGAGTCGTTGTTCGTAGCGGGTGATGAGCAGGTCTTCGGCGGTGTCGAGGACCGCGGTGTCGACAGCGACGCCTTGGCTGCGCAGTGCCTCAGCCGCAATGTCGAGCACCTGGCGATAGGTGAGCGTTTCGAGTACAGGGTGTGCGCGCAGGATTCGGACTATGCCCAGGGCGGCGCAGCCCAAACGGATCCGAGGTTCCGGTGAGCTTGGTACCGACGGCAAGCATCGCAACGAGCAGGTCGAACCGGTCGGCAAGGGCCAACAGGGCTCCGGGCAGTGTGGCGGGCAGCCGGTCGCTGTGATGCCGCGGAAGTTCGGTCTCGGGCAGTGCTTCAGCGACCGGGGCGAGTTCTCCTGCTTTGCAAGCGTATTCATCAGCTCCGAAATAGATTCCCGCAGCTTGACTTCCGCGCCGATTGGGCGAGCTCGACGCTATGCGCTCGATCGAGAACTTGCGCGTGCCACGCTTCGGCCTGCTTCCTCTCGGATGAATTGACCCGCCTGCTGCAATGCGTCGGATGCTTCGGGCAGGAAAGACCAGAAGATGTGGAAGTTGTGGGTCTCGACCGGGTAGAGCTGAAGACGGACATCGACACCGTGCTCGCGAGCGTGGTCGACGAGCTGATGGGCATCGACGAGATGGGGGTCGCCGGTGCTCGCCTGCACCAGCATCGGCGGCATGCCGGTCAGGTCGGCCAACAGCGGGTTGACGACCGGATCGTCGTCCGGGTGACCGGCCAGGTAGTCGCCGACGATGCGCCTGCGGAACTGGCTCGCCGAGACGGTGTCCGCCTGCGCCTGCCGCGAAACCGCCACCTCCTCGTGGCAGTGCAGATCTATTCCAGGGCAGAGCATTACCGTGGCAGCGGGCATCGGTAGCTGCTGTTGTTTTAGGCGTGTCAGCGTGGACATCACCAGATGCGCGCCGACGGAGTCGCCCACGATGGCGATCCGGTCGGGTTCGGTGCCGCCGTCGAGCAGCCACAGGTAGACGCGCAGCGCGTCGTCGACGGCCGCGGGGAACGGATGCTCTGGCGCCAAACGGTAGTCCGGCAGGAGGGTGGTGGTGTTCGCAGCGGCGGTGAGAGCACCGGCCAGCGAGCGATATCCGAACGCGGATCCCGCAATATAGCCACCGCCGTGCAGGTACAGCACGGTGATGTCGGCGGGCTCCTGCGGCGTGAGCAGCAGGCTGGACACCCCGCCCGCCGTGATAGGCCGCACGGAAACCTCCGGGGGCGGTGGAAACTGCGCGTGCAACTCTTCGTATGCGTCACGGAGCACTGGCAATTCGGGATCGGGATCCCCGAGCGGCTCCCAGTACTTGGAGATCCGAGCCAACAGCTCACCGCCGACCGATCGGGTCGCCACTACCGCTTCGTCCACGTCACCGAGGATCCGCCTGGCCCGTTCGAGCAACGCGTCGCCCGCGACTGTGAGCTCGACCTGATGCGTGGTGCGGCGCAACAGATCACAGCCGACGAGTCGCTCGAGCGAACGGATTTGCCTGCTGAATGCGGGCTGCGATATATGCAGCTTGGCAGCGGCCCTGCCGAAATTCAGTTCGTCGGCCACGGTGACGAACGACCGAAGGTGGCGCAACTCGATCGCGTCCGGCGCTTTCGGCATATGTGACAGCGTCCCCGCCGCATCCTCGCTGCTCATGACATGCAGTATCGTCTATTGCCATCCGTGGATGGTTATGTCGCTGACGCAAGACTGTCATGCCCATTCGGACCTTCCTTCTCCCCCGCACCGGATGCGAACGTTGTCGGGTGACATCTTCACCAACCGTTTGCCGGGTAGCCGAGGTGCGGCTGCGCCGCACCATCGGATCCCGTAGCACTCGGATCTATTGGCCGTCCCCCACCGGGCCACCGCGGCCGCTGCTGGCGCTGTTCGACATCGGCAGGCCGAGCGACACCGCGGATTTCGACGCCCATTGCCGGAATCTCTGCAGCGCATCCGATTTCATCGTCTTGTCGGTGCGCTACGCACCCGCGTCCCGGAACTTTCGGTCGGTCATCGTGCCGGACGCGATGAGCGTGCTGCAGTGGGCCGCCGATCATGCCGCGGAGCTGAACGCGGACCCGGGTCGTTTGCTCGTCGGCGGCGACCACGCGGGTGGCCCGCTAGCCGACGCCGTCGGCGAGCTCGCCCACGAGCAAGGGTGGCCGCCGATCCTCCGAATCCATGACCCACGACAACTCAGGAGAACCCCATGAACAACAGCACCGTCCGACGCAGTGTTCTGATCTCCGGCGGCAGCATCGCCGGGCTGACGCTCGCGTATTGGCTGCGCCGCTATGACTTCGACGTCACCGTGGTCGAGCGAGCTCCCGCACCACGCCCCGGCGGGCAGGCCGTCGATCTACGCGGCGTCGCCAAAGAAGTCGCCGAGCGGATGGGCATCATGCCGGAGATCGATCGGGCGCGCGTCCACGAGAATGGGCTGGCCTATGTCGATAAAACCGGCGCATGGAGCGCGAGAATGCCCGCCGAGCTCTTCGACGGCGAAGGCGCGGTAGCGGGGATCGAGATACTGCGCGGCGATCTGACCGAAATCCTCTACGCGGCCGCACAATCGGGCGTCGAATATATCTTCGACGACACGATCACCGGTATGCGTGAAGTGTCCGACGGCGTTGTGGTCTCCTTCCGGCACCTCGCATCACGCGTATTCGATATTGTCGTCGGCGCAGACGGTCTGCACTCAACCGTCCGCAAGCTGGCTTTCGGGCCCGAGTCCGACTTCGTCCATCATCTCGGCGCGTACATGGCCTACTTCACCGTCCCGGTGGACGGGCTCGGGCTCACGGATTGGTTCCAGCTGCACAACGCACCCGGCGGCAAGCTCGCGGCCGTCCGGCCCGAAGGACCGTCCAACGCCAAGGCGATGTTCGGTTTCAAGGCAACGGATTTGGTCTACGATCGGCGCGACGTCGAGGGGCAGAAGCGGATCCTGGCCGAGACGTTCGCCGAAATGGGCTGGCTCGCGCCGCGATTGCTGGCCGGAATGGATCACGCGCCGGATTTCTACTTCGATACCATCAGCCAGACCCGAATGGACGATTGGTCGCGTGGGCGGATCGTGCTGGTCGGCGACGCGGGCTACTGCGGATCACCGCTCTCGGGCAATGGCACCGCCATGGCGATGGTCGGCGCGTATGTCCTCGCGGGCGAACTCGCCCGGTCTCGAGGCGATCATCACGCTGCATTCCACGGATATCAGCAGCAGCTGCGGCCGTATGTCACCGAGTGCCAGAAGCTGCCGCCCGGCGGCGTCAACGGGTTCCTCCCCAGCAGTCGCGCCGCCATCCGGATGCGCAATCTGTCGGTGCGGATGTTCACCTCGAGGCCGCTGCGCGGATTGATGGCCAAGTCCATGCAGAAGGCCGATTCGATCGTTTTGACGGATTACACCCTGTTCGAGCCTGCTATACAGCCTGCGCGGTAGCTGAACTCCTGTCGGCAGGCATCGCCGACGGCCGTGGGCGGACACCATCCGAACTGTCCGCCCGCGGCCGCGTCGGCACTGTTACCTCGTCATGACCACGGTCAGGTTCGATCATCCCGCGGCGGACGCGCACTCCGCCGACGCTGCGCAACTCGTGCACGCGCACGACCTCGTTCGGGCGGCTCCGGCGGCTCGCCGACAGTCGGGGATCTCCGATTCCTGAGAACCCTGGGCGACCGCCCACAAATCGTCGACGATGCCCAGCTCACCCATTCGGGCGGGCGTCGAATCCACCAGGGTCCGCGGCCATGCCCGGCAGGATGTAGCGGCGCACGTGGCGCAGGACAGCAGCGCTGTCGTCTGTGTCGATGGTATCTCCGGGAACAGTGCCGAGGCTGATCTGAATGCGCGCCACCCACTCCGATACCTCGGCGAGGTCGTGGTGTGGATGGATCTCGCCTCGCGCGGCGGCGGCCTCGACGTAGGGACGCCAGAAGGCGGCGAGATCGGGAACGAGACCGGAAACCCCCACGCCGACACACAGTGCGAACTCCTCGGGCTCGGCCATCCGTAACCGCAGCAACAATGCCCCTGGGTCGTCGTAGGCCCCGCGCCCGATGCGCACACCTGCCGTGAGCTGTTCGGCGAAGGTTCCGAGCGGGTCGAGCTCGGCGCGCGCGCCGCTCCACAACGCGTCGTTGAGCCGGACGATCGCCGCGCCGAGCAGCGAAGTCTTGTCCGGGAAGTGCCGGTAGAGCCACGCTCGCGAGACACCCGCTTCCTCGGCGACTTCGATGACGGTAGTCGCTCGGATTCCCTTGCGTGCCAACAGTTTCTGAGCGGCATCGAGAAGCCTGTCGACCACCGTGGCGGTCCCTGCTTCGATCACGCGGCTCACTTTCGGTACGGGTTCAGGGCGCGACAGCGGTTTCGCTCGAACCCTAGCAAAAACTAGACAGATCTGAGAATGTGTCTACTTGTAGACAAAATTCAAGATGTGTCTACAACGCTGAAAGGAAAGTAGCCATGCCCCCACCGCGGACAGCGGTCATCGGCGCCGATATCAGCGGCCTGACCACAAGCAAGGCGCTCAACACGCCTTGTCGCAGGTTGGTGTAGGCGCGGTCGCGCATCCCCACCGGCGGGGCCGAACACATCGGCGCGACCCGCTGGTCCAGATCGCCGACCTCGACCGCACCGCCCCACCGCACGCCGCGGACAAATCACGTGCCGAAGTCATGCACTCCCTGTGCGACCACTTCGACCTACTCGTGCCGAACCCATGGTTCGAACCGGCTGTCGCACAACAACTGCGATTCCTACGCCGACACCTACTCGACTACACAGACCACCACAGCACCGAGGGAGCAGCATGACCACAGACCACCGCACAGCGATGGTGATCGGCGGCGCGTCGGGCATCGGCCTGGCGACCGCGCACGCCCTGACCGCTGACGGATACCAGGTGATCATCGCCGACCTCAACGAGACCGGAGCCAGAGACGCTGCCACCGCCATCGGCTCGACCGCCTCGAGCATCGGCATGGACGTCACCGACGAGGCGTCGGTCGAGGCCGGATTTCGCGCGGCACCCGCCCTGCACGCTGTGGTGAACTGCGCCGGGCTCTCGATGCCCGGCCCGATCACCGAACTCCAACTAGAACACTGGCACATCACCCTCGACGTCTGCCTGACCGGTACCTTCCTGGTACTCAAACACGCGGGCCGTCATATCGCCGACGGCGGCAGCATCACCTGCATCGCCTCGCTGAACGGACGCCAACCAGGTACCGGAATGGCCGCCTATTGCGCGGCCAAAGCCGGAGTGCTCATGCTCGTGGAGGTCGCGGCGCTCGAACTGTCCGAACGCCGAATCCGCGTGAACGCAATCTCTCCGGGGCTGGTGGACACACCCCTGGTAGCCGGAATCGCACTGGTGCCGGGCCTGACCGAGGACTACCTGGAAAACACTCCCCTGGGACGCAGCGGACGCCCCGAGGAGATCGCGGATATGGCAGCATTCCTCGCCTCCGATCGAGCAACCTGGATGACCGGCTCCACCATCGACCTCAACGGAGGCGCACACCTGCGCCGATACCCCGATGTCCTCGGCCACGTCCGAGCGCTCACACAGACACCTCCGGCGTAAACCTCGAAACTGGCCGCTTACCACTCGAAGCCGGTCACGGCGGACGGGCACCTCCAGGTCCGGGGGGACGGCGAGCGCTTGGCAGTGACGGCCGGGGGCCAGCCCGTCCGTCATCGCGCATTCGTGCACGCACGAGTGCGGCTCATATAGTCGCCGAGTGTTGTGAGCAACAAGGACATCGGCGTATTCATAGGTCCTCCGCAAAACGTGCATCCGTCAAACCCGCCCTGACAGAGCGACACGCTCGCTGTTGACGTCAGAACTCGCTGATATCAACAGATCTCAGGCTCACCGCACGACGTCATAGTCCGTGTGTGACTGGAGGCATCAGGATTCACCAGCGCAGCCAGTGATCGACATGGCGAACAAGCAGACCCGCGATTTGCGCCGGGCCGAGGTTCAGAAGCAGCTTCTTACTGGGGGGTGGGTGCGGTGCGCTTGGGGTAGACACCGTGACCGACCTGTATGTAGGACAGCCGATCGGCCAGTCGGGTGCTGAGCCGTCGGACGGTGTCGTAGACGTGGGCGTCCTTGCCGATCACGACACGCCCCCTACCCTTCGCGGTCGCATCGACTATTCGGCGCGCCACCTGCTCGGGCTGGGCCGAGAATCCCTTGGCGAGCTTCTCGGGCGCACCCATTTGCTGGGCGACCTTGCGCACCAGGTCGGTCCAGACCGAACCGGGAAGCACCGTGGTCACCGTGACATTCGAGCGACCGCGCAGATCCTGTGCCAGGCCATAGCTGAACAGGGCGAGCGCGGCCTTGGACGCGCCGTACACCGCTGAACCGGGCACCGGAACGATCGCCGACAGACTCGAGGTGTTCATGATGATGCCTCGGGGGCGTTGCAGCAGGTGCGGGAGGAAAGCCCGCGACATCCACACCGCGCCGAAGAAGTTCACCTGCATCAGCGTCTCGATCCGAGCGTCGCTGAGATCTGCGACGGCTTGGAGTTCCTGAGCGATTCCCGCGATGTTGAACAGACCGTCGACTTGTCCGTGGGAGGCGATCACGTTGCCGGGGAACGCGGCCACGGCGACTCGGTCGCAGATATCGATCGGGTGGGCCGTGAAGCGCTCACGGTTCGTGACCAGTGCGGCGGTGGCGGCGAGTGCCTGCTCATCACGATCAGCGCCGACCACGACCGCTCCGCGGGCGATCAGCTCCAATGCGACGCATCGTCCGATGCCGTTCCCGGCTCCGGTGACGACGAATACTCTTCCCTCGATCTGCATGCACGATCTCCCGGTTATCCACTGCGTAGCGGGCTCGAGATGGCACGCTGCCGTCTTCTCGATTCGGTCGAGGTCGACGTCCCGTGCGGTCTCGGGGCGCGTTTCGCGCCGCGGATCGTGCGCAACCGGCGGCGGCAGCTGTTCACTCATGGCGTGTGTTCTCTGTCGGGTGTTCAGCCGAGCGTCAGCTGGATCGGCTCATGCGAAAGGTTGGGGCGATACACGCAGTGCGTGCCCGTGTAGATGGTGGGCATGCACTCGTTGCAGTGCACGCACGCCGATCGCGTGGAGTCATCGGCCTGGATGCGGTGCAGCAGATTCGGTTCGCGCAGCAATGCCCGGCCCATGGCGACGAATTCGAAGCCCTCGGTTCTGGCGAGCCGCATGGTGTCGAGATTGGTGATGCCGCCCAGCAGGATCAGCGGCAGGGAGAGTTCGCGACGGAACTGGCGGGCCCGTTCCAGCAGGTACGCCTCCTGGTAGGGGTACTCCTTGAGAAAGGCGCGCCCGACCAGCCGGAAGCCCAGGCGGGCCGGGCCGGGCAAGACTTTCGCGAAGGCGCTGCGCGGCGCGGCGCCGTGGAAAAGCAGCATGGGGTTGAGCAGTGAACTGCCAGCGGTCAATTCGAGGGCGTCGAGTGCGCCGTCGGCCTCGAGCCAGGCTGCCACCTGGAGTGATTCCGGAATGGTGAGGCCACCGCGCCTGCCGTCCTCCATATTGAGCTTGGCGATGACCGCAAGCCGATCGCCCACGGCATCTTTTACCGCACAAGCGATTTCACGCGCCAGTCGAGCCCGGTTGCGCAAGATTCCGCCGTAGCCGTCGTTGCGCCGGTTCAGCAGTGGGCTCAGGAACGAGCTGACCAGATAGTTATGGCCGAAGTGGATCTCCACCGCGTCGAATCCGGACTGTTCGGCCAAGCGTGCGGCATTCGCGTGCGCGGCAACGAGTTCGGCTATCTCGGACACACTGGGACTTTTCATGAACTTCATACTCAGCGGGCTGAGCATCCGGCTCGGCGCGAGCGCCGGTACCCGATTGGAGGCGGCATTGGCCACCGGTCCGGCATGCCCGATCTGCGCGCTGGCCGCAGCACCCTCGGCATGCACCGCGTCGGTCAGCTTCCGCAGTCCCGCAACGGCTTCCGGGCGCGTCCAGATCTGATGCCGATCGGTGCGACCGCCGGGCGCGACCGCGCAGTACGCGACGGTGGTCATGCCGACGCCACCGGCGGCCACCTCTCGATGGAAGTCGATCAGTTCATCGGTCACCAGGGCGTCGGGCGTGCACCCCTCGAAGGTCGCGGCCTTGATCACCCTGTTGCGCAAGGTGATCGGCCCCAGCTTGGCCGGTGTGAAGATGTCGTTCATATCTACTCTCCCGTCGGCGCGGTCAGACCGGCCACCACGAAATCTCGCAGTGTCCCCAGGTCCGGCTGCGCCATTCCGCGTTCGTCTATTTCGGGGCTGCCGAAACGCATGATGATCAGATCGAAGGCGAGCATCCACCGCCGGCGGCTCTCCTGGGCGCTCAGTTCCGGCAGCAGCGCGGCCCAGGTGCCCATCCGAAACCAGGGTCCCTGCCACGCTGTGAGATGCCGTCCGAGCACGAACCGCGCCAATAGCCGAAGATGCAAGCGGCCCAACGGATCTCCGGCGAGCTGAACGAAGGGCACGAGGATCGTGTCGACCACGACGGGCAACGCAGCCGGCCCTGTGGTCGCACGGGCCAGTCCGTCCGCCCACAGCGGTCCCATTCGATCTTCGATCAGCGCACCGACCAGAGCTTCCTTCGATCCGAAGTGGTAGTGCACCGCGGCCGCGTTCGCGCCCGCCGCGGCACAGATGCCGCGTACCGAGACCTCGTCGTACGGCTCGGTCAGCAGCAATGATTCGGCCGCGGCCAGCAGTCGCTGCCGCGTGCCTGGCGTGCCCTCATCAACCATGCCCAGAAGTGAAACATGTTTCAATCAGTATTTCAATCATTGATTCAATCAGCAGCACTACGCTGACTACCGGATGTTGGTTGCTACGACCACAAGGTTGGTTGATCTACTCGAACATCCATCGAATCGAGAACTTTCCGAAGGTTGGCAATACTCGCGAACGCCAGGTGCTGGCGGTCGGCCTTGGCGTCCGACCAAAGATCACGCCATTCCGAATGCTCATCCAGCACCCTGTCCAAGCCGCGACCGCAAGCTCGGCGACATCGCTGCCGAGTTCGATCGCACCGCCCTCAGTCGCGGTCGCGGCATGAGCATTAGGGTGCGTTTCGGTCGGCCGCGGCCTGCAGGTCCGAGCAGCGCCATAACCGGCTATCTACGTGCGTTGAGTTGGCATGCTCCCGAAGCCATGCGGCTGACAGGTTGCTGGGAAGGGAGGGCCTTTGAGGTCACCGTTGGTGGGCCCAGCACGATATCGCCATGTTCAAAGTTGACCGGATCCTCGGGGATCGTCCCTTCGCTGAGGCTGCACATATTGCCGAAGTGTCCGTCCATGTGCAGCAGCTCCCGACCGCCCAGGAACGTCACAATCTCTGAAAACTGCCGCTCGACCGCAGCGGCCATGCCGGCCGGTTCTCGCGCAGCAAGTCCGACAACGGATGGGGGATGTATTCGCAGAACAGAACGAGGCTGGACGGTGCGGTGGCCAGCGCTTCGAGACGGGCACGCACGGCGGGGCTGCCGCCCTGGGCGGCGACCACCGTGTCGATGTCGACGTGTTCGGCGGCGACCGGTGACCGGCCGGGCAGAACCCGCCAGTGGTAGAGCATCGGGAACGATTGTGTCTCGCCGGCCAGAACGCAGTCGGTGACGGTGATGTTCGCGGCCAGCTCGCGCCATGCGTTGAAGCTCGGGCCGCCGATGCCGTATTGGCAGGACACCGGCAGGTCGAACAGGTTCGCGGTGGAGCCCCGGCGGGCGAGTTCCCGATCGGTCAGCGGGATGCGCTTGGCGAACACCGACACGCCGTCGACGTCCAGGACTGCCGTGCCGCCGCCCACTCCCACGCTGTTGGGCCGACCCGTGTCCATGAGCTCGGCGAGCTCAATGTCGCTATGGGAAGCCAGGAAAGCCGAGAGTCTCTGGTGGCGGTCGCTCCTGGCAGCTGTCATCGCACGATTCTGCCACCGACCGGGTGGTTGACTGCTTGTGGTGAGGGGGCCCAAGGAAACTGGCCGCGACTCAACGAGGTGATCCGGGGAATACAGACCAGTTGAATACGGGTCCCTACCAGTCGACCCTGTCTTCGGTACCGCACTAGGCGCGGTAAAATTCCCAGTCCGCCCAGTCGGCATGCGGGTCGGGCGACATGAGCTCGAAGTGCTTACGCGGGGCAGGGCTGCAGACGCGGGGTGAGTACTTGGTACCAGCCCAGTTTCCGTTCCGGTACCAGTCGAAGCGCATTTGCGCGCATCGGCCGTCCGCGCCGACTGAGACCCAACCTTTGACGTGAGCGGGATTCCAGCAGCTGCTCCCTGAGGAGGCTCCCCACGAAGGTGTGAGGTTCCAGCCTCCATTGCAAGAGGAAGCTTGCCGGTTGGTCTGCATCGTCTGCGCAGTCGCCGAGGCCATGCCTGACACCGCCAGCGCAGCCGCCACTGCCAATGAACCCGCAGCAGTCGCAGCACGCCGAACAAACGGTCCACCTGCATACTTGCCGATACCAGACACGGTCAACCCCTCACGCCAGGCTCTGAATCCGCCCGCACTGATGCCGGACGGTGATGCGAGGCAAAGAATTCGGCCGTTGCATCAGCACATTATTCGGAACCGCAGGGGGTTTGGACCGGCACCTTTGCCAGCAGCGTGTGACAACCCCAGTCATCTGGCAACTAGTAGCGCTCCTGGATCTCCCTCGTCGACGAGAACTCGATCCAGTAGGCGCCCCGCAGAAGCCGGTGGTACGCGGTCATGCACCGGGATCGACGAGGATCTTGCGGTCCACCTGGCCGGCGGCGAGACGGTCCAGGGACGGGCCGAGATGCGCGAGTCCTACGGGGGTTTCCGCGAATTCGATTCCGAGTACCGGATCGGCGGCAAGGATGTGCAGTGCGGCAGGTAGGTCTGTGTCGCAGACGTGTGCCAGCGTCGTGTCGAGGGTGATCTCTCGGAAGACCATCGAGTGCAGGTCGAGTGCGGGTTTTTCTTTGGGGATGCCGACGGCGTGGACTCGGCCGCCGTCGACGACCATGTCGAGCGCGGCGGTCAGCTGTCCGGGTGCGCCGCTGGCCTCGATGACCACATCGGGTTTTCGGCCGAGCGCGTCGGTGACGTCGGCGCCCAGGGACTGCGACGGAGTGAGGGTGCGGTCGGCGCCCAGTCGTGTCGCACGCTCGAGGCGGCTGCCGGGGAAGTCGATGACGGTGATGTCGAAGTCGCCGAGGTGGCGCAGGCCGGCGAGGACGAACGAGCCGATCGCGCCGGCGCCGATGATGACGACGCGGTCGCCCTCGTGCGCACCGGACCGGCGGTCCGCGTGGATGCCGACGGCGAGGGGCTGGGCGAGGCCGGCGAGGTCCAAGGGCAGTCCGGCGGGCAACGGGCGCAGTGTTTTCGTCGGGACCGCGACGAATTCGGCCATGCCGCCGTGGACGTTCAGCGCGCATGCGCCGCCGCAGGCGCTCTTGATCCTGTATGGCGGAATTCGGCAACAACCCGCGTAGGACCGAGAGGTTGTGTGCCAGCTAGCTCCGCCGCCCGGGTGAGGGCGAAGAGGTACGCGCGCGGTATGCGGCTACTTAAGACTGGCGGTAGGACCGGTGCTCGGCCAAGCTCTGGTCCAGGTGCCCGGTGAGACGCTCCCCCAATGCGGCTGCCCACCATCGTGATCGGTGTGGCTCTCTCATGGCTTGCGTCTCACCGGGCGCCGTGCGGGGAGTGGCTCGAAAGGGGTTTGCCCGGGCTCGAAGTAGCGGTGCCCTCCCTAGCCTGAAAACACACGCTAGCCAGGGAGAACACCAGTGGCGGTCATCAT
>NZ_JBHVDF010000029.1:0-56170 GCF_042802915.1 Nocardia sp. NPDC057440
GTCGAGACTTGCGACTTCGTCGCGTGCGCTTCGACGGCTCGGAAGCGAGACGGGCCGCGAACTCTAGTGCTCGGTCTCGCTTCGCTCGGAAGGCGTCATCGTGCCTAGTGGTGGCGCTGGTAGCTGAGCTTGCGACTTCGGTCGATGCGCTTCGGCGGCTGTGGAGGTGGGGACGGGCCGCGAACTCTAATGCTCGGTCTCGCTTCGCTCGGAAGACATCATCGTGCCTAGTGGAGGCGCTGGTAGCTGAGCTTGCGACTTCGGTGGATGCGCTTCGGCGGCTGTGGAGGTGGGGACGGGCCGTGAACTCTGGTGCTCGGTTTCGCTGTGTTCGGAAGACATCATCGTGCCGAGGGGTGCGGCGGTGGCGATGTTGCGACTGTGTGGTGAACTTCGGCTGCTCGGCGATCTTGCTGTGCTCGCGAGGGTGTCGCTCGGAGGGTGGGTGGTGCTCTCGTGGCGTTGTTGGATGCACTTGCCGCGTGAGTTGGTTGTGAACGGACTGGTAAGAGTCGTCAGTAGGGGGCGGGGTCAGGAGATGTCGACGAGCATGCTGACTGTTCTTCGCATGTCGGGCGCCATCGGGAGGTTGGGGAGGGCGGTGGCGTCGATCCATGCGAACGCGTCGTGTTCGCCGGGGGCAAGGGCCACCTCGCCTGGCTCTACCTCCGCGACGAAGCTGTACTTGCGGACCCTGGCCTTGGTTCGGGTGGCGTAGTCGAACCCGCCGAGGAAGTCGGTGATGCGGCGTACGCGCAGGCCGGTCTCCTCGAACAGCTCCCGCGCCACGCATTCGGCGAAGGTTTCCCCGGATTCGACTCCGCCGCCGGGCAGTTCGTACATGCCGCCGCGGTAGTCGTCCGGGACGCGGCGCACCACGAGGAGTTTGTGGTCGCGGAACACGGCGACGCCGACAACGAAATCGGAGATGTCGTCGCGGCGCGCCTCGTCGCGCAGCTGCCGCTCGATGTCGGCGAGCGCTTCGGGTCGCATCTGGTTCTCACCTCCGGTTCCGTTGTGGCACATCATGTTATGAAGTCGGCCACCGGCGGAGGGGTGTGCTGCTCCGGTGTCGAGCCGGTCGGCTCGACGATGCGACCTTCCGTTCGGTTCTGCTCGCCTGCCGTTCACCCGCTGGTCGCTCGCGTAAAATGCCGAGTGCAGGACAATTTACTAGGAATTCGGAGTACCGCGACTGAAGTGCTCCTACCCTGAAAGGTGATCGGTGCACGGTCCCGAGAGGAGGACCTTGATGTCCACACTCACGACACCACACATCGATGTCCATCGTGGCGGGGACCGCATGAAAACGCGCGTGTCCTGGCTCGATTCGAAGCACTCGTTCTCCTTCGGTGAGCACTACGACCCGGACAACACCCATCACGGCCTGCTGCTCGTCAATAACGAGGATATTGTTTCCCCTGGTCAGGGCTTCGATACCCACCCGCATCGGGACATGGAAATCGTCACCTGGGTGCTCGGCGGCAGCCTGGTGCACCAGGATTCGCTCGGCCACAGTGGCATCATCTACCCCGGTCTCGCGCAGCGGATGAGTGCGGGCACCGGCATTCTGCACTCGGAGAAAAATGACTCCTGGCGGCTGGACGGCAACAGCGCCGAACACGACGAGCCCGTGCATTTCGTGCAGATGTGGGTGGTTCCGGACGAGCCGGGGCTGACGCCGGGCTACCAGCAGCTCGAGATCGACGACGAACTGGCCGGCGGCGGCCTTGTGACGGTAGCCTCCGGGCTGGCGCGCTACCGCGACAAGACCGCCATCGCGATCGCGAGCAGTCATTCCGCGCTGCATGTGGCCAGAATGGCGGGATCGGAGCCGGAGGACACCGAGCAGACCGTCGACCTACCCGACGCGCCCTACCTCCATGTGTTCGTCGCGCGCGGCGAGGTCGAAATGGAAGGCGTCGGAACGCTCTATGAGGGCGACGCCGTGCGCCTGACCAGGTCCGGTGGCCAGCGTGTCCTCGCGCGCAGGCCCTCCGAAGTGCTGGTCTGGGAGATGCATGCGCGCCTCGGTGCTCAATAAGCGGTGGCCTCGCCTTCGCTCGGGCCAAGCGCGGTTAGTGACCGACTTCGTCGGGCTGTGTTCCAGAGGCGGTGGCCTCGCCTTCGCTCGGGCCAAGCGCGGTTAGTGACCGACTTCGTCGGGCGGTGTTCCAGAGGCGGTGGCCTCGCCTGCGCTCGGGCCAAGCGCGGTTAGTGACCGACTTCGTCGGGCTGTGTTCGAGAGGCGGTGGCCTCGCCTTCGCTCGGGCCGAGCGTAGGGTTTCAGTCCGTGTTCAACATCGGAGCGGTGTTCGCGGCATTAACATCCCTCAGTAGGGAGCGCGATCAGTAGGGGACTGCCGTGCGCGCACGTCCCGCAGGACTGAGAGGAAGTCCATGTCGCAATATCCACCGCCTGGCCAATATCCACCACCCGGCCAATATCCACCACCCGGGCAGTACCCGCCGCAGGGGCCGTACCAGCAGGGGCAGCCCAACTATTGGCAAGAGTCGCCCAAGGGCAAGGGCTTGGCGATCACGGCGCTCGTGCTCGGCATCATCGCCCTACTGACCTGTTGGACTCTCGTCGGCGGCTACCTCTTCGGCACCTTCGCGATCATCTTCGGCCTGATCGCGTTCGTGAAGACGCGTTCGGGCACCGCGGGCGGCACCGGCATGGCCGTCACCGGTCTTATCCTCGGTGTGCTGTCGCTGGCAGCCGCGATCCTGCTGTCGATTGTCGGCTGGAGCTTTTTCGTCAACTCCGGTGGCAAGGACTTTCTCGACTGCGTCAACAAGGCGGGCGACGATCAAGCCAAGGTCGACCAGTGCGCGCGGGAGTGGAACCAGACGCTGGAGAACAAGTACAGCGTGACTATTACGCCTACCCCGACCCGCTGACCCGTCGGCGCCCCGCGCAAGCCCGGGTCGCGGCGACGACCTCGGCGAGTTCGGGGCGAAAGTCGAGCTCGGGCGCCGCGATCCAGGTTCGGTAACCGCTGTGTTCGTCCGCGGGCGAGGGCAGCACGATACTGCTGCCCGGCAGTGCGACCGAGGCGCAGACCCGGAACAGGTCGGAGAACAGGGCCATGTCCAGGTACGAATTGTCGGTGGGCCCTGTCAGGAAGGTCCAGCGGCTCGAGCGCGGGTGCGCGATGATCGGGCCGTTGCGCGCGGCGAGCTGGTCGCGCACCTGCTCGCCGAGCACCGCGGGCATGACCACGGCCCCGACTGCCCCGACTTCCAGCATGATGCGCCCGAGCGCGGGATCCACGACACCGTAGAGCCCGTGGTCCTTGCGGTAGCTGCGGCAGCGCGTGATGGCTTCTTGGACGGCCGCGAAATCCTGTCCGGGCGACATCGGATGCACGCGGATCTGTCCGATCACTTCGTGGCTATCTGTTGTGCTCATGACGAACCTCGCCTCGATGCTCAGTGGATCGAAATGAAGTGGATCGAAATGATTCGTGGAACGGCCGCTGAAATCGACCCTAGACCTGCACAACATGCTTGACAATAGTCACACGCCGGTAAGTCGACCGGCGTAGCATCACCTGTCATGGCACCCGTCTCGCCTACTGTTGCCCGCTGGGAACTGGTGCTTCGCCTGCGCGAATTGCGCGAACAACGGGGCTTCGATTCGGCCACCTTCGCCAAGCGTGTCGGCTTCACCCCGGCCAATTGGTCGCATGTCGAGAAGGGCAGACGGGTGTTGACGACCAACACCATCGGTCCGGTGCTGGAGCTGCTTGAGGTCGACGCCGAGGAGCGCGAGGAATTGCTCGCCTTGCTCGAGGGCAGCAAGCAGCGCGGGTGGTGGGCGAAGTCTTCCGCGCTGATCGGCCCGGAGTTGCAGCGGCTCTACGGCATGGAGTCCGGCGCGCAGAGCATCCGCAGCTACGACAGCCTCGTCGTGCCGGGGCTTTTGCAGACCGAGGACTACGCCCGAGCCCTGATCAGCGCCGATGTGATGATCAGGCCCGTGCAGGTCGAGCAGCTGGTCGCCATCCGAATGCGCCGCCAGGAGCGGTTGCGCGGCAGGAACCGCATCGAGCTGACCGCCGTGATCGGCGAGGGCACTCTGCTGCAGCAGACCGGCGGACCGAAAGTTCTCTACGGACAGCTCGAGCACCTCGCCGCGCTGATCGAGGAGCTCGACAGCATCGAGGTGCGCGTCATCCCCTTCGCCGCCACGGCGGGCGCGGTGCTCGGCGGCTCGAGTTTCCATCTGATCGACTTCGCGGGCGAGCAGCTGCCGACCTTCGGCTGGGCGGAGAGCGCGGTGTTCGGCGGCGCCGTCGACGATCCCGAACAGGTGCGCGATCTGAGCTTCGCGTACGTGCGCGCACTCGAGCAATCGTTGAACCGTGACGAGTCATTGGCCCTGATCAGCCGGTATTCCGGAGTGTAAAATTCTGCCCATGGCCACCACCGCTACCGCCCGGTCGGTTTTCACCGGCTGGTTCACATCGACTCGATCGAACAACGGCAACCAATGCGTCGAGGTCCGGTTCGATGGTGATGCGGTCCTCATCCGAGACAGCAAATACCGCCGCAACCCGGCCAATCACCCCGCTGAAGAGCCCATCATCACCATCACTGCCGACGAGTGGACCTCGTTCCTGGACAGCATTGTTCGCGGGCGCACACACAGCGATCTGACCGCGAGCACCTCCGCCGACGGGCACACCACGCTCCGCCGCGGCGAAACCACCCTCACTTACACCCCCGAAGAGTGGGACGCATTCCTCGCCGGCGTTCACGACGGCGAATTCAACCGCATCATTCTGCCCGCATGATCACTCCCCCGGCCGCGCCGCGGCCGGGGCAACTCTCCGGCACCCGGTCGCTGCGATCGGCATACTGGAGATCGTGACTTCCGAGCTGACCAGTCCCTCCGGTATCGACCTGTCCTACCTCGACGCGGCCGTGCGGGTACAAGACGACCTGTTCGCGCACGTCAATGGCGCTTGGCTCGACACACACGAGATACCGGCGGATCGTGCGGTCGACGGCGCTTTCCGGACGTTGTACGACCAGGCCGAACTCGACGTGCAGACGATCATCCAGAACGCGGCGGCATCCGAATCCGAGCCGAGCAGCGATGCCCGCAAGATCGGCGACCTGTACTCGAGCTTCATGGACACCGAGGCCGTGACGGCCGTCGGGCTCGCGCCGATCGTCATCGAGCTCGCGGCGATCAAGGAGGTCGCCGATCTGAGCGCCTTCGCCGCACTGCTCGGCCGACTGCAGCGCACCGGTGTCGGCGGCGCGCTCGGCTTCTACGTCGATACCGACGACAAGGACTCCAACCGGTACCTGGTGCATGCCGCCCAGTCCGGGATCGGCCTGCCCGACGAGTCCTACTATCGGCAGGACGAATTCGCCGAGATCCGCGCCAAGTACATCGCGCACATCGGCCGCATGTTCGCGCTGGCCGCCGCCGATCCGCAGCTCGCGGGCCTGTTACCGGACGACCTGGACACCGTCGCCCAGCGGGTGTTCGAGCTGGAGCGCAAGCTCGCGGCCGGGCACTGGGATGTGGTGCGCCGCCGCGACGCCGAACTCGGCTACAACCTGACCACCTTCGACGAGCTGACCGCCCAGAACCCCGAATTCGATTGGACCGCGTGGACTTCGGCCCTGGCCGAAAGCGTCACGGCGACCGGCCCCGAGCTCTTCGCGGAAGTGATTGTGCGCCAGCCGGATTATGTGCGCACCTTCGCGCAGACCTGGGCCGCGGAGTCGATGGCCGACTGGCAGGCCTGGGCCGCATGGCGGGTGATCCGCTCGCGTGCGGCGTATCTCACCGACGCGGTGGTCGAGGAGAGCTTCGACTTCTTCGGCCGCACCCTGACCGGTGCGCAGGAGAACCGGGAACGCTGGAAGCGCGGCGTCTCGCTGGTGCAGGACCTGCTCGGCGAGGCCGTCGGCAAACTGTATGTGGCCGAGCATTTTCCGCCCGAGGCCAAGGCGCGGATGGTGGAGTTGGTCGCCAACCTGCAGGAGGCCTACCGGCGCAATATCGCCGAACTGGATTGGATGGGCCCCGATACCAGGGCGGCCGCGCTGGCCAAGCTGGAGAAGTTCACGCCGAAGATCGGCTACCCGGACAAGTGGCGCGATTACTCCGGCATCGTCATCGATCCCGCTGATCTGGTCGGCAACTACCGGCGCGGCTATGCCGCCGAGCACGACCGCGACCTGAACAAGCTCGGCGGCCCGGTCGACCGCGACGAGTGGTTCATGACCCCACAGACGGTGAACGCCTACTACAACCCCGGCATGAACGAGATCGTCTTCCCCGCAGCCATTCTGCAGCCGCCGTTCTTCGACATGCATGCCGACGACGCCGCCAACTACGGCGGTATCGGCGCGGTGATCGGTCACGAGATCGGACACGGATTCGACGACCAGGGCGCCAAGTACGACGGCGACGGCAACATGATCGACTGGTGGACCGACGACGACCGCACCGAATTCGGCAAGCGCACCAAGGCATTGATCGATCAGTACAGCGTGCTTTCGCCGAAGGACCTGCCCGACGAGCACACCGTGAACGGCGAGTTCACTATCGGCGAGAACATCGGTGATCTCGGTGGTCTGTCGATCGCACTCGCGGCCTACAAGATTTCGCTGGCGGGCGCTGAGGCACCGGAGCTCGATGGTCTCACCGGCCTGCAGCGCGTCTTCTTCGGCTGGGCCCAGGTGTGGCGCACCAAGGCCCGCACCGAAGAAGCGATCCGCCGTCTCGCCGTCGACCCGCACTCCCCGCCCGAATTCCGCTGCAACGCTGTGATTCGCAATATCGACAGCTTCCACGAAGCCTTCGACGTCAGGCCGGGCGACAGCCTGTATCTGGACCCGGCCGAGCGCGTCCGCATCTGGTAGCTGCTCGACCGAGCCCCGCATCCCGGGTCACGCCGGGATGCGGGGTGCTCCTGATAGGCCGATGTCAGCGCAGGCGCAGCTCGGTGGCGCCGTCGAAGAAGAAGATCTCGTCGAGTTTGGGCCGCAGCCGCAGATGATCGCCGAGGGCGACCTGGAAGCGGCGGTCCACGCGGGCAACCACCTTGCCGGAGCGGCTGTTCCACTCCTCGGTGACGCCGTGGCTGTAGATGAAGGACTCGGCGCCGAGTTCCTCGAGGAGTTCTGCGGCGACGGCGAGGCTGTCGGGTTCGGTGGTGACCTCCCAGGATTCCGGGCGCACGCCGACGACAACGCGATCGGTCTGCACACTGTGCGGCAAGGGAATTCGCAGGTCGCCCAGCACCGCGGCATTGTCGCGCACCGGTGCGTCGAGCAGGTTCATGCCCGGCGAGCCGATGAAACCGGCGACGAAGGTATTCACCGGATTGTCGTAGAGTTCGCGCGGCGCGGCGATTTGCTGCAGCTTGCCGTCGCGCAGCACCGCGACCCGATCACCCATGGTCATCGCCTCGACCTGATCATGGGTGACGTACACCGTGGTGGTGCCGAGCCGCTTCTGCAGGGCGGCGATCTGAGATCGGGTGCTCACCCGCAGTTTCGCGTCCAGATTGGACAGCGGCTCGTCCATGCAGAACACCTGTGGACGCCGAACGATGGCGCGTCCCATGGCGACTCGCTGACGCTGGCCGCCGGAGAGTTTCGCGGGCTTACGGTCGAGCAGCGGTTCCAGCTCCAGCATCTTGGCTGCTTCGCGCACGCGAACCATGGTGTCGGCCTTGCTCATTCCCGCATTGCGCAGGGCGAAGCCCATGTTCTGCGCGACGGTCATGTTCGGGTAGAGCGCGTAGCTCTGAAACACCATCGCCACGTCCCGCGCCCGAGGCGGCAGCCCGGTGACGTCCTTGCCGCCGATCAGGATTCGGCCCGCCTCGACCGACTCCAGTCCGGCGAGCATGCGCAGGCTGGTCGACTTGCCGCAGCCCGACGGGCCGACGAGGACGATGAATTCCCCGTCGGCGATATCGATGTCGAGGCTATCGACAGCAGGCGTCGGCGCACCGGGATACAGATGCGTCACCCCGTCGAAGTGCACTGTTGCCATACTGTCGATCTCCTTGTGAGATTGCCTGCGCGGTCACGCGGGTTGGCGCCCGGCCGGATGCTCGCGCGTTGTCCGATGAGCGGTTGGTGACATTACTTGGGCAGCTTCGGTGTGATCTGCCGGTCGATGATCGCCTGCAGCTGGCTGGAGACATTGGCGAAAGCCGTTGCCGGGTCAGCGTTCTGCAGACCGATCTGCTCGAGCCCGGTGCCGATGATCTGGTCGCCGCCCGGCACGAACACTCGCGCGTAGTCCTGCGATTTGGTCAGCGGCAACTGCTCGATGGCGACCTTCGCGTTCGGGTTCTTCGCCAGGAAGTCCACCTCGCTCGGATCGGTGACGGCCGACTTGCGCACCGGCATGTATCCGGTGCCCTGCGAGAAGTACGCCGTGTTCGCGGCATTGGTGATGAACTCGATGAATGTGAGCGCGTTCACCTTCCGCTGGTCGGGAATGCGCGCCGGAATGGCAAGGCCCGCTCCACCGGTGGTGACGCCGGGCCCGTTCGGGTGCGGCAGGAACGCGGTGCCGAATTCGAGCTTGCCCTCGGCATTCTTCTTGATGCCCTTCAGGTCGCCGGTGGAGGCGATGGTGGAGGCGATCACGCCGGTGCCGAAGTCGACCGCGATCTGCGGTTTGATGCCCGCGTACTTCTTGGTGTGGATCATGTCGCGCAGGAACTGGCCCGCCGCAATGGTTTTGGGATCGGTGAACTTCAGCGTCCATTGGTCGGAGTAGGCGCCGCCGAAGGTCCAGTTCGGGCCCTGGAAGGTCCAGGCCAGGTAGTTCTTCGCGTCGCCCCAGCCGTGCGCGAGTTTGCCGTCGCCGACGACCTGCTGCAGCTTGGGGCCCCACTCGTCGAATTCCTGCCAGCTCTGCGGTCCCCGATCCGGGAGGCCTGCTTTCGACCACACGTCCTTGTTGTAATAGAACAGCGGTGTCGAGCGAGCGTAGGGCAGCGCGTAGTGCTTGCCGTTGAACACGTAGTCGGCGGCCAGCGAGTCGACGTAGTCGTCCAGCTTCACACCCGCGTCGCCGAAGTGCGCGTCGAGCGGTTCGATGGTGCCGTTGAGGGCGTAGTTGAACCACCAGACATCCGACAGCACAACGACATCCGGCAGGTCGCCGCCGGAGAGCGCCGCATTGAACTTCTGCGATACCTCCTCGTAGTTCTTGCCCGCGTCGACCAGGTTGACCTTCAGGTCCGGGTGTTCGGCCTGGAATCGGTTGATCAGCTCGGTCTCGAGTTCCTTCGAGGTACCAGGGTGGTTCGACCAGAAGGTGATGGTGTTGGCATCGCCGGACTGCTTGCCGCCACCGCCGCTGCCCGCGCACGCGGTGAGCGCCGCGCCCGCGGCGACCGCGCCGGCCAGACCGATGAATCCGCGCCGCGACAGTGCGGGGAATTGTGAAGTGGACACGTGGTTTCTCCTGTATCGGTTAACCCTTGACCGCACCCGAGGTGAGGCCCTTGATCATGTGGCGCTGCAGCAGCAGGAACACCAGCAGAATCGGCAGCATGGTGAGCAGCGTGCCCGCCATCACCGGTCCCCAGTTGGTGACGCTCGGATTCTCGGTGTTCTGCAACAGGGTGAGGCCGACGGGCAGGGTGGCGACAGTGGTGTCGTCGGCCATGAGGAACGGCCAGAGGTATTCGTTCCACTCGTTGACCAGCGTGACCACGGCGAAGGCGACCATGGTCGGCCCGGACATCGGCAGCACCACCCTGGTGAGCAGTCGCCACCAATTCGCCCCGTCCATCCTGGCCGCCTCGATCACCTCCGCGGGCAGCGAGAGGAAATGGTTGCGCATCAGGAACGTGCCGAAGGCGACGCCGCAGAGCGGAACGATGATGCCCTGGAAGGTGTTTCGCCAGCCCAGCTGAGCGATCAACGCGTAGTTGGAGATCACGGTGATCTGGTTGGGCACCATCAGCGCGGCGATAATGACGAGGAACACCACGTTCTTGCCGGGGAAGCGCAGGAACACCAGCCCGTAGGCGCTGAAAATACCGAGCACGAATTTGACCGCGGCGATCACGCCGGTGACGATCAGCGAGTTGCGCAGGAACGTCCAGAACGGCAGCGCGGTGGTGGCTTCTTCGTAGTTCTCCGGATGCCAGCTGTGCGGCCAGTACACGGCGGGTTGGGTGTAGATGTCGGGGCGTGCTTTGAACGAGGTGATGATGATCCAGAACAGCGGCACGCCGACGATGATCAGCACGCACAGCATGGCGGCGTAGCCGAGTAGCCGCACCAGCCGTTGCCGCGCCTGATACGAAGACGTGGTCGGTCCAACGTGTTTCACTGCTCGCCTCGATCCATGATCCGCACCTGGATGAGCGTGATAGTCAGCAATACCAGGAACATGATGGTGGCCACGGTCGCGCCGTATCCGGCGCGGAAATTCCGGAAGGACTCCTCGTAGACCTGGTAGACCATCGTCGTGGTCCCGGTGCCGAGCGGCCCGCCCCGTGTCATCACGTTGATGATGTCGAAGACCTGCAGCGAGTTCAGCAGCACCGTGATGGACAGGAAGAACGTGGTCGGGCGCAGCTGCGGCAGCAGCACTGTGGTGAAGGTGGTCCACCGGCTCGCGCCGTCCATCTCGGCCGCCTCCATCAGATCGGCCCGAGTGCCCTGCAGCGCGGCCAGATAGATGACGAAGGTGTAGCCGAGGTTCTTCCAGATATAGGTCACCGTCACCATGAACATCGCCCAGTGCGGGTCCTGGTAGAAATCCGGCACCTTGTCCACGCCGATGCGGTGCAGCACATCCTGTACTAAGCCGAAGCTGGGATCGAAGATGAACTGGAACGCCACGCCGATGGCGGCGCCGGAGATGACGAATGGCGCGAAGATGGCCGAGCGGACCACATTGCGGCCGAAGAGTTTACGGTCGAGCAGCAGCGCCAGCGCCAGGCCGATGACCATGCTTCCGACGACGGCGGCCAGGGTGAAAACCACTGTGTTGGTGACGATCTGCCAGGAATCCGACCGGCCCCACCACTCGCGGTAGTTGTCCAACCCGATGTAGGTCACGAAGGGGTCGGAGATGTTCCAGTCGGTGAACGACAGCCGGATGTTGTCCAGCAGCGGTCGATAGACGAACAGCGTCAGCAACGCGAGATTCGGTACCAGCAGCACGAAGAACAGCGCGTAGTCCTGCCACGGCCGCCCTCGTAGTCCGCGACCTCGGGGTTGCGGAAGCACACGCTCGGGGCTGGTTCGCACAGCGCGCACTCTACGGAAACTAGCAAACTGTCGGTTAACACTACCTGCCGACCTGCTGAACTTTTCAAACGCTCCCCCGCGACTCCGCGCCTTCTGCCGGACGTCGGGTATTTCGGGGGTGCCGTCGCGGGCCGGCGGTCGGTCGGCTGGTTGAGTTTTGGGTGTACCCGCTGCGTTACCCATGTTCTCCCGAAATCAGTTGTCGCGTCGCAACTATTTCGGGAGCGTACCGGCGATCTGGTCGGTCATGGCGGTGAATGCGGGTAACCTACCTCGAATCAGAATCCGAGGTAGGTTACCCAAGTTTGCCTGATCGGCGTGCTACATGTTCCAGTCGCCGAGGCCGTCACCCGCGCTCAGGGTGCCGCCGTTGGTGTTCTGCACGATGACCGGGTCGCCCTTCTTGGTGTTCTCCAGGAACCACTTGGCGTTCTCGGTGCTCACGTTCAGGCAGCCGTGGCTGGCGTTCGAAACGCCCTGCTGCGAAACCGACCACGGGGCGGCGTGCACGAAGATGCCGCTGGTGGAGATCCGCGTGGCGTACTCGACCTCGAGCTTGTAGCCCTCGGGATCGGTGATCGGGACGCCGTAGGTGGACGAATCCATCGTCATCTTGCGCAGCTGCTCGCCGACGTAGTACGTGCCGTTCGGGGTCTCGTGCTTCGTCTTGCCCATCGAGGTCGGCATTTCCTTCACGACCTCACCGTTGAGGGTGATCGTGATGGTGTGCGTGGTGTCGTCGGCGGTGCTGACCAGCGCGTCGCCGATGCGGAAGGCGCTGCGGGTGTCGCCCGCCTGCACGGTCACGTCGGTGTTGGCCGGCCAGAAGTCGTTCGGCCGCCAGCGCACCTGCTTGTCGCTGACCCAGCGGAAGTGGCCGGGCGTCGGGGTCGACGAGGTGACCTTGATGGCCTTCTCGGCGGTGGCGTGATCGGTGACCGGGTCCGTGAAGTTGATGATGATCGGCTGCGCGACGCCGACGGTCTCGCCGTCGGCGATGTTGATCGACGGCGGCGCGAAGTTCGCCTTCGGCGTCGGATCGGTGGCCACGGCGGAGGAGGAGCCGGAGCCGCCGGGCAGCGGTGCGGCCTGGGCGGGCGCGACCAGCGCGGCACAGGCCGTCGCGATCGCCGCGGACAACAGGACGCCCTGCCGGATCCGGCGGGCTAGCTGCGCTCCCCGGTGTGCAGACGGCAACGACCTGGTGTGCAAAGCGACATGCATAGGTTTCTCGTCCATTCCATTTCTCACCCGCGTGTAGCGCGAGCGAGATCTTTCATAGGCGCGGAGCCTCTGGAGGCACCCCACGAATGTGTTGCGGAACCAGTGACACGGCCCCGCGGATGAAGCGCGGAGCCCATGACGCGGCCCCGCAGGCATTTGACGCACCCGCCCCTGACGTCCATTCCTACCGTCGGTCGCGGCTCGAAGCCACCCGCTTTTCACATTGATCCGCTCCGCGCGCACAATGTGGCGTGCGCCACATATGCCGTTGGCGGTCACCGACTTTCGTAAAAGTTCCCGGTCACACCGGCGAGTCTCGATGCGGATGCGCGGCAGACCGCGTGGACGGTTGTAGCTGACACCAAACAGGTTCGTGATGTAAATCACGCCACAACATCGAAGGGGATCGACCGTCGCGGACCGGTCGCGATGTTGTGCGGCACCGACAGCGGCGCCCGCCCACGCGCGTAGCGCGGCGCCAGTCGAAGCCGAACCCGGCCGAGGATCGTGGCCAGCACGATCCGCAGTTCGTAGTCGGCCAGCGCTGCGCCGACGCAGCGCCGGTGACCTCCGCCGAACGGTGCGAACTCGAACGGCCCGTACCGGCGCTCGAGGAATCGCTCGGGCCGGAAACGCTCGGGCTCCGACCACACCCCCGGCTCGGAATGCAGCAGCGGCACCGCGACGCCCATGGTGTCGCCTGCCGCGAGTGGGACTCCGAGCAGCGAGAACGGCGCGGTGACCCGGCGCAGCACGATCGGCACCGTGGGATGCAGACGCAGCGTTTCCTGGCACACGGCGTCGAGATAGGCCAGACCCGCCAGCTCCAGCGGCGGCGCCCCGGGGCCTGCGGCCTGTATTTCCGCGCGCAGCCGCCCCAGTACCTCGGGTTCCCGATGCAGATGGAACAGTGCCCACACCAGCGTGGTCGCGGTGGTCTCGTGCCCCGCGACCAGCAGGGTGCGCAGCTGCTCGCACAGATCGGCGTCGGAGATCGCGGTGCCGTCGTCATAACACGTTGTCAGCAGCATCCCGAGGATGTCGGCCGATCGGCTCGCCTCGGTCCTGCGCCTGGCGATATCGGCCAGGATCAGTGCGTCGAGCCGGTCGCGCGCCGCGACGAACCGGTCCCACGGCGCCTGTCCGAACAGTCCGTGGCGCAGCACCGGCAGCAGCATCAGCGGCCCGGAAAACGCGGTGAGGAATTCGGCGATCGCGCTGGTGTAGGCGGCCCGCTGCTCATGGCTGTCCACGCCGAAGACGGCCTCCAGGATGACCCGCAGCGTTATGGCCCGCGCGGCCGCCCGTGAATCGATGCGCGTGCCCGGCCGCCAAGCCGGACCGGATTCTGCTGTGTCACCGGATATTTCGGCCAGCGCCGAATCGCGGATGAGCTCACCGTAGGCGCGGATGCGGGCGCTGTGGAAGGCGGGCGCGAGCAAAGTCCGGTCCTGCCGGTGCCGCTCGCCCGCGACGAGGATGAGCGACGCGCTGCCGACCAGCGGTTCGATCGGATTCGGACGCGGCGGTTCGAGCAGGTTGGTCGGTGCGCGAAACATCTCGCGGGCGCCCTCGGGCGTTCCGGTGAACAGCACCGAACCGAGGCCGGGAAAGCGCACGAAGAACGGATCTCCCTCGTGCGCGCGTCGCCAGCGGAAGTACCGCTCGAAATCGATGCCCGCCGCAAGTGCGTGTGCGACAACCAGCCTCGGCGCCCGTGGGGCGTCCGGTGCTGATTCACCATGCCGCGGTGCACCAACGTCCATACCTATAGGTACGAACTCATCGGCTTCGCGGTTCGACGCGCCGCATCAAGCCGACGGCTCGATCGGATCGACCACGACCTCCGTGGCCTGCCGATATTTGCGCACGGTGTTGCCTGCCATGGCCGCGACCTTCGCGAGCCGAGCGTCACCGAGCGCGGTGACGGCATTGCCGAGCCGGTTGGTGACGAAGGCGATCGACATGCCGAGCAGCGGGTCGGCATATGCGCCCGAGCCGCCGATGCCATAGTGCCCGAAGGCTTTTCGCGGCTGCTGTTTGGACATCAACACCGGGCGGTGATAGCCGAGGGTGAAGCGCAGCGGAAATCCGAGCACGTAGTCGCGGTGTTCGGACGGCTGCACCTGATTGATGGTTTCGATCGTCTCCGGCTTCAGGAACTGCACGGTTTCGATCCCCTGCGTGCCGCGGTCCACCTCGACCCGCCCGCCATTGGCGAGCGCACCGTACATTTTGGCCAGTGCGCGCGCCGAGAACACGCCGTTCCATCCCGGCATCACCGCATCGTGCACCCGGGGATCGCGGACCAGCTCATCGAAGCTCTCGGGCATGCCGGCCTCGGCGAGTCCGCGGATCGGCCGCACCCACGACAGCACTGAGGACGCGGTGTTCCAGCGGATTCCGGGCGGGCTCAGGTGCGGGAAGATCTTCGCGATCCGGTAGCGCTCGGATTCCGGTACCCGGAACCAGAATTCGTCGCTGCCCAGCGGTACGGCGATTTCCCTGCGCAGCACGTCGGTGAACGGATCACCGGTCACCCGCTGCACGATCTCGGCAACCAGCCATCCGAAGGTGATCGCGTGATAGCCGGAGGAGCGGATGCGGCGCGGGTCGGCCGGACTTTCGGCGAGGGCCCGCACCACCGCGTCGTAGTCGAGGATGCCTTCGCGGCCGGGCACCAGTCCGCGCACTCGGTGCAGCCCGGCCCGGTGCGACAGCACATCGCGCACCGTGATGTCGGCCTTGCCGTGTGCGGCGAACTCCGGCCAGTACTCGGCCACCGGCACGTCGTAGTCGATGAGCCCCCGTTCGGCCAGCCGGTGCACCACGGTGGAGGCGACGCCCTTGCCGGTGGAGAAGGTGAGCGCCACGTTGCCGCCGTTCCAGCGGCGATCCTTGGCCGCCCACCCGGCCCAGATATCGACGACGGGCCGCCCGTCGAGATAGATCGCGAGGGCGCCGCCGCCGCGGTTGGGCTGGGTGAACATGCCGAAGAAGTGGTCGGCCAGCCGGACGAACCTCGGGTCGACGAGCATTTCCCTGGGCGCTGCCAGTCGCCTGCCTGATGGTTGGAAGGCAGAAACCATGCGTCGCACCTCCTGACCGTGTGGACGGCCGAAGCGGGCACGAACTCAGCGGCCGGATGTTCAGCCTATCGCGGCGGGTGCGGTTTGCCAGCGACCGAACGGAGTCGCCAGGCAGGTGGCGCCGGTCGCCGAACTCCAGGCCAGGGCCGCCGATCCGAGGCAGACCACGGCGTTATCCGCGGATTCGACACCGGCGCGCGAACCGTCCAAGGCGATCGACGCCGCGAGGATCGGCGCGCCGGTACCGCGCCCGCCCGGATCGGAAGTCGAGGTCATGGCCAGCGCGTCCCTGCCGATTCCGATCGCGATCGGAATCCCGCCTGCACCTTCGCTCGCGCCGACGCCACCGGCGGCGCCGATCCCGAACGCGATCGTGCCGAAGGTCGCGTTCGCGTAGCCGACGCCGTCGTACCCCGCGGCGAGGGCTCGGCTGAAGGTATCGCTCGCGGCCCGGCATGCGGTGCGCCCATCGATGACGGTGATGTCGATTCCCTGGTCCGATGCGCAATGCACATCGGTTGCTGAGGCCACAGCCGGCAGCAGTAAGGAGGTGCCCAACGTGGCGGTCGTGCAGACGATTGCGCTGATCAGCTTCACGGACAACTCCTTTCACGGTGGAATTTCCACCATACTCAGATCGGTTGCTGGAAACGCGATTCCGCTGGTGGGCCGCCGCGCCGCAGCGGTACCGCGGGTACCGACCTGGCGCTGCGCCGTCTTCGACTCGACGTGCGCGCCGCGCATGGTGTATGCATGGCGTGGTATTTCAAGCTCTGCATTATCAACTTCGGATTCTGACGGGGGTGTGAGTTCGGAGCGTTACAGCTCGGGAGGACTGTTACGTGTCTGGTCGACTTCACTCGGGGCGGCTCGCTGTTGCCGCCGTCGCGGCGGTTGCCGCTGTCGCCGCAATCTTTGTGGCGGGATGTGGTTCCACTATCAGTGGTTCCGCACAGCCTGCGATGAGCAATGGAACGGTCGATGCGATATCGACAACAAGCACTCCGAAAACCTCGTTGGCCAGGCCGACGACCGGCAGGCCCACCCCGACCTCGGCGGATCGGGGCGGCAGCACCGACTTCCAGGCCAACGTCGGTGACTGTGTCACCCTGGGCGGCACGGTGTCCGACGCCACCATCGCCAAGGCGTCCTGTGGCAGCCGGGCATCGAACTACAAGGTGGTCGGCAAGGCTCCGAACAACAGCCAGTGCATCAGCGACCGCGACAACTACTACGCGGAAACTCTGAACGGCACCGAGCAGGGCGCGCTCTGTCTCGATATCGACTGGGTCGTCGGCGGCTGTATGGATGTCGGCGGCGAGGATCCCAAGCGCATCGACTGCACCGAGCGCGGCACCCAGCGCGTGAAGGTGACCAACATCCAGCAGAACGCCGACGATGCGGGCGCCTGTACCAGCGGCACCGGATTCACCTACCCGGTCAGGCATTTCGTGGTCTGCGTTCAGGAGCTCTGAGCAAGAGGGGTATCCCCAGTAGCGGTTACCAGCGGATTCCCGGCCCCTGCGGCTAGGTTGGTTGGGTGAGCACCCCGGAGCTGCCCCGCTTACATTCGGCCAAGGGCCGCTGGATCCTGCTGGCCACCATTCTCGGGTCGTCGGTGGCCTCGCTCGATGCCACTGTCGTCAACATCGCGTTGCCGCGCATCGGTGAGTCGTTGAACACCGATGTCGCCGGCCTGCAGTGGACGCTCAACGGCTACACGCTCACGCTGGCGTCGTTCATCCTGCTCGGCGGATCGCTCGGTGATCGCCTTGGCCGCCGCAAGGTCTTCGTCTGGGGCACCATCGGTTTCGCCATCGCCTCGGTGCTGTGTGGGGCCGCGGTGAATATCGAGATGCTGGTCGTCGCCCGCATCCTGCAGGGTGTGGCGGGCGCCATGCTGACGCCGGGCAGCCTGGCGCTGATCTCCTCGTCCATCGATCAGCGCGACCAGGGTGCGGCGATCGGGCTGTGGTCGGGGTTCGGCGGCGTCGCCGGTGCGCTCGGCCCGTTCCTCGGTGGCTGGTTGATCGACGTGGCGGGCTGGCAGTCCATCTTCTTCATCAATGTGCCGCTCGCCCTGGTCGTCGTACTGGTCGCACTGCGGCATGTGCCGGAAAGTCGCGATCCGAATGCCGCCGCGCGCCTGGATATTCCGGGAGCGGTGGTGGTCGCGCTGGCACTGGGCGCGCTGACCTTCGGTTTGATCGATGCGATGCCGCTGCTCATTGTCGCGGGTCTGTTGCTGCTCGCGCTGTTCGTGGTCATCGAAATGCGTAGTGACCATCCGTTGGTGCCGCCGTCGCTGTTCACGGGGTCGATGACGACGGAAGCGGGCGCTGCGCAAGCCGCCTCCTCCGGGCCGTTCCCTTCCGGCGGACGGGTGTTCACCGCCGCGAACCTGGTAACGCTGGCCGTGTACGCCGCACTCGGCGGCGTCTTCTTCCTCCTGGTCATGCAGTTGCAGCTGGTGGCCGGATACTCGCCGTTGATGTCGGGCGTCGCGACCGTCCCCGTCACGCTGATCATGCTGGTGCTCTCGGCGCCCGCGGGCCGTTGGGCCCAGGTGCACGGTCCGCGCATCCCGTTGACTGCCGGACCGCTGCTCGCCGCCGGTGGACTGGTGCTCTTGCTGCGCATCGGACCGGACACCACCTATGTGACCGATGTGTTGCCCGGCGTGCTGTTGTTCGGCCTCGGCCTGTCGGTGCTCGTCGCCCCGCTCACCGGTGCGGTGCTCGGTGCGGTGCCCTCCAGCGAGGCCGGTATCGCCTCCGGTGTGAACAATGCTGTCGCCCGCACCGCTCAGCTGCTCGCCGTCGCCGCGCTGCCCGGGCTGGCCGGGATCTCCGGATCGCTCAGCGACCCGGTCGAATTCGATCGCGGATTCGGTGTCGCTCTGTGGATCTGTGTGGGCCTGCTGGTGACGGGCGCGCTGCTGGCCGCGTTGCTGCTGCGCCAGCCGCGCCATACGCCGTCGCTCGACAACGTCGACTGTATGCCGCAGTGCGGAATGTCGGGTCCGGCAGTGGCGCCCGCCTTGCACGAAGCGGCCGCCAACGAAAAATGAGCGGGCCGCGCGGCCCGCTCATTATTTCCGGCAGCGGTGGATCAGATCGGGTTGAAGCCCGCGCCGATCCCGCCACGCGCGTTGAGGTCACCCATGATCGAGCTCATGTTGGTGCCGACCTCGGGCCCGAAGCAGGCGATGGCGAGGTAGGCGTTGACCATGCCGACCAGCGTGGTGCCGACGACGACCGGCGCGCCGGAATCGCCTTCCACCACACACATCTGCGACCAGGTCTCCATATTCGACCCGAAGACATCGCCCCAGGAGATGCCGCAGGTGTTGCCGGTGGTCCGGCCTTCCTTGCAGACGATCATCGGGAACCGGGCCGGGCCGCCGATTCCGGTGATGGTCACGTTGCCGACGCGGTTCACCGGGGTGATCTTGCCTGGCCCGAACTCGATGACGGCGTAGTCGAGATCGTGGTTGGAGTAGACGAACCGGCCGATCTGGCCTGCGCCGCGGTCTGCCTCGGCGTACACCTGAGCGCCCGGGTCGCCGCAGTGTCCGGCGGTGAGGCCGACAAGTCGACCGGCGCCGTCGTAACCCACTGTGGTGACTGTGCATTCGAACTGATTGTCGATGATGATCCCCGAACCACCGCCCACGACCGGCGGGGCGGGTGCCGCGTCCGCTGCCCCTGCGCCCGTCCCGAGCAGCGCCGCACCAAGAGCTACGGCGAAGGCGGCGTTGGCCACCTTGGCGAGTTTGCTGAACATGTCCCTCCAGACGTCGGAAATCCGCACGATATCAATCTGTCGCACCCATCGTGTCAGTATTCGGCCCCGGGCGCGTCATGTACTGGCCATGGCCGGGGGTGGTGCAGTGGCCACCTCATTTTTCGACATTTCAGGTCGAGCGTCTCTTACTACCGTAATAGCAGTCTTCTATAAGTAACACCGATCGCGCACCGAATTTGTGTTTCGGTGACAAGTTCGTTGTGCCGTGTCCGGTGTTCCGAAACAAATGAGATTTTCGATGAATATTATCCTCGTAATTGCGCCGAGATACTGAACATGACGCTGATCGGCGCAGGTGAACTGTAACTTGTTCTAGAAGATGGACGGTTAACTTTGGGCCCCGTACCAACGTCCGTGCCGCGTCTCATAGCTTTTCGCGAACAGTGACACGCATCTATGACTGCGATCACATGACGATGGTGTGTTCTGCACTACTCCGTAGTAAGGTGCGTCAAGCAATGCAAGTCGTCGGGGTTTGGTTACCGGCGTCGAGAGGGGTTAGCCAGTGCAGTCGACCAAGAGTCCACCGTCGGAGTCGCGGATGAGTGATGCGGTTGATTGGGTTAAAGGCTACTGGCAAGACCATCCGAAGCGTTCACTCGAGACCTTCGGCAGGCAGATCACCATGGGATTCGCCGCTGTTGCCGAGCTGTTCATCGCGATATTCCGACGCCGCTTTCCTTACAAAGAGTTCATCAAGCAGTGTGCTTTCATGTCGAGCGTCGCCGCGGCGCCGACACTGTTGGTCGCCATCCCGATCGGTGTCATCGTTTCCATTCAGGTCGGTGCGGTGGCAGGCCAGGTCGGTGCGACCTCCTTCATCGGCGCGGCCAATGGTCTCGGCATCATTCAGCAAGGCGCACCGCTGGTCACTTCGCTGATGATCGCGGGCGCCGTCGGTTCGGCGATCTGCGCGGATCTCGGCTCGCGCACCATCCGCGAGGAGATCGACGCGATGCGGGTGATGGGCGTCGATCCGCTGCGCCGCCTTGTCGCCCCTCGGCTCGGCGCCGCCATGTTGGTCAGTGTGCTGCTCTGCGGTTTCGTTGTTTTCGTCGGATTCCTGACCGGCTACATTTTCAATATTTTCGCACAGAACGGTACGCCGGGTTCGTACGTCGGCACCTTCTCCTCGTTCGCGGTGACCATCGATCTCCTTGTGGCACTGGTGAAATCGCTGATCTTCGGGTTGCTCGCGGCCATCATCGCCTGCGATACCGGACTCAATACCCGTGGCGGTCCCGGCGGAGTGGCGAACTCGGTGAACTCCGCGGTGGTCAGCTCCGCGATCATGCTGTTCGGAGTGAACCTCATCATCACCCAGATCTACAACGTACTTCTCCCCCCACAGGTGGTCTGAGCCGGTGTCATCAACTTATGTGCCGCCGCTGCTGCGGCCACTTCAGCAACTGAAGAAGTCCGCGCAGGCACCGGTAAATCTGGTCGCGCGCCTGGGCCACCAGGTGTTCTTTTTCCTACGGTCGATCGCGTCGATCCCGACGGCGCTCAAGCAGTATCCGAAGGAAGTGTGGCGGCTGCTCTCGGATGTCACCTGGGGCAACGGCAGCCTGGTCGTCGGCGGCGGCACGATCGGCGTCGTGCTGATCCTCAGCGCGTTCGGCGGCATGACGGTCGGCATCCAGGGCTACACCTCGCTGAATCTGCTCGGCCTCAGCCCGATCACCGGCGCCATCTCGGCCTTCGCCACGACCCGAGAACTGGGACCGCTGTTGGCGGCCTTGGCATTTGCCGCACAGGCGGGCTGTCGATTCACCGCGCAGCTGGGTGCGATGCGCATCTCCGAGGAGATCGACGCGCTCGACTCCATCGCCATCAAGCCGCTGCCCTACCTGGTGAGCACCCGGATGTTCGCGGCGATGGTCGCCATCGTCCCGCTCTACTGCCTCGGCCTCTCCATGGCCTACATCTCGTGCTCGCTGACTGTGCAGCTGATCGGAGGCACGTCGAGCGGCACCTACGCGCACTACTTCTATCAGTTCCTCATACCGACGGACGTGCTCTACTCACTGGCCAAGGCCATGCTGTTCGTCGCGATCACCACGTTCATCCAGTGCTATTACGGCTTCTTCGCCTCCGGTGGGCCGGAAGGCGTCGGTGTCGCCGCGGGCCGGGCGATCAAGATGTCCATCATCGCGGTGGTGTTCGCGGACCTGTTCATGACGTTGGCGATCTGGGGCGTCAACCCCGGCATCCGGATTTCTGGGTAGGGCGAGATGATCATCGATCCGAGCGGGCGCGGACCCACCATGCGGCAGTTGCTCATCGCGGGCGTCTGCGGCTTGGTCGTCTTCGCGCTGATCCTGGGCTTCCTGATGGCCCGCTACCGCGGCTATTTCGTGCCGAAGGTCAATGTGGTCGCCAATTTGACCACCACGGGCGACGGACTGCCGAGCCAGGCCGACGTGAAGTTCCGCGGTGTGCTCGTCGGGGCCGTCAAGAACGTCAACGTGGCCGCCAAGGGCGAAGAGCAGAAGGTCCAGATCGAGCTGAAGCCGGAGTTCGCAGGCGACATCCCGTCGAATGTGACCGCCCGCGTCGTGCCGAGCAACCTGTTCGCCGTCACCTCGGTCGAGCTCGTCTTCAACGGACCCGCTGACCAGTACCTGCACGAGGGCTCACAGATCGAAGAGGACCGCAGCCAGGGCACCATCGCGCTGCAGGACACGCTGACCACGGTCCGCACCATCCTCGACAAGATCGACCCGGTGCAGTTCGGCCGTGTACTCGGCACGCTGTCGCAGGCGCTCGACGGCAGCGGCCGGATGCCCGGCTCCACCGTCGAACGGCTGGATCGCTGGCTCACCGCGGTCGACGAGTCGATCCCGAATCTCGGTGTGCTGCTGGATGATTTCTCCCACTCGTTCCAGGCGCTCAACCAGTCCGCGCCGGAACTGCTCGACGTGCTCGGCAGCTCGGTGAAGACCGCGCAGACGATCGCCGACCGGCGGACCGCGCTGATCGCGCTGATCTCCAACGGCGCGGGCACGGTGGACACCGTGAACGCGCTCTTCGCGCGCAACGGTGACGTGGGCAAGCAGGTGACCGCGGGCACCAGCGACATGTTCGGCGCGCTCGCGGCCGATGCGAACTCGATCCCGGAGGCGATCGAGAGCCTGAACACCTCGCTGCGCAAACTGAACCAGACCTTCCATTGGGGCCCACAGCGGCAGATGGTGTGGAACGCAGGCGTCACGTTCACCCCGTACAAGCCGTACACCTTGGACGACTGCCCTCGCTACGGCAGTCTGCCCGGTCCGAGCTGCGTCACGGCACCGACCTTGGCCGACCCGGGCTACCTGCCGGAGTCGATGCGGCCGCGGGCGCTGGATTCGGCGGCCGGCCTGCCGAGGCTGCCGCTGCCCGCGGGTCTGCCGGACATACCGGGTGTGACCACTCCGGGTGGCGCCGCGGACGCCGCCGGTGTGCCAGGCCCGAACGGGCCGAGATCCTCGAGTCCGTTCGCGGGCACACCGCTGGAAGGACTTTTCCCCCAGCTTTTCCCGCCCGCACCCGGCGGCTCCCCCAACCCCGCGCCTGCGGCTGTGCCGGTGCCGGAGCCGGGGCTGCCCGCGCAGCCGGCCCGCGTACCCTCGGCCGGTCCCATTGCCTACGAAGGAGATGCCGCGATCACCGCGCTGCTCGGGCGGCGACCGACGACCGCCGAATATCTGTTGCTGAGTTCGGCGCTGCGTGGGGGAACCCTGCAGGTCACCGAGAGCGGTGAGGGCAAGTGAGCGTTCGCAAACCCCTGATCGGATTCGGTCTGTTCGCGTTGGTGTCGATCCTGGTGACCGTGGTCATCTGGAACACCCTCGCGCGCGTCGTCGACGGTGACACCAACAGCTACACGGCCACGTTCACCGATGTGCTCGGTCTGCGTGAGGGCGACGACGTCCGCATAGCAGGCGTGCGGGTCGGCAAGGTCGAGAAGATCGAACTCGACAGCAAGAACGACGCCAAGGTGACGTTCATCGTGCAGCGCAACCAGACGGTGTACGACGACACCAAAGCCCTTGTCCGCTACCAGAACCTGATCGGCCAGCGGTATATCGCGCTGGCGCCGGGCAAATCGGCGAGCCCGGCCGCACTGAAGAACAAGGCGAGCATTCCGCTGGAACGTACCGAGCCGTCCTTCGACGTTTCGGCGCTGCTCAACGGATTCCAGCCGCTGTTCCAGGTATTGCAGCCCGAACAGGTGAACAGGCTGTCGGAGACCTTCATCCAGGCATTGCAGGGTGACGGTGTCTCGTTGAGCGCGTTCATCACTCAGGCCGCGACCCTGGCCACGGATTTCCAGCGCCGGGACGCGATTCTCAGCGATGTGATCACCAACCTCAGCGGCGTGATGCAGGGGTTGGCCAAGCGAGGTGATGAATTGGAGACCTTGGTAACCCAGACGCGGTCGCTGATCGGCGGTCTGTACGACCAGGGGCAGTCCCTGCAGCAATCCACCGTGCAGATCGCGGATGCGACCAGCGCCCTGGTCGACATGATCGCAGTGGTGCAGCCGAAGATGAAGACGGCGCAGGACTCGACGAGCGCCGCGCTGACGCTGCTGATCGCCAACGGCGCCAAGCTCGACCAAGCGGCCATCGACCTGCCGGGGATGCTCTCGAACCTCGGCAAGGCCACCCAGGACGGCGCCTACGCGAACGCCTATATGTGCAAACTGGATGTCTCGCTGTACGGCATCCTGCTCCCGCGCGGTCTGCTCACCCAGATCGGCGGCAACGGACAGTCGGCGGTGTGCCGCCCATGATGACGAAAATCAGATCCAGGTTCGACAACAACCGGAACTTCTGGCTCGGCGTCATCGGCGCGGTGCTCGTCCTCGGGCTGCTGATCGGCTCGAGTGCCTACAGGCTGATCGGTGTCGGCGAGAAGACGGTGAAGGCCGAATTCGCCCAGACCGCGGGAGTCAAGGTCGGCGACAAGGTCAATGTGGCCGGCGTTCCGAGTGGCCGGGTCGCGGATGCGAAGCTCGAGGGCGGGCACATTCTGCTCTCCCTGAGCGTCAATGACGATATCGAGCTCGGACCGGACGCCAAGGCCTCCATCAAGATGGCCACGCTGCTCGGCGCCAGGTACGTGGATCTGGAGCCGGGTGACGGTTCGGGTTTGAAGGGCAATCGGATTCCGCTGTCCAACACCTCGGTTCCGTACAACCTCGCCGATGTGGTCGAGATCGGCACCCCGAAGTTCGAGGCGCTCGACACCAAGAAGCTGGCCACCTCGCTGGACATGATCAACAAGCAGATGGGCGATTCACCGCAGCTCACGGCACAGGCGCTGGACAGCATCGGCGTGCTGGCGAAGGTGATGGACGCGCGCAAGGGCGAGGTCGACGGCCTGCTCAAGGATCTCAACCGGGTCACCCAGATTCTCGGCGACAACCGCAACAGCGTGCTGCTGGTGATCACCCAGGGCGAGGCGATCGCCAACCGGGTGATGGAGCGTCAGGGCCTGCTGCGCCAGCTGCTGGACAATGTCGCGACGCTCAGCAGGCAGTTGCAGGAGATCGGCGCCGCGAACGACAACCAGCTCGGCCCGACCATCACGCAGCTGAACACCATGGCAGAGGGTCTGCAGAAGAACAAGGACAATCTCGACCGGCTGCTGCAGATCATGCCGGTGTCGGTGCGCCAGTTCAACAATGCGTTCGGTAACGGTCCCTACGGTGAGGTCGGCCTGCCGTGGGTGTTCCCCGATAACTGGTTGTGCTTCGCCCACATGATCGAGGGATGCCAGGGATGAACCTCAGGACCATCGCCAAGACCGTCGCGATCAGCGCCGCGGCGCTCGCGGTCGGCAGCTGCTCGATTCTGCCGAGCTCATTGAACAACGCCTTGGGCAACCAAATGCACATCACCGCGGACTTCGAGAACATCGCGGGTATGTACGAGGGCAATCCGGTGACGGTGCTCGGACTGGAAGTCGGCAAGGTAGACAAGATCATTCCGAAGGGCACTCTCGTCGAGGTTCACCTCTCGATCGACTCGGGGGTGAAGATCCCGAAAGACGCGATGGCCGCGATTGTTTCGCCGTCCATCGTGACCGATCGGCACATCGAGCTCACCCCGGTCTACACCGAGGGCGCCGCCATGTCCGACGGCGCCCACCTGCCGAAGGCGCGCACCAGGACGCCGGTCGAGCTGGACACGATGATCAAGACCATCGATCAGTTCGCCGCCGCGCTGAAGCCCGAACCCGGTACCGAAGGCCTCGGCCCACTCTCGGGCCGGGTGCTCTACCCGATGGTGAACGGCCAGGGCGCGAAGATGCGCGACACACTCAATGCGCTCTCCGGCGCGCTGAAGGTCGGTGTCGACAACAAGGACGCGGTCTCCAACATCATCGTCCAGCTGAACGAGCTGACCACGATGTTGGCCGAAAACGACCAGTCCGTCCGTGATTTCAGCAATCGGATGACGCAGATGACAGGTCTGCTCGCGGATCAGGCGCCCGGCCTACAGGCGACGCTGCAGCAGCTCAACGACTTCCTGAACAACACAAGTTCGGTGTTCGTGCAGTACCAGGATCAGCTGTCGAGCTCGCTCGCCGGGCTGACCAAGGTGACCGACCAACTGCGCGCCAATGCGCGCGGCGTCACCGAGGTCGTCGATCTCGCGCCGCTGCTCATGCAGAACCTCGATCGGTCGGTGAACAGGGAAATGGGTTACATCCGGCTGCACGGAAATATCCAGACCTTCCTCAACGGCGAGCTGTTGAGCGTGTTCTGCGAACGGATTCAGATGAAGCCGGACGGATGCCGAACCGGGAGGCTCGAGGACCTGGGACCCGACCTGGGAATTACGGCGGCACTGCTGGGGATGACCAAATGACCAACCGGCTGATGAAGAACGCAAGCCGCACGCTGATCGCGCTGGCGGTCGCGACCGGTGTGGCCGTGACCTCCGGTTGCGGATTGACCGTGGAGAAGCTGCCGCTGCCCAAGCCGGGTGCGAGCGGCGAAACCTACACCGTGCACGCGGTTTTCGAGAACGCGCTGAACCTGCCGGATCAGGCCAAGGTGAAGATCGGCGGTTCGGATGTCGGGGTGGTCTCCAACATCAGGACGAAGAATTTCCAGGCCATCGTCGATCTGACTATTCGCAAGGACATCGAGTTGCCCCTCGGCAGCACCGCCGAGCTGCGTCAGGCCACACCGCTCGGTGATGTCTTCATCTCGGTGTCCAAGCCGAAGTCGGCGCCGGGTACGCAGATCCTGCACCAAGGTGACACGCTCGGTCTCGACAAGACCTCGGCGGGCGCCACGGTCGAGGAGCTGCTCATCTCGGTCTCCATGCTGTTCAACGGCGGCGGTGTCGCCGCGCTGAGCAAGCTGGCTTCGGAGCTGGATTCGATCGTCGGCGGTCGCGGTGAACAGATGGCACATCTGATCACCGAGATGACCGGTGTCGTCACAAGTTTGAACGACAACACCACCCGCGTCGACAATGTGCTCAACCAGTTCAGCGCGCTGGCGACGACCATCGAGACAAGGCGCTCGGAACTCGGTCAGGTCGCCGACACGCTGCCACAGATGATCGGCGCCGTCGCGGAGAACAACCGGGCCATCGGCGATTTGCTGACCAAGATTTCGACGACCAGCGCGGCGCTGGGCGACTACTCCAGCAGCTCGGGCGGTCAACTCGCCAGCCTGCTCGACAATGTGCACCAGCTGATGGACGCGCTGGCCAGGACCGAACAGAATTTCGGACCAGCGCTGGATGCGCTGCACACGATGAAACCCGGTGTCGACGCGTCGTTCCGCGGCAACAGCCTCGCCGTCTACGCGACCGCGACGAACCTCGACCTCAGCGTGCTGAGCGACCCGGCGCACGGCAAGATCCAGGATCTTCGTGACGTGGGCGATCTCGCGGGCAGCCTGATCACCGTCCTGCAGTTGATCCAAGCCCGAGTGACGGGGGCCTACAAGTGACCTGGCTGAAGAACCTGTTCGGGCGCAAGCTCCTGTTGTCGAGCATCGGTCTGGTGCTGGTGTTCCTCGTCGGCGCCTCCTATCTGCTGGTGAGCGTCATGCGGGTGAACCCGCTGAAGTCCGACTACACCGTCACGGTGAATCTGGACCGCTCGGGCGGTCTGCAGCCAGGCAACGATGTGACGCTGCGCGGATACCGGATCGGCAAGGTCACCTCGATCGAGCTGACCGACCGTGGCCAGTCCATCGCCGCCAAGGCCCAGATCGACTCGAAGTACAAGATTCCGGTCGATACCGCGATCGCGGTGCAGGCGCTGTCCGGTGCGGGCGAGCAATACGTCGATTTCCGGCCCGGCACCGAGCAGGGGCCCTATCTTCGTGACGGGTCGGTCATCAAGTTCGATCCGGAGAAGATCAAGACCCCGACCCCGGTGTGGTCGGTGCTGGACAACTCCAGCGCGCTGATCGCGCAGATCGACCCGGACAAGTTCGGTGCCATCCTCTCCGAGCTCGACATCGCGCTCAGCGGCGGCCCTGATCAGTTGCGCGGCATGGTGAACGGCATCAGCCTGGCCATGGCCGGCTTCGATTCGCTGCTGCCGCAGACGCAGAACCTGATCAGCAATCTGCGCATCATCGCCGACACCACCTCGCACGCCCAGCCCGATCTGGCCACGCTGACCCGCAATTCGGGTGCGTTGTTCACTCAGTTCAACAACGCCAACGCCGAATTGCAGACGATTCTCGAGCAGGCGCCCGGCCAGCTGACCAGTCTCGGCGCGGTGCTGGACAAGACCGCGGACCCGATTACCAGTCTGGCGGCCAACTTCTCGGCGATGACCAAGGCCGCGCAGTTGCGCATCCCGGCGCTGCAGGCCCTGTTCCCCTCGTTGACGGTCGGTCTGTCGGCGGCGGGTGTGCCCGCGCACGACGGCGAATTCTTCACCATCGCCGACATCTGGGTGCGGCCGATCTGCCAGTACAAGCACGTGCCACTGCGCAACGAGGTCATCCAGGACGGCTCGCTGCCCAAGTGGAACTACTGCGAGAGCCCGCCGCCCGGACTGCAGATTCGTGGTTCGGCGAACGCACCGCGACCGAACGTTCCTGACAATGGCGCCCAGATACCGCCCAACGTGGATCCCAATGAAATGACCCTCCCGCCGGTGCGGTGAGCCGACCACCGCTGGCGACTGCTCGCAGGTCGCTCGAACAACCCGCCTCGGCGGCGCTTGCGCCGGGCGGGGATACTCGCCCGCAGAGTGCGAACGGTTCGCCGTATGCGAGCTGACAAGGCTGAATCGGCGTGCCAGAGCGCGCCGGGAAAGTGCAGGATTGTATCGATGTCCAACGATGATGCTGGAACCGACAACCCCGAATCGAAGCGGGACCCGGGGGCCGGGGACACCACTGCCGCCGACTCCGCAGCACCCGACAGCCCGGTAGCCGACGATAAGACAGTCGAGCCCGGAAAGTCGGAGGCCGCGGCAACTGCCGCCGCGGACGAAGATGCTGCCGCCGAGACCGAGTCGGCCGAGAAGAAAACGGCGAACGCCAGGCCTGCCGCCGATACCGCCAAGGGCGGCTTCGGGGCTGTTCCGTTGGTCGCCGCCTTCGTGGCGGGCATTCTGCTGGTGGCCGCGGTGGCCGCGGTCGTCGTGTTCTATCTGCAGGCCACCGACCGCGGCGACAAGCTGGACGCGCAAGCCGACGCGACCAAAGCGGCCTGCGAATACGGCCGTCTCATCTCCACGTATGACCCGGACACCATCGACGACTATCTGAAGAAGGTGGACGCCGCCTCGACCGGCGAGTGGAAGGAAACCTTCGGCAAGCTCGGCCAGGACCTCAAAGGTGTGGTCGTCGATGCGAAGGCCAAGTCGTCGACCTACGACATGCAGTGCGGCTTCCAGTCCGGTGACACGGACAAGGCCACCGTGCTTGTGGTGATCGGCCAGACCACCACCAATGTCAACATCGCCGCGGCGGGCAAGCCGCCGAGCCGAGTCGAACTCGTCGTGGTCGCGGGCCTGGAAAAGGACGGCGACAAGTGGCTGGTCAACAAGTTCGACCTGCCGATCCTCAAGCAGCTCGGCAGTAACTGACCCGGTCGAAGCGCCTCCGGCGGTGGGTTGAGACACCACCGCCGGAGGTCTTTCGGGCGGTCCTGCGCTCCGTTCGCGCCGACGGACTCAGAACAGGGTCAATGTCTGAGGCGCCGCCGGGGCGACCGGCTTCCCCGCGGACCGCGGCCCGGGAGTCTTTTCTTTGACGGGCTCGGCCATTTCGACCGGCTTCGACAGTTCGACCACCGTCGGCAGCTCGGGCACCGTTGGCAGTTCCGCGGCCGCCACTTCGCTGCCGGCGGCCGTCACCGCGGCCTGTCTGGCCGCCTCGCCCGCCAGCTTGTCGGCCTGCTCGTTGAAGTAATTGCCGACATGGCCGCGGACCCAGCGGAACCGGACCGGCCCTGGCCTGGAGGCGATGGCTCTATCGATCTGCCTGATGAGCTCGACATTCTTCACCGCGCCTCCGGTGGAGGTGCGCCAGCCGTTGACCCGCCAGCCCGAGATCCACTCCGACGCGCATTTGATCGCGTAGAGCGAATCGCTCTCGATGAACAGGGGTTCTTCCCCGGGATGCGCGAGGATCGCCTCGAGCACCGCGCGTAGCTCCGCGACCTGATTGGTCCCGGACGCGGCTCCGCCACTGCGGGAAGAGCCCTGATGATTGACCCACGCCCAGCCGATGGCGCCACCGGGGTTGCGGAGGCAGGATCCGTCGGTGCTCACGATGATCATGGCTGGCACCCTACGCAATCCGACCGACAAGATCGGTACCGTGGAATTCCTCTATCTCCCTTCGCAACTGAGACTCGGTGCGGCGCAGCGCCGATTTCACGGCGGAGTCGACCAAACCGAGGCACAGGCGACCGACGAGGCCGCTCGGTGGAGCGTACTCCGCCTCGGACGTCAGTACTGACCGTCCGTAGCCGAGTGGATCGAATCTGAGTGTCAGTGTTCCCGATAGCCGTCCGCGCAGCGTGTAGCCGATCACCACATTGCGCCGGTACTCAGTGATCTCGCAGAGCACCGTCGGCCGCCACCAGGCCAGCCGCGCCGTGGTCGTGTAGTTCGCCCCGAGGCCGTGATCGATCTCCCCGGTCGGCTCGAAGCCGGCGACAGCGAACATCCAGTCCGGCACGAACAGATGGTTGTCCGTGTAGGTGAAGGCAACCTCGACAGGCGCTCCGACGTCACTCGCGTACTTGATGTGGCCCATCAGGCCCTCCCTGTTCCACGGCTGCCGCTAAAAGTACTACAGTTCTCCTCTTTATTGGAGGGGTTGCCGAGGATTCGGTTGGACGGCTTTCCGCGTCGCAACCGGGCGGTTGCTTGGTTGCCGGATGGTGTCGGATCAGAGTTGATCGACCAGATGCTCGGCGATCGGCATGGCCGAGGTCGCCGCCGGTGACGGCGCATTGAGCACGTGGATCGACCGCGGCGTGCGCTCGATCATGAAGTCGTGCACCAGAGTGCCGTCGCGCAGCACCGCCTGCGCCCGGATCCCCGCCTCGCGTGGCCGCAGGTCCGCGACCGTCAGCTCGGGACAGTAACGCCGGCATTCGGCCAGGTAGCCGCGTTTGAACAGCGAGTTGCGCAACTCCCGCACTCCCGTGCGCAGATGGGTGCGGGCCACCCGGTGGACGCCGGGGAACCCGAGCACCTCGCGGGCGTCGCGGACATTGACGCTGCCCTTGCGGTAGCCCTCCCTGGCCAGGCCGAGCACCGCGTTCGGGCCGACGGTCAGCTCGCCGTCGATGGTCGGGCTCAGATGTACACCGAGAAACGGCAGGTTCGGATCGGGGATCGGATAGATCAGTGTCCGAACCAGCCCGGCGCGGTCGGCAGGCAGTTGGTAGTACTCGCCGCGGAACGGCACGATACGGAAATCGGTGCGCAGGCCCGCGAGCGCGGCCATTCGATCGGCCTGGAGACCGGCACACACCACCAGGGTGCGCGCGGTCCAGGAACCGGAAGGGCCCGCGATCGTCACCGCGTCAGCGGTCTCGGTGATCGCATCGATCTCGGCGCCGAGCACGATCTGCCCGCCCGCCCGCCGGATCTCCTCGGCAAGCGCCGTGGTGATGCGGGTGTAGTCGACGATGCCGGTGCTCGGCACGAACAGCGCCCCGACCCCCGTCACGTGCGGTTCGCGGCGGATGAGTTCGGCGCCGTCGATCAGTTCGACCTCTACCCCATTGGTCACTGACCGCTCGTGCAGCGCGAGCATTCGCTCGTATTCCGCGGCGTCGGTGGCCACCAGCAGCTTTCCGCACACCTCGAACGGAATCCCTTGCGCCGCAGCGAAATCCTTCGTCCACTGCGCACCCTGCCTGCACAGTTTCGCCTTCAAACTGTCCGGCGGATAGTAGATGCCGGAATGGATGACGCCGCTGTTGTGCCCGGTCTGATGGGTGGCCAACGCCGCGGCCTTGTCGACGAGCACCAGGCTGGCCCCAGGATGGCGCTCGAGAATCCGATGCGCCGTCGCCACGCCGACGATCCCGCCACCGATCACGCAGAAGTCTGTTGCTCCCGCGCCTCTCCGCGATTCTTGCCGGTCGTGGGTGTCGCGACGGTTTTTTCGTCGCGGGCCGGCGGTCGTGGGGTTGGGTCGGGTTCTGGGCGTGCCCGGTGAGTCAGCTCCCCCGCCTCTCCGCGATTCTTGCCGGTCGTCGGTGCCGTGACCGTTTCGTCGCGGGCCGGCGGTCGAGCGGTGGGGTTGGGTTCTGGGCGTGCCCGGTGAGTTACCCATGTGCATACGAAATCAGTTGTTGCCGTGTGTCGGCAACTGGATGTGGTCCTGCTTAGGTCAGACGTTGATGGTGCTCGGCGCGGTTTTCAGGGTCGGGCGCGGTGTCGAGTCCACAGGTGCGACCGGAGTTTCGGGTGCCGCCGTGTCGCCTGTCGTCGTGCTGGTGACTACGGATTCCTGCGGCATCGCGTTCGGCGCGTCCTTTGGAGTCGGTGCGGGGTAGCGGTTCATCCGCAGCGCGTGCTCACCCAGGGCCGGGTCGGAAAACGTCACTGTGACCTGACCGTGGGTGTCGAGTTCGGTGCGCACCTGCGTCGTCGCGGCGGGGTCGTTGTCGACGCCGAGCCGGTCCCGGATCGGTGCGGACAGCAGGAAGTCCGACAGCACGGTCAGTGCGTTGGTGTCGACGGTGAAGACGACGGTGTCGGCGCGGACCGGGGTCAATTGCGCACCGACATAGGCGGTGCCGAGCCGGAGCTTTCCGGCCAGGCCCGCCGAAGTGTCGACGGCCGGATCACTATGCGGTGCAGCGATATTCGGGGACGCGGCGGTCGTATCGGGGGGTATGCGCACGAATAGCGCAGGGAGATCGCGACTTCCGCTGGTCAGCACGGCTTTGGAGATGGTGGGGCCGGCGTCGGGGGTGATGTCCTCGGCGGTCGCGGTGGGCGGTGCTGAGAGTTCGCTGCCTGCCCGGTGGGTGTCGGCCATCTGGTGCACGATGTAGGCCCCGGAGACGACGGTGAGGCTGAGGCTGGCTGCGCCTGCGAGCACGATCGCGGCATGCCGAACGACCTGAGCAGGCTTGTGTGCAGTCACGATGCTTTTTCCTTCCCTCCGCCCCTGCTCCCCTTGCAGCGCGGCCCGCATCGTTGAAAGCCGTACACTTGTCCAGGTTACGGTGTTGCCTGTGGGGCTGCCGATCGGTGAGAGCAGCATCACAAAGCCGGGCGAAGGGCGTCATCAGCGCCGGGATCGCGCATATTTTTCGCGTGTTCGATGTTTCCAGCAGCTGACGGGCGGGTAAACCCAGATAGCTGGCGAGCGCCATTCTCGACTGCCACATCGAGACACCCCGGCCAACGGCGTCCGGCCGTCGACACGTACGGCGCACCCAAGTGTGGCGCTCGCCCGCTCCCGAAGCTTGTGATCGGGTGGTCGGGAAGTACAGCGGGTCAGGCGAACTGACCCGCTGTTCGGCCCTCTCCGGTGTTTCCGGCAAACGCCTGCGCGATCGCCAGCCAGTCCGCGGCGTCCGCGCCGACGGTCTCCAGCGCCAGGTCGTCGCGATGGCGGCGCTGTGTCGCCAGTAGGCAGAAGTCGAGTGCAGATCCGCTGACCCGCTGTGCGGCATCCTCTGGGCCCCATGTCCACAGGGCGCTGTCCGGTGCGGTGAGTTCTACTCGGAATTCTTCGGCAGGCGCGGTCTTGCCGTGCACGGAGTAGGCGAAGTTTCGGGTGCGCACGCCGAGGTGGGCCACGGTGCGCAGCCTTGCGGTCGGTGTTCTGGTCACGCCGAGGGCGTCGGCCACGTCTTGGCCGTGTGCCCAGGTCTCCATGATCCTGGCGCTGATCATCGACGCCGCGCTCATCGGTGGGCCGAACCAGGGCAGCTTGGTGCCCGCGGGCACCGCGCGCAGGGCGGTGGCGAGGGTGGTCCGGCCCCGGCGCCAGCGGTCGAGCAATTCCGGTGGCGGCGTGGTGGCGGCGGCTTCGGCGGCCTCGTCCACAAAGGTCAGCGCCTTCGGTGCGGCCTCGGCCAGCAGGTGCGCGAAGCCGGATCCGTCGGCGGCGGCGAGGATGGCCACCTCGTCGGTCCAGGCCAGATGGCCGATCTGATGCGAAATGTTCCACCCTGCCGCAGGCGTGGGAGTGGACCAGTCTGCCGACGCCAGCGGCGCGACCAGGAGTTCGAGATCCGCGCATTCCGCTTCGAAGTCGCCGAGTAGCGCGTCGAGGTCAACCATGTGTTTCCTTGCCGGTCGCGGGCACACTGCTCGGTGCGCCGTCGCGCTTCAGCATCGCAGCGGGCTCAGAAAAATGCAAGCATGCGTGCTTGTATTTTGGGTGAGGTGCTTACCAGCCGAAAAGGAGCAGGTGGGTCGCGCCGACGACCAGGCCGAGCAGCGCGCCGTGCAGATAGAGCAGCCAGGCGTCCTGCTCGACCGAGGCGTAGAACATCTCCATGAACTCACCCGGTGTCAGGGTCTGAAGCTTGCGGGCGGCGAATTCGTCGATCTTCTTCGCCTGCTCGAGGGTGAACGCCTCGTCCTCGACCAGGCTCGGGGCCAAGCCGACCGCCGCGCCTGCCGCGCCGACCTTGAGGTTGTCGAACTGGCGGCGTCCGAAGGCCGCGCGCACCAACGAGGTGGTCGGGCCGAGTTGGCGATGGATCTCGTCGGCGATCAACCGCTCCAGCAGCTGGCGAGTCTTGTCACCGTTGGGGCCCTCGAGGAGTTCCTTCGACAGATTCGGCAGGGTCAGCACCTGATAGGCCAGAATGTGCGCGAGGTCGGTCGCGGCCTGTGGCTGTCGCTTGGCCAGCAGCGCCTGCCGCCACAGGTACTTGTAGCGCGGTTGCGGATCACCCGGCTCGAACACCATCTTGACCGCGATGACATTCACGATGACGCCGATCGCCGCACCCGCGAGCAGCACGATCACCCAGCCCGGCACCCAGCCGAGCACCGGAATGTGGCTGTGCGCATGCAGATACAGAGCGAGCAGCAGGCCGAACGGTGCGCCGAGCAAACCGACCCGCACCATGAACTTCAGCTCGGGCGCCGCGATGGTGGTGGTCAGGTCCTTCAGGATGTATGGATTCTCCCGCAGGTACCGGATGACGAAACTCTTGATATCGATGAGCTGATCGACATTGTCGCCGAGCGATTCGAAGGCGCGCCTGCACAGTGCGGGTAGTTCGCGATCCACTCTTTGATAGACCAGCTGCTTCATCGCGCGTGGCATGGTGCGCCACAGCTCCGGGTTCTCCCGGTACATCAGCTCGTCGACCAACGGCTGCACCTGTTTGCTCGCGAGTAACGCTATGTAGTCGGCGATTCCGTCCAAATCCAGTTCATGGATGAAATCCTTCGGGCTGCCGATCCGCATCAATGCCTTGTCGACACAGATACTCGCCATCTTTTCCGCGCGTGCCGGAATGAATCCCTGGAATCCGAGCCTGCGACCGTCTCCCGAAAATGTCGGCAGCACCTGGACCCGGCGCGGGAAATAGGGATACAACACGTGCAGGCCCGGGATTCGGATACCGCGGAATACGATCGGCCAGAACAACATCAGCACGCCGGTCCAGTTGGTGAGCCAGCCCGCCAATGCGCTGAAGATAGGGAATGTAATCAGATCGACGGTGAACTTGGACTGCCCGGTCAGATTTTCCCAGTCTATGAATACACCGGAGGCGATCACTGACATCGCGGGGTCCCCCTAGTGCTGACCGGGTAGTGACATATCGAGGCCCCAACATTCTCATTGGCTCCTGCGGGGTGTCAACGCGGGCCCGATGCGGTCGTGACCGGCTCGCGGCGCGACCCCGAACTCGGTCGGAGTCCGGGGTCGCGTCGATGCGGGCGCAGGCTCAGTGCGGCTCGTTGGCCTGCTTCGGCAGACCGAAGACCACCGCGAAGGACACCACGGTGAGCAGGATCGCCACCCCGGTGATCGTCTGTGCCGCCGACAATGCCGAGCCCACGCCGTCGCCGATGGCGAACCGGCCGAAGAAGATCGAGCCGAGCCCCGCCACGCCGAGTGCCGCCGCGCCCTGCTGGAAGGACTCGAGCAGCCCCGAGGCCGAGCCGACCTCGTGATCCTCCAGATCGCCGACAATGATGCCGAACAGCGGGACGAAGATCAGACCCATGCCGAGCCCGTAAACCAGCAGAGCCGGTGCGAATGCCGACGGTGCCGGGGCCTCGCCGCCGCCGAGTTGGAAGAACAACGTCACCAGACCGATCATCATGCCGAGCAGTCCCACATGCAGCACCTTGCGGCCGAGCTTGGGCGCTAGGGCGGCGCTCGCGCCGGATCCGAGGAACGCGCCCAGTGCCCACGGCGCCATCGTCAGGCTGGCCTTCAGCGGACTGAAGCCGAGGCCGAGCTGCAGGAACAGCCCGATCGACAGCGAGAATCCGGTAATGCCGCCGAAGAAGACCATCACGAATCCGATGCCGGAGGTGTAGGACCGCTTGGCGAAGACGCTCATCTCGATCAGCGCGGTGCGTCCGGTGCGCGACCGGCGAACCTGATCGAGCGCGAAGAGGCCGAGTACCGGGACCGACGCGATCAACATCGCCACCGACCACCACGGCCAGCCCAGCTCGCGACCCTCGACGAGCGGGTACAGCAGCAGGCTCATTCCGGCGCCCGCGATGAGCGCGCCACGCAGGTCCAGCTTCATCCCCTCGATCGGCGATCCGGACGGCAGGATCCAGCTGCCCAGCGCCAGCGCGACCGCGCCGAGCGGCAGGTTCATCAGGAAGATCGACCGCCAGCCCGTGCCGAGCAGATCGGCGTCGACGAGCAACCCGGCCACGATCGGTCCCGCGATGGTCGCCACGCCGATGAGCGGGCCGAAAGCCGCGTAAGCCTTGCCGAGTTCGCGGCCGAACAGATCGCGGATGAGTCCGAAGCACTGCGGCACCATGATCGCCGCGAACAGTCCCTGCGCCGCCCGGCCGATCAGCAGCGTCTCGATCGAGCCTGCTACGCCGCACAGCAGTGACGTGACGAGAAAGCCGATCAGTCCGACCAGCATCACCCGCTTGCGTCCGAACATGTCGCCGAGCCGGCCACCGGTGAGCAGCCCGACCGCGAGCGCCAGCGTGTATCCGGCGGCGAGCCACTGAATGGTGGCGGCCGAGCCGCCGAGTTCGGCCCGGATCGAGGGCGCCGCGACATTGACGATGGTGGCGTCGAGCAGGTTGAGCAGCGTGGCGGCGAGGATCGCGATGAGGCCGAGCCAGCGGCGGGGGTAGCGCTGCCCGACCTCCGATTCGGCGGCGGCCGTGGTGGTTTCGACCTGTGGATCTTCGATGACAGCGGTCACGTGCGCCTCCTGGAGCGAGCCGATCCGAATGGAGCGGAATGTTTAGTTCCGTTTCATTAAAACAGAATGCTCCGTTCCGTTCAAGACCGGATCCCGCGAACCCTGATGCCGTGGTCGTTTTCTGGCGCAGCACGGCCAGGTCGCCGGTGGCCTTCCCCTCTGCCTGCCAGCTGGCTAGAGTGTCTCTCTAGAGAGTCACTCTAATTCTGGAGGCAGTCGTGGCCGATCTCGTGGACTACCGGTTCGACAACGGAATCGCGACGCTGACAATGGACGACGGCAAGGTCAACGTGATGACGGAGCCGATGCTCGCCGCGTTGCGGTCCGCCTTGGACCGCGCCGAGGCCGACGCCGCGGTGGTGGTGCTCACGGGCCGTCCCGGCGTGTTCTCCGCCGGCTACGACCTGGCCATCTTCGAGGGCGATCCCGAGGCGATCACCAGGACCCTGCGCGCCGGCGGCGACCTGGTACATCGCATTCTCGGCTTCCCTCATCCGGTCGTGGTCGCCTGTACCGGTCACGCCATTGCCCAGGGCGCGTTCCTGATGCTGGCCGCCGACCTGCGGATAGGGGTCGAGGGCGGTTTCAAATTCGGCCTCAACGAGGTCGCGATCGGACTGACGATTCCGCACTACGGCGTCGAGGTGGCCCGTCACAAGCTGACCGCACCCGGATTCGATCGCGCCACCCTCACCGGCTCGCTGTACGGCCCGCGGGACGCGGTGCGACTCGGCTTCCTCGACGACCTGGTGCCGGATCCGGCCGAACTGGCACCGAGGGCTCAGTTGGAGGCGGCCCGGTTGACCGGCCTCGTGATGGCCGCGCATCAGGGCACCAAGCAACGAGTCCGCGCCGCCGTGCTCGCCGCCGTGCGTTCCGGCATCGACACCGAATTCCCCTCCACCACATGAATACTCGCGATCGGATCCGCGCCGAAGCGACCCGGCAGATGCTCGACAACGGCTACACCCGCTTCACCATCACCGCTGTCCGCGAAGCGCTCGGCCTGTCCAGCGGCAGCATGTTCCATGCCTTCCCCTCCAAGCAGGCACTCGCCGCCGCCGTCTACGTCGACGGCATGCTCGACTACCAGCGCGCCGCGCTCGCGGCACTGGACTCGGCGACTGACCCGATGGCGGCGCTGCTCGCGCTGCTCGATGCCCACCTGGACTGGGTGCAGCAGCACCGCGAGCTGGCACGCTTCCTCTTCGCGACTCTCCCCGAGGAAGTGGCACGCGAGGCACGGCCCGCACTGACCGACCCGAATCGAGAATTCTTCGCGGCGCTCGGCAGCCGCTACGAGCAGCTCGGCCTGACCCCGTCGATCGGTTACCCACTCGCGCACGCGATCTGGATCGGTCCCGCCCAGGAATACTGCAGGCAGTGGGTGCGCGGCACGGTCGAGACGCCGCCCTCGGCACTGGCGTCGACGCTGCGCCAGGCGGCTGTCGCCGCACTGCAAGCCATCGCCGCGACACCTCATGGTTGAGCCGAGCTCCCCGTGCTTCGCGATCCACTCGCGCATGGGTTACGGCTCGAGTCGTTACTGACCTCCCGTGACGAGAACTACTCGGGATGTCCGTCGCCATGACCTGTGCCATCCGCAGAAGCCGCCCGGATCGGCAGCTATCCGCTGTACCGAGCCCGGTAGTAGTTCCCAGTCTCGCTTCTTGTTCTTTTTGCCCTGAGCGAACGCGGCGAGCAGGCCGGAACAAACGTGGAACCGCCGGGGTTGACTGGGCATCGCTCAACTTTTGGAAGGGTCGAACACGTGACTACACCACAGAACCTGCCGGTGCTGTTCCTGACCGATCCGATCGTGCTGCCGGGCATGGTCGTGCCCATCGAACTGGACGAATCGGCGCAGGCCGCCATCGACGCCGCGCGGGCGGCGAAGACCGAAGCGGTGCTGCTCGCGCCGCGACTGACCGAGGGCTACGCCTCCTACGGCGTCGTCGCCACCATCGAACAGGTCGGACGGATGCGCGGCGGCGCACCCGCCGCGGTGCTGAAGGCCGAACGGCGCGCGAAGATCGGTCACGGGGTGACCGGGCCCGGCGCCGCGCTGTGGGTCGAGGCCGAAGCGGTCGAGCCGCCCGCGGCCGACGGGCGCACCAAAGAACTTGCCGCCGAGTACAAGAAGTTGGTCGTCTCGGTGCTGCAGCGCCGCGAGGCCTGGCAGATCATCGACGCGGTCAATCAGCTGACCGACCCGTCGGCGATCGCCGACACCGCGGGCTACGCACCGTACCTGAGCAACGACCAGAAGCGGGAACTGCTCGAAACCCCCGAGGCCGCCGAGCGTTTGACCACGCTGATCGAATGGACCAAGGCGCATATCGCCGAGGCCGAGGTCACCGAGAAGATCAGCGACGACGTGCGCGAGGGCCTGGAGAAGAGCCAACGCGAATTCCTGCTGCGTCAGCAGCTCAACGCCATTCGCAAGGAACTGGGCGAAGACGAGCCCGATGGCGCCGACGACTACCGGACCAGGGTCGAGCAGGCGGATCTGCCCGACGACGTCCGCGCGGAGGCCTTGCGCGAGGTCGGCAGGCTGGAGCGGGCCAGCGATCAGAGCCCGGAATCCGGCTGGATCCGAACCTGGCTCGACACCGTGCTCGAGCTGCCGTGGACGGTGAAGACCACCGATAGCGCCGATGTCTCGGCCGCACGTGCGGTACTGGACGCCGATCATCACGGCCTCGACGAGGTGAAGGACCGCATGGTCGAGTACCTGGCGGTGCGTTCCCGGCGGGCCTCGCGTGGTCTGGAGGTCGTCGGCGGGCGCGGCTCCGGCGCGGTGCTCGCGCTGGTCGGTCCGCCCGGTGTCGGCAAGACCTCGCTGGGTGAGTCCGTGGCACGCGCCATGGGCCGCAAGTTCGTTCGCGTCGCCCTCGGCGGCGTGCGTGATGAGGCCGAGATCCGTGGCCACCGGCGCACCTACGTCGGCGCGCTGCCCGGTCGGATCGTGCGTGCGATGAAGGAGGCGGGTTCGATGAATCCCGTTGTCCTGCTCGACGAGATCGACAAGGTCGGCTCCGACTTCCGCGGCGATCCGGCGGCCGCATTGCTCGAGGTGCTGGATCCGGCGCAGAACCACACCTTCCGCGACCACTACCTCGACCTCGATCTGGACCTGTCGGACGTGCTGTTCATCGCGACGGCCAATGTCATGGACACCATCCCCGGCCCGCTGCTGGACCGGATGGAGCTGATCACCGTCGACGGCTACACCGAGGACGACAAGGTCGACATCGCCCGCGACTTCCTGGTGCCGAGGCAGTTGGAACGCAACGCGCTGACCACGGACGAGGTGACCATCACCGACGCGGCGCTGCGTGAGATCGCCGCGAACTACACCAGGGAAGCCGGTGTGCGGCAGATGGAACGGCTGATCGCGAAGGCATTGCGCAAGGCGGCGACTCGGCTGTCGGAGGTCGGAACCGACTCGGCCGCGGCCGAATCGGTGGTGACCGATCTGGGTTATGGCGCAGAGCTGGGCTATGAGGCACTGGTGAAGTCCGCTCCGGATGACGCGCTGACGATCGACCTGGGTGATCTGAAGGAATACCTGGGCCGTCCGCGATTCACTCCCGACTCGGTGGAACGCACCGCGGTGCCGGGTGTGGCGACCGGACTGGCGGTGACCGGTCTCGGCGGCGATGTCCTCTACATCGAGGCCAACGCCGCGGAGGGCGAGCGGTCGCTCACCCTGACCGGTCAACTCGGCGACGTGATGAAGGAGTCGGCGCAGATCGCCCTCACCTACGTGCGCTCGCACCTGGAAGAGATCGGCATCGAACCGTCGGTGCTCGATCGCAATATCCACGTGCACTTCCCGGCGGGCGCGGTGCCGAAGGACGGTCCTTCGGCGGGCGTCACCATGGTCACCGCGCTGGTGTCGCTCGCATTGGGCAGGCAGGTCCGTGCCGATGTCGGCATGACCGGCGAGGTCACGCTGAACGGCAGGGTGCTGCCGATCGGCGGCGTGAAGCAGAAGTTGCTCGCCGCTCAGCGCGCCGGTCTGAAGACGGTGTTCATCCCGGCCCGCAACGAGCCGGACCTGGACGATGTCCCCGCAGATGTGCTGGCCGCCTTGGATGTTCGCCCCGTCGCCGACGTCGCCGACATCCTGGCCTACGCCATCGAACCGGTCGCCGAGCCGGCGCTGGACGGCCGCACCCTGGCGGCCACCGCCTGATCCGGCCGAAAGGGCCGTGCACGAGAATTTCCGTGCACGGCCCGTTTTTCGTATCGCGGACCGATCAGCTGCCGTTGTTCGGCAGATCCCGTTCCACGGCGCGGGTGGTGCCCTGGGCGAGGGCGCACAGCACCGGCTCGGAATCGTCGCTCTCGGCGAAGATTTCACAGTTGACGACGGCTTGGCGGCGGGTCGACCCGCTGACGACCGCCTCGGCGCGCAGCCGTACGCCCGCGGCCGGACGCAGGTAGGTGATGGTGAAACCGCCGGTCAGCACGTTCGCCCCGAGGACGGTTCCGGCCGCGAAGGTCAGCGCATTGTCGGCGAGATAGGACAGCACGCCGCCGTGCACGAAACCGAACTGCTGGCCGAGTTCCTTGCGGATCGGGACCACCAGCGTGGCGGCGCCGTCGCCGAACGCGGTGATCTCGGTGCCGACCAGTTGGGCGAAGGGCTGGCCCGCCAGTACCTGCTTGGCGAGTTCGATGTCGAGGGTGAACGTATCGGCAGTCATCGGTCCTCCGTTCGTGCGGATTTCGGTTCCGGTTGCTCAGTGATTCGAAACGCCGAGCGCCTGCCAGGCGGCCTCGGCCAGTTCGTCGGCGACATCCCGTGGTGCGATGCGCATGTCACCGCCGAGCCACTGCCGCGTGTATTCCTGGGCGGGGCCCAGCCACAGGGCGTAGACGAGATCGAGGCTCAGATCGCGTACCGCGCCGTATCCGGCATGGGTCCGCCACCAGCGCGTCACATTCGTCATGAATTCGCGGTTGCTCTCGCTCTCGCGCACTCCCGGCGGCCGGGCTGCGGTGAGAACCTTTGCCCGGTACTGATTTTCGGTGACCCAGCGCAGATGCTCGCGCACGCCCGCTGTGATGCCCTCCCTGGCGTCGGTGCTGTCGCCGACCGCGTGCCAGAAGTGCTGCTGATAGTCGGCGAGTGCGTGCGCCCACACCTCGCGGTACAGATCGGCCTTGTCCGGGAAGTGGTGGTAGAGCGCGCCGACGCTCGCACCCGCCGCGTCGCGGATCTGGGTCAGCGTCGTCTCGAGCGCCCCCCGTTCCGCGAACTGCCGCTCGGCCGCCAGCAGCAACCGATCTCGAATCTTCATATCCAGAATTTAGTTCTGTTTTCTGGGTGACGCAATGGGTCTGGATGGAATAGCCGCTGCTTGTCGGTGTCGTGCGGTATGACGGACAGGTGGCCAGATGGCTGTTGCACGTCGATCTCGATCAATTCCAGGCGGCGGTGGAGTTCCGCCGTCATCCGGAGCTGCGCGGGCTGCCGGTGATCGTCGGCGGCAATGGTGACCCGACCGAACCACGCAAGGTGGTGACCTGCGCGTCCTACCCAGCCCGCGCGTTCGGCGTCCGTGCCGGGATGGCCCTGCGCAGTGCACAGCGCAAATGCCCCGACGGCGTGTTCCTGCCCTTGGACATGGCCACCTATGAGGAGGCGTCCGACGAGGTGATGTCGCTGCTGCGGACCTTTCCTGGGCGCGTCGAAGTGTGGGGCTGGGACGAGGCATTCCTCGCCGCCGACACCGACGACCCGGAGGCATTGGCTCGCGAGATCCGCAGAGCCATCGCGGAATTGGATCTCACCTGCTCCATCGGTGTCGGCGACAACAAGCTGACCGCCAAACTCGCCACCGGTTTCGCCAAGTCCGCGGGCAAGTCCTCGGCGGAACCGGACGACGGCGCGGGCGCGGCTGAGGGCGTCTTCCGGCTCACCGCGGCGAACTGGACCGAGGTGATGGCGCACCGGCCGACGAATGCCCTGTGGGGCATCGGAAATCGGATCGCGGCCCGCATGGCCGAACTCGGCATCGAGACGGTCGCCGATCTGATGGCGGCGGACCGGCATCGCCTCGCCGGCGAGTTCGGCCCCAACACCGGCCCGTACCTCTGGGTGCTCGGGCACGGTAGGGGCGACACCGAGGTGACGACCGAGCCGCGAGTTCCGGTGGGCCGCAGCAAGTCCGAGACCTTCCCGCACGACCTCACCGATCCCGGCGACATCCGCGCCCAGGTCGCGCGCTTGGCCACCGAGGTCGCCGAGGAGATGGCCGAGGCCGGTCGCATCAGCATCCGGGTCTCGGTCACTGTTCGCACCAACACCTTCTACACCCGCAGCAAACAGGCGAAGCTCCCGGAGCCGACCGCCGATATCGCCAGGATCGTGGAAACGGCGCTCCGCATCATCGACCGCTTCGACCTGGACCGCCCCATTCGGCTGCTCGGTGTTCGTCTCGAACTCGTGCCGGAATGAGCGACCTGCCGCCGACCCGGTTCGACGGCAAGTTCTGCCCCAGCGCACTCGGACGCTCGTATGCTCGTCGACATGGAGTTCTGGGCGATGGTGGCACACGAATCGGACAGTGGGATCGTGCTCACGCGGCAACAGGTCGACGAGGACTTCCTCGGGCCCGGCGATGTGACGATCAAAGTGCATTACTCGAGTGCGAACTTCAAGGACGGCCTGGCGATCACCCCCGGCGGCGGCGTCGTCCGGAAATACCCGATCATCCCCGGCATCGATATCACCGGTGAGGTCGTCTCTTCCGAGGACGACGACTTCGCCCCCGGTGATCTGGTGGTGGCGCACGGCTACGACATCGGCGTCTCGCACAACGGCGGCTTCGCCGAGTATGCCAGGGTGCCCGCCGATTGGGTCGTGAAGCTCGACGGCCTGAGCACCCGCGACGCCGCCGTGCTCGGCACCGCCGGTTTCACCGCCGCATTGAGCGTGCAAGGGCTGCTCGATCGCGAGCTCACCCCGGAAACCGGCCCGGTGCTCGTCACCGGCGCGACCGGCGGCGTCGGCAGCGTCGCCATCGACATCCTGTCCGGTCTCGGTTTCGAGGTGGTCGCCTCCACCGGCAAAACCGACGCGGCCGACCTACTCGCCGACCTGGGCGCCAACGAAGTGATCGGCAGGCTGCCGGAGGACCCGGACGCCACACTGCGCCCCCTGACCAAGGCCAAGTGGGCCGGTGCCGTGGACAGTGTCGGCGGCAAATCCCTCGCCTACATTCTCAGCGCCATCGGCTACGGCGGCGCGGTGGCGGTCAGCGGCCTCACCGGCGGCTCGGATCTGCCGACCACCGTCATGCCCTTCATCCTGCGCGGCGTCGCCCTCCTCGGCATCGACTCCGCCTATGTCCCCAGCGACAAGCGCCGCGCCCTGTGGGCCCGCCTCGGCAACGAGTTACGCCCCCAGCATCTTTCGACGATCGAGCACTACGCCCCCATCACCGACGCCGAACAAGTAGTGCGCTCCATCCAGAGCGGCACCCACTCCGGTCGAACGGTTTTCGGCGTCGCGGGCGAATTCTGATCAAGTCGGACAGTCCGACAACGTAACCACGGCCGTTCCGCCTGCTGGAAGCCGTGTGCCTGCCTGATCAGGCTGCGGACATCTGGTGCGGAGCTGCGACTATGACGGTCCGACATCAGCGAATGGTGGCGTTCTCGGGCTTTCTCTATCGAGGGTAGTGAAATGGCGGTTGACTGGCGATTCGGAACCACCATTCGACTACCTTCGATCGGCCAAAGCCAGGGTCGATCGGGATCGACCCTGGCTTCGGTGCATTTGGGTTGGGCTACTTGGTGATCGGCAGCTCAGAGCGGGGTTCTTCGGTAGCCGGGTCTGCTTCCTGGGGCTCTGGTTCGTGGGCGGTTTTGGTGTTGCGCATGACGAACAGGGCGACGACGGCGGCGGCGAGGACACCGGCGGCGCCTGCGATGAAGCTGGCCGACATGGCGGTAGCGAAAGCTTCGCGAGCTGTGGTGACCAGTGCGTTGTCGCCGGTGCTCGTGGCCACCGTGAGGGCGTCACTGATGGAGCGGTGCGCCGCTTCCGGAGCCGAGTCCGGCATTGCGCCGGTGAAGGTGCTGGACAGGATGCTGCCGAGGACAGCGATGCCGAGCGCGGCGCCTGCCTGCTGGATGGTGTCGTTCAGTGCGGAGCCCACGCCTGCCTGCTCGGCGGGCACGGCACCCATCAGTGCGGAGATGGCGGCGGGCTGCGCGAGTCCCGCGCCCGCGCCGAGCACAACCAGTGCGATCGCGACCATGGGGAAGCCGCTGTCGGCGGACAGGTTGGCCAGCAGGACGAGACCGGCGGCGGTGGTGAGCATGCCGGTGACCGCGAGGGTGCGGTTGCCGATCTTGGTGCCCAGGCCCGCGCCGAGGCCGTTGAACATGATGGAGGCGAACATCATCGGGATGAAGGCGAGTCCGGCCGCTGTCGGTGAGTAGTCGAGCACGAACTGCAGGTACTGGGTCAGCACCAGCAGCAGACCGCCATTGGCGACCTGGACCAGGGTCAGCGAGAGGCTGCCGCCCGCGAAGTCCCGGTTGCCGAACAGCCGCAGTGGCACCATCGGGTGCTCGACGCGCTTTTCCCAGACGATGAACGTGGCCAGGCTGACAACGGCGATGGTGAGCGTGGTCAGGGTGCCGACATGATCGAAACCGCCCTGGGGGAACTCGATGATGGTCCAGACCAGCGAGGTCATGCCGATCGCGGAGAGTAGCGCGCCGGGGACGTCCGGCTTGGTCCACGGGCCCCTGGATTCCGGCATCAGCACCAGCGCCGCGACGATCGCAATGGCCGCGACCGGGATGTTGATCAAAAAGGCCGCGCCCCACCAGAAGTGCGCGATCAGCACGCCGCCGAGGACGGGGCCGCCGACCAGGCCGAGCACCGAAGCGGCACTCCATGCGCCCATGGCCTTGCGCCGTTCCTCGTCGTCGAACACGGTGATCAGGATCGACAGCGTGCTCGGCAGCACCAGCGCGCCGCCGATACCCATCACGGCCCGCGCGGCGATCAGCTCGGTGGGGTTGGCGGCCAGGGTGGCGACCAGCGAGGCGAGTCCGAAGAGGCTCAGGCCGATGATCATCACCCGGCGCCTGCCGAACCGGTCGGCGAGGCTGCCCGCCGTGAGCAGCATGCCCGCGAACACGAGGATGTAGGAGTCCAGGATCCATTGGATGTCCTGGGCGCTCGCGTCCAGATCCTCGGCCAGCGGCGGCACCGCGACCGCCAGCACGAAGTTGTCGATGACCAGGACCAGGGTGCTGAGGCACAGCACGATCAGGATCCACCAGCGCCGTGGGTTACGGGCTTCGATCGCGTCCATCGGAAACTCTCTCTCAACGGTGTTGCGTACTATGTTCTCGTATTGCGAACACTGTACGCATAGATGTTGAGCGTTCGCAATGGGGAACGTTGTGCGCTATGCTGGCGGCATCGAAAGGAGTCGACATGCCCGTCGAGAAGCAGCAGGTCGGATCGGTGTGGACGCGCCCGCGGCGCGGCAGGGAACAGCCCGCGCTGACCAGAGAGCAGATCGTGGCGGAGGCAGTCGCGCTATTGGACGCCGAAGGCATGGAAGCGCTGAGCATGCGTCAGCTCGGCGCCCGCCTCAATGCGGGCGCCACCTCGCTGTACCGGCATGTGGCCAACCGTGACGAGCTCATCGAACTGGTCGTCGACGAGGTGTACGGCGAGATCCGTGTCCCCGAGATCGAGGTGCGGTCGGACTGGCGCGCTGCCACCGAGCAGTGCGCGGCGAGTCTGCGGGCGATGATCCTGCGTCACCCGTGGATGGCCTCGACGCTCGGTCAGGTCGGCCTCTCTTACCTGGGCCCGAATGTCATGCGGCTCAACGACCGCATGCTCGCGCTGTTCGAAGTGGGCAGATTCGCGGCGGATGAACGCAGCGACGCCATCGGCGCCGTCATCAGCTATGTCATCGGCATCGGCATCAGCGAGGCCGCGTGGCTGACCCTACTGACCCGCAGTGGTCAGACCGAGACGGAACTGGTCGCCAGCCTGCGGCCCGCCGCCGAGCAGGCAGCTACCGACTACCCGAGATTGCAGCAGACGGACGCGACCGGCACGTGGAACCAGGACCCGGCGGTCGCGCGCGACCGCCAGTTCACCTACGGGCTCGATCGAATCCTGGACGGGCTGGATTCCCGGCGCGACCGCTGAGCTCAGGCCGCGACGGTGACCGGATCCTCCGCGAACTGGGTGCGGTACAGCTCGGCGTAGCGCCCATCGGCTGCCAGCAACTGAGTATGCGTGCCGCGCTCAACGATTCGGCCGTCCTCCAGCACCAGGATCTGGTCGGCGGCGCGAATCGTGGACAGCCGGTGCGCGATGACCAGCGCGGTCCGTCCCGCCAGCGCCTCGGAAAGCGCTTCCTGGACAGCGGCTTCGGAGGTCGAATCCAGCGAGGCGGTCGCCTCGTCGAGGATTACCACCCGCGGCTGCTTCAGCAGCAGTCGTGCGATGGTCAGACGCTGACGTTCGCCACCGGAGAGCCGGTAGCCGCGCTCACCGACGACAGTGTCCAGCCCGTCCTGCAGCGAGTCCACCAGAGTGCGTAACCTGGCCCGCTCCAAGGCGTCCCACAGCTCGGCTTCCGTCGCCTCCGGCCGCGCGAGCAGCAGGTTGGCGCGTACCGTGTCGTGGAACAGATGCCCGTCCTGGGTGACGAGCCCGACCGTCTCGCGGATCGAGGTCGTGGTCAGGTCGCGCACGTCGGCGCCGTTCAATCGCACCGCGCCGCCGTCCACGTCGTAGAGCCGGGAAACGAGCTGGGCCACAGTGGACTTCCCCGCCCCCGAGGACCCGACCAATGCGACCAGCTGACCGGGCTCGGCCCGAAGCGACACCTGGTGCAGCACTTCCACCCCGCCGCGACTGTCCAGCGTCGCAACATCTTCCAGCGAGGCCAGCGACACTTTGTCGGCGGAGGGATAGCCGAAGGTGACATTGTCCAACTCCACCGCGACCGGGCCTTCGGGCACCGAGACAGCGCCCGGCGCGTCCTCGATCAGCGGCTTCAGGTCGAGCACCTCGAACACCCGCTCGAAACTCACCAGCGCGGCCATGACCTCCATCCGGGCGCTCGCCAGCGCCGTCAGCGGTGTGTAGAGCCTGGTCAACAGCAGCGACAGTGACACAACCGCGCCCGCGTCCAGTTGGCCGCGCAGCGCGTACCAGCCGCCGAGTCCGTAGACCAGTGCGAGCGCGAGCGCCGAGACCAGCGTGAGCGAGGTGACGAACACGGTCTGCAGCATCGCGGTGCGCACGCCGATATCGCGCACCCGGCGGGCCCGCAGCGCGAACTCGTCGGACTCCTGCTGCGGCCGGCCGAACAGCTTCACCAGGGTCGCGCCCGGCGCGGAGAATCGCTCGGTCATCTGCGTGCTCATGGCGGCGTTGAGACCGGCCGCCTCGCGCTGCAGACCGGCGAGCCGGTTGCCCATGCGACGGGCGGGAATCACGAAGACCGGGAGCAGCACCAGCGCGAGCACCGTGATCTGCCAGGAGATCCGCACCATCACCGCGAGCGTGAGCGCCAGCGTCACCAGATTGGTCACCACCCCGGAGAGCGTGTCGCTGAATGCGCGCTGCGCGCCGATCACATCGCTGTTGAGCCTGCTGACCAGCGCGCCGGTCCGCGTCCGGGTGAAGAACGCCACCGGCATCTTCTGCACGTGATCGAACACCGACGTGCGCAGATCCAGGATCAGCCCCTCGCCGATCCGCGAGGACAGCCACCGCACGATCACGCCGAGCGCGGCGTCGATCACCGCGAGCCCGCCGATCACGAGCGCGAGAGTGACCACGATTCGCGGTGCGGCGCCGCCGACGATGTCGTTGACCACCCGCCCCGCCAGCACCGGCGTGGCCACCGCCAACAGCGCGGAAACCACACTGAACAGCAGGAACGCGCTGATCCGGCGCCGATGCGGCCCGGCGAATCGCAGGATCCGCTTGGCGGTGGCCAGCCGGAACGGCCGCTGTTCATCGGGCGCGTTCATCCGCCGATACATTTGGCTGTAAGCCACCGACTCGATACTCACGTCGTAACTCCCTCTCGCTCCCCACCCATCAAACCTCTGACCACCGACACTAGGACCTAAACAAAGGTTGAGGGCAAGCTCATTCCCCACCCCCCCCCCTCCCGCTCGACGCGCCCCGCACTGCTCGGCGAACCCCAGTGGGCGAGCCTTTCCGGCCCGTCTTCGTCCGAGCGTGGATAAGGCGGCCCACCCACCACCGCACCTAGGCTGACGGGGTGACCGAGGACCGAATCGCGCAGGCGCTGCGGGGCGAACTCCGCGGCGAGGTCGACGCCTCCGCACGACGCCGTGCGGAGTACTCCTCGGATGCCTCGAACTACCGTGTTCTCCCCGCCGCGGTGGTATTTCCGCAGGTCGAGGCCGACGTCGCGGCCACAATCGAATTCGCGCGCGACAACGGTCTGCCGGTGACCGCGCGCGGCGCGGGAACCTCGGTGGCAGGCAATGCGATCGGCGCGGGCATCGTGCTCGACTTCAGCAGGCACATGAACTCGGTCCTGGAACTGGACCCGCAGCGACGAGTGGCGCGGGTTCAGCCAGGAGTGGTGCTCTCGGAACTGCAGCGCCGAGCTCGTCCGCACGGCCTGCGGTTCGGACCCGATCCATCGACGGAGAATCGCTGCACCCTCGGCGGCATGATCGGCAACAACGCCTGCGGACCTCATGCCCTGGCCTGGGGTCGCACCTCGGACAACGTGCGCGAACTGCGCATCCTCGACGGGACAGGTGCGCAGCGAACCCTCGCGGCCGACCCATCCGCAGTTCCCGGACTTCCCGAATTCACCAGGGCGAGCCTCGCCGTGATTCGCACCGAGCTCGGCAGGTTCGGTCGGCAGGCATCCGGCTACGGCCTCGAACACCTGCTGCCGGAACAGGGTTCGGCGGTAGCGAAATCGTTCGCGGGCACCGAGGGCACCTGCGGACTGCTGCTCGATGCCACCGTCGATCTGGTCGCACTGCCACCGGCCACGGTGCTCACAGTGCTCGGTTATCCCGACATGGCATGCGCGGCCGACGATGTGGCCGCGGTGCTGGCGTGCGCCCCTATCGCGGTCGAGGGTATCGACGCGCGTCTCGTGGACATCGTGCGCGTGCATCACGGCGCGCGCTCCGGCGCGGTGCCCGATCTGCCGCGCGGCAGCGGCTGGCTATTCGTGGAAACAGCGGGCGAGAACCGGGCCGAGGCGCGTGCCGCGGCGGAAATATTGTGCCGATCGGTCGGCGCGCTGGAATCACGAATCGTCACCGATCCCGGTGTGGCCAAGGCACTCTGGAATATTCGGGCCGAAGGCGCGGGGCTGGCAGGCCGTACGCCGGACGGGCAGCCTGCCTGGCCCGGCTGGGAGGATGCCGCGGTGCCGCCGGAACGGCTCGGCGCCTACCTGCGTGACTTCAGCGCGCTGACGCGACAGCACGGTGTGGACGGTCTGCTCTACGGCCATCTCGGCGACGGCTGCATCCACGTCCGCTTGGATCTGCCGATCGCGCAGGCTCCGAAACGCTTTCGCGCCTTCCTGTTCGATGCCGCGGAACTGGTGGTCGGCTACGGGGGCTCACTGTCGGGTGAACACGGCGACGGCCGAGCCCGCTCGGAATTGCTCTCGGTCATGTACTCCCCCGCCGTGCTCGACGTATTCGCCGGGTACAAGGCGCTATTCGACCCGGGTAACGTGCTGAACCCCGGAGTCCTCGTGGCGCCACAGCCGGTCGACAGTGATCTGCGCCTGGTCGGATTACCCAACACTCCACGGGGCGGCGGTTTCGCCTTTCCGCACGACGGCGGCGACCTCGGGGCCGCGGTCCACCGGTGCGTCGGAGTCGGCAAGTGCCGCGCGGATACTCGTGCGAGTGGCGGTTTCATGTGCCCGTCGTACCTGGCCACCGCGGACGAGAAGGACAGCACCCGGGGCCGGGCCCGGGTATTGCAGGAGGTAGTGCGTGGTGCGCTGCCGTGGTCGTCGGAGGCTGTCGCGCAGTCCCTCGATTTGTGCCTGTCCTGCAAAGCCTGTCGTTCCGATTGTCCTGCGGGCGTCGACGTCGCGACCTACAAGTCGGAGGCGCTCCACCGTCGCTATCACCGCCGTCCGCGGCCGATCGATCACTATGCGCTCGGGTGGCTGCCGCGATGGTCGGCTGTCGCGAAACGGATGCCGCGCGTCGCGAATCGGCTGGCCGATGTCCGATGGCTGCGTCGAATAGGGTTGCGCGCCGCCGGAATCGATCCGCGCCGCGAGCTGCCGCGATTCGCGGAACGCAGCTTTCGCCGGATCTGGCGCGACATGAACGCGCGGGTCGAGGCCGCCCCGCCCGACGCTGATCCGATGGTGGCCGCGCGCGAGGTGATGCTGTGGATAGATACGTTCACCGACGCCTTCGCACCCGAGATCGCCCTTGCCGCAGCAGAATTGGTGACATCGCTCGGCTATCGGGTCCGGATACCGGAACGCACTGTGTGCTGCGGCCTCACCTGGATCAGCACCGGGCAGCTGGACGGCGCGCGCGCTCGATTGCGGGCGAGCTTGGCCGCGCTCGACGAGCATGTGCGCAAGGGCGGGGTCGTCGTCGGCCTCGAGCCGTCGTGCACCGCGGTGCTGCGCTCGGACCTGCTCGAGCTACTGCCGGAGGATCCGAGGTCGGCGGCCACCGCCGCGGCCGTGCGCACGGTGGCGGAGTTCCTGGCCGAGCAGCCGCAGTGGCGACCGCCGCAGCGGCACGGTCGCTCGGTTGTGGTGCAACCGCATTGTCATCATCATGCGATTCTCGGGTTCGATGCGGATCGCCGAGTATTTGCCGCAATGGGAGTTGAGGTGACCGAGATCACCGGGTGTTGCGGGCTCGCGGGAAATTTCGGAATGCAATCCGGTCACTACGACATATCGGTCGCGGTCGCCGAGAATGGTCTCTTACCCGCATTGCGTGGCGCACAAGACGATTCGATCTTGATCGCCGACGGCTTCTCGTGCCGCGCCCAAGCCGCGCAGCTCGCGCACCGGCAAAGCCGACACCTGGTGCAATTCCTGCTGGACGAGTGAGGCTTTCACGCACTCGCCGCGCGTCTCGCGGCGAGCACGCACAGCAGTCAGCTGCCGAAGGGCAGCGTGCCGGGCGGAATGTGGTAACCCGAGCTACCTGCGGAGACGCCACCCCAGGCATTGAGCAACCAATTGAGCACATTGGTGATCATTCGAATCCTCCATCGCGGCGACTGCCGATCGTTTGCCAATCGTCTCCGATATCGCCACATTAATTGATCACGTTACGAAATAGCGCGGAGCTGCGATGATGCCGAATCGATATCGGGTATTCCGGTGAATGCCGGTGTGACTCCGGTGACCCCCGGCCCACCGCCCGATCCCGCCGCGCACAATGAACCAGTGCGCAAACAAATGGTCGAGCCGGAAGTGAGCCGAGGCGGGCTGAGCCGTACGGTGGCGGCCGCGCGGCCCATCGATCTCGCGCCGACACTCGCCCCCCTGTCGCGTGGCCGAGGTGACCCCTGTCATCACGTGACATCCGACGGCGCGCACTGGCACGCATCTCGAATGCCGACCGGTCCGGTCACCTACCGACTCGTCCAGTCGGGCCTTTGTTCGGTACAAGCCCACGCGTGGGGTGACGGCGCGGCCGAGTTCCTCGAGCGCCTCGACCACATGCTGTGTCTCGACGAGGACCTCTCCGAGTTCGCCCCCGAACATCCGAAGCTCGCCGACGCGCACCGCCGATTTCCCGGTCTGCGGATGCTGCGCACCGGTCTGGTCTTCGAGGCGCTGGTTCCCGCGGTCCTGGAACAGAAGGTGCACACCGTCTCCGCCCGCGCGTCGTGGCGGAAGCTGGTGCGGCAGTTCGGTTCGCCCGCGCCGGGCCCCGCACCCGCGGGCCTGCTGCTCCCTCCGGACGCTGATACCTGGCGGCGCATTCCGTCCTGGACCTTCCATCGCGCGAACGTCGGTCCGCAACGTTCGCAGACGATCGTCCGCGCGGCCCGGCTCGCGGATGCGCTGGAGCAGGCTGCCGCCCACGATCCGGTCGAGGCCGCCCGCCGCCTGCAGACGGTGCCCGGGATCGGTGTGTGGACCGCGGCCGAGATCGGCCAACGCGCCTTCGGCGACGCCGACGCGTTGTCGGTCGGCGACTACCACCTCGCCGCGGTCGTCGGCTGGACGCTGCTCGGTCACCCCCTCGATGACGACGCCATGGTCGAATACCTGGAACCGCTGCGCCCGCACCGCTATCGGGCGGTTCGCTTGCTGGAGATCAGCGGCCATGCCCACAAACCGAAGTTCGGCCCGCGCACCCCGCTCACCGATCACACCTGGCACTGACACCCGCCGCGCGGGATCGCGTCGGTGGACGCGACCCGCGCGTGGCCCGCGATCGCTGCCGGGTGGCGATCGAGGTGCGGGGTGGCACTGCGAGGCGGATCGGCCGATCAGTGCGGGAGACGGAGGGGCACGGCGCGAGGAATGCCGGCGAGGCGCGGTCGAGCGCTGGTCAGCATGGCAGCGCGCGCTCGTCGAGCACGCATTTGCCCGCTTCGACCAGCGTGGTGCGGGCCCTGCGGCGAACGCGGCAGAGGTCGACGGTGCAGTCGATGTGCAATTGCATTGCGGCGTGAGCTTGTTCGTTCGTCATGATGCCGGGGTCGCGTCCGCAGATCAGCAGTCCGGCTACATGCATGTTCAGGTGGGGTAGCTGCATCACGCGACCTCCGCCTGGCACCGGTCGGCCCGTAGTCGGCGCGGATGTCGCCTGGTCTGGTCGTCCCACGGTGATTGCCGGACGGCCATCCCGACTGCCTCCAGCGCGGTGAGACCGACCTCGTCGGCAAGCTCGCCGACCGTGTCCAACAGGGTTGGCACCACTTCAGCAACCTGTAGTGCGGCCACTGCCTGCGCGCAGGTCAGCGTGCGTCCTGGTAGGTAGGAAACCACCCAGTTCTCCTGGCCGACGCTGCGGGCGCTGTGCGAGGTCAAATCGCTGGTCATCAAGGAAGACGCTATGACATGTACGGCCATGACTCCTCGTTTCCTACGGGCGATTCAGTTGGTGTGCCCGGAGGTTTCGCAGGGGGAGGGGAGAGGACCTGCTCGGCTTCGGGCACACTTCCAGCACACCATTGAGGTTGGGCTCAGATGGCGTCCTTGGTGGATATCCAAAGATTTGAGGCGAATTCCCAGCACGAAATCCAGCCGGGAGGGGAGGATTCTCCATAGTGGACGAAAGAGCCCTCTGCCCAAGCAAAGTGACGGGGAGCCGAGCGTGCGGGTCGCCCCGGACCGCCCTTTGGGTGAGCATCCGAGCGCAGAACGGAGCGTGCTGTGTCAGCGAGTTCAGCAGGAGCGTCAGCGAGTTCGGCCAGATCATCGGCAATTTCGGAAGCATCTTCGAACGGATCCACGACTTACGCAACAGCGTCGGGAGGTTCGGATCGACTGTCCACTGACAGCGCATCGTCCACGCTACCCAGGCGCCAGCTGGGCAGATATCTGCGTGACTGGCGCACCCAGGCGGGCCTGACCATCGCCGAGGCGTCCAAGCTCATGGAATGGGGCGCAAGTACCTTGCAGCGCTTGGAAAAAGGCCAGGCCGACCGCATCCGCACCATCGACATCCAAGAGCTCTGCCGCATCTACGGCATCCCCGACGAACTCGCCGACGGGCTCAAGGGCCTCGCTCAGCAGGCGGCGGTCAAGAGCTGGTGGCACGCCTATGGCGATCTGATCCCCGAAAACTTCGACGTCTACGTCGGTTTGGAGGCCTCCGCGCAGCAATTGACCTCCTACCAATCCGAACTGGTCCTCGGCCTGCTGCAGACCGCCGACTACGCCTTGGCGCTCAATCGACTCGGCTATCCGAACGATTCCGACGCGGAGTTGGATCGGCGCGTGCAGCTACGGTTGCAACGCCAGGCATTGATCACCAGGAAAGCCTCACCTGCCACTGTCGATGTGGTGCTGCACGAGTCGGTGTTGCACCGCGTGGTCGGTTGCGCCAAAGTGATGGCGGCGCAGCTTCGTCATCTTGCCGATTTCAGTACCCGCGACAACATTTCACTGCGTATTCTGCCGTTCGCGGCCGGTGTTCCGCTCGGAGTTTCCACCGGCCCGTTCACGGTTCTGGAGTTCGGAACCGATAGCAAGGGCCAGCCGATCGAACCGCCGGTGGTTTACGCAGAGGGTTTCACCGGGGATCTCTACCTCGAAAGATGTGCTGATGTGCGGCGGTACGGTCGGGCTCACGAGTGCCTCCAGCGCAGCGCGCTGGATATTCAACCCAGTAGACACCTGTTGCGACAGGTAGCGAAGGAGTATGTGGCATGAGTACGGATCTGGTTGGTGCGCAGTGGTTCAAGAGCACGCGCAGCGGCGCGGGCAAGGACTGCGTGGAAGTGGCATTCCTCGAACGCGGCCGGATCGGCGTCCGAGACAGCAAGAATCCCGGTGGACCCGCGCTGTTGTTCACCCAGGGCGAGTGGGAAAGTTTTACCGCACGCGTGGTGAGTGGCGAATTCTGAAGGAGTCCGAATCGTGAGCATCGATCGTGGTTCGAAGGTTGATCTGTCCGGCGCGGTCTGGCGCAAGGCAGGCAGTGGCGCAGGCAAGGACAGTGTGGAAGTCGCCCTGCTCGAGGACGGCCATGTCGGCCTACGCGACGGCAAGAATCCCGACGGCGACGTACTGATCTTCACCCCGGGCGAATGGGCCGCATTCACCGCGGGTGTGCACGACGGCGAGTTCGATCGGCCGTAATTTTGGCTGTGTTTTTTGGCAGCGCCTGCGGCGCTGCGTGTTCGCGGCCCCCTTGGTCTCGCTTCCGAGCCGTCGAGACTTGCGCCTTCGGCGCGTGCGC
>NZ_JBHVDF010000030.1:0-25075 GCF_042802915.1 Nocardia sp. NPDC057440
TTTTCCGGCGCCTGCTTCTGTTGTTATAACGACACGGGGATTACCCGAAACCCCCCCCAACCGCGGGCCCCCCCCCACCGATCCGGTGCGGCGTCGCCGTCTTGTGTGCGAAACGCCGAACGGTCAGATGATCTTCGGTCAGGTTTCGTCCGATCCCCCACATCGCCCCACGAAGATCCCCCATCACACCCCGATCGTCCGTTGAATGGGGTGACACCAGGGCGTTTGCTGGTTGTTGTCGGGCGGCCGCCCAGCTGGGCGGCGCGTGTCGGCGAGCACCCGAAAAGTTCTCCACCGCGGTGATAGCTGGGATGACCTGCGCAATCGCTGACGCGGGGAGCCAGATCACCCCGCGTTTCGATTGAAAGTGGGGGAAAGTGGGGTAATGTGGAGCGCGCACTACAGGAAAGTCATACATCCGAGGTGATCGCGCTCCCCGCGCAGGTGGGGTTGATCCGGGAGGTATCGAGTTGTTTCTCGGTACGTACACACCTCGGCTGGACGACAAGGGGCGACTCACGTTGCCTGCAAAGTTTCGAGACGATCTGGCGGGAGGGTTGATGGTCACGAAGGGTCAGGACCACAGCCTTGCCGTATATCCCAAGGAAGAGTTCACCGCGCTCGCTCGTCGAGCCGCGGCGTCGTCTCGCAGCAACCCGCAGGCTCGCGCATTCGTCCGCGCGCTGGCAGCCGGAACCGATGAGCAGCGGCCGGATGCCCAAGGCCGGATTGTGTTGTCGGCCGACCATCGTCGTTACGCAAACCTGGACAAGGAATGTGTCGTGATCGGATCGGTCGACTTCCTGGAGATATGGGATAAGCAGGCGTGGGATTCCTACCTCGCCGAGCACGAGGAGGACTACGCGGAAGCGAGAGACGAGTCGCTGGGCGGAATCTTCTAACCGAGCGAACGAGTGCCACGCGGCCTCTGCCCGGACGTGGACCCTGACGTACTTCCCCGACGCCAGGTGCCGTGTTTCGGACAGAGACCACGCGGCATTCGTATTTTCGAAAGCAGCTGTCTATCAAGGCGACCCGTGCGATGGTCGGACTTTTATCCGCCCAGGCGCTCCATGTAGTGCAGGCGACGCGAGGCAAAATCCCGGGAGGTCGAGGTGAACCGTGAACAGCACGGTCCCCGTCATGTTCCGGTTCTGCTCAGGCGAGCTGACGAACTGCTCGGACCGGCGCTGGGCGAGCCCGGTGCCGTCTATGTAGACGCCACTCTCGGACTCGGCGGACATGCCGAGCACTTCCTGCGCACCTATCCACAGATCCGGCTGGTCGGGCTCGATCGTGACACCTCGGCGCTGGCGCTGGCCGGCGAGCGACTACGTCCGTTCGAGGACCGAATCACCTTGGTGCACACGCGATATGACGGTATCGCCGACGCGCTGCAAGAGGCGGGGCTCGCGAGCACCGGCTCGGTGAGCGCGATCCTGATGGACCTCGGCGTTTCCTCGATGCAGCTGGACGAGGCCGATCGCGGCTTCGCCTATTCCGTCGACGCGCCGCTGGACATGCGGATGGATCCGACCACCGGCATCACCGCCGCTGACGTGCTCAACACCTACAGCCACGGCGACCTGGCTCGGGTGCTGAAAACCTATGGGGAGGAACGCTTCGCGGGCCGGATCGCCTCGGAGGTATTGCGGCGGCGACAGCAGAAGCCTTTCACCACGAGCGCCGAACTCGTCGAGGTGCTCTATGCCTCGATCCCGGCCGCGACGAGGCGGACCGGCGGGCATCCCGCCAAACGGACCTTCCAGGCGTTGCGGGTGGAGGTCAACCACGAGCTCGATTCGCTGCGGGCCGCGCTGCCCGCGGCACTGGATTCGCTGCGGGTCGGCGGACGGATCGTGGTGATGTCCTATCAGTCGCTCGAGGACAAGGTTGTCAAACAGGAGTTCGCGCCGCGCACGACCTCGCGCAGCCCGGTCGACCTACCGATCGAATTGCCCGGTATGGGACCGGAATTCAAGCTGTTGACCCGCGGCGCCGAGAAGGCGACCGAGCAGGAGATCGAGGAGAACCCGCGCGCGGCGCCGGTTCGGATGCGTGCGGTGGAGAGAATCCAGGAGGGGAATTCATGAGTGTTCGGACGCGTGCCGTCGAGGCGCCGGGCCGGGTCGCCCGCCGGGTTCAGGCTGCCGAGCAGGTCAAATCCGGTGCGGCGCAACGTGCATACGCCCGCCGCCGATTGCGCGCCGAACATCTCACTGACACACCCGACCTGCCGACCCGGCGGGTGTCTGTCATGGCGACCCGAATTCCGTTCGTGGCGGCCATCATCGCGCTGCTGGGCTGTGGTCTCGCCGGCACGCTGCTGCTGACCACGCGGGCGGCCGAGGACAGCTATCAGCTCGGCGACGCCAGGCAGGTCAACAGGAAGCTCTCCGAAGAGCGGGCCGCGCTGCAGCGTGAGGTGGAGGCCGCCGACTCGGCGCCGGAGCTCGCGGCGCGGGCGCGCGAACTCGGCATGATCCCGGCCAAGGATCCGGCCCGGATCGTGGTCGCCGCGGACGGCACCGTGACGGTGATCGGCAAACCCACGCCCGCACAGGGTCCTCCGGTGCCGCCGCTGAACACCGTGCCGTCCACACCGCTCGCCGCGCAGCCGGGACATGTGCTGGCGCAGGGTGAGCGGGTGGTGCCGGTGCCGTTGTCGCGGCCATCGTCGTCCGATCACGCGAACGCGGTGCAGGCCAACGGCGCACAGGCGCATACCCCGTCGGCAGGCCCGACTCCGACCAGCCCGGCGCCTGCTGTGGCGAGCCCGATCCCGACCGCTCCCGCCGAGGCTCCGATGGCGCAGACTTCGGTGTCGCCGCAGCCCGCCGAGGCGCCGCAACCCGGCGCGCCCGAGAGCCAGGCACCAGAAGGCCGAACGCCACAGGGGCAATCGCCGCAGGAGCAGGAGCCGCAGCCGGAAGTGCCGCAGGATCAGGGCGTGCCCGGTGGAGGCGCGCAGTGACCCAGACCAGGCCCGCGCCGCGACAGCGTCGCGGGCCGAATCCGTCCAGAGCATCGAAACCGCGGCCGGGCGCCAAGCATCAGGACCGGTCGCTGCGGCTTCGGCTCGGTGTCGGCCGGATCGTGATGCTGGTCGCGTTGCTCGTCGTCGCGCTCCAATTGCTCTGGGTGCAAAGCTTTGCCGCGCCAGGCCTTTCCGAGCAGGCGGCAAGTCAGCGCACCACGCGCAAGATCGAGGAGGCCACCCGCGGCCCGATCACCGATCGCAACGGCAAATCTCTCGCCTTCACCCTCAGTGCGAAAGCGCTGACCTTCCAACCGGTCCCGGTTCGTAAACAACTCGAGGACGCCAAGGCCAAGAGCCCGAAAGCGCCGGATCCGGACGAGCGCCTGCTGGCCATCGCGAAGACCATCCACGAGAAGCTCGGCAAGGAGGCCCCCAGCGAGTCGGAGCTGCTGCAGAAGATGCGCAGCGACAAGACCTTCGTCTACCTCGCCCGCAATGTCGACTCGCGGATCGCCTCCGACATCATCGTGCAGTACCCGGAGGTCGGCGCCGATCGGCAGGACCTACGCGAGCACCCGGGCGGTTCGCTCGCGGCCAATGTCATCGGCGCTACGGGCTGGGACGGCCACGGCCAGATGGGCCTCGAATCGTCCATGGACGCGGTGCTGGCAGGCACCGACGGGTCGCACACCTACGACCGCGGCTCCGACGGCGCCGTCATCCCGGGCAGCTGGCGCGACAAGCAGTCCGCCGTGAACGGCAACGGCGTCGAGCTGACGCTCGATTCCGATCTGCAGTACTACGTGCAGCAGCAGGTGCAGCAGGCCAAGGAGATGTCCGGCGCCAATTCGGCCTCGGCGGTCGTGCTGGACGCCAAGACCGGCCAGGTGCTGGCGATGTCCAACGACAACACCTTCAATCCGGCGCTAGAACCCCAGAACTGGCGCAATGCCGAGATGTTCAACCCCTCGGTGTCCGACCCGTTCGAGCCCGGCTCGGTCAACAAGATCGTCACCGCGGCCGCGGCCATCGAATACGGATTGACCAACCCCGACGAGGTGCTCCAGGTACCCGGCGAGATCCGGATGGCGGGCGTGACCGTCCACGACGCCTGGGTACACGGTGTCGCGCCGTACACGACCACCGGCATCTTCGGTAAGTCCTCCAATGTCGGCACGCTGATGCTGGCGCAGCGGGTCGGTGAGGATCGCTTCGCGGACATGGTGAACCGCTTCGGCCTCGGCCAGCGCAGCGGCGTCGGCCTGCCCGGCGAGAGCACCGGCCAGGTGCCTGCGCGCGACCAGTGGTCCGGTGGCACCTTCGCGAACCTGCCTATCGGCCAGGGCCTTTCGATGACCACACTGCAGATGACCGCGATGTACCAGGCCATCGCCAATGACGGCCTGCGGATACCGCCTCGGATCGTCAAGGCCAAGATCGAACCCGACGGCACCAGGACCGAAGAATCACAGCCCGACGGGGTGCGGGTGGTGAGCCCGCAGACCGCGGCGACATTGCGCACCATGTTCCAGGCGGTCGTGCAGAAGGATCCGATGGGCGTCCAGATGGGTACCGGCAGCCCCGCGGCGGTCGAGGGCTATCAGGTCGCGGGCAAGACCGGCACCGCGCAGAAGGTCGATCCGGGCTGCCGCTGCTATTCGACGTCGTCGTTCTACATCACCTTTGCCGGGATGGCGCCCGCGGACAACCCGCGCTACGTCGTCGGCCTGATGCTGGACGCGCCGATCCGTAGTTCCGACGGCAGCGGTGGCGGCTCGGCGGCTCCGCTGTTCCATAACATCGCCTCCTGGGCGCTGCAGCGCGACCGGATCCCGCCCTCGACGGAACCGGTCAAACGGTTCGTTTTGCAGGCTCCGTAACAAGATGCGGCCTTCGAAGTGCCTCGTTTCACCCAGCATGTTCCCGCTTCGCCGGGCGCAGGCCGGGTCGGCGACGGGCGTCCGCGGCCGCTTCGCCAGACTTGCGAGGTGGAATCGGTGAGCCGCGTTGTCCGGCCATGAGTCGACGTCGGTAACCTGACTCGTCGTTCCAATCCAATTCGTCCAGTCCATGTTGTCCGTGCCGATACTAGAGAGGAGCCCTGTGCCCGCGCAGTCCAGCCAGCACGCGCTCCGGCCGACCCACCCGCGGTCGACGTCGTTGTCCACCGTGCTGGAGCTGACCGGCGCGAGCACGCGCGGTTGCGTCCCCGCCGTCGACCTGTTCGTCACAGGAATCGAGCAGCGCTCGAACGCGGTGCAGCCCGGTGACCTTTTCGTGGGCCTGCCCGGTGCGCAGGCCCACGGCGCCAGGTTCGCGCGCGATGCCGTCGAACGGGGTGCGGTCGCGGTGCTCACCGATGCCGCGGGTGCGGAACTCGCGGGCGAGCTCGGCGTGCCGGTGCTGGTGCGCGAGCAGCCGAGGTCGGTGCTCGGCGAGCTGTCCGCCACGATCTACGGCAACCCGTCCGAGCGGCTGCGCATCGTCGGCATCACCGGCACCTCCGGCAAGACCACGACCGCGTACCTGGTCGAGGCCGGGCTGGCCGCCGGTGGCCTGTCCACCGCGCTGATCGGCACCATCGAGACCAGGATCGGTGGCAGGAGGGTACCGAGCGCGCTGACCACGCCCGAGGCTCCGCAGCTGCACGCGATGTTCGCGCTGATGGTCGAGCAGGGTGTTGACGCGGTCGTGATGGAGGTGTCCAGCCACGCCCTCGCGCTCGGTCGCGTCGACGGCGTGCGCTTCACGGTGGGCGGCTTCACCAACCTGTCGCAGGACCACCTGGACTTCCACGACGACTTCGAGGACTACTTCGCCGCCAAGCGCAGGCTGTTCGAGCCCGAGTCGCCGATCGCCGCGCGCACCGCGGTGATCTGTGTCGACGACGCGTGGGGGCAGCGGCTCGCGGCCGGGCTCGCGAGCCCGATCACGGTGTCCACCAACGGTTCCGCCGACTGGCATGTGGCGGGTGCGGTCACCGGACACGGTGGCGAACAAGAGTTCACCGCGGTCGGCCCCGACGTGAGTATCGATGTGCGCCTGCGACTTCCTGGCCGCTACAACATCGCCAACGGACTGCTCGCGGTCGCCGTGTGCGCGGCGGCGGGCGTCGATCCCGCCGTCGCCGCACCCGCACTCGCGGTGGTCGATGTGCCCGGCCGGATGCAGCGGGTGGATCGCGGGCAGGACTTCCTTGCCATCGTCGACTACGCGCACAAGCCCGCCGCGGTCGAATCGGTGATCGCCACCCTGCGCGGGTACCTCGCGACAACGACGGAATCGGTCGGCAGGCTTGCCGTGGTCGTCGGCGCCGGCGGTGACCGGGACGCGGGTAAACGGCCGTTGATGGGCGCGGCCGCGGCGCGCGGCGCCGACCTGCTGATCATCACCGATGACAACCCGCGCACCGAGGACCCCGCCGCGATCCGCGCGGCCGTGCGCGCAGGCATCCGCGACATCCCCGCCGACGAGCGCGGCGAGGTCAGGGAGATCGGCGATCGGGCCGAGGCCATCGCCGCCGCGGTGGATTGGGCGCGACCCGGTGACGTGGTGCTCGTCGCGGGCAAGGGACACGAAGCAGGGCAGGAGATCCAGGGTGTGAAGCATCCGTTCGACGACCGCGACGTGCTCGCGGCGGCAGTGGAGCGGCGCCTCGGCAGCGACCCCGACCAGACCACACACCGAGCACAACGAAGTCCGCAGAGTTCGGACGCGGAGGACTTGACGGTTTCATGATCGAGATGACACTGCGGGAGATCGCGGACGTCGTCGGCGGCACGCTGCACGACGTCCCCGACCCGGAGGTGACGGTTACGGGTTCGGTCGAATTCGATTCGCGCCGAATCGGTTCCGGAGATCTGTTCCTCGCCCTGCCCGGCGAGCGCGCCGACGGTCACGATTTCGCCGCGGCGGCGGTCGCCGCGGGCGCGGTCGCGGTCCTGGCCGCTCGGCCGGTCGGGGCGCCCGCCATCGTGGTGACGCCCGCCGCGGGCGCGGTGCCTGCGACTTCGGTTGCGCTGGCACACGATTCGGACGGCTCGGGCGCGGCGGTGCTGGCCGCATTGGCCACGCTGGCCCGGGTCAGCGTCGAACGGCTTTCCGCGGCGGGAGCGACGGGCCAGGAGGAGGTAGCGGAGCGTGACCACGGAGGGCCCGGTGAGCGCCGCCAATCCAACACCGTGACAGGCGGACTCACGGTCGTCGGGGTGACCGGTTCCTCCGGTAAGACTTCGACCAAGGACCTGCTCGCCGCCGTGCTCGCTCCGCTCGGCCCGGTGGTTGCCCCGCCGGGATCGTTCAACAACGAGCTCGGTCATCCATGGACCGCGCTGCGCGCCGATGCCGACACCCGGTTCCTGGTGTTGGAGATGTCCGCCCGCGGCCCCGGCCATATCGCCGCTCTCGCGAAGGTCGCGCCGCCGCGGATCGGCGTCGTACTCAACGTCGGTACCGCGCACCTCGGCGAATTCGGCAGTCGCGAGGCGATCGCTCAGACAAAGGGCGAACTGGTGGAGGCGTTGCCGACCGCCGGACTCGCCGTGCTCAATGCCGATGATCAGCAAGTCGCCGCGATGGCCGACCGCACGACCGCACGGGTGGTCACCGTCGGGCAGGCCGAGCGCGCCGACATTCGAGCCACCGATATCCGGCTCGACGACGAAGCGCGGGCGGCCTTCACACTGCACACGCCGTCCGGCAGCATCCCGATCCAACTGGCCGTGCACGGCGAACATCAGGTCGGCAATGCCCTTTCCGCCGCGGCGGTAGCCCTGGAATGCGGCGCCGATCTCGACACCATCGCGCAAGCGCTCTCGGGCGCTCATGCCGCATCGGCCCGTCGAATGGATGTACGGACCACCGCCGACGGCGTCACCGTGGTCAACGATTCCTATAACGCCAATCCGGATTCGGTGCGGGCCGCGCTCAAGGCGCTTGTCACCATGTCGCGCGCGGGTGGTACCGCGCGGCGCAGTTGGGCAGTGCTCGGCGAAATGGGCGAACTCGGCGAGGAGTCGGTGATCGAGCACGACCGGATCGGACGCTTGGCGGTGCGCCTCGATGTCGACCGGCTGATCGTGGTCGGGACCGGAAGGCCGTCCCGGGCGATGCACCAGGGAGCGGTGATGGAAGGCTCATGGGGCGAGGAGTCGATCATCGTTCCCGATATCGGCTCGGCCATCGCGCTGCTCGACGAGGAAGTCGAGGCGGGCGATGTGGTGCTGGTCAAGGCATCGAAGTCGGTCGGCCTCTGGGAGGTCGCCGAATATCTGACCGGTACGGAGCGTGCGCGGGGTCACGTGGGTGGGACCAGGGCGGGATCTGACACGGAGGCAGCAGGATGAGGCAGATTCTATTCGCGGCGGGCATCGCGCTAGCGGTGTCGATCCTGCTGACGCCGTTACTGATTCGGACCTTCGCCAAGCAGGGGTTCGGCCAGGAGATTCGGGTCGACGGCCCGGCCAGCCACCAGGCCAAGCGCGGCACCCCGACCATGGGCGGTGTCGCCATCCTGATCGGCCTGTGGGCCGGTTACCTCGGCTCACATCTGATCGGCATCGGCTACGACGCCGAGGGCCCGACCGCGTCGGGGCTGCTGGTGCTCGGCCTGACCACCGCACTCGGCCTCGTCGGCTTCCTCGACGACTTCATCAAGCTGCGCAAGCAGCGCAATCTCGGTCTGACCGCCGCGGGTAAGTACCTCGGTCAGCTGGCCGCCGCGGTGATCTTCGGTGTCCTCGCCCTGCAGTTCCGCGGCGCGAACGGGCTCACCCCGGCGAGCAGGCACCTGTCCTACGTCCGTGACATCACCACGGTGTCGATGGGCGCGATCATCTTCCTGGCGTTCGTCTGCGTCATCGTGGTCGCCTGGTCCAACGCGGTGAACCTCACCGACGGTCTCGACGGTCTCGCCGCGGGCTCGATGAGCCTGGTGCTCGGCGGCTACGTGGTCATCTCGTTCTGGCAGTACTACCACGCCTGCGCGATCAAACCGGAAGCCGGCTGCTACAACGTGCGCGACCCGCTGGACCTGGCCCTGGTCTGTGCCGCGGGGGCTGCCGCGTGCGTCGGATTCCTCTGGTGGAACGCCGCGCCCGCCAAGATCTTCATGGGTGACACGGGCTCGCTCGCCCTCGGCGGCATGCTGGCGGGTTTGTCCATCACCACCAGGACCGAGCTGCTGATGGTCGTCATCGGCGCGCTGTTCGTGGCGGAGGCGGCCTCGGTGGTGCTGCAGGTGGCGGTGTACCGCACGACGCGCAATCGGTTGTTCAAGATGGCGCCGTTCCATCATCACTTCGAGCTGAGCAAATGGGCCGAAACTACGGTGATCATCCGATTCTGGTTGCTGGCGGCGATCGCTTCCGCGGTCGGACTCGGGTTGTTCTATAGCGAATATCTCTCCGCGGTCGGGTGAACTAGCGATGGTCGAACATTCTCCGAGGGCTCTGCGAACGCCGGGGCCCATGCTCGAATTCCTGCGTGGCCGTGATGTTCTCGTGGCAGGCTGGGGCGTCTCCGGACGCTCGCTGATAGAGCCGCTACGCGATATCGGCGCCCGGCCGGTGGTCACCGACGGCGGCGCGTCCGCACTCGCCGAGGCGGCGGGTCTCGGCCTCGACATCGCGACGTGCACCGAACTGGAGTCCGCGGACTGGAGCCGCTTCGCGCTGGTCATCACCAGCCCCGGCTGGCGGCCGGACTCGCCGGTGCTCGCCGCGGCCGTGACCGAGGGCACCCCGGTATGGGGCGACGTCGAATTCGCCTGGTGGGTCGATCAGGCCAGGATCTACGGCCCGGTCCGCAAGTGGCTGGTGGTGACCGGAACCAACGGCAAGACCACGACCACCTCGATGGTGCATTCGATCCTGCGCGCGGCGGGCATCGCCAGTGTGGCGTGCGGCAATATCGGGCTGCCGATCCTGGATGCGCTGCGGCGCAACCCCGGTCCGCAGGTGCTCGCGGTCGAACTGTCCTCGTTCCAGCTGCACTGGGCGCCTTCGGTGCGACCGGAGGCGGGCGTGGTGCTGAATGTGGCTGAGGATCACCTGGATTGGCACGGTGGCCTCGACGCCTATGCCGCCGCGAAGGCACGCGCGCTGGTCGGGCGGATCGGTGTGGTCGGACTCGACGATCCGGTCGCGGCCTCGCTCGCGCGCCGCGCGAAAGCCCGTCGGGTCATCGGTTTCCGGGTCGGCGTGCCCGCCGACGGTGAGCTCGGCGTCGTCGACGGCAAGTTGCTCGATCGTGCCTTCACCAAGGCCGCGATCCTGGCAGAAGTCGGCGACATCAGCCCGCAGGGACCCGCGGGCATCGCCGATGCCCTGGCCGCGTCGGCGCTGACACGGGCCATCGATGTCGCACCGCAGTTCGTGCGCGAGGGACTGATCGAGCACAAGGTCGGTCCGCACCGCGCGGCCTTCGTGCGCGAACTGGACGGCGTCGAGTTCGTCGACGATTCCAAGGCCACCAACCCGCATGCCGCGCGCTCGTCGATCCTGGCCCACGCACAGGTGATCTGGCTCGCCGGTGGGCAATTGAAGGGCGCGGCGGTCGAGGATCTCGCCGAAGAGGTCGCCGACCGGTTGGTCGCCGCCGTGCTGTTCGGGGTCGACGCGCCGATAATCGCGGCCGCGTTGGCGCGACACGCGCCCGAGGTCCCGGTCGTCGAGGTGCGCGCGGGAGACGATGCAGGAATGGGTAGAACCGAGAAGGCCGACGCCGTCATGGCCGAGGCCGTGCGCGCGGCGGCCGGGTTCGCCCGTCAAGGCGACACCGTGCTCTTGGCTCCGGCCGCGGCCTCACTGGACATGTTCGCCGACTACACGCACCGCGGGCGCAGCTTCGCTGCGGCGGTGCACGCTCTGGAAGACGGTGACATCGGGCGGCGGCTATGACCGACACGACGCGGCGAAGCACGCAGATGGGGACGAAGTTCGGTGCCTGGCTGGCCCGCCCGCTCGCGTCGTTTCATCTGGTCGTCACCATTGCCACGCTGCTGACCGTGCTCGGTCTGGTGATGGTGCTCTCCGCGTCGAGCGTCGAGGCGTATGCCGATGGCAGGTCGGCCTATTCGCTGTTCAACCAGCAGGCCATGTTCGCGGTCATCGGTTGTGTGCTGTTCTATCTCGCGCTGCGGATTCCCTTGCGGCGACTGCGGCAGTGGTCGTTCCCGTTGTTCGCGATCTCGGTGCTCGCCCTGGTGCTCGTGCTGATTCCCGGCATCGGCAGCCAGGTGCAGGGCTCGCGCCGGTGGTTCGACGTCGGGCTGTTCTCGGTGCAGCCTTCGGAGATCGTCAAGGTGACGTTGGTGGTCTGGGGTGCGCATCTGCTCGCCTCGCGTCACGCGGAACGCGCGAACCTCAAAGAGTTGCTGGTGCCGTTGGTGCCTGCCGGTCTGCTCGTCTGTCTGCTCGTGGTGCTCGAGCCCAACCTGTCCACCACCATCGCGCTCGGCATCGTGCTCGCGGCATTGCTGTGGTTCGGCGGACTTCCGGTGCGGCTGTTCGTCACCATCGCGGTGTCCGGCGTGATCGCGGCGGGCATTCTCGCCCTGTCCGCGGGCTACCGGTCCGACCGGATGCGCGCCTTCTTCAATCCGGGCGATGATCCGCAGGGCATCGGCTACCAAGCGCGCCAAGCGCTGTACTCGCTGGCAGACGGTGGAATCTGGGGTCGAGGGCTCGGTCAGAGCCGCGCCAAGTGGAGCTACCTGCCCAACTCGCACAACGACTTCATCTTCGCCATCATCGGCGAGGAACTCGGCTTCCTCGGCTGCACACTGGTGCTCGGACTGTTCGCGCTGTTCGTCTATACGGGCTTGCGGATCGCCAGCCGCTCGGTCGATCCGTTCCTGCGGTTGCTCACCGCGACCGCGACCACCTGGATCACCGGGCAGGCCCTGATCAACATCGGTTACGTGGTCGGCCTGCTGCCGGTGACCGGCCTGCAGTTACCGCTGGTGTCGGCGGGCGGTTCGTCGCTGGCGATTACGCTGTTCATGTTCGGCATCATCGCCAACGCGGCCAGACATGAGCCGGAGGCCGTCTCGGCGTTGCACGCCGGACAGGATGGCAGGTTCAGCAGGTTGCTGCGGCTGCCGAAGCCAGAGGTGTACTCGCCCGCACGGGCGGACGCGGCCCGAGCGCGCTCGGCCGCGGCCAGGGCGGCCAGGTCCGCAGAGAAGGCTCGTGCTGACCGGGCACGGGCCGATCGGGCACGACAGGCGCTGCCGCCCGCGCGGCGTCCACAGCCCGGCTCCGACTCCGGCAGACGTCGTGCGCCGGAGCGCCGGGGCACGAGTTCATTGCGGGCGACAAGGGCTTGGGAGCCGAATTATCCGGTGAATCATGCGAGAGATCGGGGAAGATCCAGGTGAGTGACATACGGGACGCGAGCCGACCGCTGTCGGTGATCGTCGCGGGTGGTGGCACCGCGGGACATATCGAACCGGCGCTCGCCGTCGCCGATGCGCTCAAACGCCTCGACGATTCGATTCGGGTGACCGCCCTGGGCACCGAACGCGGATTGGAGACTCGCCTCGTACCCGAGCGCGGCTATCCGCTCGAGCTGATCCCGCCGGTGCCGTTGCCGCGCAAGCCGACAGCCGATCTGCTGCGGCTGCCCGGCCGTGTCCGTGCCTCGGTGGCCAGGACAAGGGCGATCATCGACGCGGTCGACGCCGATGTGATCGTCGGCTTCGGCGGCTACGTCGCGTTGCCGGCCTACCTGGCCGCGGGCAAGGGGGTGCTGCGGCGCAGGCGTGCCGTGCCGGTGGTGGTGCACGAGGCGAATGCGAAAGCAGGCATTGCCAATAAGGTCGGCGCTCGCCGCGCGGCCCGCGTGCTCGCCGCGGTGCCTGATTCCGGGCTCGCGCATGCCGAGGTCGTCGGCATCCCGGTGCGTGGCTCTATTACATCGCTGGACCGGGCGGCCTTGCAGGCCGAGGCGCGCGCACACTTCGGCCTGCCCGCCGCGGGCCAGGTACTGCTGGTGTTCGGCGGCTCGCAGGGCGCGCGGACGCTGAACGAGGCGGTCTCCGCCGCCGCGCCCCAGCTGGCCGCGGCGGGCATCTCGGTGCTGCATGCGCACGGCCCCAAGAACACGCTCGATATCGCGGACTCGGGTGAGGACCGATCGCGGTATGTCGCCGTGCCGTATCTTTCCCGCATGGACCTGGCCTACGCGGCCGCGGATGCGGTCGTCTGCCGGTCCGGCGCTATGACCGTCGCCGAGGTGTCGGCGGTCGGTTTGCCCGCGTTCTATGTGCCGCTGCCGCACGGCAACGGCGAGCAGGAGCTCAACGCCAGGCCGGTCGTCGGCCAAGGCGGTGGCAGAATTGTGGCCGATTCCGAACTGACCCCGAAATATGTGATCGATGAGGTGATCCCACTGCTGACCGACCCCGCACGGCTGATCGAGATGAGCCTGTCCGCCGCAGGCGCCGGGCACCGTGATGCCGCGGACGAAGTCGCGCGGATCGTCGTGCAGGTGTCGGGCCGATGAGCGAAGCGAGCGTCAATCAGGTGCAAGCCGACGCCGTGGACGCGCGTTCGGCGCTGCCGCCGGAACTCGAGCGGGTGCACATGGTCGGCATCGGCGGCGCGGGCATGTCCGGCATCGCGCGCATTCTGCTCGCGCGCGGTGGTGCGGTGTCCGGCTCGGACGCCAAGGAGAGTCGCGGCGTGCTCGCGCTGCGTGCTCGCGGTGCGCAAGTGCGCATCGGCCACGACGGGAGCGCGCTCGACCTGCTGCCCGGCGGCCCGACCGCGGTGGTCACCACCTATGCCGCCATCCCGAAGACCAATCCCGAACTGGTCGAGGCGAATCGCCGCGGCATACCGGTGCTGCTGCGTCCCACCGTGCTCGCCTCGCTCATGCAGGGGCATCGCACATTGCTGGTTTCCGGCACGCACGGTAAGACGTCCACCACGTCGATGCTGATCGTGGCCCTGCAGCACTGCGGGCTCGATCCGTCCTTCGCCGTCGGTGGTGAACTCAACGAGGCGGGCACCAACGCCCACCACGGCACCGGTGAGATCTTCGTCGCCGAGGCCGACGAGAGCGACGGCTCGCTGCTGCAATACGACCCGCACGTCGCGGTGGTCACCAATGTCGAATCCGATCACCTGGATTTCTTCGGCTCGGACGAGGCCTATGTGCAGGTCTTCGATGATTTCGCCGACCGGCTCTCCGCGGGCGGACTGCTGGTGGTGTGCTTGGACGATCCCGGCTCGCTGGCACTGGCCGAACGCATCGGCGCCCGGCTCGCGGAGAAGAACATTCGGGTGCTCGGCTACGGCTCGGGCGAGCTGTCCGACGCGCCGGTTCCGGTCGGAGTGCGCCTGCACAGCTGGGAGCCGCGCGATGTCGGCGGCGTCATCCAGTTCCAGCTCGCCGATGAGTCCGCGCCGCGCACCCTGCGGCTCTCGGTGCCGGGCAGGCATATGGCGCTCAACGCACTCGCCGCGCTGCTCGCGGCCCGCGCCGCGGGCGCGGACGTGGCCGAAATCGTGCAGGGCCTGGAGGGTTTCGGCGGGGTGCACCGCCGGTTCCAGTTCGCGGGACGGGAAAACGGCGTCCGCGTCTTCGACGACTATGCCCACCATCCGACCGAGGTGCGCGCGGTACTCGGCGCCGCCGCCGAGCTGGTCCAGCAGGAAGCCCGCGACGGCGCCCGTTCCAGGCAGGGCCGGGTCATTGTGGTGTTCCAGCCGCACCTCTACAGCCGCACCGCCACTTTCGCCGATGACTTCGGCGCCGCGCTGAGCCTGGCCGACGAGGTGGTCGTGCTCGATGTCTATGGTGCGCGGGAGAAGCCGCTGCCCGGGGTGAACGGTGCCCTTGTCGCGCAGTCGGTCACCAAACCCGTGCACTACCAACCGGATATGTCGCGGGTCGGCCGTCAGGTCGCGGCGCTCGCGCTGCCGGGCGATGTGGTGATCACCATGGGTGCGGGTGATGTGACGATGCTCGGCAGCCAGATTCTCGACGGGCTGCGAGCTCGTCCACCGTACGGGCGGTGAGACGCGATGCCGTGGCGACGAATCCGGCTGTGGGGATCGCTCGGTGTGTGCGTGCTTGTGGTTCTCGGTGTCCTGGCCTGGTTCACGCCGGTGCTTTCGGTGCGCACCGTCCGGATCGACGGATTGGTCGCGGTGCCCGGACAGCAGGTGCGCGAGCAACTGGAGATCCCGTCGGGTCGTTCGATGTTGCGTATCGATACGACATCGATGGCGGGGCGGGTGGCCGGCATCCCGAAGGTGCACACGGTTCGGGTGCAGCGGGTATTTCCGTCGACCGTCAAGGTCACGGTGGACGAGCGCACTCCGGTGTTGTTCTTCGACAGCCCGCAGGGCGCGCATCTGGTGGATGCCGAAAGTGTCGAATTCGCAATCGAGCCCGCCCCGATCGGTGTGCCGAAACTGATCACCGCGCATCCCGGCAGCGACGATCCCGTCACCCGGGCCGCGGTATCGGTGCTGGTCGCGCTGCCGCCCGCGCTGAGTGTTCAGGTGGGCGAGGTTGTCGCGCGGTCGATTTCGAATATTTCGCTGAATCTGCAGGATGGCCGCACGGTACTGTGGGGCGGGACGAACGACGCCCAACGCAAAGCGGCTGTCGTTTTGCCGCTGCTCACCAGGGACGGCACGGTCTACGACGTTTCGAGTCCGAATCTCGTCACGGTAAGGTGATCGACACCCATTGCGCCCGGGGAATTTTCGGTGGACCACTCTGCTTTCGGAGGTGGTCACCGAGACGGGGCGCCGGGGGCAACCGTCCACGATACTGTGTGTTGTGCGGCGAGACGAGAGGGATCACACAAGATTCTCCTCACTCGTTTCGGCGCGCCTGCGCACGGATCGCGGCGGCGGCGAATAGCGTTCCGCACCAGTCGGATACTTGACATAACGCCAACCCTATGGTTGAGGTTTAGGGTTTGCTCCCGGGCCGAGTGTCGAGAATCCGAAAACGACAGGCTTTAGATCAGGAAGGCGAGAGCCCATGACGCCCCCGCACAACTACCTTGCAGTGATCAAGGTCGTCGGTATCGGCGGCGGCGGTGTGAATGCCGTCAACCGGATGATCGAACAGGGTCTCAAGGGAGTCGAGTTCATCGCGGTCAACACTGACGCGCAGGCCCTGCTGATGAGCGATGCCGACGTCAAGCTAGACGTCGGTCGTGAACTCACGCGCGGCCTGGGCGCCGGCGCCGACCCCGAGGTCGGCCGGAAGGCCGCCGAGGATCACAAGGACGAGATCGAAGAGGTGCTCAAGGGCGCCGACATGGTCTTCGTCACCGCGGGCGAGGGCGGCGGCACCGGCACCGGTGGTGCGCCGGTCGTCGCTCAGATCGCGCGCAAGCTCGGCGCACTCACGATCGGTGTGGTGACCAGGCCGTTCTCCTTCGAGGGCAAGCGGCGCGGCAACCAGGCCGAGGTGGGCATCAACCTGCTGCGCGAGTCCTGCGACACGCTGATCGTCATTCCGAACGATCGGCTGCTGCAGCTCGGCGACGCCGCGGTGAGCCTGATGGACGCCTTCCGCTCCGCCGACGAGGTGCTGCTCAACGGTGTGCAGGGCATCACCGACCTGATCACCACTCCTGGCCTGATCAACGTCGACTTCGCCGACGTCAAGAGCGTGATGTCCGGCGCGGGCAGCGCGCTGATGGGCATCGGTTCGGCGCGCGGCGAGGGCCGGTCGGTGAAAGCCGCGGAGTCGGCGATCAATTCACCGCTGCTCGAGGCGTCGATGGACGGCGCGCACGGTGTGCTGCTTTCGATCGCGGGCGGCTCGGACCTGGGCCTGTTCGAGATCAACGAGGCGGCGTCGCTGGTGCAGGAGGCCGCGCACATCGAGGCCAATATCATCTTCGGCACGGTGATCGACGATTCGCTCGGCGACGAGGTGCGCGTCACCGTGATCGCGGCGGGCTTCGACAGCGGCGCGCCCGCGCGGCGCACCTTCGAACCCGCGAATCGGGGCACGATCGGTTCCGCGCGCGCAGGCGAAATCGCGCAGAGCCGCACCAGTGAGGTGGCGGCGTCCTCGCGAGCCGAAACCTCTTCTGCCGCAAGCCAGTCCGCCTCCACTCGGGGATCCGTGCCCAGCTATCGGGACAGTGAACGCGCGCGTACTCTCGCCGAGCCGACGATCGCCAACAACTCGCGCACGCACATCGAACCCCCGGATTCGGGCGACGATGACGACGACGTCGATGTGCCGTCGTTCATGCGCAGGTAAGAAGCAGGATCCGGCGGGGGCCGGGTCCCGGTGGGCGCCGGGACGATGGGGGCCGAAAACGGCTGTGACGTGGGATACGCGCATTCGGGGCGGAGCGGCACCGGCCGTTAGGCTGGTGCCATGATAACTGTGCCGACGCTGACCGTTCGACGGGTGACCACCACGCGAGCGGGGGGCTTCTCGGCACCGCCGTACGATTCGTTCAATCTCGGCGATCATGTGGGGGACAATCCGGCGACGGTGCAGCGCAATCGGGATCGGCTGGCCGACGGAATCGGGCTGGCGCCCGAGCGCCTGGTGTGGATGGAACAGATCCACGGCCGCCATGTCGAAATCGTCGATGGCCCAAGGTCCGAGCCGGTTCCCGCGACCGATGCGCTGGTGACCACCGTGCCGGGGCTCGCGCTGGTGGTCCTGACCGCGGACTGTGTGCCGATTCTGCTCTCCGATGACGAAGCGGGTGTGGTCGCCGCCGTGCACGCGGGACGCATCGGCGCCCGGATCGGCATCGTGCCACGGGTACTCGACGCGATGGTCTCCGTCGGCGCCCGGCTCGATCGGATCGGCGCCTTCCTCGGCCCGGCCGCATCCGGCCGCCAATACGAGGTGCCCGCCGCGATGCGCGCCGATGTCGAGGCGCACCTGCCCGGCAGCGCGACCACCACCGTACGCGGCACCCCCGCATTGGACCTGCGCGCCGGAATCCGCAGGCAGCTCACCGAAGCAGGGGTCGCCGCCGTCGCGATCGATCCACGCTGCACCATCGAGGATCGCACCCTGTTCAGTCACCGCCGCGGCGCGCCTACCGGCAGGATGGGCAGTGTGATCTGGGCACAGGCGGGCGCATGAGTGAGCGAACCATAGGCGCAACCGCATCGGCGGTCTCGACGGAGCCGAGCGTAGGGGAGGCGGTGTCATGAGCGCTGCGGCGGAGTCGGAAACCATTGCGGCCGAGGCAGTAGACGGCCGGACCGCCGAGTTGGCGGAGAACCTGGCCGGCCTGAACAAGCGGATCGGTGCGGCCTGTCGAGCGGCAGGCCGTGATCCGGCGTCGGTGCGGCTGCTGCCGGTGACGAAATTCTTCCCGGCCGCCGACGTCGCCATCCTGCACCGATTGGGCTGCCGCGAATTCGGCGAGTCGAGGGAGCAGGAGGCCACCGCGAAGGTGGTCGAGCTGGGCGGGCCTGCGGATGTGCGCTGGCACATGATCGGCCGGTTGCAGCGCAACAAGGCGCGCATTGTCGCGCGCTGGGCCTATGCGGTGCACTCGGTGGACAGCGAACGACTCGCAATGGCTCTTGACACCGCGGCGCGCGCCGCGGTGGACGCGGGGGAGCGGACCGACCCCGTCGAGGTGCTCGTTCAGGTCAGCCTGGACGAGGATCCCGGCCGCGGCGGCGTCGCACCGGACGAGCTTGCGGTGCTGGCGGATCGGGTCGCCGACTTCGCAGGGCTGCGGCTGGCTGGGCTGATGGCGATTCCGCCGCTCGATGTCGACCCCGCCGCCGCGTTCGCCCGCCTTGCCGCGGTGCATGCCCGGCTACTGCGCGACCATCCCGGCGCACGGGAGCTTTCCGCCGGAATGTCCGGTGATCTGGAATCGGCAATTGAACACGGTTCCACATGTGTGCGTGTCGGAACCGCCTTGATGGGCGCTCGACCGATAACCTCGGCGTAGCAAAGAAACCTCATCAGTCACATTCGACACATATGCTTGGGGCAGAAGAGGGCTGAGCAAGACTTCAACACCCGGCCGCCACCGGGGCCGAAGGAAGGTCGACCAGAATGAGCGAGCGCAGCGAGCGAGTAACCGACGCAGCCACAATCGTGGTCATGACGGAGCCGAGCGACAGCGAGGCGCGGTCATGAGCACGCTGCACAAGTTCAAGGCGTACTTCGGCATGGTTCCGCTCGAGGATTACGAAGACGACTATGTCGCCGAGCATGCCCCGCGTGGCGTGGACGAGCGTGCCACCCGTAGGCCCCGTGACTACTCCGACCGCTCGGGCTACGGTGCCCCCCGTTATTCGGACGATCGGTACGGTGCCGACCGCTTCGACGACGAATCCGACTACCCGGAGCCGGCTTACAAGTCTCCGTACAAGGCCGGGTACCCGGTGTCCCGTCGGGACGACTATGCCGACGAGCCCTACGGTGACGACCGCTACGAGGCGCCGCGTCGCCCGACCAGGATCGAGTCCGCACCGACGGCGGGCCGATTCCGTGCCGGTGGCAACGCGCCGATGATGCGGGGAGCCACCAGGGGTGCGCTCGCCGTCGATCCCGATGCCGAGGAGCGGCGGCTGGAGGAGCGCGTGCGCCCCGAGCCCGCCCCCGCGCGTCGTCCTGGGATCTTCGAGGACGGAGGTCCCTTGTCCAAGATCACGACGCTGCGCCCGCGTGACTACAGCGAGGCCCGCATCATCGGTGAGCGGTTCCGTGAGGGCAACCCGGTGATCATGGATCTGGTCGACCTGAGCAACGCCGATGCCAAGCGGCTCGTCGATTTCGCCGCAGGCTTGGCCTTCGCGCTGCGTGGCTCCTTCGACAAGGTCGCCACCAAAGTGTTCCTGCTCTCACCGGCCGACGTGGACGTATCGGCCGAGGAGCGGCGCAGGATCGCGGAAACCGGCTTCTACAACCAGAAATAGCGGTGTGATCCGGGGGTGGTCTCAGACCTGTCACGCATGGGGCGGTGTGGTCATTTTGCGCGGCGGGGATTTTCGGGCAGAGTGAAGTCGTGGCCTTGTTCGCGGTGCTGTACTTCGTACTGTTCATCTTCTGGCTGTTGCTGATCAGCCGGGTGATCGTCGAGTTCATCCGTAGCTTTGCGCGCGACTGGCGCCCGAGCGGCTTGGTTGTCGTCATCCTCGAGGTGATCTTCACGATCACAGACCCTCCGGTGAAACTCCTGAGGCGGTTGATACCACCGGTGTCACTGGGAGGAATTCGACTCGACCTGTCGATTATGGTCCTGCTTTTCATCGTCTTCATCCTGATGTCGATCGTGGGCAGGCTCGGGCAACCGGTAGCCCCGGTGTGACAGAATGAACCGAGAAGATAGCTTGCTAGATCTGCTAGATCTCCAAAAGACGCGTGAAGGGATCCTTCCATGCCGCTGACCCCAGCCGATGTGCACAACGTCGCGTTCAGCAAACCGCCGATCGGGAAGCGTGGCTACAACGAGGATGAAGTAGACGCCTTCCTGGATCTCGTGGAGCAGGAGCTCTCGCGGCTGATCGAGGAGAACGCCGACCTGCGTCAACGGGTCGCCGAGCTGGACGCGGAACTGGCCGATGCCAAGAAGAATCGTGGCCCTGCCAGCCCTAATGCGGTGAAAGCTCAGGTGCAGCAGGCCCCGCCGCCGGAGCCCATCAAGCCTCCGGTGCAGCAGGCCCCGCCGCCGCCCCCGATGCCGGTGGCCCCGCCCGTCGCCAAGGAAGCGCCGAGCGCCGATGCGAACCTGCAGGCAGCGAAGGTGCTCAGCCTCGCCCAGGAGATGGCGGACCGGCTGACCAGCGATGCCAAGTCCGAAGCGGAGAACCTGCTTTCGAACGCTCGGGCAAATTCCGAGCGACTCGTCGGAGATGCCCGTACTCGCTCCGAGGCCATGATTGCCGACGCTCGTCAGAAGTCGGATGCGATGCTGTCGGACGCGCAGACCCGCTCGGACAACCAGCTGCGGCAGGCCAAGGAAAAGGCCGACGCACTGCAGGCGGACGCCGAGCGCAAGCACACCGAGATCATGGCGACCATCACCCAGCAGCGCAGCGTGCTGGAGAGCCGGATCGAGCAGCTCAAGACCTTCGAACGCGAATACCGCGTGCGGCTGAAGTCGTACCTGGAATCGCAGCTCGAGGAGCTGGAGAACCGTGGCTCCGCCGTCCCCGTCGATGGCGACGGCGCCTTCGCCGATGCCAATACGGCCAATAATCTCGCGCCTGCCTCGTTTGCCAAGGGTGGCAAGTAGTCTCGTATCAGGCCGACATGGCCACCTTTGTAGTCCTGCCGCCTGGCATGCCTAGGGGGTCAACATGCTCGTCTTGACGCTCGTCCTCGCCGCTATCGGCTTTGCCCTGCTAGTGGCCGCGCTGACCACCGGATCGGTGGTGTGGGCGTGGGGATGCATCGTTATCTGTGTACTGGGTGCCGTGCTGCTGTTGGCGAGCGCGCTGTCCATGCGAAGCCCGGACAGCGATTCCGCACCGCCCCCGGGACGGCACGCTAAACGATGAGGTCGGGCCACCATAAGTGGTTTGACCACACTGGTTAGAATCAAACATATGCGGCGTCGATCCGGCCATCACCGGGGAGTCTTCGGAAGAACGGCGGCACGAGCGAACACTCGGCACGCTCAGTAGAACCGAACGGGTGAGCCCGTCACAGCTCGCAACGAGAGGTCCGGCGCAGTTGCTGCTGGACAAACGGGGTGGTACCGCGGTAGCGGCGCAACCGGCGCCGGAATCGTCCCCGTGCTGACACATACGCGCCTATGGCGCGGCGGCACGAGGAGACGGCATCCGCGATGGCGGACGACACTTCCAGTAGCGCATACCCACGCGTCGACCTCGGCGCAGGCAGCGGGGCGTCCTTCCCTGACCTGGAGCGACGTGTCCTCGACGCCTGGTCGGCCGATGACACCTTCCGCGCGAGCATCGAAAACCGTTCGGGTGCGGTGCCATTGGCGTCCGCTGGGCCCTCCGTGGTTACCCAGGCTGCCGCCTCCGGGTCCGTCGCTCCCGATGGGGAGTTCGTCTTCTATGACGGTCCGCCGTTTGCCAACGGTCTGCCGCATTACGGGCATTTGCTCACCGGCTATGTGAAGGACCTCGTTCCGCGTTTCCAGACGATGCGCGGTAAGCGGGTCGATCGGCGATTCGGTTGGGACTGCCACGGATTGCCCGCGGAAATCGAGGCGGAAAAGCAGCTCGGTATCACGGACAAATCACAGATCGATGCGATGGGGCTGGCGGAATTCAACGCCGCCTGTAAATCGTCGGTACTGCGCTACACCGGTGAATGGCGCGATTACGTGACGCGTCAGGCGCGCTGGGTCGACTTCGACAACGACTACAAGACACTGGATCTCGACTTCATGGAGTCGGTGATGTGGGCGTTCAAGTCGCTGTACGAGAAGGGCCTCATCTATCAGGGCTTCCGGGTGCTGCCCTACAGCTGGTACGAGCAGACTCCGCTGTCCAATCAGGAGACCCGTCTCGACGACGCCTACAAGATGCGTCAGGACCCGGCCGTCACCGTCGACATGGTGCTGCGTGTGCCCGCCGAGCACCCGCTGCACGCGCTCGACGGCGCCAATGCGCTGATCTGGACCACCACGCCGTGGACCCTGCCCTCCAACCTCGCCATCGCGGTGCACCCCGACGTGCGCTACGTGCACCTGCGCGTGGCCGACGGCAAGCGGTATGTGCTGGCCGCCGAACGGGTCTCGCACTTCGCCCGCGAGTTCGGCGAGGAGCCGGAGGTGCTCGCGGAGTACGACGGCGCCGCGCTCGCCGATCTGTCCTACGAGCCGCCGTTCGATTTCTTCGTCGGTCACCCGCGCGCCCATCGGGTGCTGACCGCCGACTACGTGACCACCGACTCCGGCACCGGAATCGTCCATCTCGCGCCCGCTTTCGGTGAGGAGGACATGGATGTCGCCACCGTCAACGGCATCGAGCTGGTGCAGCCGCTGGATCCGGGCGGCAAGTTCACTTCGATGGTGCCGCCGTACGAGGGTCTGATGGTCTTCGACGCCAACCCGGTGATCATCAAGGACCTCAAGGCCGCCGGAAAGCTGTTGCGGCACGAGACGATCGAGCACTCCTACCCGCACAGCTGGCGTTCGGGCCAGCCGCTGATCTATATGGCGGTGCCGTCCTGGTTCGTCGCGGTCACCACGTTCCGCGACCGGATGGTCGAGCTGAACAAGCAGATCACCTGGGTGCCCGAGCACATCCGCGACGGCCAGTTCGGCAAGTGGCTGGAGGGTGCGCGGGACTGGAACATCAGCCGCAACCGCTACTGGGGCAGCCCGATCCCGGTGTGGGTGTCCGACGATCCGGCCTACCCGCGTACCGACGTCTACGGCTCGCTCGACGAGCTGGAGCGCGATTTCGGCGTGCGTCCGACCGACCTGCACCGGCCGATGATCGACGACCTGACCAGGCCCAACCCCGACGATCCGACCGGCAGGTCGACTATGCGGCGGGTGCCGGAGGTGCTGGACTGCTGGTTCGAGTCGGGCTCGATGCCGTATGCCCAGGTGCACTACCCGTTCGAGAACAAGGAGTGGTTCGACGGCCACTTCCCCGGCGATTTCATCGTCGAGTACAACGGGCAGACGCGCGGCTGGTTCTACACCCTGCACGTGCTCTCGACCGCGCTCTTCGACAGCCCCGCCTTCAAAACCGTTGCCGCGCACGGCATCGTGCTCGGTGACGACGGGCTGAAGATGAGCAAGTCCAAGGGCAACTACCCGGACGTGAACGAGGTGTTCGACCGGGACGGCTCCGATGCGATGCGCTGGTTCCTGATGAGCTCGCCGATCCTGCGCGGCGGTAACCTCATCGTCACCGAGCGCGGCATCCGCGAAGGCGTCAGCCATGCGCTGCGCCCGCTGTGGAATGCGTGGACCTTCCTGCAGCTCTACGCATCGCGGCCGGGCACGTGGCGCACCGACTCCACGAATGTGCTCGATCGCTACATCCTGGCCAAGCTGGCCACCACCAGGGATGTGATGACCGAGGCGCTGGAGGGCTACGACATCGCGGGCGCCTGCGACGAGCTGCGGTCGTTCGCCGACGCGCTCACCAATTGGTATGTGCGCCGGTCACGTTCGCGGTTCTGGAGCGAGGACCGCGACGCCGTCGACACCCTGCACACGGTGCTGGAGGTGGTCACCAGGCTGGCCGCTCCGCTGCTGCCGTTGATCTCCGAGGTGATCTGGCGCGGCTTGACCGGCGAGCAGTCGGTGCACCTGGCCGATTGGCCCGAGAAGGGTGAGCTGCCGGAGGACCCGGAGCTGGTCGCCGCGATGGACGAGGTCCGCGTGGTCTGCTCGACGGTGCTGAGCCTGCGCAAGGCCCAGAACCTGCGAGTGCGGCTGCCGCTGGCCGAGGCGACCATCGCCGCGCCGGACGCCGACCGGCTGCGCCCGTACGCGGACATCATCGCCGACGAGGTGAACGTCAAGAAGGTCGATCTGACCACCGACGTCGCCGTGCACGGCCGGTTCGAGCTGGTCGTCAATGCCCGCGCCGCGGGTCCGCGCCTCGGCAAGGATGTGCAGACGGTGATCAAGGCGGTCAAGGCGGGCGAGTGGTCCGAGGATGCCGACGGCGTTGTCACGGCGGCGGGCATCCAGCTGCTGCCGGAGGAGTACACCCAGCGCCTGGTTGCCGCCGAGCCCGAGTCCACCGCGGCGCTGCCGGGCAACGCCGGACTGGTGGTGCTGAATTCGGTGGTGACCGAGGAGTTGGAGGCCGAGGGCTGGGCTCGCGATGTGATCCGCGATCTGCAGGAGACCCGAAAGTCCGCCGGGCTCGATGTTTCCGACCGCATCACGGTGGTCCTCGGGGTGCCCGCCGAGCGGGCGGCCTGGGCGCAGACCCATCGCGACCTCATCGCCGGTGAAATCCTGGCCACCGAGCTGACTTTCGGCGACCCGGGCGCGGATGCGGCTGACATCGTCGGTGGCGTGCGAGTGTCCATCGCCAAGGCCTGACCGGTATTCGATCGACAGCGCGGGGGGGGGGCGGAAAAGTTCGCCCCCCCCGCCCGTGGTTTGGGTGGAGGGGGGTTTTGGCTGTTATTGGGGGTGTTGGGGGATGTGAAAGCCGCCTGCCG
>NZ_JBHVDF010000030.1:25085-52129 GCF_042802915.1 Nocardia sp. NPDC057440
GGGGGCACTTGGGCGGGGGGGCCCGGCGGGGGCGCCCCCCGGTGGCCAACACATGTTTTTTGTTGGGGTGGGGGGGGGTTGGGGGTCTTTTTTGGTGGGTGGTGTTGTTTTTACTTTCCCTCGGGTGTTTGGTGTTCTTTCTTCTCGGGGGGGGGGGTTCGCTTTGGGGCCCCCCCCCGCGTCTGTTGGAGTCGTTCTCGGTGTGTCTCGATGAGAGAGGCGATGCTCGGCTCGTGACCTCGCGCATCGCGGAGGTCCTACTCACCTAATTATTGTGATCAAGATCACACGCTGAATATTTGCTGGAACGCTTGTCGTGATCTTGAAAGGACCGGCAGAATCGACAATGTTACTGCTGGTGCATAGCTGAACTCCTGTGGCGGCAGTGACTGCTCGTGCTGTACTGATCCACCTGAAATACCTTGTGCCGACGCCATTTAACGTCGGGCGCAGGTGCTGTGATGTGCGGCTCCACCCCCATCGACGAGGCCGGTGCCGCGCGGTAGCCGGGTCGACGGAAGGGACGAGCACGTGACGAGAAAACCATTGCGCCGGATAGCCATCGGGTTTCTGGTATCCACGGTCGTGACGCTCCTGCTGGCTGGACCGGTGCGCGGTGATTCGGGGAGTGCATCGGGATCGGGAGGTTCCGGGTCGGGTTCGGGAAGCTCCGGGTCGTCCTCGGGCAGTTCCAGCGGCTCCGCGATGCTGCCACTACCGAGCATCGCCGGACTCGGCGCGTTGAGCGCGGCCGCGACGCAGGTCGGCAAGCCCTATGAATGGGGTGCGACGGGACCCTTCACCTGGGACTGCTCGGGCCTGGTCCAGTGGGCCTTCCGTCAGGTCGGGGTCCATCTGCCGCGCACCACCTGGGAACAGGCCAGGGTCGGGGCCAGGGTCCCGCTCGGCGCGCTCTCGCCGGGTGATGTCGTCATCCTCAACGACGACGCCTCCCACGTCGGCATCTACGCGGGCTTCGGGCAGGTTCTCGACGCCCACGATTGGGGTGTGCCCGTCGGTCTGCACCCCCTCGACGAGTTCGACATCTTCACCATCCGGCGCTTCTGAAACCGGCGCTGCCTCGGGTCGTCGCCAACCGGACTACCCCAGTCGTGCCGTCAGGCTGAACAGTTCCTCATAGAACGATGTGCGCAGCGTCGAACTCCTTCGCCTGCACAGTCGCTTCCGCGCCGAGCAGACCGGCGCGCGGGGTGGAACGCGACGCCCGCGTGCGGTCCGAGCGACAGCGCCTGCATCGGCGGACCGGGACGATAGGTGGTCAGCTCGCCACCACCCGCGATCAAGGTGCGGATATCGGCGGCGACCACGGCGGCGTGATCCTCGGCCTTCTTCGGTTCGGCGATCGCGGTGACATCGCCCAGTGCGAAGACGCGCTCCTGATCGGAGACCTGAGGGTGTCGCGGACGTGCACTCGCCCGTCGAGGCGGCGTGCCGCGGCCCATTCGCCACGACAGGTACCGGCGTTCATCGCCGATGTCGCGCCCGGCGATCGCAGCCGTGCCGAGTAGGTCATGGCGGCGATGCTCGACAGCGCCGACCGCGTGGGCTGCGAGCGCCGCACCGGATCGGTGCGGCGCTCGTCCGCGGCGCCGGTCGCGCCGCGGTTTCCGGTGGCCTCATTCGTCGCGAGGCAGGGTTGTGCGAATTCGGCGCGGGTGGTCGCCGACGGAAGGCGGCCGGATCGGCGCAGGCACGGAGCCGCTTTCGTAACGGGGCGGCTCCGTGTCGTCAGTCGACGAGCGCGCGCAGCCTCGGTCCGTATTCGGGATGGGCGAGGGCCGAGGCGAATTGGGCGACCAGGTAGTCGGCGGGGTTGCCGGTGTCGTACCAGCGGCCGCGGATGACCTGGCCGAATACCGGGTTCTCCGCGGCGTGCACGTTGATGGCATCGGTCAGGTAGACCTCGCCCTCGTGGTGTTCATACCAGCGTTCGGTCTGCCTGCGCAGCTCGTCGACGATGCCGGGAGTGACCACGTAGCCGCCGATCGCGGCGAAGTCGGAGGGCGCGTCCTCGGGCTTGGGCTTCTCCATCAGGCCGGTGATGCGCAGCAGGCCGTTGCCCTGGTCGTCGGCGACCACCGGGACGCCGTAACGCTGGGATTCGGCGGGGTCCATCGGCATCAGTGCGAGCACCGGGGAGCCGGTGGCCTCGTAGGCGTCGATGAGCTGCTGGGCACGCGGCACCTCGGCCACGAAGACGTCGTCGGGCCACAGCACCAGCATCGGCTCGTCGCCGGCATTGCGGGCCGCGTTCAGGACCGGGGTGCCGTTGCCGTAGGGGCCGTGCTGGTCGAGGTAGGTGATGTGGCCGAGCCGGGAGAGCTCGCCGACCTCTTCGACAGCGTCGGCGTAGGCGGTCTTGCCGTCCGCGCGCAGCTGCGCGACCAATGCCGGGTTGGGGCGGAAATGGTCCTGGATCAACGACTTTCCGCTGCTGACGACGATGGTGATGTCGGTGATGCCCGACGCGACCAGCTCACGGACGGTGTGCTCGATGACCGGCTTGTCGCCGACGGGCAGCATCTCTTTAGGGATGGCCTTGGTCAGCGGGAGGAGCCGGGAGCCGATTCCGGCGGCCGGGATCACGGCCTTACGGATCTTCATGAACCGATCATCACATACCCGGGTGGCTGAAAAGTCCGATCCCCGGCAAGCGACGGTTGGGCAGTCGTGCGCGGATACGCCGGGCATGGGGTCGGATCAGGGCAGGTCACGGCCTGTTCGCGGGAGCCGGCGCGCCGCGGTCACGCGGCAGCGGGGCGGTGGCGGCCGTTACCTGACATCTACAGCAACCCGGTAGTGACCGCTCAGGCCTGCGCATGCCGGATCTGTCGGTGGGGCGGCGTAGATTCCGGGTCGTGAGCACCGACGACACCATCATCGCCGCAGGCGCGACAGGTGGCGACGTGGGCGCGACGAGTGCGGGAGCGGCAGGCGTCGCGCTGTCTGCCACCGGCCGCACGGCCCGCCGGTGGGTGCTGCACATCGATATGGACGCCTTCTTCGCTTCGGTCGAGCAACTGACCCGTCCGACGCTGCGCGGGCGTCCGGTTCTGGTGGGCGGCACCGGCGGGCGCGGTGTCGTGGCGGGAGCGAGTTACGAGGCGCGCGTGTACGGCGCGCGCTCGGCGATGCCGATGCATCAGGCCCGACGGCTGGTCGGCGTCGCCGCGGTGGTGGTGCCGCCGCGCGGCGCGGTCTACAGCGTGCTGAGCGCGCAGGTGTTCGATGCGCTGCGCAGCCGGATCCCGGTGCTGGAGACGCTGTCGTTCGACGAGGCGTTCGGCGAGCCCGCCGAACTGGCAGGAGCGAGCGCGCAGCAGGTGCACGAATTCTGCGAGCACCTGCGGGCACTGGTGCGCGAGCGGACCGGACTGGTCGCCTCGGTCGGCGCCGGAACCGGTAAGCAGCTGGCCAAAATCGCCTCCGGCCTGGCCAAGCCGGATGGTATCCGCGTGGTTTCGCCGGATGAGCAACCGCGGCTGTTCGCCGCTCTTCCGGTGCGCAAACTGTGGGGGATCGGGCCGGTGGCCGAGAGCAGGCTGCGCTCGCTCGGAATCGAGACCGTCGGCGCGTTCGCGGCGCTGCCGGAGTCGGAGGCGGTATCGATCCTCGGCGGCAGTATCGGCGCGGCGCTGCATCGGCTGGCCCGCGGCATCGACGACCGTCCGGTGGCCGAGCGCGCCGAGGCCAAACAGATCAGCGCCGAAACCACCTACGAGAGCGACATTGTCACTCTCGCTCAGCTGCGGCCCGCGATCGAGGCGATGGCCTGCGCCGCCCACACCAGGCTCGGCAAGGACGGCCGCGCGGCCCGCACGGTGGTGCTGAAGCTCAAGAAATCCGACATGAGCATCGTGACCAGGTCGTTCACCCTGCCTTACGCCACGGCCGACCTGGCCACCCTGTGCACCGCCGCGCAGCGCTCCGCGATCGATCCTGCCGAGCTCGGCCCGATCCGGTTGGTCGGCGTGAGCTTCGGTGGGCTCTCGACGGTGCGGCAGGAATCGCTGTTCCCCGAACTGGATCAATCGCCTGTCGAGGAGCACGCCGAGGAGCCCGAATGGGTACCCGCGCCCGCCGTCGAGTCGGATTCCGAGGCGCCGCAAGCCGATTCGACGGCCCGACGGGCCACCCAGTGGTATCCGGGCATGGACGTGGCGCATCCCGAATTCGGACACGGCTGGGTGCAGGGCGCGGGACTTGGTGTGGTCACCGTCCGGTTCGAGACCAGCTCGACAGGGCCCGGCCCGGCGCGTACGTTCGCTGCCGACGACATCAGTTTGTCCCGGGCTGATCCACTAGGCAGTCTCCGCTGACCGGTAGCCTGTGATACTCGTGCAGCGTTGCCGTTCGGTTGGACGCTGTCCGGGTTGACCCGTACCTACTCGAACGTAAAGGACGAGCAGTTGAAGCTTCGTAAGACTGGACGCATCGCGATCGCCGGCCTGGCCATTGCCGCCACCCTGAGCATGACCGCTTGTGGTGGCGACGACAACAAGGACACCGCCAAGCCGGCCCGCACTACGACCAGCGCCAAGGCCGCGGCGTCGGCGAGCCCGAACCTGCCGCCGGTCCCGACCGCGCCGGAGTTGAACGCGGCACTGCAAAAGGCGCTGGATCCGTCGATCCCGAATGCCGAGAAGCTCGATATGGTCCAGGGTGCGCAGGCCGACCCGGAGCTGCCCAACCGTCTCGCCGAGGCCGCCAAGAGCGCCAACGTCCAGGTCGTCGTTACCGACGTCACCACTTTCGGTGACAGCGTCAATGCCAAGGCGAACTTCACCCTCAACGGCCAGACCAATATCGTCGACGTGCCCTTCGTCGCCGAAGACGGCAAGTGGAAGGTCCAGAAGACCTGGGCCTGCACCATGCTGAGCAACCTCGGCCAGCAGTCGGTGGCCTGCACCAGCTAGTTCTTTCGGCGGTCGGCCCCTGCTCCGCTCGGGGCCGGCCGCGCAGGCAACAAGTTTCGTCGGCAAACGATTCCGCTACTATCGGGCACCGTGGCTGACACGATGGTGTGGGCGGGGCAGCCGCCCGTCGAGGCATCCGAACCCGGGACGGCACAACCGAACAGACGCGGGGGATGGGCCGGGCCCATCGCGCTGATCGCCGGTTTGCTCGGCGCGCTGTTCGCGGTGACCGTGCCATTGCTGCCGGTTCGCGTGGACGCGGCGACGCTGACCTGGCCGCAAGCCGGATCCGCGCGCAGCATCGAAGCCCCGCTGGTCTCCTATGCGCCGCTGACTTTCGATGCCACCCTGCCCTGCGCGGCGATCAACCAGCTCAGCGCGAAAGGTGGTGTGCTCGCTGCCACCGGACCGGCGGGAGCGCCGAATCTCGAGCGCTACGGTTTCGTCGCGCGAGTGCAGCCGCCCCGCGGCGACACTGCCGCTCGACTCGACGTCGTGCTGCGAAACCAAGCGCTGCTCAGTGTTCCGGTCGACGAACTGGTCCCCGGCTGCGAGCTCACCGTGCACGCCGACACCATCAGCGCGACCGCCACCCTGGTGGGATTCGAAGCTCCTGGCTTCCCCGTCGTGCTCAACGGCGACTATCGACCGCAACTGGTCGGCATCTTCAGCGATCTGGCCAGTGCCGACGGTGCACGGATCACCGCGGCCCTCGACACCAGATTTTCCTCGACACCCACCCCGGTCAAGCGCGCGGCGATCTGGCTCGCCGTGCTGTGCACCGTTGTTTCGCTGGCCGCGCTGTACCGGCTCGATCGCGTGGACGGCAGGCGGGCGCGGCGGGTCCTTCCGCGGCGCTGGTGGACGTTCTCCCTGCTCGACGGCGTGGTGCTCGGGACGATGGTGTTGTGGTATTTCATCGGTTCCACCACCTCCGACGACGGATACCAGTTCGGCATGGCGCGTGCGTCCGGTGTCGCGGGCTACATGGCCAACTACTTCGCGTACTTCGGAGTGCCCGAAAATCCGGTCGGGACACCGTATTACGACCTGATCCGGCTCATGACCGATGTGAGTACCGCAAGCCCGTGGGTACGGCTGCCCGCCTTGCTCTGCGGTGTGCTGATGTGGCTGCTGCTCAGCCGTGAGGTAGCCCCCAGGCTCGGAGTCGCGGTGCGGCACAACCGGATCGCGATGTGGACCGGGGCGCTCGGCTTTCTCACCATCTGGTTGGCCTACGACAACGGCCTGCGCCCCGAACCTCCGGTGGCGCTCGGGCTGCTGCTCACCTGGTGTCTTGTCGAGCGCGCCATCGGGACTCGGCGATTGCTGCCCGCCGGGCTGGCGATCCTGGTCGCGGCATTCAGTTGCACGGCAGGGCCGTCCGGCGTCATCTGTATCGCCGCGCTGCTCGCGGGGTTGCGGCCGGTTGCGCGAATCATCATGGCCCGCATCGGTGATCAGCGCTCGGTGCGCGAGCGGGTCATCGAGTACGCGATATGGCTCGCACCGCTGCTCGCGGCAGGGGCCGTCGCGCTGGCGGTGATGTTCGCCGATCAGCCGCTCGCGGCGATGTTCGAGATGAAGCGCGTGCATCACATCGTCGGCCCGGATGTGCAGTGGTTCGACGACTATCTGCGCTACCAGTACCTGTTCCAAGGCGAGACCGACGGTTCGGTCGGCCGCAGGATCGGCGTCTTCGCGATGTTCGTCGGACTGGCCGTGTGCGTGCTCATGGTGCTGCGCAAGGGCGGTCGGATTCCGCAGACCGCGGCGGGCCCGACCCGGCGGATCCTCGGTGTCACCATCGGTGCGCTGCTTCTTGTCATGGTCACGCCCACCAAGTGGACTCATCATTTCGGCGTGTACGCGGGAGTGGCCGGAGCCGTCGCGATGGTCACGGCCATGGCGGTCGGCCCGCGGGTGCTGCGTGCGCCGCGCAACCGCGCCCTGTTCGCCGCGTTGATGGCATTCGTGCTCGCGCTGGTGTTCTCTGGCCCCAATAAGTGGTGGTACGTCTCGTCTTACGGCATTCCGTGGTGGGACAAGCCGCCCGTCGTCGCCGGATTCGGGCTCAACAAGCTGTTCCTCGTCGCCACGGTCCTGCTGCTCGTCGTGTCCGCGTGGTGGCACATTCATGCTCCGGAACCCGGTACACCGCACCGGATCTCGCGATTCGGCAAGCGCATGTCGTTGCTTCCGCCGCTGACCATCGCGCTGGCGCTGCTCGTGGTCTGGGACCTCGGCTCGTTCGCCAAGGCGGCCTTCGCCCAGTATCCGGCGTTCTCGCTGGCGCGCTCGAATATCGCCGCGGTGTCGGGGGATACGTCGGGTCTGGCGGGCCAGGTGCTGGTGGAGACCGATCCGAACGCGGGCATGCTGCGGCCGCTGACCGGCGACGTGGTCAGCACGTTGTCGGGCAGCGGAACCGGCTTCAGCCGCAACGGGGTTGCCGAGGACCTACGCCCCGACGACGAAGCGAGCTCCTCCGGCAGTATCGCGGACGCACTCAGCAGCAAGTCGGCCACCGAGAACACCGCGGGAACCGCAGGCGCCACCCTGCCGTTCGGTCTCGACCCGGCCACCACGCCGATGCTGGGCACCTACCGCTCCGGCGACGCGGGGCCCGCCGACCTGACCACCGGCTGGTATCGCCTGCCCGTCCCCGGCGATCGCGCGGGCATCATCGCGCTGAGCGCGGCGGGGCGAATCAGGTCCGTCGACGCCGACGGCATCGTCACGCCGGGTCAGTCGCTCGAAATCGAGTACGGCGCCACCGATTCCGCGACGACCGCGCAATCCATGGGCCGGGTCACCCCGATCGATATCGGTCCCGCGCCGTCGTGGCGGAACTTGCGGGTGCCGTTCACCGAGATCCCGGATCGCGCCGACGTGATCCGGATCGTCGCCGTCGACCGCGACCGCAACCCTAAACAGTGGCTGGCGCTGACCCCGCCTCGGTTGCCGCAGACCAAGACGCTCGACGAGGTCGTCGGCTCGAAGGCTCCAGTGCTGACCGATTGGATGGTCGGACTTCAGTTCCCGGGCCAGCGCCCCTACGACCACCACAACGGCATCGCCGAAATCCCGGCCTACCGCATCCTGCCCGACCGCCCCGGCGCAGAAATCACCAGCCTGTGGCAGAGCCATGACGGCGGCGGCCCCCTCGGCTGGACCGACATGCTGCTGCGCTCGCGCAGCCTGGCCACCTACCTGAACAACGACTGGCGTCGTGACTGGGGCGAGTTGCAGCAGTTCAGCAGGATCGATGTGAGCGCAGATCCGGCACGGCCGACGATCACCGAACAAGACCACTCCGGACTCTGGACCCCGGGGCACATCAATACCGACTACTGAGCACGCGGGCATCGGAACCCACTCGTCGGCGGCTGTGCGGGATCGGAAGTCGTTGTCGGCGCTGGCGGTATGCTCCGTTCGTGGGCGAAGGTTTGCTGTGGGTTTGATGCAGTCTCCGGCGGCCATGCCGGTTGCCAACGGCGACTAGGGCGGGGACGGTGAAAGGTCCGGTCGAGGGGATGGCCTCGGTGCTCGAACGCTTGCTGACGGCGATGAAGCGACTCGCGACGCATCGTGCGGCTGCCGTGTCGCACCCTGCCGGCGAGCTATCCGGATTCTCCGCGACCGCTCACCGAGCCGACGGCGACGGTCACGCGAGAGTTGCCGGGTCTGGGCGGGAATTCGAGAATTCCGACCGGTCGCGCGAAGTTCATTCGGCCGGGCAGCAGCGACCCGGCCGCGGAACGCCGCTGGTCGACTTGTCGTCGGTGCCGCCGGTGGGTGAGCTACTTCGCCGGGGGCCTGATCTCTCCCGCACGCCAGGATCTGCTGTGACCGAATTGAAGAGTTTGCTCGCCGGAATGGAAAGAAAATTTGGGCCGTACCATTTGAAACTCGACGATGCCTACTATTTGGAAAATCATAAGACGTTCAGGGGCAACACTGCCGGCATTAGAGTCAACTGTAAGATTCTTGACGGTGACCGTAGAGTCGGCGATACTTCCGTACTATTCTATCGAGATCATCAAGGTCGGCTGGTTGTCGAGCACTATCGTATAGTTTTAAAAGAAGGGGACGACCAAAAAAGGGGTTCGCAAGGTCGTTCTGTGCTTCGATGGACGAATATTATCGCTGGTCAGGCGTGGATCGAATCGAAATGGAGACTATGTACGATGGCGGCGCTGTGTGGCCGCCCTTTGGCTTCGGTTTCATTACCGACGACTCGAAGCTTCTGGAAGCGTCGGTGACGTCCGTAGAGGGTCGGATCACGAAGATCTACGGTGACTGTTCGAGTGCCGAGCAGCATCAACTCGATGCTATGCGCGAAAGATTCAAGGGCCGCCGCGAGGCCGAATATCCGTCAGCGAATGAGCTTGCGAGCTTGACCGGCGGTGACCCGCCGCTCGGGCAACGTCTGATGAAATATGCCGTTGTATACCTGACGAGGGTCCCGTGAACACGACGAACGGTGCTGCGGCTCACCCCATGCGCCGGATTGCGCCCGTAATGGTGCCGTCCTCGTAGCGCCTGCCGTCGTAGGTGCAGGTGATGCGTGCCTCGGCAGTGGTGGTGCGACGAAAAAAGCGGCGAGCCAATACGTCTGCCACGGTCCGCGTGCTTCGGGCAGTGTGTCCGACACGCCATGGTGCTCGGTGACCGGCGGATCACGTATCGGGTGTGCGGGTCGGTTCGGGCGTCGTGGCGCCGGCCTTCGGATTTCGCCTGCCGTTGTGGGCGCGGCGCAGTGCATCGGTGGTGAAAATGGCGAGGGCGGCCCAGATCAGTGCGAAACCGGCCCAGCGCGATGCGGGCATGGGTTCGTGGGCGACGGCGACGCCCCAGGCCATCTGGAGGGCAGGGGTGAGGTACTGGAGCAGGCCCATGGTGGACAGCGGAACGCGTTGTGCGGCAACGGCGAACAGCAGCAGCGGAACGAGGGTCACCGGACCGGTCGACATCATCAGCGCGGTGTGCCCCGCGCCGGAACCGAATTCGCTGCGGCCCGACATCATCAGCACGACGACGAACGCGAGCGCGAACGGCGCGGCGACCATGCCCTCGGCGGCGATGCCGCGCAGCGCGTCGAGCGCGATCACCTTCTTCACCAATCCGTAGATCGCGAACGAACAGGCCAGCGCGAGCGCGATGATCGGCGGCCTGCCGTAGTCGACGGTGAGCACCGCGACCGCGAGCGCGCCGAGACCGAGCGCGGCCCACTGCGCCCGGGCCAGCCGCTCCCGGAAGATGAGCACGCCGAATGCCACCGTCACCAGCGGATTGATGAAGTAGCCGAGCGCGCACTCCACCACGTGCCCCGAGGTGACTCCGTACACGTACACGCCCCAGTTGAGCGACAGCGCCGTCGAGGCCACCGCGGCCAGCCGCCAGGTCTTCGCGTCGATCCCGCGCATCTCGCGTAGCCGGCCGGTGACCACGAGCACGCCGACGACCAGGACCAGCGTCCACAGGATCCGCTGTGCGACCACCTCGGCCGGACCGGCGAACCTGAGCAGCCCGAAGAAGGCCGGAAACAGGCCCCAGATGAGAAACGCGCCCGCACCGAAGACAACACCTGGGACCGATCTGCTTCGCTGCACGCTACGACCGTAGTTCTCGGTAGCCTTGCGGTCATGTCGATAACCGTGCAGGCAACGGGCGCCACCGGACTGACCACGGCGGAGGTCGAGCAACGTCGCATCGACGGGCTCACCAACGACGTCCCGGACCGGGCCAGCCGATCGGTGCGCGAGATCGTCAGGGCCAACGTCTTCACCAGGATCAACGCCATTCTCGGTGTGCTGTTCGTCCTGATCCTGGCCACCGGGTCGATCATCGACGGCATGTTCGGCCTGCTGATCGTCGCCAACAGCGCGGTCGGCATCATCCAGGAGATCCGCGCCAAGCGGACCCTGGACCAGTTGGCCATCGTCAGCCAGGCCAAGCCGACCGTGCGCCGCGACGGCAAGTCGCTGGAACTCGCGCCGCGCGAGGTGGTGCTGGACGATCTGATCGAGCTCGGGCCCGGCGACCAGATCGTGGTCGACGGCGCCGTCGAGGAGTCCGCGCAGCTCGAGGTCGACGAATCGCTGCTCACCGGGGAAGCGGACCCGGTGGACAAGCGGATCGGCGCGGAGGTGATGTCGGGCAGCTATGTGGTGTCCGGCAGCGGCGCCTACCGCGCCACCAAGGTCGGTCGCGACGCCTATGCGGCGAAGCTGGCCGAGGAGGCGAGCAAGTTCACCCTGGTGAAATCCGAACTGCGCAGCGGCATCGACACGATTCTGAAGGTCATCACCTATCTGCTGATCCCCGCGGGCCTGCTGAGCATTTACAACCAGCTGTTCTCCAGTCAGGAGAGCTGGCGGCCCGCGGTCAGCGGCATGGTCGCGGCGCTGGTGCCGATGGTGCCGGAGGGCCTGGTGCTGATGACCTCGGTCGCCTTCGCGGTCGGTGTGGTGCGGCTCGGCCGGCGCAAGTGCCTGGTGCAGGAGCTGCCCGCGATCGAGGGTCTGGCCAGGGTGGATGTGGTGTGCGCGGACAAGACCGGCACGCTGACCGAGAATGGGATGCGGCTGTCGGACATCAAGACGCTCGGCGACGCCGACGACGCCGAGGCGCGCAGGGCGCTTGCCGCCTTGGCCGCCGACGATCCGCGCCCGAACGCGAGTGTGCAGGCGATCGGTGAGGCGCTGCCCGACGGTCCCGGCTGGCAGCACACCGCGGTCGCGCCGTTCTCCTCGGCGAAGAAGTGGAGCGGGTACTCCTACGGCGAGCACGGCGACTGGCTGCTCGGCGCTCCCGATGTGCTGCTCGACCCGGCGTCCGAGGACGCGCGGGTCGCCGAGGAGCTCGGTTCGACCGGCCTGCGGATTCTGCTGCTGGCACGCAGCGACCGCGCCGTCGACGCTGCCGACGCCCCGGGCACCGTGACACCCGCCGCGCTCGTCGTGCTCGAGCAGAAGATCAGGCCCGACGCGCGTGCGACGCTCGAATACTTTGCCGGCCAGGACGTCTCGATCAAGGTGATCTCCGGCGACAACGCGGTGTCGGTGGGCGCGGTGGCCTCCTCGCTCGACCTCCCCGGCGGCGGCCACGCCGTCGATGCCCGCGAATTGCCCGATCACCGCGACGAGCTGGCCGACATCCTGGAAAGCGAAACCACTTTCGGCCGGGTGCGTCCGGACCAGAAGCGAGCCATGGTGGGCGCCTTGCAGTCTCGCGGTCACACCGTCGCCATGACCGGTGACGGCGTGAACGACGTGCTCGCGCTGAAGGATTCCGATATCGGCGTCGCGATGGGGGCGGGCAGCCCCGCGACTCGCGCGGTCGCGCAGATCGTGTTGCTGGACAACAAGTTCGCGACACTGCCGTACGTGGTGGGCGAGGGTCGCCGGGTCATCGGCAATATCGAGCGGGTCTCGAACCTGTTCCTCACCAAGACCGTGTACGCGGTACTGCTCGCCTTCCTCGTCGGGCTCGCCGGGGTGGGTTCGCAGATCTTCGACTATGAGCCGATTCCGTATCCGTTCCTGCCCCGGCACGTCACGATCGCGGCCTGGTTCACCATCGGCATCCCGGCGTTCATCCTGTCGCTGGCCCCGAACAACGAGCGGGCCCGCACCGGCTTCGTGCCTCGGGTGCTGCGGCTGGCCATTCCCTCCGGCGTGGTGATCGGCACCGCGACTTTCGTGGCGTACCTGATCGCCTATGCCGGACCGCACGCGAGCGAGCAGCAGAAGGAGCAGGCCGGCACTACGGCGCTGATCACGCTCATCATGATCGCGCTGTGGGTGCTCGCCATCGTGGCGCGTCCGTACGTGTGGTGGAAGGTCGTGCTCATCACGGCGTCGGTGGTCGCGTACCTGTTCTTGTTCACCGTTCCGTTCACCCGTCACTTCTTCAAGCTCGACCCCTCGAACATCCGGCTCACCACCGCGGCAATCATCTGTGGCGCCATCGGGATCGCGCTCGTCGAAGCCGCCTGGTGGATCAGTGCGGCACTGCAGGGACAGCGGGGCCAACTGCTTCCCCCCGCCCCCAGTGGTGCAGCCCGACAACTGGACAGGTGACTCGCCGCGCCGCGAGATACCTTGTGCGAGGCGAGCATTCGGTGTTGGAGTACCTTCTCGAATATGGAGGTACTGCTGCACCAGATCGACGCGTTCGCCGACGCACCGTTCTCGGGCAACCCCGCCGCGGTCATGCCGCTGTCGGCGTGGCTGCCGGATGCGCTGCTGCAAAATCTGGCCGAGGAGAACAACCTCGCCGAAACTGCCTTCTACACCGCGCAGTTGCCCCCGGACGCCGGCGCGCGACCGGGGGAGTGGCCCGCATTCCACTTGCGCTGGTTCACCCCCACCCTCGAAGTGAATATGTGCGGCCACGCCACCATGGCCGCGGCGGCTCAGGTTCTCGAAGACATCCACCCCGGTGAAGACCGGGTGAGCTTCTTCACTCGCAGCGGCTGGCTGCATGTCGACCGGACCGACGACGACGAATACGTGCTCGATCTGCCCGCGCTCGAATCCAGGGAGATAGAGCCCGATCCCGTGCTGATCGACGCACTCGGTGTGCGCCCGGTGCGCGCGTTCACCGGATTCGACGAGGTGATCGTCCTCGGCTCCGAACAGGAAGTGCGCGACGCCCATCCGAACTTCGCGGCCTTCCCGCCGCTGGCATTCGACGCGGTCATCACCGCCCGCGGTGAGTCCTCCGATATCGTGTCCCGGGTTTTCGGACCGGATCTCGGGGTGATCGAGGACCCGGTCACCGGATCGGCACATGCCCAGCTGGTTCCGCTGTGGACCCGCGAACTCGGCCGCACCGAGCTCACCGCCCGCCAGCTATCCCACCGCGGCGGCAGCATGCGCTGCGAACTCGTCGGCGACCGCGTGCTGCTCGTCGGCCGCTGCCGCCGCTACCTCGACGGCGTGGTGACGCTGCCGGACTGAGCGATCCCGGGTCGCGTAGCCGCTTCAGCACGCACCGGCCGGCCACCGGCGATGCGTCGTCACCGCTCGGGGAGCGGGCCGTCGTCCGGGCCGGGCAGCGCGACATCGTGCTGGTCCGGCAGCAGCGGGACAACGGCGAAGCTGCCGGACACGGCGTCCGCCGGGAGGGCTTGGACGGCGCGGATTCCGTTCTGGACGGAAAGGTCTCGGAGGTGGGGGAGTCGGCCGCGGACGACGAGGCCGACGGTGCATGCGCAGTGCGCACGGAGGCGGGCCACCGAGATCTCGACAAGGTGAGCGGAGCGTTCGTCGGAGACAGGTGGCGCGAGCAGCTGCCAGGCCGCGTTGTCGGCCGAAGCGACGGCCACCGCGTCGCCCGCCGGGACCGCGACGGCGACCAATGGGGTGTGGACGCGGGGAATCTGGACCTGATGGATCACCTGCGCGATGCGGAGTCCGCCGCTGTGGGCCGGAATCTGTTCGGGGGGCAGGGTTTCGGTGAACGACACCAGGGCCCAGCGCTCGTCGGTGTCCGCGCCTGTGAGCGAGTCGTGGGCGTGGGCAAGGTATTCCGCGACCGGCTCGCCCCGTTCGGGGCCGAGCCGGTCGGTGGCGACGCCGGAGGGAACCGGCGGATGCAGCGCGCCGAGCACCGTCATCACCACGACGAGGCCGATGACCGCCGTGGCGACGGCGAGCGCGCGCCACGGGCGCAACCGTGAGTCGGGGTCAGGCATTACGCAGGATGTCGAGCGCGTTCTTCAAGTCCGCCGGGTACTCGCTGGTGATCTCCAGATACCGGCCGTCGGCGGGGTGATTGAAGCCGAGCGCGCGGGCATGCAGCCACTGGCGTTGCAGGCCGAGGCGTTCGGCGAGGCGCGGGTCGGCGCCGTAGGTCAGATCGCCGCAGCAGGGGTGCCGGATCGCGGAGAAGTGCACGCGGATCTGGTGGGTGCGGCCGGTCTCCAGGTGGATGTCGAGCAGGCTGGCCGCTTGGAACGCCTCGACGGTGTCGTAGTGGGTGATGCTCGGGCGGCCGTCCGCGGTGACCGCGAATTTCCAGTCGTTGCCGCGGGCCCTGCCGATAGGGGCGTCGATGGTGCCGCTGCTCGGATCCGGGTGTCCCTGCACGAGGGCGTGATACCGCTTATCGATGGTGCGCTGCTTGAAGGCGCGCTTGAGCACCGTGTACGCCCGCTCGGATTGTGCGACCAGCATCACCCCGGAGGTGCCGACGTCGAGCCGGTGCACGATGCCCTGGCGTTCGTGTGCACCGGAGGTGGAGATGCGGTAACCGGCCGCGGCGAGTCCGCCGACGACCGTCGGCCCGTGCCAGCCGACCCCGGGATGGGCGGCGACGCCGACCGGCTTGTCCACCGCGACGATGTCGTCGTCGGCGTACAGAATGGTCATGCCCTCCACCGCTTCGGCTTCGATGGTCAATTCCCGCTTCGGTTCCGGGAACTCGACCTCCAGCCAGGCGCCGCCGACGAGTCGATCGGACTTGCCCGCGGCGATGCCGTCGAGCTGCACCGAGCCCTCCTCCGCCATCGCGGCCACCGCGGTGCGCGACAGGCCGAGCAGCCGCGAGAGCCCCGCATCGACGCGCATGCCGTCGAGCCCGTCGGGCACCGGCATGGTTCTGGTTTCCCTCATGCCGCGTTCTCCTGTCCGGTGTTCTTCGGCTTGCTCTCGGAATCGCTGCCGTCCGGCACGTCCCCTTCGGTCGCGGTGTCACCGCCGCGTCCGGTCCGACTGCCGTCGGGTTCGAACCCGAACACCGTCAGCGCCACCAGCAGGATGGCGCCGCACACGATCGCGGAATCAGCCACGTTGAAGACCGGCCACCAGCCGATCGCGACGAAATCGACCACGTGCCCCTGCAGCGGGCCCGGTGCACGGAACACGCGGTCGACCAGGTTGCCGAGCGCGCCGCCGAGCACCATACCGAGCCCGATCGCCCACCACAGCGAGCGCAGCGTGCGCCCGATGCGGATCACCCCGATCACCACACACGCGGCGACCAGCGTCAGCAACCAGGTCATGCCGGTGGCCATGGAGAACGCCGCGCCCGGGTTGCGCACCAGTGACAGTCGCGCGAAATCGCCGATGATCGACACCGGCTCGCCGGGTTTCAGCTGGGCGACCGCGATCGTCTTGGTGAGCAGATCCAGCCCGAGCAGCACCGCCGCGATGATCAGCAGGGTCCGCAGCCGCAACGGTGCGGCCCCCGCGGCCTCGGGCGATAGCTCGGGAGTCGATGGCGCTGGTTCTGTCGGTGGCGCCGCCTGGTCGGCATTGCCCTTTCGAGCCACCTGCGCGCTGTCGCCAGTGGGGTCTTCCTCGGTCGGCCGGTCGTCACTCACGACGACCATCATCTCTCGAGCCAGGATGGCCCTGTTGCACGCGGTCTCCCGCATGTCCCAGCTGACACTCAGGAAGCGGTCGTACTCTGATCCTCGTGACGGTGTTGTCTTCCCCCCACGCCCCTCGGGTCGCGCGCTCGGGTGTGCTGCTGATGGTGCTCGCGCTCGGGCTTTCGGCGTTCGGTGTCGGTTGCAGCGATGGGACCGAGGCGCGCAACGAATCCGACGGCACCGAGCCGCTCGGCATCGGTAAGGAAGTGACGGTGCCGATCTCGGCGGCGGTCACCACGGTCGTCTCGCCGGGCAGCGAGCCGCGCGCCCTGCTGCGCCCCAGCTACCAGGCAGGCACCGCGCAGCAAGTGACCTTGCGCACCGACTACCGCATCGCGCAGCAGATCAACGATCAGCCACAGCGCGACTTCTCCACGCCCGCGCTGACCATCCCGATGACCGCACGGGCGGGTAGCGACGGCGTCGACCTCACCCTCGGCACCATCACGAGCCCGGACCCGTCCCTCGCCAAGGCGCTGACGGCCGCGGGTGGTTCCCACGCCGGTTTCGACATGAGCGAGCTCGGCGCGATCACCGCACTGCGCCTCGAGCCATCGCCCGATACCTCGAATTCCGCGAGAACCGCTCTCGAGCAGGCCTTCTATCAAGCGGTCTACCGCTCGATCGCGTTCCCCGACCAGCCGGTCGGCGAGGGCGCGGTGTGGACGGTCCGCCAAGAGGTGACCGGCGGCGTCGCGCTCGACCAGGTGACCACGGCAACGCTCACCAAGCGCGAGGACGACCGGCTGACCATCGACCTCGTGGTGACGCAGCAGCCGCAGACGTCGGTGTGGACGATGCCCAATAACGCGGGCACGCTCGACATCCAGGACTACGTCATGCAGGGCACCGGAACGATCATCGTCGATCTCGGGCTGCCGCTGCCGGTATCGGGTTGCATCACCGTCGGCGGGCATCAGGCCTACCGCGACTCGCTCAGCGCGAGCGTGCTGCAGCAGACGATCAATACGCAGGTGACGTGGACCGAATGAGCCGATGAATCGCGGGCCCGATGGCTAGATCGGTGGGATCGGGCATTTTTGCCGGTGGCTGGTAATAGGCTCGGCCTGTCCGACAAATCGCCTTCTACCGGAGGTCAATCATGTCCGATGTCAAACCCGTTCCCGATGGATATCCGGTGGTCTCGCCCGGATTGGCTATCGACGGCGCTGCGGCGGCCATCGATTTCTACAAGCAGATTTTCGGCGCGTCGGAGCGGATGCGCATGCCTGGTCCGGACGGCAAGATCGCGCATTGTGAACTGATGTTCGGCGAATCGGTCGTCATGCTCGGCGATCCCGCTCCCGATATGGGTTTCCTCGACCCGAAGACCGTCGGCGGAACTCCGGTCAATCTCCACGTCTACGTCGCGGACGCCGACGCCGCCTACACCGCCGCCCTCGCGGGCGGCGCCAAGCAGCTCACCCCTATGGCCGACCAGTTCTACGGCGACCGCAGCGGCTCTTTCGAAGACCCGTGGGGGCACCGCTGGACCGTGGCCACCCACATCGAGGATGTCCCGCCGGAGGAGATGGACAGGCGCATGGCCGAAATGTTCGGCACCTCCTGACCGGCGGCCTACCCCGGCATCACCGAATCGCCCTCGACGCGAACGCTCTTAGCGGCGAGGGGCTGGGTCGCGGGTCCGTTCACCACCGAGCCGTCCAGGCCGAACTTGCTGCCGTGGCAGGCGCAGTTGATGGTGCCGCCGGATACGTCGGCCACCTTGCAGCCCGCATGCGTGCAGACCGAGGACAGGCCGACGAAGGAGCCGGCGCTCGGCTGCGTCACCACGGTGTCGCCGCTGATCACCCCGCCGCCGATCGGAACGTCGGCAGTTTTGGCGAGGGCATTCGGGTGGGGCTGCCCCGCAGCGGTATTCGGGCCGGGTGCCGCTGCGGTGGCGGGCTTCGGCGCGGGTGCCGCCGCGGAATCGCCCTTGCCGTAGGTGCTGCACGCGGTGAGTGCGGCCGCGGCGGCCACCGCGCCCGCGCCGGCCACCACAGTGCGCCGTCGGAGGATGAACTCGTCATTCGTCATGGGTCGATTTCCCTTCAGAAGATGATGCCGTTGTGCTGGAAGAACCACAGTGCCGAGGTGAGCCAGATGCCGACGAGGCCGCTGAGCGTCAGGCCGCCCGCAACCGGAATCACCCAGCCGGGCAAGCCCTTTCTGGTCAGCAGCAGCATCTTGGTGACGAAGGCGCCATAGAAGAAGCAGCCGAACAGCGAGTGCAGCAGCACCCGGGTCTGATAGTCCTGGAACCCCAGGGCGTACAGGCAGTGCACAGCGACCGGCACGCTGACGAGCACGGCAAGCCGGCCCGACCAGACGTGGGCCAGGCCGATCCACGATGGCGCGAAGCCGCGGAGCCTGCCGTACATGCTCAGCGCGGAGCCGAATTGGAACAGCGCCAAGGCGGTCGCGAGCGTGGCGAGCCAGGTCTTCACCGCCGTCGGGCTGGAGAATCCGGCCACATTGACCGAAAAGAACCGTGGGTCATGCACTTTCCCGTACACGCCGAGCGCTGTCGCGACGGCCGCGCCGATCAGCAGCGGGACGACGATCGCCGCCGCCGACGCCGCGCTCGGCCGCACCCGCACGGTCGGGGCTTCTCGATCAGCCGACACTGTCACCACCACTCACCTTGCTCGCAGTTATCTTCTTGCCGTTGACGATCGCTGTCGCGCCTGCCACCAGGGCCGGGGCGGGTGAGGTGGAACCGTCGGCCGCCCGCTGGACTCCGGTGACGCCGCCGTTCGCGTCGACGATCCAGCTCTCGCGCTGGCCGCCGTCGTTGTAGACATACAGCCCCGCGGGCGGTTGCACCGGCGCCGCGGTGAAGCCCCGCTGCTCGCCGCCGAGCCACAGCGTCCCGTGTACGGCCTTGCCGTCGAAGCTGCCGTCGAGCCGGGCGTCGTTCTTGCCGGTCAGCTGCAACGATCCGTTCGTCGCGCTGCCCTGCAGCCAGGACTCGATCGTGGCGCCGTCGCACGCGTATGCGGTCGCCTTGCTGCCCTGTACGGCGATCGAGAGGGTGATGGCGCCGCCGGCCTGCAGCGGAATCGCGCCGATGTAATCGGCCTTCGCCGGGAACGGTGTTGCTGCGGGCGCGCCGGTGGTCGGCGGGGTTTGCGTCGTGGTGACCGAATTCGGCTTCGCCTGCGTCGGCTCGGTCTCCTTCGACATATTCACCACCAGCAGGACAGCGGCCAACCCGGCCACCGCCCCGAGGGTGAGCAATGGTCCCAGACGTTTCATAGGGTCTCCTCGATGTGCGGCCGTCGAAAGACCGGCCGAAGCGATCCCCGAACCCCACACTGCGCCGGTACCGCTGTCTCGCATTGTGTACGTGGTAGACCACCCGGGCGGTTCAAACCGACATTCACGGCCCCCCGGATCGGCGTGTCATATCTGCGTGTTTGCAGGTCAGGCGGCGGGAAAGCGGGCGCCTGGCGTGCGGTACGTCTTGATGCACCGGGCCCGACGACGGACCGAGCAACGGAAACGGCCACGAACCACGGGCCGAAGGCGGGCAGCTGGCATGGGCGGGCCGCGGCTCACGAGCGCGCGCGATAAGGAGCAGCCGACGGTGCTTGTCCGGAGCAGTCAGGTCGGACGGTCGACTGACATCGGCCCGGCGGTGGTTCGCGCTGTGGAGTCACGGGGCCAGTGCCTCGGCCGCACTCGTCAACGGGTGCTGGCGGTCGTGTTTCCGGCGGCTGATCGTTGCAGTTCATCCGGATGCGTGGTCGAGTCGGCGGCGAAGGGGAGTCGCGCTCTCGGTGCCGGTGCGGCGGTCGGTGCCTCGGCCGCATTCGTGCTCGGGCTCGGTGCTCACGGACGCGCGGTCGGTAATCGCAGTTCACCCAGGTGGTGGTCAACCGAGGTCGGCGGCGACGGTGTGTCGCGGTGCCGAGGCGGCGGCAAGCGCCCGCGCTGCACTGGGTGTCAGTTTCGCGCCCGCGCTGTGGGCTGCGGTGAATGCGCGATCACCGAGGGCTGCCAGGACAGTGCTTGTCGGGCCGTCGATGTCCGGGCGTTCGGCGGGGAGCAGCGCGATGCCGTTGGCCAGGCGGACGGCTTCGGCGGCACCCAAAAGGCGGGCGGCGGTGTCGTATTCGCCGAGACCTGCGGTGGCGGTGGCCAATCCGGCCAGGGCGAAAGCGGTGTCGCGTGGTGCGGCGATGCGTTGGGCGCCGTCGAAGGCCGTGAGGTGGAGGTCGAGTGCGGCCCCCGGCTCACCCCGCTGTTCGAGGAGATAACCGAGTTCGACTTGGAGCATGGGCAGGAACAGCGGCGTCTGTTCGGCGCCGGGCGGGGTCAGTGCCAGCAGTTCGCGCAGGATGTGTTCCGCCACATCGGGTTTGCCGTCACGCCGGGCGGCGAAGGCGAGCACCACCGAGGCGAAGATGCGGCCGGGGCCGTAGCCGTGTTCGGCCGCGATTCGCTGCGCCTGCGCACCGAGCGCGGTGGCGCGGTCGAACTCGGTGTGCTGCATGGCGATCCAGCCGAGCCAGCACAGATGGGTGCACACCTGGCCCCACAATTCCAGCTCCTGGGCGAGGCCGAGCGCCTCGGTGTGAATGTCGGCGGCTGCGGCCAGGTCGCCCGTCAGTTCCGCGAGGCCGCCGAGCCATTCGGCGGCCTGTAGTCTGCCCCAGCGGTCGTCGATCTCGGCGAAGATCCGCGCCGCTGAGCGGGCATTGTGCTCCAACGCGACCAGATCCACCCGGCTGTGCGCGGATTTCGCCAGCGCCACGTGCGCGGCCGCGATACCCCAGCGGTCACCGAGCTGTTCACACACCGGAAGCGCCCGGCGCACCAGTGCTCCCAGCTCCGGCAGGTCGCCGGATTCCAGCGCGGAGAAGGCGAGGAACAGCTCGGCGCGGGCCCGCCCCGCCGGATCGTCGACGGTGTCATAGACCGCGAACACCGCCGCGCGCTTCGCGGCGCCGTCGGTGAATTCGCCTTGCTGGAAAGCGAGTCCGGTATTCCATGCGAGAGCCGGTGCGCGCTGTTCGGGCGCGCCACCCAGCGCGAGCGCGGCATCGAACCACCGCCGGGCCTCGTTCAATCGCCCACGCAGCAGCCAATACCAGGCCAGCGCATTCACCAGCCGCAGCGCGTGGTCCGCGTCAGCCGCCCGCACGAATCCGTCCAGGGCGGCCCGCAGATTCGCATCCTCGCTGTCGAGTCGATGCAACCATCGCTGCTGGTCCGCGCCATACAGCTCCGGCGAAGCCCGTTCGGCCAGCAGCAGATAATAACGATGGTGGGCCCGGGCCACCGCAGCCGCTTCGCCCGCCTCCGCCAGCCGATCCATGCTGAACGCCGCCACCGACTCGAGCAGCCGAAACCGCCTGCCCGTTGCGTGCACCAGCGATCGATCCACCAGTCGCGCAACAATATCCGCGACCGTGGACAGGTCGAGGCGGGCAGTGGCGGTGTCCCCGTCGATCCCTTCCGCGCACACCGTTTCGGCGGCGTCGAGGGTGCAGCCACCCGCGTGCACGGCCAGTCGGCGAAGCACTGCCCGCTCGTCGTCGTCGAGTAGGCCCCAGCTCCAGTCGATCATCGCGGTGAGGGTCTGCTGGCGCGGCGGGGCGCCACGATGTCCGGTGGCGAGCAGGCGGAAGCGATCGTCGAGCCGGGCCACCATCTCGTGCACACCGAGCGCCCGCACCCGGGTCGCGGCCAACTCCAGGGCCAGGGGAATGCCGTCGAGTCTGCGGCACAGGGTGGCGACCGGTTCGGCGGTGTCGGCGTCGAGGACGAAGTCGCGGGCGCTCGCACGGGCCCGGGTCAGGAAAAGCTTTACCGCGCTGGACTGTTCGAGTTCGGTGAGATCGGCGTCGCGGGTCGGCACGGTCAAGGGCTCCACCGCGACGATGTCCTCACCGGGCAGCCGCAGCTGTTCGCGGCTGGTGGCGAGGATGTGCAGGTTCGGCGCCGCGCCTAGTAGCAGTTCGGCGAGGTCGGCCGCGTGGTCGACGACGTGTTCGCAATTGTCGAGGACCAGCAGCAGTTCTTGGTCGGCGAGTACCTCGCAGAGCAGCTCCGCCGGATCTGCGCCGTCGGTGGCTCGGATGCCGAGCACCTGCGACACCGCCTCCGCCAGCCAGATCGACCCGTCGGTCGCGGTCGGTTGCCGCGGCGCCAGTTCGACCAGCCAGGCGCCCTGAGGAAACCGTTCGGTCAGTCCAGCGGCGGCGGCGAGCGCGAGCCGGGTCTTGCCGACGCCGCCCGGGCCGGTCAGCGTCACCAGCCTGGCGTCGGAAACGGTGTCGCGCAGCCGAATCAGGTCCGCGTCGCGGCCGATCAGCTCGGTGCGCTGGGCGGGGATATTGGAATTGCGCCGCCGCAGTACTGTTTCCGGTCGCGGTGGGGCGAGCTGTAGTTCCTGCCCCAGAATCGAGCGTTGCAGGGCGACAAGTTCCGGACTCGGGTCGAGACCCAGTTCGTCGGCCAACTGCCGGCGCAGGTCCTCGTAGCTGTCGAGCGCCTCGGCCTGGCGGCCCGCACCGTAGAGCGCCCGCAAAAACCCCGCGCGCAATCGTTCGCGTAGTGGGTTTTCGCGCACGAAGGTCGCGAGATCGCCTGCCACCTCGCGATATTCGCCGAGTGACAGTCGCGCCTCCGCGAGTTCCTCGACCGCGACCAGCCGTTGTTCCTCCAGCTGGGCGATGGCCGGTTCGGTGAAGGTCGCGTCCCGGAAGTCGGCGTATGCCCGGCCGCGCCACAGACCGAGCGCTTCGGTGAGCGCCCGGACGTGCGCGGCCGTGTCCGTGGCGGCACGCGCGGTGGCCACCAGTGCGCGGAAACGCACCGCGTCGACGTCGGTGCCGCCGAGGCGATAGCCGGGCGGTGGCGACACCACCAGCTCGCGGCCACCGGGCTCCGCATCCTCGAGCGCCCTCCGCAGCTGCGACGCCTTGGCCGCCAGCGTGCCCGCGGGGTTTCCGGGCGGATCATCCGCCCAGATGTCGTCGACGAGCCGATCCGCCGAGACCGGCTGACCACCGTTGACCAGCAGGTCTGCCAATAGCGCCCGCACCTTGGCGCCCGGAATAGGGACGACCGTGCCCGCCTCCGTCCAGACCGTCAACGGACCAAGCACACCGAAACGCATACCCGCAGCTTAAGCGGCGCCCGCACCGGCACTCGGCACCGGAATTCGACCGTAAACAAACCGGAAGGCGCACAGCCCAGAGTTGGTGCCGACGAACAACACCGACCACCGAAGGAACCGACATGAACCTCCGCACCGCATTCGCCGCCGCTGCCCTCGCCGCCACCGCCCTGCTGTCGGGCTGCTCGGCCGCCGAGGACGCGCCTAGGCCCACTCCCGCCGCGGCCACTGGCGCCTACGCCGATGTGAACGGCCTGCACATGTACTACGAGGTGCACGGCACTCCGACCGCGCGGCCGCCGCTGGTGTTGTTGCATGGTGCGTTGTCGGGCATCGGCACCGACTTCGGTCAACTGATTCCGGAACTGTCCAAGACCCGCCAGGTGATCGCCGTCGAACAGCAGGCACACGGCCGCACCGCCGACATCGACCGCCCGCTGCGCACCCCGCAGATGGCCGAGGACACGGTGGCGCTACTGCGCCGGCTCGGCGTGCGACGCGCGGACATCCTCGGCTACAGCATGGGTGCCGGTGTCGCACTGGAGATTTCGCTGAAGCACCCCGAACTGGTGCGCAAGCAGGTCCTCGCGGCGGGCGGCCTCGACGCCAACGCGATGCACCCAGGGCTGCTGGACGGCCTTGCCGAGCTGCGGCCGGAAATGCTGCACGGTTCGCCCTTCTACGACGACTACATGAAGAACGCGCCGCGTCCAGCGGACTTCCCGCGTTTGGTCGCGCGGGTGAAGGATCACGACCAGAACGCGCTGCCCGCTTTTACGGCAGCGGCGGTGCGCCAGATCACGGCACCGACGCTGACGGTGATCGGCGACTCCGACATCGTCAGGCCCGAGCACGCGGTCGAGATGTTCCGGCTCTTCGGCGGCGGCATCATGGGTGACACGCCCGCGGGCCTGCCGAACGCGCAGCTGGCCATCCTGCCCGGCACCAGCCACATCACCCTGGTGCACCGTCCAGAACTGCTGCTGCCGATCATCCCCGCCTTCCTCGAAGCACCCACCCAGGACGTGCGGTGAGCGAGCTCGGCGATCGAACCGTGAATGCGGCGGTGGGCGCCGACGCACCGGGCGCGCCCACCGCGCGCCCGGTGCGGGTGACGCTGATCCTCGGCAGCACCCGCACCGGCCGATTCGGGCCGACGGTGGCGGGTTGGTTCGCGGGCCGGCTGCGCCGCCGTCGTGATGTCGAGCTGGACACTGTCGACCTCGCCACCGTCGGACTGCCCGATCAGCTCATCGATCACGACGAACCGATTCCCCCGTCGGTGCGGGAACTGGGCGAGCGCTTGGCCGCCGCCGACGCATTCGTCGTGGTCACGCCCGAATACAACGGAAGCTTTCCGGCGGCTGTGAAGAACGCCATCGACTGGTTCGACAGCGAATGGTCCGCCAAGCCGGTGACCGTCGTCAGCTACGGCCGCGACTCCGACGGCAGCCAGGCCGCCGCCCAACTGCGGCAGGTGTTCGGCGAACTGAATGCCGTTCCCATTCGCCGCACCATCCCCATCGCCAAGGTGTGGCAGCGCTTCGCCGCCGACGGCAGCTGGCCGCGCCGCGACGCCGAGCTCGACGAAACCGTCAACGTCGCAGTGGACCAACTCCTCTGGTGGGCCCGCGCATTGCGCGACGCTCGCGCCGGTGCACCGTTCGTGCTGTGAGAACATCCCGATACCCGGCCGCCGGCGCAGGACCTCGCACCGCGGATCTCCTGCTCGACCCCCGCGACCGAGCCCCGCTCTCGCACTCGCGCCACCGGCGCATCGTGTGGGTGACGCGCCGACGATCGCGCACGACTCGCCTTCGGCCGCCTCGGTGCTTTGAGGGTTACGTCGACGAATTCAGCCTATACAGCGTTCATGTTCAGGAAAGTCTCACTGGGAAGTTCAATGAGAAAATTCAAGGTAGGTGATCTCTCGAGAGAAAGGTTCGGTATGGATGCCGACGAAGTGAAGCGCTACATCGATGAGCATTTCGAGGGCGTGGTGGTCAGTGGGTATCTGGGTGACAGTTTCTTCATCTACGACCCGAACGGCGACCTGCCTGCCGAACGCCAAATCCCGTTCGCGACCATCGTGACCGGCGACAACTACGACACCGCCTCCGCGCTGGACCAGGACGACGCGTACCGGTTGAACATCTCTCTGACCAAGGACACCTTTACCGCGATGTTCGGCCAGGTGCCCACTCGGCGCGACGAGAACGGCACGCTGGCTACCGATTACGACTACGCGGCCAGGGATCAGCTGATGCCGCACCCTACCTACGGCGCTCAGCATTGGGTCTGTGTCGTGAATCCGAGTGACGAGACCTTCGACGCCATAGAACCACTGTTGGCCGAGGCCTACCGGTTCACCGCTCGCAAACATGCCAACTGGCAGGCACGCCGGCATTCTGTCGCACAACGGCAGGCCGACTGACGTATCGGCCCCGACCACTCATCGCGCGACCACGCCCGTGCCGATGATCAGGTGGCGCGGAGCGGTGGACCCGGCCCCCCTCATCACTGTGGTGGCCGGGTCCGCCGCATTCCGCGTCGCCTATCCGCGGGCGATGGTCTCGAAGACCTTCGGGTCGACGAGGGTCGAAGTATCGCCGAGTTCTCGGCCCTCGGCGACGTCGCGGAGTAGGCGGCGCATGATCTTGCCGCTGCGGGTTTTCGGGAGTTCGGGGACGATGTGGATTTCGCGTGGGCGGGCGATCGGGCTGATCTCCCTGGACACTTCGGCTTTCAGTTCGGCGATCAGTGCCGCGCCGGTATCGGCCGCACCGGCGGTGAGGATGACGAACGCGACGATGGCCTGACCGGTGGTGTCGTCGCTGGCGCCGACGACGGCGGCCTCGGCGACTCCGGAGTGCCCGACCAGCGCGGACTCCACCTCGGCGGTGGAGATGCGGTGGCCGGAGATGTTCATGACGTCGTCGACCCGGCCGAGCACCCACAGGTCGCCGTCGGTGTCGAGCTTGGCTCCGTCACCGGCGAAATACCAACCCGCGTCGGCGAATCGGTCCCAGTAGGTCTCCCGGAACCGGTCCATGTCGCCCCAGATGCCGCGCAGCATCGACGGCCACGGCTGGTCGAGGACAAGCAAGCCGGAACGGCCGTTGTCGAGTTCGCTGCCCTCGTCGTCGACGATCTTGGCGGAGATGCCGGGCAGTGGAGCCATCGCGGCGCCGGGCTTGGTCGCGGTGACGCCGGGCAGCGGGGAGATCATGATGGCGCCGGTCTCGGTCTGCCACCAGGTGTCCACGATCGGAGTTCGGTTGCCGCCGATGACATCCCGGTACCAGCGCCAGGCTTCCGGGTTGATGGGCTCGCCGACCGAGCCGAGCAGTCGCAGCGAGGAAAGGTTGTGGGCGTCGGGGATCTCGCGGCCCCATTTCATGAAGGTCCGCACCAGGGTGGGAGCGGTGTAATAGATGGTGACACCGTACTTTTCGATGATGTCGAAGTGCCGGTGCTCGTCGGGAGAGTTGGGTGTGCCCTCGTAGACGACCTGGGTGGTGCGGTTGGCGAGGGGGCCGTAGACGATGTAGCTGTGTCCGGTGACCCAGCCGATGTCGGCGGTGCACCA
>NZ_JBHVDF010000031.1:0-50250 GCF_042802915.1 Nocardia sp. NPDC057440
CCATTCCGAACCCGGAAGCTAAGCCTGCCAGCGCCGATGGTACTGCACTCGACAGGGTGTGGGAGAGTAGGACACCGCCGGAACATCATTCGCGATAGGGGACCCAGAATCTGGGTCCCCTATCGGCGTTTGGGCACCTTGCCGTGCTCATCGCGCGCCTCCGCGTCCATGCCCCACCATCGACACGTGATTCAATTTGTGGGGCCCCGACCACTTCTTGCGGAACCTAGAAAGGGATCACCGTGTCGGAACAGAACGACAACCGGAAGTCCTTCCGGCGTGACACCCCCGCCTCTGGTTCAGGCCAGCGTGGTGCAGGCGGCGAGCGCCCCGCACGTGGTGGCGACTCGTCCTCGAACACCCCCGAGCGTGATCGCACCGGCGGCCAGAGCTCGCAGCAACGTGGTGGATTCAAACGCAGCGGTGATTCCGGCCAGCGCGGCGGCTCAGGCGAGCGTGGTGGATTCAACCGTGGCACTGACTCCGGCCAGCGCGGCGGGTCCAATCGCGGCAGTGACTCCGGTGGCTCCAGCCACCGTGGCGACTCGGCGGGCGGCTTCAAGCGCGGCGAGGATTCGGGTGAGCGCGGCGGTTTCAATCGCAGTGGTGGTTCCGGCCAGCGCGGCGGCTCCGGCGATCGAGGTGGTTTCAACCGACGAGATGATTCCGGCCCGCGTGGGGGATCAGGCGAGCGTGGCGGGTCCAATCGCGGCACTGACTCCGGTCAGCGTGGCGGTTTCAATCGCGGTGGTGACTCCGGCGAGCGTGGCGGTTTCAATCGCGGCGGTGATTCGGGCCAGCGCGGCGGATTCAACCGTGGCAGTGGTGATTCCAGTGAGCGCGGTGGCTCCAGCCGTGGCGGTGATTCGACCCAGCGTGGCTCCGGCGATCGGGGTGGTTTCAACCGTGGCGGTGATTCGGGCCAGCGTGGCGGTTTCAATCGGGGTGGTGATTCACGAGGCGGTTCCACCGATCGTGGTGCCAACCGCCCTGATTCCGGTCAGCGCGGTGGTTTCAAGCGCAGTGATTCCGGTGAGCGTGCAGGCTTCGGCCGGTCCAGCGAGCGTGGCGGATCGGATCGCGGGTCGTTTCAGCGTGGGGACGGCCCGTCGGAGGACCGTCGTCGTGGTGGCGAGGGCGCGCGCGCGGGAGGCGGCGGCCAGTCGTCGGATCGACGCCCGCCGCGGCCCGAGGAGCCGGATCTGCCCGACGACATCCAGGCCTCAGATCTCGAACCTGCGGTCCGGCGTGACCTATTGAGCTTGGACAAGACCAATGCGGAAGCTGTCGCCCGCCACCTGGTCATGGCGGCCAGGCTGATCGACGACGATCCCGGCCTCGCGCTGGCGCACGCCCGTGCGGCACGGCAACGCGCAGGCCGCATTGCCGTGGTTCGCGAAACCGCGGGTGTCACCGCCTACCACGCGGGTGAGTGGGCCGAGGCGCTCTCCGAGCTGCGTACCGCCCGCCGGATGTCCGGTGGCTCGGGTCTGCTCGCGGTGATGGCGGACTGTGAACGCGGTCTCGGCCGCCCCGAGCGCGCGATCGAACTCGGCCGCAGCGACGAGGCCCGTGGTCTGAGCGGCGATGAAGCTAGTGAGCTGCGCATTGTGGTCGCCGGGGCCCGCATGGACCTCGGCCAGTACGACCAGGCCGTGGTCACCTTGCAGACTTCCGATCTGGACCCGTCCCGCACCGGCTCCGCCGCCGCCCGACTGTTCTATGCCTATGCCGACGCACTCGTCGCCGCGGGCCGAACCGACGACGGACTCACCTGGTTCCTCAACGCCGCCTCCGCCGACCTGGATGGTGAGACCGACGCCGAAGACCGCGCGGCCGAACTGACCGGCGAGACCGACATCTGACCGCGGGATCGGTGTGGTACGGAAATCTCCGGCGAGACCGGCTCTCGAGTGCCGTCACAGCGCGATGCGGAGCTGACCAGCACCACCAGCGTCCGCGTGCCGGTGCGGTGCAGACCGGAACTGCCCGCGGACTCGAGCGTCTGAGCGCCGCCGAGTGCGATGCGGAACCGACCAGCTGTGCCGACTTGCTTGTGAGTGCTGGTGGACTGCAGAACGGCGCTCTCCGGCGACTCGGGTTTCTGAGCGCCGCCGGAGCGCGTTCCGCAGCCGCGCGGCAGCTCCGGCTTCCGAAGGTGATCGGAGCGAAGCGCGGACCTGATGAATAGGACAGGCTTCAGGGTGCCGGCGTCGTGTGCTGCGGAATGGACCGGCGGCGCAGGCATGTGAGTGCTTGTGGAGTGCGGTACGGAACTGTGCGGCGACTCCGCCTCACGAAGGCGGGTGGAGTTGAGCGTGCATCTGATCAGCGACACGGGGTTCCGGGTCGCAGTGCGCCGCGGAATAGACCAGCGGCGGAGGCTTGTGAGCGCAGGTGGAGTGCCGAGCGGAATGTTCTGGCAACTCTGGTCTCTGAGTGCTGTCAGAGCGCCGCGCGGAACAGGCCTGCGGGGTGGGGGCTAATGAGGGCAGGTGGGGTGCCGAGCGGAATGTTCTGGCAACTCTGGTCTCTGAGTGCCGTCGGAGTGCGGCGCGGAATAGGCCTGCGGGGGAGGCTTGTGAATACTGGTGGGGTGCGGAGTGGAATGTTGTGGCGAGATCGGATTTCAGGCAGAGTCCGGTAGTGCAGGTGGAACCTTGGTCGGCCCACGATGATCTGGCTGCCGCGAAAGCACTGATATTCGAGCCTCTCGGGCTCGATTGTTCTGTGCCGGTAGTCGAGTCGGAGAGCGCCGAGTACGCGGCACACTCTTTCACGCTGGACGGCCGGTCGGTGCGGTTTCGAGTCGGCAAATCGACGCCGACGAAAGTCGGTCAGTTCGTCACCGTGTGGCAGCGCGGGGTGGGCGGACCGATCCGGCCGTTCGATGTCACCGATCGTGTCGAGCTGTTCGTCATCAGTACCCGCGCGGGAAGCCACTTCGGCCAGTTCGTTTTTCCTGGCGCCGTGTTGCGTACGAAAGATATTGTCTCCATTGACGGTTCGGGTGGCAAGCGCGGGTTTCGGATTTATCCGCCATGGGCGGACACCACGAACCGTCAGGCCCGTGCCACACAGGCGTGGCAGCTCGAGTACTTCCTGCACGTGCCGCCAGACGGGGTCGTGGATCTCGCCCGGGCACGGTTGCTCTACGGTCGGCCGTGACCGACGCCGACGGCTGTTCTGTCTGTCGAGCGGTGGGCGTAGTGTGCTGTGTGCTTCCGAGAGCTGCGGCCGCGTGCCGGCCCGCGGAGCAGATCGCCGGGCAATGGAGCATGGGCGGAGAGTTCGGCAAGGGCTGCCGACGGTGACATGGAGTGAGAGTGGTGTGAAGCGGCTACGAGATCGCTACGAAGCCCTACTACTGGATCTGGACGGCACGCTGTACCGCGGACCCGAGGTGATCGAAGGCGCCCCTGACGCGCTGGCGAATTCCGGCGTGCCGCAACGGCTCGTCTACGTCACGAACAATGCGAGCCGAGGGCCGGACGCGGTCGCCCAGCACCTGGCCGAGCTCGGTTTCCCCGCGACGACGGACGATGTCGTGACCAGCGCGCAGGCGGCGGCCCGGCTGCTTGCGGAGCGACTCGACTCCGGTGCGACCGTCTTGATCGTCGGCACCGATGATCTCGCCGCGGAGGTGGATGCCGTTGGTCTGCGTTCGGTCCGCCGGTTCAACGGCACCGCGCCCGATGCTGTCGTACAAGGACATTCGCCGGCTACCGCCTGGCCGGATCTGGCCGAGGCGGCCTACGCGCTGAGCGCTGACGCCCTATGGGTCGCCGCTAATACCGACAAGACTTTGCCGAACGAGCGCGGATTCGCGCCCGGCAACGGCGCCATGGTCGCGGCCTTGCGGGCCGCCTCTGGTCGCGCGCCTCTGGTGGCCGGAAAGCCCTACGCGCCACTCATGGAGGACGCCTTGGTGCGGGCGGGCACCCGCAGCGCGCTGGTCGTAGGGGACCGCCTCGACACCGACATCGAGGGCGCCAACCGGGTCGGCCTCGATTCGCTGCTGGTTCTGACCGGCGTGAGCACCCTCGACGAACTGCGCGACGCCCCGGCTGACCTGATCCCGACCTATGTGTCGGAATCGCTGGACGCATTGAATCACCCGCCCGTGGCGGGCGAACCGGACCCGGCCGCGACCGACTTGGTCGTCGACTTGACCACACGCTTGCGGCGTAACCCAGGACGAGCCGTGACGGTCCGCGCGTCCGGTTCGGAAATCCGATAGCGTTGACATCACGATGAGTACTCCGATGCCCCGCCCATATGGACCCGGTATGAACGGCCCCGGCTCGAACGGACCCCGCCCGGGGGTCCCGATGCCGGGCCAGCATCTGCCTGGCGCACAAGGGCGCCCGGAACCGGCCGATCCCGCTCGGATTCGCGCCGATGTCGAGAGCCTGCTCGCCGAGCTCGGTTCGCGTGCCGGTCAGCCCGAGGGCGCCGAAACCGGCACCGACATCACGCGGCGGGCACGCATCCTGGAGCAGGCACACGAGGTGCTGGTTCAGGCCTTGGCCACGGTGGACAAGATCTGAGGTGGCCAGGCGCGCGCGGGTGGACGCCGAACTGGTTCGCCGCGGGTTGGCGAGATCGCGGGAACACGCGGTCGAGCTGATCGGCGCGGGCCGCGTCCTGATAGCTGGAACGGTCGCGGTGAAACCGGCGACCGCCGTCGAAACAGGCACCCCGCTGGTGGTGCGCGACGAACCGGACGAGGTGTCCTGGGCGTCGCGCGGTGCGCACAAGCTCCTGGGCGCGCTCGAAGCGTTCGAACCCGAGGGTTTGACGATCGCGGGTAAGCGCTGCCTGGACGCGGGCGCGTCGACCGGTGGGTTCACCGATGTGCTGCTCTCGAGACACGCACGCGAGGTCGTCGCCGTGGACGTCGGCTACGGCCAGCTGATCTGGCGGCTGCAGAACGATGAACGGGTGCGGGTCTTCGATCGCACCAATGTCCGCGGCGTGACCCCCGAATCGATCGGTGGCACGGTCGAGCTTGTGGTGGGCGATCTGTCGTTCATCTCCCTCGGCCTGGTGCTGCCTGCGCTCGCCGCCTGTTCTGCGTTGGGCGCAGACCTGCTGCCGATGGTGAAACCCCAGTTCGAAGTGGGTAAAGAACGGGTGGGTTCCGGCGGTGTCGTGCGCGATCCGGCCTTGCGTGCCGAAGTGGTGCGCGATGTCGCGGCCGCGGCCGCGGGGTTGGGACTGCGCACTCGAGCGGTCGTTGCCAGCCCGCTGCCCGGCCCGTCGGGCAATGTCGAATACTTTCTGTGGCTGCGTAAAGACGGGCAGTTCGAGTACGACGGCGAGCAGGTCGCGGCCCTCGTCGAGCGTGCGGTTGAGGAGGGTCCACAGTGAACGCGCAGGCACCGGCCGAGTCCGGTGGCCGGGAGATTCTGCTGGTTTCGCATCCCGGCCGCGCGGAGATCATCGAAACCGCCCATCGGGTGGCCAAGATCTTCGCCGATGCTGGGATCGGGCTGCGGGTGCTGGCCGATGAGGCCGAAGGCACCCGGTTCGATGTCGATCTCGATTGCGAGGCACCGGGGCCAGGCTCTTCGGCGGTGGCAGCGCCCGGCGGTTACCCGGTCCGGGTGGTCGAGCACTGCCCGGATGCGGCGGTGGGTTGTGAGATGGTGCTCGTTCTCGGTGGTGACGGCACTTTCCTGCGTGCCGCCGAACTGGCGCGGCCCGCCGCGGTGCCGGTGCTGGGAATCAATCTGGGCCGCATCGGTTTCCTCACCGAGGCCGAGGCCGAGCATCTGGACGAGGCGCTGGCCCAGGTGGTCCGCAAGGATTACCGCATCGAGGATCGGATGACGATCGACGTCACCGTCCGTGTGGATGACGAGATCGTCGAAACCGGTTGGGCGTTGAACGAAGCAAGTATCGAGAATGCCGCGCGGATGGGTGTGCTCGAGGTGGTGCTGGAGGTCGACGGACGGCCGGTGTCGCAGTTCGGCTGTGACGGCATCCTGATCTCGACGCCCACCGGTTCGACCGCGTACGCGTTCTCCGCGGGCGGCCCGGTGGTGTGGCCGGAACTCGAAGCGCTGCTGGTGATTCCGAGCAATGCGCATGCCCTTTTCGCACGCCCGCTGGTGACGAGCCCGGAGTCGCGTATCGCCGTGGAATCCGTTGCGACGGGACATGATGCGATAGTTTTCCTCGACGGCAGGCGTACCCTCGCGCTGCCGAAGGGTGGGCGGGTCGAAGCGGTCCGCGGCGCCGAGCCGGTGCGCTGGGTGCGGTTGGATTCCGCGCCTTTCGCGGATCGGATGGTGCGCAAGTTCCAATTGCCCGTGACAGGCTGGCGTGGCCGACGGCGAACGGAGAGCACACGTGCTGACAGAGATCAGGATTGATGGCCTTGGCGTTATCTCGACCGCCACTGCGCAATTCCATGAGGGTCTGACAGTTCTCACCGGTGAAACCGGTGCGGGCAAGACCATGGTGGTCACGAGCCTGCACCTGCTCAGCGGCGCGCGGGCCGATGCGGGCCGGGTGCGGCTCGGTGCCGCACGCGCCGTGGTGGAGGGTCGCTTCACCGTTGACGACGTCAATGACGCCGCGCGCGCCGAAGTCGGGCAGGTGCTGGAATCGGCTGCGGCGGAGGCCGATGACGACGGCAGCATCATCGCGATCAGGACAGTCGGCAGTGATGGTCGTTCGCGCGCCCATCTCGGTGGCCGCGGTGTGCCCGCCGCGGTGCTCGCCGATTTCACCGCGCCGCTGCTCACTGTGCACGGCCAGAACGACCAACTGCGGCTGCAGCGCCCGGACCAGCAGTTGTCCGCGCTGGATCAGTTCGCCGCCGACACGGTCGGACCGTTGCTGCGCAAGTATCAAGTGCACCGGCGGTCATGGCTCGATGCCCGCACCGAACTCATCGAACGCACCGCGCGCAGTAGAGAACTCGCGCTGGAGGCCGACCGGCTCAAGCATTCGCTCACCGAAATCGATGCCATCGCACCAGAGCTCGGTGAGGATGTGCGCATCGTGGACGAGGTGCGCAGGCTCAGTGACCTGGATTCCCTGCGCGAGGCGGCAGTGACCGCGCATGACGCACTGGCCGGTTCTCCCGATTCGCCCGAAGACGGTTCGGGCGCACTGGAATTGCTCGGTGTGGCACGGGCCCGCGTGGAATCGGCCGACGACCCGGCCCTGACCGCGCTCGCGCCCCGTCTGGAGGAGGCCATCGCGCTGGTGGTCGATCTGACCACCGAACTCAGCAGCTATCTTTCGGACCTGCCGTCGGATCCCGGCGCACTGGACTCGCTGCTCACCAGGCAGGCCGAACTCAAGACGCTCACCCGCAAATACGCCCCCGACGTCGACGGGGTAATCGCATGGGCGGACGAGTCGCGCACCCGGCTCGGCTCGCTCGACGTTTCGGAAGAGGCTTTGACAGCCTTGGCCGCCGAGGTGGACATCGCCGCCGAACGCGTCAGGGAGGCGGCGCGCAAGCTGACTGCCGCGCGGACGAAGTCGGCGGGCAAGCTCGCCGCCGCGGTGAGCGCCGAACTAGGCGGGCTGGCGATGGGTAAAGCGCGGCTCGAGGTCGAGGTGCGTCCGGTGCCCGCGAGCCCACAGGATTCCGCGCCGCTGACGGTCGACGGAGAAGAGTTGCACGCGGGATCATCCGGCGTGGACGAGGTGGAGTTCCGGCTGTCCGCGCATTCCGGCGCACAGTCGCTGCCTTTGAGCAAGAGTGCGTCCGGTGGTGAACTCTCGCGCGTGATGTTGGCTCTGGAAGTGGTGCTCGCCAGTTCGGACCACGGCGCGACGATGGTGTTCGACGAGGTCGACGCCGGCGTCGGCGGCCGGGCGGCGGTGGAGATCGGCCGCAGGCTCGCGCGTCTCGCCCGCACCCATCAGGTGATCGTCGTGACCCACTTGCCGCAGGTCGCCGCCTTCGCCGACACGCATCTGGTGGTGGACAAATCCGACGACGGCAAGGGCAAGGTCAACAGTGGCGTCCGCGCGCTGACGAAAGATGAGCGAGTGATCGAATTGGCCCGCATGCTGGCGGGGCTCGACGACACCGAGACCGGCCGAGCCCACGCGGAAGAGCTTCTCGAGACCGCCCGCTCCGAACGCGCGTCGGCCTGACAGCTGCCTCGTGCGTCCGGATGCGCACCCCTGGGATCGGCAGCGGGCGCGGATCCCAGAGAGGTGCGGTTATCCGCTCAGCGGACGGCCTTCTGCGCGGCGCGGATGAACTGGGAGATGAGGTTGCGCAGCCCGAACTCCAGGATCTTGGACGGTACGGGCAGGCTCGGCTCGGATTCCATCGTGTAGGACACCAGGGTTCCGTCGGCGGCGTCGGTGAAGGTGACGACACCGACGTGCCGCTTCACCGGAGCGCCCTTGACGATCTTGTACTCCATGCGCTCACCCGGCACCAGCGTGGTGATCTCTTCGGTGACGCCGAGCGGCCCGACGCCGATCAGGTGCTGCGCACCGACGCCTTCGCGCTCGGTCAGTCCCGGCTTGATCAGCTTGACCTGGACCGGAAGGTAGGGGCTGATGCTCTCGCGCTCGGCGAAAAGGCGGTACACGATCTCGCGCGGGGCGGCGATGACAGCGTCGACGGTGGTGCTGGCCATGAATGTCTCCTCTTAGAGATATCTGTGACCCGCAGCATACGGGTACTGTCCGGGGCCCCAGGATTCCTGTACCGCGGATCGTGATCCTGTCCGATTGGTAGCCGAGGTGCGACAGGCCGAAAGCCCTTCGGCGCGAACGGATTGCGGTCGAGTCGGCTAAGATGTGAATAGCACCCCAGGTAATATTTCGCGTGCCTCGCAGAGTCGAGGACGGCGTCCGGACTGTATGGCGTTGCCGCAGGTTGTATCTCATGGCGAAGGGATTGCACGCTGTTCGGTGTCGAGGCCGCTCGGTCGGCGAGACAGATCTGCGATCGGGTCGACGCGAAGCTGCAGTCCTTCGCATGTTTCGACTCCGACGGTCTGCGTCACGTCAGTCGCCACACTGATCGAACAGCGAGTCATCTCTCTGCTGCCGACCGCGCCAGCCGTGCCTCGGTCGCTGAGCAGGGGGTTTCCTTCGCTGGGAATAGGGGGGTCTCGCTTGCGAAGAGCCCAGAGCGGGAGTCCGAGTACTGGGAGTCGATCGGGTTTCCGCCTTCCAGAACGGCCGCAGAAAGGGCTGATCCCTACCGACCTTTGCGAGTAGTGACATTCAATATCGCCGGTGGTTATCCGATCAAATCGACAGCGGGTCTCGACTACGAGGGCGACGGGCCCAATCTGGATTACTTCGCGATGCTGTTCGATAGGCTCGACGCCGATGTCATCCTGATTCAGGAGGGAGAGGTGGGCCCGGCCGGTTCGACTGCCCGGAAATTGGCCGAACGAGCCGGCTATGGACACGTTTTCGAATCGAAGGTGTGCCCCACGCACCTGAGTGCAGCGAAAGACACGGAATTGTCCCTCGCTGTGCTCAGCCGGCTACCGATCGACGCAGCCGAAGCGATTCGGCTACCGACCCCAATGACCAAATTGGTTTTCAGGGGTGAGCCGACTGTGCCTTACCCTCGCTGGGCCCAAAGTGTCGACATTCTTGGGGTCAACTTCTGGCAAATGTTTCCGAACCCGCATGGAGTAATGAAGGCGAGTTACGAACATGGTGCCGGTGCAGGGGATGCCGCAGCCATCGCACAGACCATGAAGTCCAATATCAAGAGCCCGGCGATTTTGGGGGCAGACTTCAACACCGAGAACCCGGCAAAAGTATATGGCAAAACTTTCGATGAACTCGGAGTGAAGTTGTCGTTGCCTCCTGAGACGAAAACCGTATTTTGGGATCGCAACCCGGATCAGATCGGGGCCACGCGAGAATTCGAGACTGTCGCTAGTGGCGCGGGAAAGTCCACGACGGATCACTTTCCTGTGTGGGCGGACTACGAGATCAAGGATCCGGACATTCGCGAACGGGTGGCCGAAGCGCGGCGGGAGCAAGCGAGGTACACACTCGCCAGCTAGGGCCGGACTGGTTAGGCCGATCGTGATGGGCGCGGCCGAGGTCGCACCGGCAATCGATGATCGTTAGGGGAAGCCGGATCTTCGCCGTTGCGTCCGTCGAGTGGTTTCCACGCGATGTGACGGGCTGGTATCACAGTGACGAATGTGGCCGATGATTCGGCGCGCCTCCATCAATGGTTGAGATTTAGCGGCCATTATCGGGCTCATGAAGATGTTGGCATTGTTGTCGAAGAACACCGAAACGCTGCCAGGGCTTACCGGCATCGCCCGGGTCGACCGCAACACCCGGCGTCTACTCAAGCGGGTCGGGCCCGGTGATGTGGTGGTGCTGGACGAGATGGATCTGGATCGGCTCACTGCCGATCGGCTCGTCGAAGCTGGTGTGGTCGCGGTGGTGAATACCTCGCCGTCGATTTCTGGTCGTTATCCGAATCTCGGCCCGGAAGTGTTGGTGGCCAACGGAATACTACTGCTGGACACAGTGAGCTCGGATGCGTTCAGCAAAATCAAGGATGGCGCCAAGGTTCGCGTCAACGAGGGCATCGTCTACGCGGATAAGTTGACCAGGAAAGAGCCCGAGGTCCTTGTCGAGGGCATCGAATTGACAGAAGCCGGCATTACCGATCGGATGCTCGCGGCCCGCAACGGTCTCGCCGATCATCTCGAGGCATTCGCGGGCAATACCATCGAGTTCTTCCGCACCGAGAGCGCGCTGCTTATCGATGGCATCGGCGTTCCGGAACTCGACCTGGCGATGAAGCATCGGCACGTCGTCGTGGTGGCCGACGGTCCCGACCACGCCGACGAACTGAAGGCCCTCAAGCCCTTCATCAAGGAATACGCGCCGATCATGGTCGGCGTCGGCCGCGGCGCGGACACCCTGATGAAGCAGGGCTACCGGCCCGACCTCATCGTCGGCGATCCGGACGAAATCACCACCAGCGCCTTGAAGTCGGGCGCCGAGGTGATCCTGCCCGCCGACACCGACGGTCACGCCAAGGGCCTGGAGCGCATTCAGGATCTCGGTATCGGTGCGACGACCTTCCCGTCGTCGGGCTCTCCTGCCGACCTGGCGCTGCTGCTGGCCCACCATCACGGCGCGTCGCTGATCGTGACCGCAGGCGCCGCCGCATCGCTGGACGACTTCTTCGATCGTGGCCGCCGCGACAGCAACCCCGCGACTTTCCTCACTCGGCTCAAGGTCGGCGCCAAGCTGATGGACGCCAAAGCCGTTGCCACGCTGTATCGCAACCGCGTGTCGGGCACCGCGATCGCGATGATCGTGCTCGCCGCGATGATCGCCGTGATCGTCGCGATGCTCGCCTCCCACATGGGCGGCGAGGTGTTGGATTGGGCCATCGCCACGTGGAACCGCTTCGAGCTATGGGCGCAGGGCCTGGTCGGCAAATGATCGGGCGAAAGACTGCCCAGGAGGGGCTGATGAGACACGATCGCGCAGTTCTCATCAGCCCGGCCGGGTGTGGATATACCGCAGAAACCCAGGAGCGTCGATGATTTCGCTACGTCAGCACGCCGTTTCTCTGGTCGCGATCTTCCTAGCGCTCGCCGTCGGGGTGGTGCTCGGCTCGCAGACGGTGGCGGCGGATCTGCTGCACGGGTTGCGTACGGACAAGACCGATCTGCGCAAGCAGGTCGACACCATCTCCGAACAGAACCGCCGACTAACCGACGAGTTGAATGGCACCGATCGTTTCACCGCAGGCTCTGCGGGCCGGATCCTCGCAGGCACCCTCATCGACCGCCGCGTCGTGGTGTTCACTACCCCCGACGCCGACCCCACCGACATCGACGCTGTCACCAAGGGGCTCGACACCTCCGGCGCCTCGGTGACAGGCAAAATCGCACTCACCGACGCCTTCCTCGATACCACCGAGGGCGACCGCCTGCGCACCACCCTCACCAACGTCATCCCCGCGGGCGCTCAGTTGCGCAGTGGAGCGGTCGATCAGGGCAGCATGGCGGGCGATCTGCTCGGCCTCGTGCTGTTGCTCGATCCCGCGAACTCGCAACCCCGCAGCACCCCGCAGGAGTTGGGCCTGGCGCTGGAGACGCTGCGCGGCGGCGGCTTCCTCGCCTATGGCGATACTCCGGTCGATCCGGCGCAACTCGCGGTCGTCATCACCGGCGACGGCGCCCGCTCCAGCGAGAACGGTCAGGGCTCGAACATCGCCCGTTTCGCAGGAGCCCTGCGCGGTCGTAGCGCGGGAGCTGTCCTGGCGGGCCGTTCCGGAGCCGCCGACGCACCGGGCCCAGTCGGCGCCATCCGCTCCGACGCGGCCCTGGCCACCACCGTCACCACCGTCGACAACCTCGACCGGGAAATCGGCCGGGTCACCACCGTCCTCGGCCTCAGCGAGCAACTGAACGGCGGCGCGGGCCGCTACGGCACCGGCGCCAAGGCGAATTCCCTCACCCTCGTCGCCCCGCCGCACTGACCACTCTCGCGAACCTTCGACCGATGCGTGCTCCGCGATACCGTGCCCGTGCTGAGGCGACCTCTCTCACAGTCGTGGTCAGGGTGAATCGGTGCGGTGACGCGGCTTCCGGCAGTCGCACCAGAGCTACGCTGTGAACACTGTCGGCAGCGCGCGCAATCCAAATGCAGCGACCTGGTGGCAAACGCGCGTGTGGTGCGATCTGAACTACGGATTCGTGTTACCGTGAAGACCCGTGGGTCAAACACGGATTCAGGCGCGAACAGCGACGAAACACATCTTCGTCAGCGGTGGTGTCGCCTCCTCATTGGGTAAAGGTCTTACCGCCTCCAGCCTCGGTCAGCTGTTGACGGCGCGCGGGCTGCGCGTCACGATGCAGAAACTCGACCCGTACTTGAACGTCGATCCCGGCACCATGAATCCGTTCCAGCACGGAGAGGTGTTCGTGACGGAGGACGGCGCCGAGACCGACCTGGATGTCGGTCACTACGAGCGGTTCCTCGACAGGGACCTGTCCGGCGACGCGAATGTCACCACGGGGCAGGTGTATTCGTCGGTGATCGCCAAGGAGCGGCGCGGCGAGTACCTCGGCGACACGGTGCAGGTCATCCCGCACATCACCGACGAGATCAAGAGCCGCATCCTCGCGATGGCAGGCCCTGATCTGGAGGGACACGTCCCGGACGTGGTCATCACCGAGATCGGCGGCACGGTCGGCGACATCGAGTCGCAGCCGTTCCTCGAGGCTGCCCGTCAGGTGCGCCACGACGTGGGCCGGGAGAACGTTTTCTTCCTGCACGTGTCGCTGGTGCCGTACCTGGCGCCGTCGGGCGAACTCAAGACCAAGCCGACGCAGCATTCGGTGGCGGCGCTGCGCAGCATCGGCATCCAGCCCGATGCGCTCATTCTGCGCTGCGACCGGGATGTGCCGCAGGGCCTCAAGAGCAAGATCGCGCTGATGTGCGACGTCGACGTGGACGCCTGCATCTCCACCCCGGACGCACCGTCGATCTACGACATTCCGAAGGTGCTGCATCGCGAGGGCCTCGACGCCTACGTGGTGCGCAAGCTCGGGCTGCCGTTCCGCGACGTGGACTGGACCGTCTGGGGCGATCTGCTCGATCGCGTGCATTCGCCGCGTGAAACTGTCGAGGTCGCGCTGGTCGGCAAGTATGTCGATCTGCCGGACGCCTACCTGTCGGTGACCGAGGCGCTGCGCGCGGGCGGGTTCGCCTCGCGGGCCAAGGTCAACATTCGCTGGGTGCAGTCCGACGACTGTGAGACCCCGGCGGGTGCGCAGGCCGCGCTGCGTGATGTGGACGCGGTGCTGATCCCCGGCGGGTTCGGCATTCGCGGCATCGAGGGCAAGGTCGGCGCGATCCGGTACGCGCGAACACGGGGTCTGCCGCTGCTCGGCTTGTGCCTCGGTTTGCAGTGCGTGGTGATCGAAGCCGCGCGTTCGGTCGGTCTCGCCGAGGCGAACTCGGCCGAATTCGAGCCGGATACACCGCATCCGGTGATCTCGACCATGGCCGACCAGCAGCAGGTCATCGCCGGTGAGGCCGATCTCGGTGGCACCATGCGCCTCGGTGCGTACCCGGCCACCCTGGCCAAGGGCTCGGTGGTCGCGCAGGCCTACGGCGCCGAGCAGGTCTCCGAGCGGCATCGGCACCGGTATGAGGTGAACAACGCCTACCGCGACAAGATCGCGACCAGCGGGCTGCGGTTCAGCGGTACCTCGCCGGACGGGCATTTGGTCGAGTTCGTCGAGCTACCTGCCGACAAGCACCCGTTCTTCGTCGCCACCCAGGCGCACCCGGAACTGAAGAGCCGTCCGACCCGCCCGCACCCGCTGTTCGCCGCGCTCATCGCGGCCGCGCTGAAATACAAACTGGCCGAGCGACTTCCGGTCGACCTGCCGGAAGAAGAGCTCGCGGACGCGGATCAGGGATCGTAATGACCGAGCGCGGGGGTGGACCGGGTAGCCACGATTTCGAGACGGTGTCCAGCAAGACCGTCTACAGCGGTGCGATCCTCGCGCTGCGGCTGGACCAGGTGGCAATGCCGGGTGGCCGGGTCGTCGAGCGTGAGGTGATCGAGCACCACGGTGCGGTTGCCGTCGCGGCGATCGACGACGACGACAATGTGGTGCTGATCCGGCAGTACCGGCACCCGCTCGGCACCCGGCTGCTCGAGCTGCCCGCCGGGCTGCTCGACCTGCCGGGTGAGGATCCGCTCGACGCGGCCGAGCGTGAGCTCGCGGAGGAGACCGGTCTGGCCGCACGGGAGTGGTCGGTGCTGGTGGATGTCGCGCTGTCGCCCGGCTTCACCGATGAGGCGTTGCGGGTCTACCTCGCGCGGGATCTCTACGAAACCCACCAGCCCGAGCCGGAGAACGAGGAAGCCGACCTGGAGCTGGTCCGGATGCCGGTCGATGCGGCCGTCCGTGCCGCATTGGCGGGTGAGATCGTCAACGCGACGGCGGTTGCCGGGGTGCTGGCGCTTGCGGCGGCACGGGCGGGCAGCGCTGAGCTACGACCTGCCGACGCGCCGTGGCCGGGTCAGCCCACTGCGTTCCTCCGCCGCAAGTCGGCTCAGCAGCAGTCCGAAGACTGACCGGGGATTCGGCGGTGCTCGCGCGGGAGATCGACGCCTATCTCGACCATCTCGCGGTCGAGCGCGGCGCCGCGCGGAACACTCTCGGCGCATACCGCCGTGACCTCGCCCGCTACCGGGATTTCCTCGGCGGTCGCGGTGTCATCGGGCTCGACGCGGTTGCCGAGTCCGATGTCGCCGAGTTCACGATGGCGTTGCGGGCAGGAAGTGCCGGCCATCCACCGCTGGCGGCAGGCTCGGTGGCCCGCGCACTGATCGCAGTGCGCGGGCTGCACCGGTTCGCGGCGGCCGAGGGCCTCACCACGACTGATGTCGCACATGCCGTGAAGCCGCCTACACCGGGCAGGCGGTTGCCCAAAGCGCTGCCCTACGACCAGGTGCTGCGGTTGCTGGAGGCCGCGGGCGGTGGCCCGACGGACGCCGAGGATTCCGACGCGGCCGGAACGGATGGCGGGCCGCGCGGCCTGCGTGATCGGGCACTGCTCGAGCTGCTCTATTCGACCGGCGCGCGGATCTCGGAGATGGTCGGGCTCGACGTCGACGATCTGGACGCTGATGAGCGCGCGGTGGTGCTGCACGGCAAGGGCGGTAAGCAGCGCATGGTGCCGATCGGCAGGCCCGCTCTCGCCGCAGTGGACGCGTACGTGGTGCGGGGCAGGCCGGTGCTCGCCGCGAGCGGCAAAGGCAATGCGGGCGCGCTGTTCCTGAACGCGCGCGGGGGCAGGCTGTCGCGGCAGACGGCCTGGCAGGTTCTGCAGACGGCCGCCGAACGGGCCGGCATCGGTGCGACAGTCTCGCCGCACACGCTGCGGCATTCGTTCGCAACACATCTGCTCGACGGTGGGGCGGATGTGCGCGTGGTCCAGGAACTGCTCGGGCACGCGTCCGTCACCACGACACAGATCTACACGTTGGTCACCGTCAACACCTTGCGCGAGGTCTGGGCCACCGCGCATCCACGCGCGCGTTAGACGGGCGCGGCCCGGGACGCGAGACCCGGGGTATCTCAGGCGAATTCAGCCCGGCCTCTCGGCGGAATTCGGCCTTCCTTGTGCGTCGAGGAAGAAAATGGACCTCGGTCCGGTTGTTTTTCCGTGTCGGGCCCGCGCTGCGTCGGCTCGGCAATGTGTCGGTTGAGCGAATGAGGTGAGTTGAATGTCAAAGGCTTTCATCGTCCACGAGTCGGACGTCGAAGCGGTGTCGCTGCCCGGCGGCGGTTCCTTCCGGCTGCTGGAGGACAGCGAGACCTCCGATGGCCTGTTCGGAGCCAATCGGCTCGTCCTGCAGGCGGGCGCGAACGGAACCCGGCCGCATCACCACACCAAGTCGACGGAGATCTTCTATGTGCTGGCGGGAACCATGGAATTCCTTGTCGACGGCGAACTTCAGTCGGTGTCCACAGGTGGCCTGGTCGTGGTCCCGCCGGGCACGGTGCACGCGTTCGGTGCCTCGGCAGATGGCCCGGCAGAGTTCCTGGCGGTGCTCACACCGGGTATCGTCCGGTTCGAATACTTCCGGCAACTCGGTCGCATCGCGCGAGGCGAGGCGGATTGGGAAAGTATGGACGAGCTGCACGACCGGTTCGACGTCCATTTCGACGGCGGACCCGAGTGGCGGTGAGAGAGTGAGAGGTAACGTTTTCACTGCGAACACGCCGCGCTGAGGCGCGGTAGTTGGACACAGTCAAGCGGTAGCGTTCTTTCGAGAGCTGGACCGTACGAAAGCGAGGTCGGGCCCGATCGGCCTCGCTACGCTCGGCGAGGCAACGGGTAGGAACGTATAAGGAGCAGCGGATCGTGACGACAGCCAGTGCGGCAGAGCCGCCGATCAGTGCTGGGGCGCAGCCGCTTACGGGTACCCCGCAGGGGCCGTACTCGGCGGCCGCGGCGGAGACGCTGTGGGGCAATGGCGCTGAACCGGTCCCCGACGACGCGGCGCTCGGCCCCACCGGGCGGCCACTGCGTGTGGTTCCCGACCCGGCTCCGCTCGAGCGGCACGGCGATGCCCTGATCGTCGCCATGTGCAATCAGAAGGGCGGCGTCGGCAAGACGACCTCGACCATCAACCTCGGTGCCGCGCTCGCCGAGTTCGGCAGGCGGGTGCTGCTCGTCGATCTCGACCCGCAGGGCGCGCTGTCGGCGGGATTGGGTGTGGCCCACCACGATCTCGATCTGACGGTGCACAACCTGCTCATCGGCTCCAAGGTGTCCATCGAAGATGTGCTGATGCAAACCCGCGTCGAGAACCTGGACCTGCTGCCGAGCAATATCGACCTGTCGGCGGCGGAGATCCAGCTGGTCAACGAGGTGGGCAGGGAGCAGACGCTGGCGCGGGCGCTGGAGCCGGTGCGCGACCGCTACGACTACATCCTCATCGACTGCCAGCCGTCGCTCGGTCTGCTCACGGTGAACGCGCTGGCCTGCTCGGACGGTGTGATCATCCCGATGGAATGCGAGTACTTCTCGCTGCGCGGGCTCGCACTGCTCAACGACACCGTGGAGAAGGTGCGCGACCGGCTCAACCCGAGACTCAGCCTCTACGGCATCGTGGTGACCATGTTCGATGCGCGGTTACTACATTCGCGCCAGGTCATGGCGCGTGTTGTCGAGGTGTTCGGCGAGCTGGTCTACGACACGGCCATCTCACGCACCGTCCGGTTCCCCGACGCCAGTGTCGCGGGCGAACCCATCACCACGTGGGCGTCGAAATCTGCTGGGGCCGAAGCATATCGGGCGATGGCGCGGGAAGTCATCCACCGGTCCGGCCGGTGACGGGAGCGGCTGAGCCGGCGCCATCGTCAACCACAGAAACGCTCGGCTCGGAGTCTGTCGCCGGCACGGGCGATTCGGGCGGGCCGGACCAGCAGACCGGATTCCATCTGCGGCTGAGTAATTTTCAGGGACCGTTCGATCTGCTGCTCACGCTGATCAGCTCGCGCAAGCTCGATGTCACCGAGGTGGCGCTGCATCAGGTCACCGATGAGTTCATCGCCTACACGAAGGCATTGACGGCGGCGCTGACAGCGAGCGCGGAGGGCGGCAAGCAGGAGGCGTTGCGTGCCGACAAGATCTTGGACCAGACCACCGAATTCCTGGTCGTCGCAGCCACGTTGCTCGACCTGAAGGCGGCCAGGCTGCTGCCGTCGGGGGAGATGACCGACGCCGAGGACCTCGAACTGCTCGAGGCGCGCGACCTGTTGTTCGCGCGTTTGCTGCAGTACCGCGCGTTCAAGCAGGTGGCCGAGCTGCTCGGCGAGCTGGAGGCCGTCGCGCTGCGACGTTACCCGCGTGCCGTCGGGCTGGAGGAGCGTTTCGCCGAGCTGCTGCCCGAGGTGACGCTGGGGGTCGACGCCCACGAATTCGCTGCCATCGCCGCCGCGGCGTTCCGGCCGCGGCCAGTGCCCAAGGTCGGCCTCGACCACCTGCACTCGCACGCCATCTCGGTCGTAGAGCAGGCCGCCATCGTGCTCGAAATGCTGAAACTGCGCGGACCCGGCGGCTGGACCACCTTCGGTGAACTGGTGGTCGACTGCGACGTGCCGATCCAGATCGTGGCCCGCTTCCTGGCCTTGCTGGAGCTGTATCGCGGCAAAACGATCGAGTTCGACCAGCCCGACCCGCTCGGCCCGCTCTCGGTCAGCTGGATCGGCGACCCGAAGGACGACACCGTGCAGACGGCCGACGCCGTGACTATCGAGGAGGACTACGGGTGAGCGAGAACGGCGACGCCAACGCCGGCATTTCGGCGGGCGATGCTCGAGCCGCGGGTGCGATCGCGGGCAACGACGGCACCGCTGCACAGAGTGGGCCGAGCGCGGATCCCGAGGGCGGCGACGCCGAAACGCGGGCAACGACGGCTGCGAGCGAGCACGCCGGGGACGACTCCGCGGGCGACGCAGTGGCGGAGTTCACCCCAGCGTCGCTCGACGACGACGAATTCCGGTCGGCGCTGGAGGCCATGCTGCTGATTGTCGACGCTCCGGCCCCGGTAGAGTTGCTGGCAGACGCGTTGGCGGACACTCCGACGCGGGTCGATCGCACGCTGCGGGAAATGTCGGCGGAACTGTCCGCGCGGGGTAGCGGTATCGATCTGCGTTTCGTCGGGGACGGTTGGCGCTTCTATACTCGCAGCGAGTACGCGCCGTATGTGGAACGGATGCTGCTCGACGGCGCCCGGTCGAAATTGACGCGGGCGGCGTTGGAAACGCTGGCGGTGGTGGCATACCGTCAGCCGGTGACCCGAACCAGGGTCAGCGCGGTGCGCGGCGTGAACGTCGACGGGGTGATGCGAACCCTGCTGGCTCGGGGATTGATCGCCGAGGCCGGGGTCGACCCGGAGACGAACGGTACGCAGTACTGCACGACCGAACTGTTCTTGGAACGGATCGGACTCCCGTCGCTGACCGATCTGCCGCCACTGGCGCCCCTACTTCCGGGCGTCGACCTGATCGATGAGATCAACGAGAGCCTGGACACGGATCCCCGTTACACCAGGCTGAGGAAACCAGCCGAGGCCGATTTGGACCTCGGCACCGAGGACTGACAGGACAACATGAATACGCCCGCTCGCCGAGATGGCACACCGGATCGTAGAAAACGAAGCGACCAGCCCACCAGAGGCGGCGCAGGCCGTGACGCAGGCTCCCGAGGAGCCCGTTCGGCACAACGGGGAGAAACACAGCGCGGAGCTTCCTGGGGAGGAAGTGAACGCGGATCTTCGCAGAGTGGGGGTTACCGGGGCGGTTCGCAGGGGAGTCAACGGGGGAGTTCGCACGGAGAGGGCGGCCATCGCGATTCGTCGCAGGGCGGCGGCTATCGCGGTGGTTCGCAGGGTGGTCAGCGTGGTTCCGCACAAGGCGGCGGCTACCGCGGCGGCGCGCAAGGTGAAAGCGGCTACCGTGGTTCGTCGCAGGGCGGCGGCTATCGAGGTTCGCAGGGTGAGGGTGGCTATCGCGGTGGTTCGTCGCAGGGTGGCGGTTACCGTGGCGGTTCGCAGGGCGAGGGCGGTTATCGCGGGTCCTCGCAGGGTGGTTCCGGTCAGCGTGGTTCGTCGCAGGGTGGCGGTTACCGTGGCGGTTCGCAGGGCGAGGGCGGTTATCGTGGGTCCTCGCAGGGTGGTTCCGGTCAGCGTGGTTCGTCGCAGGGTGGCGGCTACCGTGGCGGTTCGCAGGGCGAGGGCGGATACCGCGGCTCCTCACAAGGCGGTGCCGCGCAACGTGGTTCGTCGCAAGGCGGATACCGCGGCTCCTCGGAGGGCGGCGCCGCGCGTCGGCCCGCACAGTCTCCGACGGCTGGGGCGAGCGCACGCAAGGCCAAGAATCCGAAGCCGGAGCGCAAAGTTGTCGCGCCGACCCTGCTGAACAACGCCAAGCCTGCCAAGCGGCAGCACGTCGAGCCCGTCGCCGAAAGTCACGTCAAACTGCCTGCGGGTGAAGGCGAACGGTTGCAGAAGGTGCTCGCCAAGGCGGGCGTCGCCTCGCGCCGCGCCGCCGAGGAAATGATCGAGCAGGGTCGTGTCGAGGTCGACGGCGCCATTGTCACCGAGCAGGGTCTGCGGATCGATCCGCAGACCGCCGTCGTCCGTGTCGACGGTACCCGCGTGATGGTGCGCGAGGAACTCGTCCACATCGCGCTGAACAAGCCGAAGGGCTGGCAGTCCACGATGTCCGACGACCTCGGACGTCCCTGCGTCGGCGATATCGTCGCCGAGCGCATCGCGGCCGGGCAACGCCTGTTCCACGTCGGTCGGCTCGACGCCGACACCGAGGGCCTGCTGCTGCTCACCAACGATGGTGATCTCGCCCACCGGCTCATGCATCCCTCGTTCGAGACGCCGAAGACCTACCTGGCGACGGTGAACGGCGAGGTCAACAAGTCGATCGGCAAGCGTCTCAAAGACGGTATCGAGCTGGAGGACGGCCCCGCGAAGGTCGACAAGTTCCAGGTGCTCGAGCTGGGCGAGGGACGTTCTCTGGTGAAACTGGTGTTGCACGAAGGGCGCAAGCACATCGTGCGCCGACTGCTCGATGCCGTCGGCCACCCGGTGACCCGGCTGGTGCGCACCAATATCGGTCCGGTCGCGTTGGGCGATCAACGGCCCGGCACACTGCGTGTGCTCGGTCGCGATGAAGTCGGCAAACTGTATGAGGCGGTGTCGTTGTGAACGGTGTGGAGATTCCGGTCGAGGCCCCAGGGCAGATATCGGGCACTTCGCCACTTGTCGTCGCGATGGACGGACCTTCGGGCACCGGAAAATCCAGCGTCTCGCGTCGTCTGGCGACTCGTTTGGACGCCAGCTACCTGGACACCGGCGCGATGTACCGCGTGGCGACGCTGCGCGTGCTGCGCGCAGGCATCGAATTGACCGACACCGCGGCGATCGGTGTGGCTGTCAAGGAGTTGCCGCTGACGATCGGCACCGACCCGAGCCGGGAAGTCATCCTGCTCGACGGTATCGATGTGTCGGCGGAGATCCGCGGCGATGCCGTCACCAAGGCCGTTTCCGCGGTGTCCGCCGTGCCGGAGGTGCGTGATCTGCTGGTTGCTCTGCAGCGCGACATCACCTCCACCGCACAGCGAATCGTGGTCGAAGGCCGCGATATCGGCACCGTCGTGCTGCGGGACGCGGACGCCAAGATCTACCTCACCGCCTCGGCGGAGGCGCGCGCCGAGCGGCGCAACCAGCAGAACATCCGCGAGGGCCGCGGCGACGACTACGAGGCCGTGCTCGCCGACGTGCAGCGTCGCGACAACCTCGACTCGACCCGTAAGGTGTCGCCGCTGCGTCCCGCCGAAGACGCGGTGCTGGTCGACACCAGTGACATGAATATGGACGAAGTCATCGACGAGCTGTTTCGCGTTGTGCGCCGGCAGGTTTCGACGAGCCGGATGGGAGGTGCCAAATGAGCGAGGATGTTCTCGCTGGTGACGGCGTATGGAGCGATGAATCCGATTGGGAGATGGTCGATCTCGACGGTGAATTCGATGTCGACGCGCATATCCCGATGCCGACCCTTGCTGTGGTCGGCCGCCCGAACGTCGGCAAGTCGACGTTGGTCAATCGGATCATCGGTCGTCGCGAGGCGGTCGTGGAAGACATTCCCGGTGTCACGCGCGACCGGGTGTCCTACGAAGCGAACTGGTCCGGTCGCAAGTTCCTGGTTCAGGACACCGGTGGCTGGGAGCCCGACGCCAAGGGCCTGCAGCAGTCGGTGGCGCGCCAGGCCGAACTGGCCATGAGCACCGCCGACGCGATCCTGCTCGTGGTGGACGCGGTGGTCGGCGCGACCGCCACCGACGAGGCCGCGGTCAAGAAGCTGCGTCGGGCCAAGATCCCGGTGATCCTGGTTGCCAACAAGGTCGACGATCAGAAGGTCGAATCCGAGGCCGCCGCCCTGTGGTCACTCGGTCTCGGCGAACCGCGCATGGTTTCGGCCGCGCACGGTCGCGGCACCGGTGACCTGCTCGACGACGTGCTCGCCGTGCTCCCGGAAACCCCGCGTGAGGGTTCGGGCGGCACCGGTCCGCGCCGGGTGTCGTTGGTCGGCAAGCCGAACGTCGGCAAGTCCAGCCTGCTCAACAAACTGGCGGGCGACGAGCGCTCGGTGGTGCACGATGTCGCCGGCACCACCGTCGACCCGGTCGACTCGCTGGTCGAGTTGGGCGGCAAGGTCTGGAAGTTCGTCGACACCGCGGGTCTGCGCCGCAAGGTCTCCCATGCCAGTGGCATGGAGTTCTATGCCTCGCTGCGCACCAAGTCGGCACTGGAGGCATCCGAGGTCGCGATCATGCTGGTCGACGCCTCTCAGCCGATCACCGAACAGGACCTGCGGGTGATCAGCATGGTCGCGGACTCCGGTCGCGCGCTCGTGCTCGCCTTCAACAAGTGGGACCTCGTCGACGAGGACCGCCGCCTGCAACTCGATCGCGAAATCGACCGAGACCTGGTCCGGGTGCCGTGGGCGCAGCGGGTGAACATTTCCGCTCACACCGGCCGTGCAGTCCAAAAGCTTGTCCCCGCAATGGAAACCGCCCTGGAATCCTGGGACAAGCGCATCCCCACCGGCCGCCTGAACAACTGGCTCAAGGAAGTGGTGGCGGCAACCCCGCCGCCCATGCGCGGCGGTCGCCTGCCCCGCGTCCTGTTCGCCACCCAGGCGACGACGCGCCCGCCGACCTTCGTGCTGTTCACCACCGGCTTCCTGGAGGCGGGCTACCGGCGCTTCATCGAGCGCCGGCTGCGTGAGGAGTTCGGCTTCGACGGTTCGCCGGTGCGGGTATCGGTCCGCGTGCGCGAAAAGCGAGAGCGCAAGAAGTAGGCCGGACGGCGACGGAAACATTTGTCGCCATGGGTCTTTCAGAGGGGCGTGCGCCGGTGGCGTGCGTCCCTCTGCCGTGCAGGCTATGTCCCGTTCGGCGGACGGTCAGGACAGTGCGGGTCGCACGGGCGCGAGAGCAGCACGACGCCGGTGATGATTCGCCACCAGACGAAGGGATCTATGGCGACTCGTTCGGCGGCGCCGGTTCCGAGGCCGAGATGTGTGCTGGTGAGTGCGGCGAGGACGCCCACAATGCTCACGGCGAGCAGCGCGAGGGTGATTGCGGTGTAAGTGCTGTGCGACCGGTAGAGGTGGGCGACAATGGCCATGATCACGATGCCCGACAGCAGTTCCAGGTAAGCGCCCAGCGGGTGTAGGGCGGCGCGAACGTGGCTGCCGCCGGGGATCTCGCCGGAGCTTCCGGGGAAGGTTCCGACGAGGACTATGCCGAGGCAATTGATCCCGGCCAGGTATGGAAGTGCCTTCCCGAGTGGGGTTTTCGGCAGCATCGGCGACAACAAGATGGCGGCGGCGAGCAACAGGATGCCGAGCAGTACGAACTCGGCGGACATCAGCGCGTGCCACGGCGAGCAGATGTAGCGGCTGCTCAATGTGCTGTCGTCGTATCGGCGCGTGTCGCCGAGACATTCGGGGACGCCGAGGTCGCTGATCATATTCTGCGACCAGCTATAGGCGTGGGGTTCAGGCCATCTGGCGGCGACGATCAGTTCGACGATGTAGTAGGAGATCGTCAGGATGAGAAGGGTCGCCCCGGCTTTCCGGCCCGTGCTCGACAGTGTCATCGGCTGTACGTGGTCGCCGTGGCGGGTATGCCCGCGAATCGGTTGTCGATCCACGCCGTCCAATGCTCGCCACCGGCGGCGAATGCCTGGTGGCCGCCCGGTAGTGCCTTGTCTTGCATCAGGATGATGATTCGGCGCATCTCGGCGACTACCTGACTTTCCAAGCGGGTGTTGACCAGGACGGTGTCTTTCGGCAAAGGCAGGCCAAGGGCTGCGCCCGCGCGGAGTTGAGCGCGTCGCACCCCGACGAGGGCGTATCCACAGGGGTGCCCCTGCCGGGTCCGTCGAAGCCCTGGCAATTCGTCATGACCTTGGCTTTGTGGTCAGTGAACGGAATGGCCGCGATCACCACCGCGGAAGTCGACAGGAGTGGCATTTCTCGGTCGCAAAATCACTCGCTCCTTCGCCGGAACCGGCGTCCGGTCGCATCGGTCCGCGATGCCGGTCGGCCGCGAGCGCGGTCAGCGCTCGATCGCCACGGTAGCGCGATCTTGTCGAGGCTGTGTCGAGCTGGCACTGGTGTGTCAGTCGTCGGATAAACAAACCAGCTCCGACCAGTCGGAAGGTTTTCAAGGGTTTCCGCCGCCATTTGTCCCACGTTTCGAGTCCGACCGCCCGATTGGCGGCGTGAATATGAATGGAATGTCGCGCAACGAGCTGGAATGCGGTTCACAATGATCTTCACCACCTCCAAGTGGTCCCGAGCTTGTGCCGAGATGGTCCCATCGCCCTGGCAGGCGACACTCAGGGCGGCGGGCATGGGTAGAGAGGTCAGAACTCCATGAGCAACAAGCGTTTTCTCAACTGGGCGGCCCGATCGGTAGTTCTCATCGGCGCCGCGGCGGCCGGACTCGCTGTCATGGCCCCCGCGCAAGCCGAACCGCTGTGGCCCGGCGGACCGGATATCCCGGGTTTGCCAGCACTGATTCCGCCGTTGCCCGTTCCTGTCGTGGCACCGTGCTATACCGAGTCTGCGCGGGTATGTATGCAGCTCTCGAGCAACCAAGCATGGTTGATGGACAACGGCAGAGTGACCTATGGCCCGACACCGATTTCGCACGGTAGACCTGGATACGAAACCCCTCCGGGCGTCTTCCGAGTCGCGTTCAAGCGTGAAGACCATTGGAGCACGATGCACCACGTGCCCATGAAGTGGGCGGTGTTCTTCAACGGCGACATTGCCACTCATATCGGACCCATCGAAGAACAGTCGCATGGATGCATACGAATGACCCCCGAGGGTGCTGAGACGCTCTACCACCATGTGTCACCTGGTGATGTCATCGAAGTCGTGAGATAGCTCGCCGACGGTCGAGAGTTGGTACCCGACAAAGAAATTCAACGCATAGAACGCTCGTTTGTGCCTGCGCGCATGGGGGTGTTGCGCTGTTCGGATCACGCCGGGGCGTAGACGCTGAGGCATGGACCTGAGCCTCTCGTCGATGGTGTGCTGGATATCGTGCGGCTTGAATTAGGGCATGACAACAACGAACAATCAGACGGCAGCTCGGACCATTCTCGTGACGGCGGGCACTGGCAAGGTGGGTCGCCGGGTGGCGGATCGCTTGGGGGCCAGGGGTTTCCCGGTCCGTGTCGGTTCCCGCTCCGCGCAGGTCCCGTTCGATTGGGAGGACCGTGGCACATGGGCGCCGGTACTCGAGGGGGTGGGTGCGGTGTTCGTCATGTACACCCCCGATATCGGGGATCCGCGTGCGGGAGAAACGATCCGGGCGTTCACCGAATTGGCGGTGGCCAATGGTGTCGAGCGGTTGGTGTTGTTGTCGGCCCGTGGTGAGGACCAGGCCGCGGCGGCCGAGGCGGCGGTGCGTGAGAGTGGTGTCGAGTGGACTGTGTTGCAGGCGGCGTGGTTCAACCAGAACTTCGATGAGGGTGTGTTCGCGGATATGGTGACCGCCGGTGACGTCGCTTTCCCGGCTGGTCAGGTGTTGGAGCCATTCGTTGATTCCGGTGATCTCGCGGACGTCGCGGTCGCTGCGTTGACGGAGGATGGGCACGCGGGTCAGGACTATGAACTGACCGGTCCCCGGTTGCTGAGTTTCGGTGACGCGATGGGCATGATCGCGAAGGAGACCAGGCGGGATGTCCAATACATTCCGGTCACTGGTGCGCAGTTCGGTGCGGTGTTGACCTCGGAGTTCGGTATGCCGGATGAGGAGGTCGCAGTGATGATCGACATCTTCGCTACTCTTCTGGACGGCCGCAACGCGAAAGTGACCGATACCGTCGGTCGTCTCCTTGGGCGCGAGCCGGTCGATTTCGCCGACTTCGTGCGCGACACGGTTGCGGCAGGCGCCTGGAAACAAGACTGACCGCAATGGCTGAGGGCAGACCATGCACCGCTCGAAGCCTGGGCCTAGGCTGCCGACGGATTCCGCTGTGCTGCGACACAGTAGCTTGTCATCGCCGCGGCACGTCCGGGTACTTTGGTCTCTCCTGAGGCGCTTCCGGGACATCGGTCGACCGGGCGACCTGCAGTTGCGGCAGTCGCACAGGCAGAGATACCAGCCGATATCCGAATGCGTGTCACCGAATAGCCCGTCAACGTCGCAGCCGCCCAAAACTGAACCGTCGATGAGAATGGTCGCATCGGTTGTTGCATTAGGACCGTGCCCGATATCTCTCCCACTACGCCGCTGTAACCGTGTGGGCATCCGCGTCCTGACGGCCTCAGAGTGTTATTCGGCAAGCTGGCGATTAAAGGGATCGGCTGATTTTATCTGCGTACTCACTTCACCACCGGTCAAGTGAGTCTCCGAGCACCGTCGTGCCGAGGTCGGTGTCTATGTGCCGGTCGTCGAGAGGTCGTCGTGTCGATGTCAGCGGCAGCACATTTCGCTATCGGCCGCTTGCGGGCCGACACTGATGAGATGGACGGTGTCGCTGACGTGGATCCACATCGCTGGACAGGTCTGGCTTTGCTGCGCCCCGGTCAGTTAGTGGTCACCGGCGCGGTGGGCATTGCGGCCATCCACGCACATCACACCGTGCAGGTGATTGCCGCGTGTACCGACATGGTGCTCGAGGATGTGGCGGGGGAGCGTCGCGTCTGTCGTGCCGCGGTCATCCCGCCGGATGTGCCGCATGCCGTGGTGCGAGGTGCGGCCGACGGGATTCTCGTGCATTTGGATCCGGAGTCCGCAGTGGGTTCGGAGCTGGGGCGACTTCCGAACTCGCCTGCGGCGGTGCATGAATGGGTTCGTGCGGGTCAGTCGCTGTGTGCCCCACAGCGACAGACCCGCCGGATGCATTCGGCCACCGCCAACGAGACTTCGGCCAGATCGTACGAGGCAGGTGGCATTGCGTCGGGTAGGTCTCTGCGGGAGTTCGATGCCATCAGTGCATGGCTGCACTCCTTGGTGCGCCCCGGCCCGGCGATGGAGTGGCTGCCCGACCGAAATTCGTGTTCCGACCCTGGTGGTCCGCCGCGACATCCCGCGGTGTCCGACGTACTCCGCCTGCTTCCGAACCGGTTGAGCGGCGGCCCCATTCGACTCGCCGAACTTGCCAGAGCGGTGCACTTATCGGAAAGCCGTCTGGCGCATGTGTTCTCCTCCGAAATAGGTCTGCCGTTCCGGCCCTATCTTCGATGGTTGCGTCTGCAGCGTGCCGTCGAACTCATAGCGGCCGGCCATTCGCTGACCGCTGTCGCGCACGGCGCGGGCTTCGCTGACAGCGCTCACCTGACGCGTGTGTGCCGCAGCATGTTCGGCGCTCCGCCGTCAGGATTCAACGGCATCCGCTGGGTCACCGAGCTGCCGCCCGACTAGACAGCAGGTTTGTTCAAGTCACTGGATGCGCCGGCGGGCGAGTCTGATGCGGAAGAACCCGCCTGCCCTGGAGGAAATCGTGGCCCCAATGCCGCCCACCGTCCGAGCCGCCTTCGAGGCGGAGCTCGAATCAGCCTCGACCACAACCGATCTCGAAGAAATGTGGCACGCCCTCGAACGCGCACACATCCTGTCGCAGCGTTGGGCCTGGCCGCACACCCGCGCGCACTGGCACATGCTGCGCCTCGCCCTGCGCTGCCACGATCGCTACGAAGCAATCGGCCAGATAGTGCGGCTGTCGGTAGCGGGCCTGGGTTCATCGGTCGGCCGCGTCCCTATCGGTAACACCGGCCGCGCCGCAGTCGGCATCACTACGCCCATGCCCATTCCTGACGACTTGGGACGAATCCTCGAACAGGGCGACACCGAATCGGCCGCCTCGTGACCGTATATGCCGGGACGCTTCAAGGTTGTGGGTGAGGTTCACCCTGTCCGTTCACCCGCGGGCTGACACCGTGAGGAACGCCTTCGCGCTGCTCGATATCGCATGTGGGCTCAGGTCGCCCGTGGTCTGGGTGCACTGCCCGCTGCATGTTGCCGCCACAGGAACGCTTCTCCGCAAAGGTTGGCCCGAATTGTCCCCGTGCAGGCGACTCGGGCGGCCCGCCATGTGTGCGAACCGCCGCGACCTGGCATTATTCGATCATGGTCATTCCTAGCGTGCTGCCGGAACGCCCTACCACCGGATCCTCATTCCAGACAGACTGGCCGGTGCGCCTCGCCGACACCAACAGCGACCAACGGCTGCGCCTCGACGCCATCGCCCGCTACCTCCAAGACATCGGCTTCGACCACCTCGACGCCGTCGACGACGGCGACGCCCACCGCGGCTGGGTCGTACGCCGCACCGTCATCGACGTAATGAAGCCCATCGAATTCGGCGAACACGCCACCCTCCGCCGCTGGTGCTCCGGCCTGTCCAACCGCTGGTGCAACATGCGCGTCCAAATCTGCGGCAGCAAAGGCGGCCTCGTCGAAACCGAAGCCTTTCTCATCCACTTCGGCGCCGAATCCGGTGTCCCCGCGCGCATGAGCGACCGTTTCATGGCTCCCATGCTCGCCAGCACCACCGAACACCGCCTCCGCTGGAAAGCCGCCCTCGCCACCGCCATCCCCGGACCGGACGAACCCGACGTCCACCAATTACCCTTCCCGCTGCGCATCGCCGACTTCGACTGGCTCGACCACGTCAACAACGCCGTCTACCTCACCGCCCTGGAAGAACTCCTCACCGCCCACACCGACCTGATATCGGGCCCTCACCGCACCGTCATCGAATACACCAAACCCCTCAAAGCCGGCGACAACGTCCGCCTCATCGGCCGCCGCAACGGCACCGCGCTCGACGTCTGGTTCGCCGTGGCCGACGACACCCGAGCCGCCGCCCGAGTTACACCCCTGTAACTCCCCAACCGGCCCCGCCACGCCACCAACCAGGCGATTCGGTGTCTCGCCCCTCTCTGGGGTAATCTTTTCGAGCGCCCCGCACGCGGGCGCAACCGGGATGTGGCGCAGCTTGGTAGCGCACTTGACTGGGGGTCAAGTGGTCGCAGGTTCAAATCCTGTCATCCCGACAAATACAAACCCCTTCCGACCAGCATCGGAAGGGGTTTTGTCATTCACCGACCACTCGCAGTTGGGGACCACGTGGGGACCGTAGGTGTTGTGTGAGCAGATTCCCGTCGTCGGTGAGTCCTTGCATATCGGGGTGGAGATATCGCTGCGTGATCCGTGGATCGGTGTGCCCGGCGATCTTCTGGGGCCGATACAGCGGCACGCCCGCGTCCGCGAACCAGGTCAATCAGGTATGCCGAAGATCGTGCCGACGGAGATGCTCATAACCGAGTGTGGCCACCACGTCGTCCCAATGCGTGGCCCGCCGCAGTACCCCGGTCGCGATCCTGCCGCCTCGTGGTCCGACGAAGAGCCGAGCATCCGGCCGAGCATTGGCCGCCGCGATCCGTCTGAGCACCAATGGTCGCAGCTCCTCGATGATCGGAATCCTGTGAGCCCGTTTACCTTTGGTGCCCTTGTCCTTCATGCCGCCAGGGCCGGGAGTCGTCTGGCGGCGCAGCGTCCACACCCACTGGTCGGTGTCGATGTCGGCCACTCGGCACCCCGACACTTCACCGATGCGGGTAGCGGTGCACGCCTCGAAGATCACCGCATCACCCCAGCATTGATACTTGTCCGTCGATGCATCGACGAGCGCCGCAGCGAGCTTGGTGAGTGTCTGCCAGTCGGGCAAAGCCAACGACCTCGGATCGTCCAGTTCGTCTTCGTGCCGTGCAAACTGGCGTTGCCACCCCACCGATCAGTTCATCCCTCGCGGCCTGGTCCATGACCCTCACCCAGGCGGCCAGCGTGTTCTTCACCGTCGATTTGGTGCACCCCATCCGCGATCCAGATGCCGACGGCCCGATCAGCCACACCGGCCGTGATCATGGTGACCGGCAGATGACCCACCGTGGGGACAACCCGACGACGCCAGCCAGCGCGGTACGGATCGAGCGTCTTCGGTTCGACGCCGCGAAACGCCAAGTCCAAATTCGCAGTCCCGTACTCGGCCAGAGTCGCCGTCGCAGCCTTCGGATCGACACCCCTAGCCGCGGCTTGCCGAATGTGATCTATCCACTCGTCCGCTTCCTCACGAGTGTCGAAGGCTTCCGACTTCGAGCACCGCTTTTTGGTGGTCGGATCGACCCATCGCACCCGAGCCCGGCAGGACTTCGCGTCCCGGATCTCGACATCACCCCGAACCGGGACGCCGAGCGGGATCACCTGCACCTGATCGGCCATCACGCCGCCATGGGATCGACACGCTTGCTTTGCAAGTAGGACTCCACATCGGCTGCGCTGTAGCGGACCACGCGATCGGACACTTGTACGAACGGCGGACTTTGCGGTGGGCGAGCAGTCCGCCAACGCCGCAAGCTGGACGCATCAACACTCAACATCCGAGCAACCTCCTCGGTTGTGTACCACCAGACTCCGTATGTCTCCATCTAGGTTCCCCTCTATGCTGCCGATTGCTGAATGGTCGAAATATCCTGTGGCACAACCATTTCTGGTGAGTTACCGCCATCGTCTGGTGGTCCCTCGGCCATGGCGAGGCGGGCATTGGTGTACTCGGCGCGTTGATTGATCCGGGCCGCGACAAGTGCCATGACCAGATGCGAACGAGGTGGTGCGTCTTTGTCGCCGGGCCCGACCGGTGTGATCCGCAGGTGGGAGGTATCCGGCTTGAGGATGCCGACGCGGGCGAGTTCGGCGCGCACGAAGTCGAGGCGATCGGCCTTGTGATCGGGAATCGTTTTGCCCGACCACTTGCCCGAGTTCAAGCAGCGCCGTCCGGGCAGGCCGAGGGTGTCGCCGCGGTGTGCGTTGCCTTTGCAGTGTCGAGCTCGACCCCCTGCACGGCAACGGCGAGCCTGTTGTCGCGCAAGAGGTTACGGAAAGTGGGTTGGCATACCTCGAGACGCGACGTGGTCTTCCCGAGGGGCCCGCGAGGAGTGGCGGGAGCACCGCTAACCGATCCTTTGCCGTGCCGAAAGAACTTCCGCCCACTAAGCTGCGGTGTCCGCTCCGTTCCATCGGCGGCCGTCTCAGGTGGAACGCATCGGCGACTTTCCAGTCGCCGATGCGGCCCCAATATTCGCCGTACGCTCCGCGATCGGTGTGCGGGATGCAGCCGACCACAGCAGTCCGACAGGCGATTACATTGTCGAGAATGCCGTTCGACGCCATCGGCCAAGGCGCCCCGCGGTCAGTCGCCCATAAAGGTCTATAGATACTTTCCCACGACCCAACTGCGATTTCCCGGCGGCTCGATGGCTGTTACGGCCACGCCGTCCTTGAAGAGTGCCTCCTGCGAGACCATGCCCGCAGAAATCGCGTCTTGCCATGCACGAGTCGGCCCGACTCCCCAATAATTCCATGGCGTGATGTCGTCCACAACCAAGATCGTTTTCTCGGTGGCGAAGTGTTTCATATTCAACAGATCGGACTTGGCTATCTCGTAGGAATGCCCACCATCGATGAAGATTAGATCGAATTTTAATCGAGGGTTAGCGAATGCGAATTCCGGCACACTAGTCGTTGAATTACCGGGAATTAGTGTGTGCCTGCCGGGATACATTTCATCGATGTATTGTTTGGCGGGGACAACATAGTCGAACTCGACCATGTCGAACGAATATACTAAGACATCAGGATTCGCATCCAAAAACGTGTAGCTGGACAGTCCACAATTGAAGCCGATCTCTCCGATGACCTTCACATCCGCACTCCGAGCGAGCCGTGCCAGACTGGCCAACTCGGCAGTGTCGCTGGAACCTTCCCAGGATCTCCCGGCTTCGATCACTTTGTTAACAAGACATTCTAGATAATCCAGGGTCATTTCCAACTCCAGCAACCGGCCGTTCTGACGACAAATTCTCACCGAGATGGTACAGCTCATGGCTGTGCCACATGGCCACCTACGGGCCGCGCCGGCCTGCTCGTCCCAGCGTGGCTCAGCGCGGGAGTGCCGATAATCGACCCGAACTACTTGGGCGACGAGCGAGACCTCCGCGCTCTCGTCACCGCACTGCGGCTGGCCCGCCAGATCGGTTGCGCCAGCGCATACGACGAGTGGCGCGAAGCAGAAGCCGAACCTGGTCCCGCCATCGACGACGTCGTCCTTCGTCAGTTCGCGAAGAACGCCTTCCAGTCGAACTTCCACCCGGTGGGAACATATGCGACGGGTGATCCCGCGATGCCTGTTGTCGACAGCGAATTGCGTGCACAGCGCCGCCGGCTTCCGGGGCGCCGACGCGTCCGTGATGCCGTCGATCCCTCGGCCAAGACCGCCGTCCGGCGGTAGTTACCTCCCGGTTACCGCGGCGCGCATCGTGAGGTCGGGATTGTCCTTCGGCGACAATGCCCGCGGCGAATTTCATTCCTGCACGATGGTGTGGAGCAGCGGCGTGATTTTCTACCGTTGTCTGTCATCCGTCCTGCGCGGCGTCGCACCCTCCAGTGCAAAAAGGTACTGGCCCAAAACTGTGTCATGAGAATCATACGTTCGCCGGGGCGCTACCGAGGTGTAACGCGACGTGTGTGCTCGCTAGTGCCTCGTCGAGCAGTAGTCCGGATGTCGGAACTTCGAGTCGACTGCGAAGTCGCGGACCGGCTCGGTGTGCCGGTTGCGCCAGCGCATGCATGGCGGATAATAAACTCCTTCGGCGGCCGATACCGTTGCAACCTCCACCGCCCACCCATAATTCTCGAATCGGCGTCCGGCATTGAGCATTTCGGTGTATCCGGCCGTGTCGGTGCCGCACCGGCCGAGGGCATACCGGGGTTTCACCCCCCGAGGGTTGCGAACCAGCTCTCAACTTGTTGGCGAAACCCGTCGAAAACGGACGAGACGTCGCTCCAGTGAGCTGCGCCATCCTGCTCCAGATTGTTCACGGCTATGTTCAAAATCAGTTGTTTTTCGCGCGAAAGCTACCGGAATCCTGTACCTTCCCGACGTCGTCGATGATTTCGATGGTGGCCGAGCGTTCATTTCCGTTGGTGACTGCCACCGGCGTCCTCCCCTGCTCGCCGCTGGACTGTTCGGGTATTGCGCTCGCACAGCAGCGAATTCGGCAATCACTTGTTCAGCGTCCATTCCGTGCCCGACGGTGATGGTGTTGCCGGTGATGATCGCGTAGCCGTGCCCGTGCGGATTGGCCATTGCCCCTGCACGAAGAGACTCGAGATTGGGACTGATTCCGGGTTTGACGAAGGTCAGGATGCACACGCGAGGGCCTCCAGTTCAGCGAGAAGAGGTGAGTAGTCCGGGCGGCCGCGCAGCCAGGTGGTGAAGGCGGTCCAATCCCAGCCACGCCGACGTGCGATGTCGGCGGCCGTGAGGTGGCGGGTGTACTCGACCGATCCAGCGGCGAAGGCCAGTGCCGCTTGGACCTGTTGCGGGTGCAGCGAACTGGCGAAGATCCGTAGTTCGAAGGTTTGCTCGGGGCAGACGTTGATAGCCTCGTGGCGGGCTGTCCTGCGTTCGCCTTTGGCAAAGTCGCGGGCCTGCGAGCGTGCCCGGGGCGAGATGGAACGCATGGTTACGGCTTGCCGCTCAGGTCGGGGGGCTTGGCCCATCGCCCGCGCGTCTGGCGGATGTGGTTGCGCATCAACCGCTCGACAGCACGCGGGTCGCGTCGCTCGATGGTGTCGACGATGTCCAGGTGTTCGCGTGCGGAATCCACGAGCTCGCCTCGTTCGAGCAAGCTCGAGAGCCCGAATAACCGGGTGTGGGCCCGTAGATCAAACACCAGGTTGGTCATCCGCGTGTTGTCCGCGTACGAGAGGAGGCGCAGGTGGAAGACGCGGTCGGCTTCGGTGTATTCGACGAGGTTGCCCTCGTTCGCGCAGTCCACGATGACCTGCGCGAGCTCGCGGAGCACGGGCAGATCCTCGGCTGGGATGTGGCGCGTGACCTGTCGTACCACAGGGGGCTCGATCAGCAGTCGCAGCTCGGTGATCTCGTCGAGGTCCGACTCCCCGATCTCGGTTACCCGGAAGCCCTTGTTGGGTACGACGTCGACGAGGCCCTCCTTGACGAGGTCGAGCATGGCTTCGCGCACGGGAGTTGCCGACACACCGAATCGAGCCCCCAGAGCCGGCGCGGAGTAGACGACCCCGGGCTCCATCTCGCCGGAGACGATGGCTGCGCGCAGCGCACGGCCGATCCTTTCACGAATGCTGACCTTCTCCAGGAGCCCAATGCCGTTCAGTGCCATGTGCCCTGCCTCTCTGCGGGACGCTGGTTCCTCGAGGTATGTCGTCACGTGACACCAAGTTCTGGGTCCCCCGAACGGCGCGGCCGGGCACATGTCCGGCCACGCCGAGAGCAACCAAAGACAGCCCTTCCTCGCTTCATCAGAGGGCCTCGTCGGTGGATTTCGAGGTGACCTGGGCCAGAAGCTCCAAGGCTATGGGGGCGCAGAGGGTCTGCTTGGCCAGCGGTCGCAGATCCTCCACGGTGAGGGGTCGGTCCTCGGCGGCAGCGGCCAGCTTGGCTGTGGCGAACCCGCATACGTGCCCCTGGCACCAGCCCATTCCTGGCCGCGCCATCAGTTTGACAGTCCGTACGTCGGTGGCGCCGAGCTCGTCGCGGGCCCGACAGACGCTGTCGAAGCTGACCTCCTCGCACCGGCAGATCGTAGTGTCCGGGGTGAGCCACTCGTGCCAGCGCGCCGGGACCGGGTGTGCCTGGTGCATGGCGGCGGCGAAGGCGCGGAGGCGCTGGATACGCGCACGCAGTCGACGAATATGCACAGCGTGGACCTCGAGTGCGTCGGCCGCGGCGATCCCGGCCAGTTCACCCTCAGCTACCGCAAGCAGCGCCCCGCCGACTCCGGTTGCCTCACCGGCGACGTACACCCCTGGCGTGGTGCTGCGCTGCGAGTTGTCGACGACGGCGACGAGAGACTGGTCGACGTCGATCCTGGTTTGGGCGCCCACCGCGGTGATGAGCTCCATCGAAGGGGTGAAGCCCCAGCCGAGGGCGACCAGGTCTACGTCAACGGTCATCGTGGGGCCGACAACCCGCCCCACGGCATCAAGCTGGGCCAGTTGGACCGCCTTGGTGCCGGTGGGATCGGCGTCGATGCGAGTCACCGCGGTGCGAGTCCGGTACGGGATCCGGTGGCGGGCCAGCGCCAGGGCGTACTCCGCACCCTCGGCGACCTTGGCAGGAACGGCTGCCACGGCGCGGGCGTGGCGCGCCCATCCGGTCAGGGCATTGGCCTCGCACACGGCCACGACTGTCGCTCCGGCATCGGCGAGCTGCTTGGCGACCGGAAGGAGGAAGGGGCCCGTTCCCGCGATGACAGCGCGCTGGCCGGCGAGTGTGCGGTGTCCCTTCAGCAGGGCTTGTACGCCGCCGGCAGCCATGACTCCGGGGAGGTCCCAACCGGGGACGGGCAGCTGGCGGTCGTACCCACCTGGACAGAGAATCAGCCTGGCGGCGACGACGAGCCTGGGCGTCGCCTCAGCGGTGTCGACGCCCACGATCGTCGGAGTCAGGTGGAGGGTCCAGCCCCCTTCCCGGTCATCGGCGTCGGCAGGTGCCGTGGGCTCCACGAACCACACCTGGGCATTGGGAAGGTGAACCACCGCGCCCATCTGCCGGTGCCGGCGCAGCTTCTCACGAAGCTCGGTGAACAGCTTCCAGTCGTGATGGCCTTCCGCCTCCGGCCCACGTGGGGCGCGCTCGTCCGGATGACGCCAGTACTGGCCGCCGATCTGGGCACCAGCGTCCACCAGCACGACGGTCTTGCCCCGGTCGGCCGCAGCTGCGGCGGCCGCCAGGCCGGCTGGGCCGGCACCGACGATGGCTACGTCGAACGCTCCGACCGTTTGTCCGGAAGGGGTCGGGTTGGTGCTCATCGCTCGGTCCCTCCGTCGTTGGGAGCGTCAGTTGCCGCATCGACCGGCGCAGCGGTCGTGCTCAGCTGCATGCCTTCGCAGACGGGGACGAGGCAAGCGCGCTGGTTGGGTGCGCCGTCGACGGTGATCAGGCAGTCGTAGCAGATCCCGATGCCACAGAAGAGGCCTCGGGGGCGGCCGTTCTTCCGGGTGGTGCGCCAGGACTGGATCCCGGCGTCGATGAGTGCCGCACCCACGGTCTGGCCGGGGTGGGCAAGGAGCTCCTGGCCGTTGAGGGTGAGGTGTACGACGGACGTGCCGCCGTCCTCGACTGTCCGCGGACCGGCCTGGGTTTTCGGATGTCTTGTCATGTGTGGTTACCAGCCGAGAAGCGAGCGGGGGCGAAGGGGGAGAGGTCCAGGTCGGGCGATTTGCCGGCCATCGCCTGAGTCAACAGCTTCGCGGTGCCGACCGACAGCCCTATGCCGGCGCCCTCGTGCCCGGTCGCGTGCCACATCCCGGTGAGGCGGGAGTCGTGGCCGATCACGGGCAGATGGTCGCGGCAGTACGGCCGGAACCCCATGTAGGTGCGCATGATGCGGACCCGGGCCAGCGAGGGGAACAACGCCAGTGCCTTGGCCGCGATCTCACGCAGAGCCGGCAACGACACGGTGCGGTCGAACCCGACCCGCTCCCGCGAGGACCCGATCAGGATGGTCCCGGCCTGCGTTCCCTCGATCACGGTAGAGGTCTGCAGGCCTTCGTCGGAGGAGTGCGTCGAGGCGACGTACTCGCCGGCATACACTTTGCGGTTGATCGTGGGCGGCAGCGGCTCGGTCACGAGCACGAAGCCACGCCGGGGAAAGACGGGTACGTCGACCCCAGCCATCGCTGCGATCTCGCTCGCCCAGGTGCCGGCGGCGTTGACCACGTGGTCGCAGGCGATCGTTCCTCGACTGGTGCGGACGGCTTTGACCCGTCGTTCGCCACCCAGGTCACGGTGCTCGATCCCGGTGACTTCGATACCTGTGGAGATGACAGCCCCCATGCCTCGTGCCAGCCGCAGCAGATGGGCGGTGAGAAGCATGGGCTGCACTTGGGCGTCTTGCGGGTAGTACGCGGCTGCCGCCAGGCCGATGCGGATGTTCGGCTCGTACTGGCGAATGTCGGCTGCGTCGACGTCCACGGTTTCGATGCCTGCCAGGCGCTGACGGGCGCCGAGTTCCCGTAGCGCGTCAGCGCCCTCGGGGCTCGACGCGACGACGAAGCCGCCCTTGGACTCGAACTCCCATAGCTGACCGAACTCGGCCAGGTCGTCGTGCCACACCGAGTGCGAGTACAGAGCCAAGTCCAGCTCATGGCCGGCCTCCTTGTCCGACACCAGCAGGTTGCCCTCACACGCGCTACTGGTCCCCGACGCAACCTGGCCCTGCTCGAGCACCTGCACGCGGAAGCCTTCCCGTGCCAGGAAGTACGCGCAGGCCGCGCCGACCGCTCCCGCGCCGATTACCACGACTTCTGCGCCCTTGGGCAGGTGATCGCTCATGCCACCCTCCCGGGAGGTCCCGGAAAGTGCGGTCACAGCAGGAACCCCGCAGGGAATGGGTCGGTGGGATCGAGCATGTACTGCGCGGTGCCGGTGACCCATGCCCGTCCGGTGATGGTGGGTACGACGGCACGGATCGTCTCGCCGTCCTCGGTGCCCGGAAGCTCGACCTCCTCGACGAGCCGGCCGACGAACGTGGACCCGATGAACGACTCGTTGACGAAGTCGGTGTGGAGATCGAGCTCGCCTCGCGCGTGCAGCTGTGCCATCCGGGCACTGGTGCCGGTGCCGCAGGGCGACCGGTCGAACCAACCGGGGTAGATCGCCATGGCATGCCGGGAGTGCTGGGCGGTGGCACCCGGCGCCTTGAGGTACACGTGGTGGCACCCGTTGATGTCCGAGCGCTCAGGGTGCACGGGCCTGGCCTGCTCGTTGATCGCGTCCATGATGGCCAGCCCTGCGTCGATCAGCCGCTGCTTCGCTGCCCTGTCGAACGGCAGCTCGAGGTCGTCGAGGTCGACGATCGCGTAGAAGTTGCCCCCGAACGCGATGTCGTAGCGGACGTCGCCGTACCCCTCGACCTTGACGACCTGGTCCAGAGCGAGGCTGAACGACGGCACGTTCGTGATGGTGACCGACTCCGCGTGCCCGTCTCGTACGGCGACCTCGGCGACGACGAGACCGGCCGGGGTGTCGAGGCGGATCGTGGTCACCGGCTCGACGACGGGGACCATCCCGGTCTCGACCAGCACAGTCGCCGTACCGATGGTGCCGTGGCCACACATCGGAAGGAGCCCCGAGACCTCGATGAAGAGCACGCCGTAGTCGGCATCAGGCCGGGTAGGGGGCTGGAGGATCGATCCGGACATGGAGGCGTGGCCGCGCGGCTCGAACATCAACAGCGTGCGCAGTTCGTCGTTGTTGTCGATGAACCATTGGCGGCGCTCCGCCATCGTGGCACCGGGGAAGACTCCGACGCCGCCGGTGATGACGCGCGTGGGCATGCCCTCGGTGTGTGAGTCCACAGCGTGAATGATGCGTGTTGTCCTCATGTTGCCCTTTCTCGGATGCTCCAGCTGTGCGGATCAAGTCAGCTTCCCGTCAACTCTGCGCGGTACGTCGGCGTCGTCGCGCAGTTCGCCCGGAAGCAGGAAGTCGGGGAATCCTTGATACGCCACCGGCCTGGTGAACCGATCGATGGCGGCGGTGCCGACCGAGGTGGTCCCGGCGGCGGTGGTTGCCGGGTAAGGGCCTCCGTGCTGCTGGGCGTAGGTCACCGAGACGCCCGTTGGCCACTGGTTCCACAGCAGTCGGCCAGCCTTCGAGGCCAGGATGGTCGTCAACTGCCCGACGATCCGGTCGTCCTCGTTCGCCACCAGGGTCGCGGTGAGCTGTCCCTCCAGCTGCTCGGCGACCTCGACCAGCTGCTGCTCGTCGGCGTACTCGACGATCAGGACGGTCGGGCCGAAACACTCGGCCAGCAGCGCTTCCGGGTCGGCCAACAGGTCCTGCACCGAGGTGGACAGGACTGTCGGAGCAGGCGGGTCGTTGAGCGGATCCTCCCCCTCGGCGACCACGGTGACAGCGGGATGTCGGCGCAGGTGCTGCTGGCCACTCAGGTAGCCGGCCGTGATCTTGTCGTTGAGCAGCGGCGCGGCCGACGGCAGCGCGCCGGCGCGCAACGATGCCAACAAGTGGGAGTCGCCGGGTGCGAGGACCACGCCCGGCTTGGTGCAGAACTGGCCCGCGCTCAGCGTGAAGGACCCGACCAGCCCGGCGGCGATGTCCACGCCGCGGTCGGCGTCCGCGGAGGCAGTGACGAACACCGGGTTCACCGACCCGAGCTCGCCGTAGAACGGGATCGGCTCCGGGCGTGACGATGCCAGGTCGAACAGCGCTCGCCCGCCAGGGATGGAGCCGGTGAACGCCGCAGCCCTCACCTGCGGGTGCGTCAGCACGACCACCCCGGCCTCTTGGCCGTAGACGATCTGCAGGAGCCCGCTCGGTGCGCCGAGCTCGTCGAACGCCTCGGTCAGCACCTGCGCCGTCGCCGCGGAGAGCCCGACATGGCCCGGATGTGCCTTCACGATCACGGAGCATCCGGCAGCGAGGGCAGAGGCGGTGTCGCCGCCGGCCACGGAGAACGCGAAGGGGAAGTTGGAGGCGGCGAACACTACCACCGGGCCGTAGGGGACGCGGGTACGCCGCAGGTCCGGACGCGGCCCCATCGACCAGTCCGGATCCGCGTGGTCCACGCGCGCGTCCAGGTAGCCGCCCTCGTTCACCGTCTCGGCGAACAGCCTCAGCTGGAACGTCGTACGCGCCAGCTCGCCGCGGAGCCGTTGCTCGGTGAGGTGCGTCTCCCGGATGGCGAGCGGGACCAGGATGTCGGCGGCACCATCGAGCCGGTCCGCAACGGCCCGCAGCACTGCGGCGCGCTCGGTGCGGGTTCGGCTGGACCACTGCGTCGCGGCCCGTTGCGCACCGAGGACGATATGGTCGATGCGGTCGGTGCTGGTGTCATACATCATTCCTCCAACGTGGACAGAGATTTTGGTGCGTCACGCGCGCTGCCGGTAGCGGTCGTAGGCGTGCTGCGCCACGACCAGGTCCTCCCAGGCCATGCCCACTCCGGAGAAGACCGCCGGGCGACCGGGCGACGGGGTGAAGCGACCGGTCACCAGTTCGGCCAGGTTGGCCAGCGGGCGGCCTCGCTCGGCGTCCGCGACCCACTCGGTCGCCGGCCGGGCAAGGAGCAGGTTGCCCGACTCGCGCATCGCCGCGGCACGGCTCTCCACCACGACGTCGGCATTGAGCACCAGCTCCGCGGGGAGTTCGCGCTTGTCGGGGCCGTGTACGCCGATCGCGCAGACCACGGCATCGGCGGGTACGTCGCCGGCGTCGAAGAGGGGAGTGCGGGAGGACGTGGCACAGACGATGAGGTCCGCCCGCGACATGTCCCGCGCGGCGTCGGCGGGTCGGACCGGAGCGCCGAGAGCGGCCGACCGTGCGACGAGCAGGTCTACCCCTTCAGGGCGACGTCCCACCACGGCGATGTCGTCAGGGTGCAGTACGGCGTTGAGGTACGCGATGTGGCGTTCAGCCTGCGGGCCGGTGCCGAAGACCACCACCCGCTGTGCGCGAACCGCGGATTCATGGTCTACGCCGCGGTGGGCGGCGATGAGGTGTTGGGCGGCCATCGCCGTAGTGGCCGGGGTGCGCACCAGTGTCAGCTCCGCAGCGTCGAGAACCGCCAGTGGCGCATGGTGTTCGGTTTCGAACAAGACGTAGACGCCTTGGATGTTCGGGTGTCCGTCCTGGGGGTTTCCCGGCGCGAGGGTGAGGACCTTGACCCCGGACGCGCCGCCGGTAGCGCTGGGCATCATCAGGAACTCGGCGGCCGGCCCGGCGGGAGCGAAAAGCCTCGGGCTGTCCTGTTCGGGATCGACGCGCCCTGATACGAGAGCCTCGGTGAGGACGCGGACCGCACTGGGTCCATCGACGAGGTCCGCGATGGCGACTGCGCTGAGGTGGCTCAGACCAGTCCCACGACCACCTGCGCCGGTGGACTGCCCACTCGGTGCCTTCATGATCTCTTCCTCTCCGAGGCTCTCGCCCCTCATCAGCAACACGGGATCGTTCGACTGTGATCCCGGGCTGCTCGCCCAGAGTGTGTCTCTCGATGCCGGTTGGCTACCCCATGGCATGGGATCGACAGACACGCCCAGCTGCGATCAGCGGTAGCCCTTGGCCAGGGCGGCCTCGGTATCGCGGCGTATCGCCTCGGCCTGCTCGGCGGTCAATGGGCTGCGCGGCGGGCGGCACTGACCGCCCTTGCGGCCGGCGATGTCCATCGACAGCTTGATCGCCTGGACGAACTCGGTCTTCGAGTCCCACCGCAGCAGGGAGTGCAGGTCGCGGTAGAGCGGCATGGCCGCCTTCAGGTCCTCGACGTTGCCGGAGGTTGCCAGCTCGTACAGCTTGGCGGTGGCCTCGGGAATCGCGTTGGGGTAGCCCGCGATCCAGCCGACCGCGCCGGCCAGGCCGAACTCGACCACGACGTCGTCGGAGCCGATGAGGATGTCCAGATCCGGCGCCAGCTCCTGGATCTCGTAGACGCGGCGAACGTCGCCGGAGAACTCCTTGACCGCCTTGATCAGACCCTCCGAGTGGAGTTCGGCCAGCAGGTCCGGGGTCAGGTCGACCTTGGTGTCGTAAGGGTTGTTGTACGCCACGATCGGAAGCCCGACCTTGGCGGCCTCGCGATAGTGGTTGAGCACCGACTGACGGTCCGCACGGTAGATGTTCGGCGGAAGCATCAGCACCGACTGGGCGCCGGCCTCCGCCGCCTGCTCGATCCAGCGGACGGTCTCCCTCGAGCCGTACGCCGCCACGCCGGGCATCACGCCGAACCCTTCGGGCGAGGCCTGCACCGCCACCTCGACCACGCGGGCGCGCTCTTCGGGGGTCAGCGTCTGGTACTCGCCCAGCGAGCCGGACGGGCACACGCCGTCGGTGCTGTTGGCGGCCAGCCATGCGACGTGCCTGGCGTAGCCGTCGTAGTCGACGCTGAGGTCGTCGTTGAACGGCAGTGCGGTCGCGGTGTAGAGGCCGCGCCAGGGGTTCTCTTTCGAGATGGTCATGTTGTGAAGTCTCCTGGATCAAGGTTGCGCACGAATAGAATGTGATATTGCACTGCGATTGGCAAGAGGGTTGGTCGGTTAGCCTCCGGGTCGCCGGCTTCAGTCTGCCTCCCGCGAGAACATTATGCAATGTGCTATTGCACTAGCTGAATTCGGTCTCTACGCTAGGCCTCGGTTCCAGCAGAGTCACACCGCAGTGGCTTAGCGCGGACCTGACGCCTGAGGCGTTGACCAGGAGCGGAGATACACATGATTCGTAAGACGCTGATCGGCGCCACGGCGGCAGTCGCCCTGACCTTGACCCTGTCTGCCTGTGGCGGGGGCGGTCTGGCGGCGGGCGGCGGAGGTGACGGCGGAAAGGGCGACATCCGGCTGGGCATGGCGGCGCCGCTGAGTGGCAGCAGCGCCGCGATCGGGCCGTACATGAAGAACGGCGCGCAGCTCGCGATCGACGAGATCAACGCCTCCGGCGGTGTGCTCGGCCGCAAGCTCGAGCTCGTCGCCGAGGACGATGCGTGTGACCCGAGGACAGCGGCGTCGGCGGCCGCCAAGCTCGTCACGGAGGGCGTGACCGTGTCAGTCGGCGGCTACTGCTCGTCGGCGACCCTGCCGACGCTCTCGATCTTCAACAAGGCCGACGTCCCGATGATCATCCCGGCCGCGAACTCCAACGACCTGGTCAAGAGCAAGCTGTCGAATGTCTTCCTACTCAACGGCACCGGCGCCCAGCAGGCCCAAGCGGCGGTCGATTACATCAAGTCCTCCGGCGCCAAGGCCGTCGCGCTGGCAGACGACAACACGTCGTACTCCAAGGACATCAGCACCCGTACTGGGGAGAAACTCGGGGCAGTGGGATCGGTCAAGATCGTGGACCACGAGTCGGTGACCGCGGGCGAGTCGGACTACTCCGCTGCGGTGACCTCGATCCTCAACGCGAAGCCGGACTTCGTGTACTGGACCGGCTACTACCAAGAAGGCGGGCTGCTCATCAAGCAGCTTCGCGCGGCGGGTTACAGCGGCAAGATCATGGTCGCGGACGGATCCGTCGACGAGCAGATGATCTCCATCGCCGGTGCCGCCAACGCCCAGGGCGTGTTGGCGACCATGACGCAGACGCCGCAAACGATCGCTGGTGGCGAGAAGTGGATCGCCGACTACAAGGCCGCCTTCAAGGCCGACCCCGGGCCCTACTCGACACAGTCGTACGACGCCGTGCGCGTGGCAGCCGAGGCGATCAAGAACGCCAACTCGACCAAGAGCAGCGACATCATCGCCGCGCTGGAGAAGATCGACGGATTCCCGATCTTCAGTGGCAAGCTCAAGTTCACCCCGGAGCACACCCTCAGCGAGGGCGGCTTCGGCATCCTCGCGGTCCAGGGCAACACCTTCGCGCTCAACAAGTGACCCTCGGCTCGCGGGCGCCAATGGCCCCGCCGGCTCCCGGCATTTAGGAGTGCCATGGACCTGCAATACCTCATCCAACTGATCCTGAACGGCCTGTTCATCGGCTCGTTCTACGCTCTCGTCGCCCTCGGCTACTCGATGGTCTACGGCATCATCAAACTGCTGAACTTCGCCCACGGTGACATCTACATGCTCGGCGCCTTCGCAGGCTATGCGCTGCTGACCGCGGCAGCCGGCTCGCTCGGCGCGGGCGCCTCGATCGGCGTACTCGTCCTGATCATGGTGGTCGCAATGCTGGTCACCGGCACCGTGGGGCTTGTCCTCGAGCGGGTCGCCTACCGGCCGCTGCGCGGAGCACCGCGATTGTCGGTGCTGATCACTGCGGTCGGCGCCAGCTTCGCGCTGGAGTACGGCATCGCCGTCGGGTTCGGCCCGAACCCGCGTGTCTATCCAGTCGGCTTCGGCAACGGTGCCATCTCCGTGCTGGGCGCCAGGGTCACCTACGCCCAGCTCGCCATGATGGTGATCGCCGTCGGCCTCATGATCGCCCTCGACCAGCTCGTCAACAGGACCCGGGCGGGTCGTGCGATGCGCGCGATCTCGCAGGATCCGAAAGCCTGCCTGCTGATGGGCATCAACGTCGACCGCGTCATCTCGCGCACCTTTTTCATCGGCTCGGCGCTGGCCGGTGCGGCCGGAGTTATGGCCGGCGCGTATTACGGAAAGGTGGACTTCCTGATGGGCTTCACCATCGGCCTCAAGGCGTTCACCGCGGCTGTGATCGGCGGCATCGGCAACCTGCGGGGCGCCGTTCTCGGCGCTGTCGTTCTGGGGCTGCTCGAGTCCTTCGGAACCGCCGCGCTCGGAAGTGAGTGGCGAGACGTCTTCGCCTTCGGCTTCCTGATCCTGTTCCTGACCGTCCGACCAACCGGTCTACTCGGCGAGAGAGTGACGGAGCGGGTCTGATGAGCAACGATAACTCGATCCCGGCCCGAGGCGGGGCCTTCGACGCCCCCTCCGGCTTCGTGCAAGCCGTCGACGGGGCTGGCAACTCCACGATCGGTCACATCGGCTCCGGCCTCGCGCCCGCAGATGCAGCTGGCCGTGCTACGCCGGTAAGCCGCGCGATCAGCCACCCGCTGTTCGGCTGGGTCGTGATGGCCCTTGCCGTTGCGCTGCCGTTCGTCAACTCCTCGTCCTACAGCATCCGGATCGCAACGGACGCGCTCATCTTCGTGATGCTCGCGGTCGGCCTGAATATCGTCGTGGGCTACTGCGGTCTGCTCGACCTGGGCTTCGCCGCCTTCTTCGCGATCGGCGCCTACACCTCCGGCATCCTCACTACGTCGCTGGGGTGGCCCATTCCGCTCGCGATCCCAGTCGTCGTGATCGCAGCCGTCATCGGCGGGGTGGTGATCGGCGGCCCGACCTTGCGACTGCGCAGTGACTACCTCGCCATCGTCACCCTCGGATTCGGCGAGATCATCCGGATCACCGCGAACAACCTCGATGTCACGGGTGGCCCGAACGGGATCTTCGGTATCCCGGACTTCGGCGACTTCGGCCTGCGTTCTGACATCACGACGTACTGGATCATCGTCGCCGTCGTTGCAGCAGCGGTGTTGGCTTCCGCGCGGCTCGGCAAGGGGCGGCTGGGCCGGGCCTGGCGATTCGTGCGCGAGGACGAGGACGCCGCGGAGGCGATGGGCATCCACACCTACCGGGTGAAGTTCGCGGCGTACATCACCGGAGCGATCTTCGGCGGGATCGCCGGTGTGCTCTTCGCGGTGCACCAGACGGCGATCTCGCCAACTAGCTTCAACTTCCTCTGGTCGGCGCTCATTCTCATGGCGGTGGTCCTCGGCGGGATGGGCTCAACACCCGGCGTCGTCGTCGGCGCGCTCGTCATCTCCCTGCTCCCCGAGCTGCTACGTGGAGCGGAGAACTGGCGCTATCTCGTCTTCGGCGTCCTCCTCATCATCGTGATGCTGTTCCGTCCCCAGGGCATCTGGCCGCACCGGGGCGACGAGAAGCCGTCGCGGATCGAGAAGCGACGAGCCCGCACGGCGGCAAAGGAGGTCGCACCGTGACCGCGACACACGGCGAGGTGGCAAGGAACGGCTCACCGGCTACGGGGCTGCTCCAAGTCCGTGACATGACAGTGGCCTTCGGCGGAGTCACTGCCGTCAACGGCCTGACCTTCGACGTGCACGAAGGGGAGGTCCTCTCTGTAATCGGCCCGAACGGTGCCGGCAAGACCAGCGCCTTCAACTGCATTACCGGCTTCTACAAGCCGTCGGCCGGGCACGTCACCTTCGACGGCAGCGACATCACCGGCAAACGTCCCGCGGTCATCGCCGCGCGCGGGGTCGCCCGCACGTTCCAGAACCTGCGCCTGTTCGGCGACCTCAGCGTCCTGGACAACGTGCGCGCGGGGATGCATGTGCGGATCCGGCAAAACGCCTTCGACGCCGTCCTGCACACCCCCCGGTACCACCGCAGCGAGCAAACCGCGACCGACGAGGCGCACCGCTGGCTCGACTTTGTCGGAGCGCGCGGGAGCCGGGTCCACGAAGTGCGCAATCTGCCGTACGGCGAGCAGCGCCGCGTCGAGATCGCCCGGGCCCTGGCCCGTGAACCGAAGATGCTCCTGCTCGACGAGCCCGCGGCCGGCCTGAACCACAACGAGAAGGAGGAGCTCCTCGCCCTACTGCGCCGCATCAGCGACCTCGGGACCGCGGTCGTGCTCATCGAGCACGACATGGGCCTGGTCATGGAGGTCTCCGAACGCATCGTCGTCCTCAACTACGGCAAGGAGATCGCGGACGGCACACCCCACCAGATCCGCACCGACCCCAGGGTCGTCGAGGCCTATTTGGGCGCCGACGACGCCGAAGCCCACACCGAGGCCGAAGCGGTGGCCGCCGCCGCCGACGGGGAGATTTTCAGCGATCACAACGCGGCACCGAGCGAGAAGGGCTAGTCGTGAGCACAGTTACCCCTGTCCTCGAGGTCGAGGACCTCGTGGTCAACTATGGACGGGTCGAGGCGCTGCGCGGTCTGTCGCTGACGGTCGGTGAAGGCGAGACGGTGTCGCTGCTCGGCAATAACGGCGCAGGCAAGTCGACCACCGTCTCCGCGATCTCCGGTCTAGTGCGCGCGACGTCGGGACGGATCAGGGCGTTCGGCAAGGAGATCACAGCAGCCAAGCCCTGGGAGCTCGTCGAGATGGGCATCGTCCACGTGCCCGAAGGCCGACGGATCTTCCCTCGGCTCAGCGTCCACGAGAACCTGCTCATCGGTGGATACACCGTCCGTGACAGCAAGGCGATCGAGGAGCGGATCCAGGAGGTGTACGAGCTCCTACCGCGGCTGCGCGACCGCCGCAACCAGCACGGCGGCACCCTGTCCGGGGGCGAGCAGCAGATGCTGGCGATGGGGCGCGCGATGATCGCTGCGCCGCGCCTGCTCATGCTCGACGAGCCGTCCATGGGACTCGCCCCCCTCATGGTCGCCCAGATTATGCAGGTCGTGCGAACCATCAACGAGCGCGGCACCGCCGTACTCCTCATCGAGCAGAACGCCCGGTCCGCGCTCACCGTGGCCACCCGCGGCTACGTACTCGAGGCGGGCGTGACCAGCCTCGAGGGGTCCTCGGAGGAGTTGCGGGCCAATCCCCGAGTAGTGGAGGCCTACCTTGGCGCCTGAGATGTCGTTCAGCTTCGAGACGGTGGACTACCACACCGGCGGTGAGCCGTTCCGGATCGTCGCCCACGGAGCGGTCCGGCTCGAGGGCGCCACCGTGGCGGACAAGCGGGTCCGGGGGATCGCGAGCCCGGAGGTGCAGTATGCCCGCGCGCTCCTGTGCAGCGAGCCACGCGGCCACGCAGACATGTACGGCGGCTTCGTCACCGAGCCCGACGACGACGGCGCCGATCTCGGGGTGCTCTTCTGGCACAAGGACGGCTTCTCCACCGCGTGCGGCCACGGCACCATCGCGCTGGGTGTGTGGGCCGTCGAGTCCGGCCTCGTGCCGCGACTCGAGCAGGGCACTCGCGACGTACGGATCGACGTACCCTCCGGGCGGGTCACCGCCCGCGTTGCCTTCGAGGCGGGCGAGATCACCCACGTCTCGTTCGTCAACGTCCCGAGCTGGGTGCACTCCACCGGTGTCGATGTCGAGACCGACCGTGGGCGCGTCACGTGCGACATCGTCTTCGGCGGTGCGATGTACGCCGTGGTGTCCGCCGCGGACCTCGGCCTGGCTGTTCGCCCCGCAGACCTGCCCGACCTGATTCGGACCGGTCGCCGGATCAGGGATGGCCTCAACGCCGCCCGCGCGGCGGAGCACCCGAGCGACCCGCGCCTGTCCGGCGTCTACGCAACGATGTTCACCGAGGACGTCGACCCCGACGACGCGACCGCCTCCCAGGCGTTCGAGGGACTCAGTGCCGAGGGCGCACTGCACCAGCGCAACGTCGTGGTGTTCTCCGACGGCGAGGTCGATCGGTCCCCGTGCGGGTCCGGCACCGCGGCCAGGGTCGCGCATCTGACCAGCCAGGGACGTCTCGCCGATGGTGAGGTCCTGGTCCACGACTCTATCGTCGGCAGCAGATTCCGTGCTCGGGCCATAGCGCGGGTCCAGGCCGACGGTCACGACGCGCTCGTGCCTGAGGTCGTCGGCACGGCGCACAAGTTGGGAGACAGCCGCTTTGTCGTGGACCCGCGCGACTCGCTGGTTCCCGGCTTCATCCTCAGGTGAGGATCCATGGACCGATGAGAGGTTTCAGGTGGGAATGTTGAAGAGACTGCGTTTCCGCCTGGTTGATCAGCCACCTCTCACCTGGGGCACCTGGGTGCGGTTCCTGCTATGGCTGTGGCTGGGCCTCGTGGTGTATGTGGGCTTCAGCTACCGGCATTCGGAACTGAACGACCTGGAATCCTGACATCCGTGACCTGCGGCGGACCAGGTCGCTACGCCGCCCGCCCGGCGATTTGGTCCGTCCCCGACGGCGCACGTAATATGTGATATGTCACCGACCGTCTCGCTTGTACGATAGCAACTGACTAGATCACACGGGCCGATCCCGCGGTCGCCGCTTCCGCCCACCCGCAACAAGAAGGCAATGATGTCCGCCACTGATACGCCGGTCTCGACACTGACGTCGTTCCTCCCCCGGAAGAGCATGCGCGACGAGATCATCGAGAAGTTGCGCGGGGCGATCATCACCGGCGAGTTGCGCCCCGACGTCGTGTACTCGGCCCCCGGACTGGCCGAACAGTTCGGCGTGTCCGCGACTCCGGTCCGCGAAGCAATGATCGACCTGGCCAAGGAGGGCTTGGTCGAAACCGTGCGCAACAAGGGCTTTCGCATTCGCGAGCCATCCGAACAGGAGCTGGACAACCTCGTCGAGGTCCGCCTGCTCATCGAGGTCCCGACCGTACGCAAGGTCGCGGACGCCGGCATCGACCCCCAGCAGCTCGCCGAACTGCGCACCCTGGCCTTCGGCATCGAAAAGGCCGCGACCGAACACGATTTCATCACCTACATCTCCATCGACACCGAATTCCACTGCCGCCTCCTCAGCCTCGCGGGCAACAACGAGTTGGTCGAAACGGTGCGGTCGCTGCGCTCCCGCTCCCGCCTCTATGGCGTCCGCCCACTCGCCGAACGCGGTGAGCTCATTCATTCCGCCCACGAGCACGTGGAAATCCTGAATCTCATCGAACAGGGAGCCGCGGAATCGGCCGAACAGCTGATCCGCCGCCACATCGGCCACGTCCGAGGCATCTGGGCTGAATAGATCGGACTCGACGGACGGCGTGCCCGCGTCGATCGTATTCGCCCGAATATCGAGTGGAGATGGCACATCGGGTGATCGACTCCGGCCGCCCGGTGCGCGAGGTTGCCCGCGAGCTGGATGTACATGAGAACCTGCTGCACAAGTGGGTGCCCGAAGACGCCGCCGGATGGCTGCGGCCGGCGCGGAGCCCGGATTACCGTGGTGCCCAGCAGCTTTCGGCCGATGAGGCGCCTGCGGAGTGCCCTGCATGATGACGCCGTCATCGTCAGGATTCTCGATCCATGCGCTGGTCGGGTAGCGGGAACGCATTACTGCGTTCCCGCCCCCTCAGAACCGGCCATGCGAGATTTCCCCGCAGCACGGCTCAAGCAGGCCGCTGGGG
>NZ_JBHVDF010000032.1:0-45968 GCF_042802915.1 Nocardia sp. NPDC057440
CGATGGTGGGCAGCCGCATTGGGGGAGCGTCTCACCGGGCACCTGGACCAGAGCTTGGCCGAGCACCGGTCCTACCGCCAGTCTTAAGTAGCCGCTGGGCGGGCGTTAGCTGGAGGCCGCCAGGCGCTGTCGTTGTTCGTGAACACTGTCTTCTGCGGATTGGCGGTGCCGTCGAGATTCGTGAATAACTGCCGTCAGAGATGACGGACAAGCCAGCAAGTCCTTGCCGGCGATACGGCGCACCGAGGCACCAGGAAAAGCATTACCGATCGGGCGGCCGGTCGCTACATCCCATACGCGCACAGTTTGTTCCGTGAACGGTATTAGGCCTTTGATCCCACCCGAGGTTGTTTCGCCAGCGTCCACTATCGCGTTCGCCTATCGACGGGGTGGGCCCTGAGGCCGTTTGCTCCTGGCGAGTGGATGCGGTTCGCCGGTGATCGTCATAAGTGCTTCGATGACATCGCCGCGGAGATGGGTAAGTACAGCTGTGTCTTCGTGGTACTGCCCGACGTAGACCCGCTCGACCGTCTCGCCGAACAGCTGCCGGATGTGGGCACGCACGGTCTCGGTGATCGAGTAGGTAGTGACCTCCAATTCCCTTGCCCAAGGCAGGTTCTCCCGGACGCGGTCCCACAGCCCGTCGTAGCGCCTGCGGGTGATCGGCCGCCCGTTGCGCTTGCGCAGCACGCGATATGTGATGTTCCCACCTCCCCGACGTACGGCATGCCTTCCCAGCCGGCCATGAGACGGGGAGAAACCGGATGCCAGTGAAACCCGCCGCCCCGCGTGCGTAGCCGCACCAGGCAGTTGTCCTGGTCGAGATCGTGGAGCGCGAGATCAATGACAGCTTGCCGGCCGCAAGCTGTTTGGATGTGCAGCATGACGATCAGTTCGTCCAACTCGGGGTCATCACCGGCGGTGGACGCAACGCGATGAACTTCCAGCAGCTGCTCGATGGTCAGAACGTCACCTTTGCCAGCACGCCGGGATGGAAGCTTCGCCGCCGACGCTGGATTACTGGAGGGATCGATGAGCTTGTCACGCTCGGCGTGCTTGTAGAGGCGCCGCAACGCCGACAGCAGATTCTCCGCAGCTGCATGTCCGCCACGCGAATTGGCGCGACCATGAGAACGAATCTGATGCGCATCCATCAGTTCTTCTATCTCCCTGGTGGTCGACTCGCGCAACTCCCGGTCACCCCACTCCTCACTAATCGCACGCGATGACGACTCATAGGTCGCCAACGTGGTCGGCGCGACCCTCGTGCGCAGCTGGTCGATGTACTCACGAAATCGAGGAGAACCAGCCGGTGAGCGGCCGAAATCGCCGGCGCGGCTGTCGAGCATCGGCGGTTGCCGATGAGCCGAAGGTTGTGTCGTCGGGACTTCGTCTAAACTCACAGCGCTCCTAACACGACGCGACGAACGGCGCCTGCAGAACGGCACTGCTCATCGGCTCGGCGACGATCGGGAAACCGACAGCGCCAGCGCCGAATACGCTGGACCGATTGATCGACCGCCCCAGCTCGAACCGGAAATACTTCACGGCTCGCAGCGACCATCACCACTGTCAGGTACACATCATCCGACGCTCGCCTGGCCACGGTCAAGATCTTGAAGAAACCCACCTTGATGACTCGTGCCCAGGTCATCGAGTGGTACTTGGCCCGGTTCGGACGCGTAGTCGAATCGAGCCGACGCAGGCCCGCGCCCGACCGCGACGACGGTCCCTCCGTGCTAGCCGACGCTGGCATCGTGAAGGTGTCCGGGCCTCTCAATGACACCACCGCGCGGCATTTTTGCCCCCGCTAACGTGTCCGGACCCCTGCCAAAGACCAAAAAATACACGGTTCCGTGGCAGATTTGCCACGGAACCGTGTCATTGAGTGTCCGGAGGGGGAACTGACCCACGTCCCCAACGTGGTGTACGCCGCCGACCTGCAACTTTGTTGATGCGGCGGGTTGTTGTCGGCGCGAAACTGTCGGTCGGAAGTCTTGGGCTGACCGGCATGGCTGCGTGGGGGTCAGGGGTTCGAGTCCCCTTAGCTCCACAGAAATAGCAGGTCAGGCCCAGTCAATGACTGGGCCTGACCTGTTTTTCCGGTCCTGTCCCCCCGAAAACCCCCCGTTTTGGTTGTGTGTTTGATGGATGCGGCGTGCGGACCGCCGTGGTTCCGATCCGCCGCGATGGGCGATGCGGCCCGCAGTCGACAGTGAGAGCCTGTCCGGGGGATCTTTTTTCGCCGTCCAGTGATTGTTTTCGGTCGCGGGATGGAATTTCTTGGGCGGGTCAAGTTCGCCGCACAGGCTTGCGGCGTCGCCCGCTGGTGACCATAGGTTACGCACCCCGACAGGTCGAACGCGCGAACAGTCCCGGCGTTGGTCCGTTGGCACGGGTGGTTGTGGCCTGGCAGCGCGATGGTCCAGTTCATACTGGTCTGCGGGGGTCTGTAAATCTGTCGAACAGCGCCGTGAAGAACTCGGTGAGTAACGGTTTCGCGGTTTCGGGGTCGGTCAGCTCGGCGCCACCGAAGCGGAAAACCTCGTAGCCGCGCATCCGCAGGTTCCTGTCGATTCGGGTGTTGCGTGCATAGACCTGCGGTGAGGCGTTGCCATCTTGGTCGGTGTAGTGGGTTTTACCGTCGACTTCGAGAACGACACGGTGCCCGCCAGGGTGCAGGAGCAGGAAGTCCATTCGTTGGTTGAGCAGCGCTTGCGCGCCGCGTTGGCGCACGGTCTGGTGGTCCCAGTGCAGCCATACTTCGGGTAGCAGCGCTGGGAGGTCCCATACACGCTGCCCGTGAATCTCGTGGTAGAGCCGGTACAGCAGGCGCTGTGGTGGTGAGGATTCGGGCAAGTATTGGCCTAGTCGCTGGTAGAGCTGGTTCTTTGCAGTGTCGCTGTCCATGGTTGGGTGTCGGTCGCACCACCAGCGGTGTAGATCACGCCAGCGCAAGCCGTCCGAGCCGATCGGTCGGTCGTAGATCAGGGCATCCGCGCCGTTGTCGACGATCTCGAGGCGGTTGTCGGGCACGCTGCTGAGTCGGATATCGGGCTTGAATTTGCCGCTGAAGACCAGCGTTTTCGGCGGCGTCGCCGCGACTCCCGTTGCTGATATGCGGAAGACTGGGTAGCCGGCATGAGTGCCGTCCTCGCGCAGTGCGAGGTGGTCTCTGCGTAGGTGGTTGTTAATCGTGTCGACCAGCCTGCGTTGCTTGGGTTCGTCGAGCACTATCTTTGGGGAGACTAGGTCTTCCAGGAAGGCCGCGAACCGTGGATTCGGGGCCTCGAACGCTTCGAGTTGGGTGAACAGGTCCGACACCGACCAGTCACCCGGGTTACGGAAGACATGGCGAATCACCTTCTCGCGCAGGGTTTGTCCGTCGATGAAAAGGCCATCGAATCGGTCGAGGTCCCACCACCGGCCGATCATGTCGAGGAACCGCTGGGTGTCAAGGCCGACTATTTCCTCGATATCGAGCGCCTCAGCCAACTCGCGGCGCGTGCGTTCGACGATCGTCGGACCGGATCCGGCCCAGAGCGTGTCCTGGATAGTGATGCCGTCGCTGTGCGTCACCATCGACTCGGCCATCATCTGTTCTGCGATCCGCGGAAGCTCGCTCGCTGGAATGGCTTTCATGACGGCGGTAACCCGTTCTCGTTTGGTGCCTTCGACGTCGTACCGGGTCAGCCCCAGTCGTTCGAATCGAGCGCTCAGCTCTTTATGAGTGTCGTGCGCGAAGGGTGCGTGCAGCAGGGTCCGCAGCTTCTCGAGTTCTTGATCGTCCATCGATCGAGATTGTCTCTGATGAGGCTGACACAGGCGCAGTAATTCCCGACGGTCCACCGCCACTGGATCGAAGGTCGCAGCTGCCTCGGCCTCGACGTGCTGGCACGACTCGAAGCCTCGCTGAACCCGCCGATGGACGGAAGGGCCCCTGCAGCACCGACCACCTGTCCGTCAGCGGTAACGCGGAGGTCACCTCGATACGCCGCACATATGAACTGACCGGAGCCCGGAAACCTTGCTGACATGCAGAAACCGCTGTCGCAGGTCGGTGCCTTCGGCAGGACACACAAAACATGGGCAACCGGAAAACGGCTGGTCATCGTGGATCAGTATCCAATCTGAAGGGATTGCGACAGCCCAGGCGGCTTGGTCTGTCCGTCCCATCCTTCGCAGCGTTCGGGCAGGCCAGACCGTGGTCGGCAGAGGGCCATCTTCAGCCCCCGTGACTTGAGGTAGCCTGCTGCAGGGGCTGTGTCGGGGCGGCTCATCGATATTGGTGCGAGTTCGCATTGCGAGGGGGCGTCGTGCATCTGCGGAAGGTCCGCGTGGAGGGTTTCCGGGCGGCCGCGACGTCGCCCGTGTTCGTAGAGTTCCCTGGTCGGTTCAGTCTGTTGGTGGGGTCGAACGGGGTCGGGAAGACCACGATCAACGACGCGATCTATTGGGCGCACGTCGAGCGGTTCCCGCAGCTTCAGCAGCCGGACGCGTCGATGCTTGGCCCAGCGCCTCGGAGAATCGATGTCGAGTATGCGATGGAGACCGACCCGGCTCAAGAGGGCGCGCTGGGTGAGGCGCGGCAGGCGATGGGGTTAGGTGCGCCAATGTGGCGGCGGACGCTGGAGCGGTCGTTGGGCCGGGTGCGGGCGGTTGGTATCGACTCCACTGTCGACGGTCACGAGCAGGTTCGGCTTGTGTACCTGCCCGCGTTGAGGAACCCGGTCGACCAGCTGTCGCGACGTGAGACCAGGGTGTTGCTGGAGCTGATGCGCGCCGAGCAGAAGCGCAACCCTGCTGGCGGGTCGCTCGCTCAGGTCCGTGCGCAGGCGGAGCGCCTGTTGAAGCAACTGACGACCCAGCAGTTGCTCATGGATGTGCAGGGGCGCATCGCGGAGAGCTTGAAGGACGTGACGACCGGCGTCCAGGAGCATTTTGCGTTCCTCGGTACTCAGCGTGCCGACGATTCGTATCTGGCTCGGGTTCTTGAATTGCTGCTGGCGACGACGGCGAGTGCGGACGGAGCTCGCCGTCTGGAGGCGGCGAGTCTGGGGTACGTGAATCTGCTTCATATCGCGGTCACGCTCGCCGGCATTCCGGATCCGTCGAAGGTGCTGGTCGGTCCGCCGTCGCCTGCTCCTGGCGCCCCGACCCGCGGACGAAATGTCAAAGCTGACGAGGAACAGTCAGCGCAGCAAGGCGCGCAGGAGCGGGAGCTGACCGAGGAGGAGGCAGCCGCTGCGGCACGGAAGCGCATCGCGGAGACCGATGAGTTGGCCGAGGAACAGCAGGACTCGTTTTGGCCGGATTTGTTCCACGCAACCGTCCTTATCGAGGAGCCTGAGGCGCACCTGCATCCACAGCTACAGCATGGGCTCATCAGATATCTGCGGGCGAGCACGGTAGAGCGTCCGGACCTTCAGGTCATCGTCTCGACGCATGCTGGCGAAATGGTTTCGGCATGCAAACCAAACGATCTGGTCATCGTGCGCCGTGACGCAGGCGGCGAGGTCGTCTCGCGGATGATTGCAAACATCCCCTGGGATCCCGCGATGGGTCGCAAGGTTCGCCGGATGACGGAGCTGCATCTGGACGCGAGCCGGTCGGGCGCGCTGTTCGCTGAGCGTGTGGTGCTGGTCGAGGGCGTCACGGAGGCAGCATTGTTGCGGTCGTTCGGGCGGGCGTGGGCTGCGGGCGACAACGGTAAGCGCGCGTTCATCGACGCGCTGGCGGTTGTGTACGTCGGCCACAGAGTCGGCGAGTGGCCGGTTCGCCTGTTGGCGGAGCCTGGGCACGAGTTGACCCGGCAGGTCGCTCTGCTGTGTGACACCGACGAGCGTGGTGACCCGCTGCCCGGTCCGAAGCCGCCGCCGTGGCACGCTCCGTTCGCAGGCTCTGCTCATGTGCGCGTGTTCTGGTCTGCGCCGACGCTCGAGCCGACGCTCGTTACGGGCAACGAGGCCCTTATCGAGGAAGCACTGAAGTTGTGCAACAAGGACCTCGGGGAGGCGCCGACGGCCAAAAACGTCGATGACTTCTTCCGCGTGGAGAACAACAAGCGTGCCAAAGGGGAATTCGCGTTCGAGCTGGCAGGCCAGGTCGAGGACAATCTGGACACGGCGGTCGTACCGGCGCAATTGGTCGAGCTGTTTGACTGGCTCTGGAACGACCACGCCCCAACCGCGACCGTATCCGCTACGGCGGTAGGCGGCACTGGCCCTGTTTCGGATGCGGTCGCACCTGGCGGCGGCGGGCAGCCCGAGTTCGCCGCCGTGGGTGCCGAGCGGGTCGACAACGACCTGCTGTTCTGATGGGTATACGGCTTGAGAACCCACAGGTACTCGCGGCTGCCGCGGACGATCCGCTCGTCAACATCTTGTCTGCACCGGGGTCGGGCAAGACGACCGTGGCCGCGGAGCGGTTCGGCTATCTGCACCACAAGGACCCGGGCGGCCGGCGCGGAGTAATTGGGCTGAGCTTCAACAGGACGGCGGTCGGGGAACTCCGAAGCCGGATTGCTGCCCGATGGGGACGCCCGGCGCTCGTCTTCCCGAACCTGGTGACCACCTTCGACGACTTCCACGTCCGGACGATGAAGCACCTGCTCCGCCTAGGGCTCCTGAAGTGGCCGAACGGTCATCACGAGGTGGACGTCATAGACGACTACTCCAGCAAATCCGGATACCAGTGGATCGCTGTCAAGGGCTGGCTTCGGATCGCGAGTTGCAAACTCGACGGGACTGTTTGGAGCGACAGCGTCCGCGCGAAAAGGTCGACCTACGGATTCGGACGGGCGGGGGATCATCGGACAGTCCTGGAGGCCGGCTGCATCAGTCACGACGACGTGAGACACATTCTGAATACAGTGCTGGGCTTGAACGGGGCCCAGGACGCTATCGATGACTGGATGGTAAAGAACTACCGCCACATTATTGTCGACGAGATCTACGACGCTGACGAGCTTGACCTCCACGTAGCCTCCCGAGCAGCCACGCTGGGCATCGGGGTAACCGTCGTTGGCGACCCATGGCAGGCACTGTACGACTGGCGCGGCGCCACCCCCGCGAAGGTCAAAAGCAATCTCCAGGACAAACACGAGTTCACGAATTTCCACCAGCCGAAGTCGTTCCGCTTCAAGTCCGAGCAGATGCGCGAGCTCACCGACCGACTCCGGCATGGCAAGCCAGTTGACCTACTGCCGATTGCCAGCGACGCGGTCGACATCGCACTTGCACGCCGCTGGGCTGAGTTGTGGAAAGTCGGCGACAACATCTTGCCGCTGGCATTCCGATCAGGATTCACCAGTGAAATCGACGCGGTCCTTTGCCTTCTGCTCGATATCGCGACCGGATCAGGGATCGGGTTGCCCGCATTCGGTAGGCAGAACGCCGTGATCCGCCTAGGCATGACCGACGAAGTCTTAGAGGATTTCCGCGATGTGATTCTCCGCCCGGCTTTGGAGGAGCTTGTCGGAGACGTCCCGGCAGACGCGGTCCTCGAAAGACTCCGGCTCCGGATGGAGGGGGCCGGACGGAGGCGGCCTCGCAGGGCAGCCGATGAGAGCGTCCGACACGGCGAACTCGATCTTCTCCGTGCGCGGCTGAAGCGCCGCGACCTTATCCCCGGACTGACAGTCCACCAGGCGAAGGGGCGCGAGTGGGACCGTGTCGGGGTTGCGCTGAACTCCGAGCAGGAGCGCATGCTCAATGAGGGTCTGCGTGAACTTGAGCCAGAACACTGTGTGCTCTACGTGGCTTTGACCAGAGCGAAATACACCTGCGGATCGTTGCGGAGTCCGCACGAGCTCGACCTGACCGGGGCGACTAGCTAGCCGGGCGTGCCGTTCTGGACAGCCGAGGCCGGTGCGTCCTCCCATGTGTGGAGTCAGACGCCGCGGGGATGGTTCATCGCCTTCCGGTGAACGACCGCATCGGATATTCCGGGCGAATGCCAGTGTGTGAGAGGGATGTTGACACGCGACATAAGGCTCCGACGGGTACGGCTGCACACCTGGGTGATGGCACTCACCGAACTTCAGTCTGCGCTATCAGGGTGAGCGCCGTCGCCCCGGGCAAAGCGGGCGCCCGAACCCGGAGGCATCTCGCGCAAGCGGAACGTGGAAACCCCGTCGGGGTCCAGCCGCCTCGGGCGGCGGGTCGGCCGACCGTGAGGCACGCTCAATTCTCCAACGCCCGAACAGGATGACACAGCAAGCAAGCATGAGCCACAATCCCCACAGGAAATGGGAGCAGTGGGTCGGTCATCAGGAAGGCGGTGGACCGCCAGTTCATTACCCAGCGTGGCAATTTGGGCCAGCTCCAAGTCCGCGTGTGGTGAAGGCTGCCATTGTCGGCACGCAGGCATCGATCGATGGGTCTCGAGCGTGGTTGGACAGTGCAGCCTCAGTATCGGGGCCATGCCCAACACTCACCTGACGCATCTGTATATCCCGTTCCCGGGATTCGACACCACGCTCGGATTCCGCTCGACCGTCAACTTCACGCCACGCCTGACCCGTGTCATCCCCAAAACGCCGACTCGACGGACTCGAAGGGCTGCATCCGAAACGGGCCGTGGCGCACGCGGTCGAGATCTACGACGCCGAACTACAGATGCTGCCGGTCGACGTGCCCGATGTTCTTTATGTCGCGAAGTTTGCGAGGTGCTTCCGGACTAGGGACCCTTCGCCCCGGTCCATTCGCACCACCAGTGGCCGGCGGCCTGGAGGATGCCGAGCGCGAGCTGCGGGTATCGCAGCGGTGCCGATCATCTCATATCAACGGCTGACCAGCCACGCCGAGCTGACGTCATGACTCACTCTCACGCCAACCAAACGAACTGCCCGGCTCCACGTGTCAGCGGAGTTTGCGCAACTTGTCGGTACCCGCTGGAATCATTCAAAGACTCCCGGTCGGGACGAATGTCTTGGCCTACCAATGTCATTCATGGAGAACGTTATGCAACGTAACCAATACCCGGGACTCTGCTCCGAATGCCGGGGCGGTGTGGCGCCCGGCGCCGGTGCCCTTTACGGTGCCGGTGCGAGCAACACGATCGTCTGCGACTCCTGCCTGTTCGACTACTACGGCGAGAGCAAGGGGTACCTGGCTCCGCTGGTGGGGCAGCGGAGTCGATTCGCAGACCTCGCCGCACGGGCTGAGCAGGGTCGGCGCGGCTCTGACCCGGATCAACCTCGATAGCAATCGCACCGGGAATACGGCCATCGTCAGTCGGCACGTCTAGCGGTACCCCTCCAAGATCCACTTCGGCTCGAAGTCGACCCGACGAAGGAGTGGTGTGCGGAATGGTCTGCGTGATTGCCTGCTGATGGTCGGCATAACCGCCCACGGGCGGTGCTGTGGTTGCCGGTCCCGGGAATGCTTCCGCCTTTGCTGGTGGTGGATGAGCATCGGGTGCCCGGTGGAGCCGGTGGTGCGGTATCTGCGGGATCTGGCGTTGAGCGATGTGAGTCCGGCACGAGCCGCCCGCCGCGAACTAGATCCGGCTGACCTGGCGGTCGCGCTGTTGGTGGTCGCAGAAGGCGTTCTCGAACTCCGTTGGAGATATCCGCAATTACCGACACATCACCACGTTTCCTACCCGCGAGTCGCCCTCTCCGCCGTGCGGCCGGCGGTGAACGCGAGAGTGTAACCCGAAAGAATTCCGAATGCGCTCGCGCGCAGTACGATTGGTGCCTGACGGGGCATTGTGGAAGCGAGTTGCCAACGCGGCCAGGTGTGGTGAAGGGGTCGGATGGATCAGGCGTGGGATGTCGGTCGGCAGGTCATCGTGGACGCGATCGAACTGAGCTACCGCATCGAGGCAACAAGCGGCCCCTATGAATGTGTCGGCTGTGGCTGCCCAGTCACTCCGGCGGCGCTGACATCCGAGCACGTCACACCATATTTCCGGGCAGGAAGACAGCAGCCGCATCTACCTGACTGTCAGATCGCAGGGGACCTGGTTCTGGTAGGAAGTTCCGGTCCGCTCGAACCCGCGCCCACCGAACGTCTGGGCGGTGGGGTGAGCGTGCCCTACCAGCTGGTCCGCGCCGAACGCCGCGAACAAGTCGACCTCCACGCGCCTGAAGATCCCGAGCGACAATCCAGCCAGAGCCGAACAAGCTCGACCACCACCAGCGAAGGCAAACGCGGCTTACGGGAGGCCACCGCCTCCACCATCCGCCCCTTCTGCCGCACGTTCATCCGCTACCCGAACAGCCGCGCAGTCCTGCGTATCAACCTCCCCGGCATGGACGTCCAGCACTACCAGTACGCATTCAAACGGCTCGGTCTCTACGCCATCACCGACTATCCCCACCAGCGGATCTTCTACGCCGAGGTGGCGTGGAGTAGTCCGCCGGAATTCACAACCAACACCGCGGTGATATCGCTGTACGCCGGAGACCGAGAACTGGACAATCGGGCGCGAGTAACCCGCCCGTACCGTGTGTCCATCGACTGGTCGGCATGGGGGACGAAACTGCGTGCGGCACTGCGCCGCGAGATCACCGCAGCGCGACGCGAAGCCCGCGAGTCCACCGGGTCCGAAGCCCGCAGCTGGTTGTTTTTCCTCGCACAACAGGATCCCTTCGAGCCCGAACGATTCTGGGTTGACCACCACGCCGACTACGCATTCATCACTGCCCGCCTCACCTATCCGAACACCAACACCCGCCCTGGAAAGCAGCGGCGAGCTTGAACGATCCTGCGAGCGATGGACCCCACAATCGATCGCGCCGACGTCACTAAGGGATCGCGTGAGCCTGCCGCAGACCGTCGCCCAAGGTAATCCACCACCAGAAACAGCACGAAGAACTACACACGCGCTCTCGAAACTCACACCAATTTTGCCACCGAATGTTTATGAGACGGCACGGGGGTCGATGACCGAGCGGCGGTCGCCGCTGGTCAGAGTGGAGGTCCGGGTGACGAGATCGCCGATGCCTCGGCCGAGCGGCTACGCCACCGATTCGCCGATGCTGTATTCCTTCGCGGACAGCGGGATTCGGAAGTTCCTAGCTGTGCGCCCTTTGAAGAGCTTTGTTACACCGTCGTAGTCGACAAGGTCTTCGCCCGGATGGTGGCTGGTGTCGCATGACGTTGCTGGAACGGCGGAGGTGGTAACTGGATGTGCCAACTCTGATCCCAATGGGCTTGTCGGTCGGTAGGCTGCATCCGTTGGTGCTTCGCGCACGTGGGGGTATGGATGGGGAAAATGCTTCTCCGGCTGAGTGTTTCAGCTGCGCGAGGTTTGGATCGCGACTGCAATCGGTCTCGGTCGGTCTCGTTGAGACCAGGTTCGGTCACATCTCGGACTACGGCGGGGCGTGGGCGTTTCGATCGGTTCGTTCTCCGCGCGGTGATGGATGCGCTGGACATGATCGAGTTCGGGAATGCGGACATCGAGCAGGCCGTCACCAGTCTGACGAAGCGCCGGACAGTGTTGCATCCTGCGGCCCAACGGTATGCCGAACACGCTGTTCGTTCGTATGCGGAGCACCCTTCATCGATGTCAGAGCGGATGAGTCCGGCTCGATGGTGGTGGGTGGCGCAGCGGGACAGCCCGAATGCGTTGTGGGAGATGTGGGCTTGGGGGCGCCGATACGAATCGGTTGCCACCGGTGGTCGGGAACTGCGTCTATTGCGCATGGGGTCGGTTGCCGGGCGCTCCGATGACGATGATCTTGCGGCGACGGCGATGGCGGCGTACGTCGTAGCGTTCGGCGCGGCTGGGAAGTGGCCGCGCCCGTGGTCTGAGCCTTTCGAACTTGGACTTTGTGACGGGGTAGAGCATGTACGTGTGGTGGAGGTGGGGTTGTTCGATGGATCGGTTCGGATCCTGTTCGACGGGACACCGGAACAGGCGCAACGCCTCTACGTTCAGCATGGCCGGGATGTTGTGGCCGAACTGGCTCGCCGCGACGATCCGCAGCCGGGGTGGGCCTGCGGCAAGTGCAAGGTGATGGACCGATGCGATGCACTCGCGCGGATTCCAGGCTTGTTGGGAGTCGACGCGCGGTCCACACCGATTCGGACGACCTCGATCAGCGACTTGCGGTACTACCGCACCTGTCCGGCTCAGAGCTACATGTATAGCGTTCACTTGCCCCGAATCTCCGAGTACAGCACGGAGGCCGCACTCGGTCAGGGCGTACACCGGTGGCTTGAAGACATCCATGCTTCCGATCACCCAGCGTGCACACCGGAGCGGATGCCTTCAGGCCGTGAGCCGTGGACTGCGGGCGAGTGGGAGATTGCCGGCGAGGAAGCCGCTATCGGTGCGTCGATGCTGAGCAACCACATCGATGTGTGTCCATTCTCGGTGGATGCACCTATCACAGAGATCCGCACTGAACCCACGCTAAGTTTCTTCGATCCCGCGGCACAGGCTGTGGTGATCGCCAAACCCGACCTGTTGTACCGCGAGAACGGCGGATGGGTGTGGCACGAGACCAAGACCACCCAGCGGACGCCGCGGGGTGTGGGTGATGAGCTGCTGGACAAGTACCCACAGCTCGCGTTGGCGGTGGTTGTCCTGGGCGCTGGTGCGCTCGGTGGCCGGGATGACACTTCGCGGGTGGAGCTTGAACTGCTACATCCTGGTGGCGCCGAGTTGCATCTGATTGATCCGACGGACCCGGCCAGGGTTGCCTACGCGCGTCAGGTTCTGCGAGAACTGGCCACTCCATGGCGCCTCGATGACGCTTTCGAGCCGCGCCCGGGCAAGGCTTGTCAGTGGTGTCCTGTATCTAAGTGGTGTCCGAGTTCTGCTGCCCCTCAAAGCGAATGAAGCGGAGGCTGTACCGCGATGACGCACACCGTTGGGAATATGGCGCCAGTGATTGACAGTGAGTCCGTCGTGCGGCTTGTCGCCACCGCGATGGTGCAGCTGTCGCAGCAGCGCGGTCCGAGCAAGACAATCTATCCGGACGCGGTTCAAAAGGCGCTCAACCAGGTTGTTCTTCTCGCGCTTGAACGCGGAGCCCCACCACCACACAGTGTTGCCGATCTCGTTCGCTGGGCACAGCGACCACTCGGTGAGTGGCCATTGGACCTGCCGACCGACCTTGCCGCCGAGGATACGGTCTTGGTCGACCCGGACACTATGGTTCCGACGCAACGGTGTTTGGAGTGGCTCGTCGATGCTGGGGACACCCTCGCCGAGCTGGTCGAGAACAAGGTGATGCTCGGGGTGCTGGCGAAAACTCGCTCGGCCCACGCCCCGGACTCGTACAGCGAATTCCGCAAGCTGCTGATCACGCAGCCAGTGCTCAGCCGGTCTGAGTTCCTGTCGGTCTCCACGAGCAACATCGAGCTGGAGTTGTTGGACGAACAGATCAAGTATTCATACCGACCTGCACCATCGTCGTTGCGCCGCGACGGAACCTACCGTCTGTGCGGACGGTGTAAGGGGCTGCTCGTCCCGGTGGGCAAAGATGGTTTCCGATGTGAACTCGATCGGTGCCGTCGCGAGGGCGTTGCTCTGGGAGACACGATCGACCCAGGTCGTCATCAACTCGTGTACCAGCTGTTGAGGCCGCTTCGCGTGTTCGTCACTGGTCCTGGTTTGGCCGAAACCGACCTGCAGACGGACCTGGAATCGCTCGGCTTGGCTGTTGAGATGTGGCCCGAGTTCGACGCCTATGACCTGCGCATCACGTTCGCCAACGGGAGTGTGTGGGCCATCGATGTGAAGGACTACGCCAATCCGGCGTTGTTAGCCCGTCGAGCCAGTCCACTGCCGAAACGTCCGCCCTATCATCGCGCCTTCCTGGTGATTCCGCAGTACAGGTTCGATGAACGTCGCGACTACCGAACCGTTTTCCACCACCATGTGGACCCCGAGGTTGGCGAACATCTCGAACTGGCGACTGACACCGAGATCGTGACTGCGGCCAAGAAGCAACTCCGTGCCAGCGCGGTCCGTCGGTCTGAGCGGAAGGATCGATAATGCGGGCACGAAGCGGATGGCACGAGAAACTCGCCGCACAGTTGAGGTCTGTCTGGCCCACCATGCCTGCAGGATTCCGGCCTGGCGACCTTCTCGATGTCGAACTCGGCCTCTACGTGCAACATTGCCTCAACCCACACCGAAACGCCAGCGATGCCTGGACGTTGCTGACCGGCTACCCGTTCGGCGAGGTCTTCGGTGACGTCACCACTGAGGAGCATCGACGACGAATCGGACGGGCCCGGCACTACCTGTGGGATTTGCGGCGACGCCACGAATGGCGCCAACACCTCACCCACTACCTGACCGTGCCGGTCGACCTTCGAGGCTTCGACTTTCCCGACGTCGATAGTCCACCGGTCCCGCTCGTTGTCAGCCACGCCGCCAAACGGTTCGAGATGTTCGAGGAACTGCTCGATTCGGCGCCGCCGTTCGCAACACACAACGTCACCGCCGCAGAGCCAGGCGACTACGACTTCATGGTCCGTGACAGCTGGCAGTCCGTCGCATTCCCCAAGGAGCTGATCCGCGGCTGCCCAACAACACCCACACACCAGCTGGATCGGTCGGCGGTCGGCGGGGACGGACCCATTGAAGTCACGTGGGAGCAGCTTCGGCAAGCCGCTCAGGAGATGGATGCCGCCGAACCACGTGAGCAGGACCGAAACTGGCTGTCCCGACTCGATCGCGTACGGTTGCTCACCCGCAACACCGAACTTGGGAAGTTCGCTCGCTCAGAGACTTTGCGGATTGACCGGCTACTCAACCTTGTTGGGATGGTCGGGGCAGGAAAGTCGACACTGCGGGACATCCTCGCCTTCTGGGTCACCAAGAAGCGGGGCCGCCGGGTCACCATCGTGGTTGGCGATGTTGCCGAAGTGTTGGCAGTCACACAACGTTTCACCGGGCTCGGGGTCACAGCGGCACCCGTACTGGGTCACTCGACCCGTGATCGCAATATCGAGCGGTTGCATCGTCGACTCGCAAGTGGTGGTGCGGACAGCATGCTCGCGCACGATCATCCCGGATTCGCCTATCTCAGCAGTGCGTGCCCCACTGATGCGTTGCGCGGTGTGCAAGCGCGTAAGGCGCTGCGGATCGGCGAAGCGCCCTGTTACAACCTGTATGCCAGTGACTCCGACACGGACCTTGAGGAGTCTGAATCCGAATCGCGTCGACCCCGCAAGGGTCGGCACTCGTGCCCCCTGTGGTCCAGTTGTCCGCGACATCATGCGCCACGCGCGTTGGTCGACGCACAGCTCTGGGTGGCTACCCCGGCCGGATTGGTACACAGCGCGGTGCCAGCACCACAGAACCGCGAGCAGATCCGATACCTCGAACTCGCCTGCCGCACCAGCGGACTGATCGTCATCGACGAAGCCGACCGAGTGCAGATGCAGTTGGACAGCATCTTCGCCCCTGCGACCACATTGGCCGGGCGTTCGCCCAATTCCTGGCTGGACGAAGTCGCCAGTCACAAGATCAGCGAGCTCGCCCGCGACGGTCGTCTGCAACTGTCACGACACGACGTCGATGACTGGACCAACGCGGTGAACACCGTGAATTCGGCGGTGGACAGGTTCTATGGTTTGGTCATCAACCACCCCGAACTGTTGGGCTGGATCGGCGAAGACTATTTCAGTGCGCTGACCTTGCACCGCCAGCTCATCGCTGACTGGTTCCCGGAACAACGCGGCACCGATGGGAGCGGTGAACCGCTCCCGGCCGAGGTCGCCGAACGTGTCGAACGACTGAACGCGGTGCTGGACCTGTTCCGCGACGACCCGGTGCGCGAGCGAGACGATATCGAAGGCAACACTGATGTTGTTGCGCAGGTCAACGCGCTTGTCCGGATGACTCTCGGACTGCTGCACGCACACCGAGAATCCTCGACCCGGCAACGGGTCAGGAACGTACTGCTCGATTTCGTCGGCACCGACGTCATCGCCGAGGACGAACTCGACCAGTACACGCTGCGATTCGAGTTCACCCTGATCCTGGCGGCGTTGCACAACCGACTCGACTTCATGACAGTTGTGTGGCCCCGGGTCGAGGCAGCCCTGAACTTGGAGACCACGTCGAACGTTCTCTCACGCCGTCCCCCCAAGGACTACGAACCGATCATCCCCGAATCGCCGATGGGCAACATCCTGGGCTTTCAGTTCCGTCCGGGCGACCGCGACAGCGATGGACACCGAAGCGGGGAACTGCGATTCTTCCGGTGCAGCGGAGTCGGTCGTGAACTGCTGTTGTCCCTTCACGATCTCCCGTTGGTCGATTCTCGCCCGGGGACGAACGTCCTGCTCATGTCTGGCACCAGCTGGGCCGGGACATCGAGCCGTTTCCACATCCACGCTGAGGTCGGCGCGATCTTGCAACCGCATGACGACGAGGTCAGCGCGGTTCGCCGAACCAGCTTCCGACCCGGATACCTCTATTGGCCTGGAGCAGAGGACGCACAGGAACCGATCAGGCTCTCTGGTGCACAAGCCGAGCGCCGCAGAACAGCGTTGCATCAGATGCTTACCCAGCTGGCCACCCCGGACCGCAGCCTCATCGACGCGGTTAGTCCACTACAGACCGAGCTGGACGAGATCCGGTACGAGGATGTTGATCGGGCACGGGTGTTGCTCTTGGTGGGGAGCTACGACGACGCGAAGTTCGCTGCGGAGACGCTGAACGACATCCCGGAATGGACGGGCAGGATCACCCAGCTCATCGCCGACGATGCCGATTTCGACGATTCCTGGTCGGCGGTGGCCGGGACGGGGAACACACACCGTCTACGCAGGGGAGATGTTGCGAAGTTCACCGGTGAGGTGCTGGTCGCGCCCCTGCTCGCCGTGGAACGCGGGCACAACATTGTGTTGGCTGGCGGGAAGGCAGCGATCGGCACGGTGTACTTCCTGGCACGCCCGCACCCGCGTCCCGACGACATCAGTATGGCTATCCAGGCGATTAACGACTGGGCGGTCCGCGAAGTCCGTGGTAACGCCTTCGCGCGAAAAGCGTTGAGCTTGGGCACACTCGACCGAGCGGGCGTCCGATTCCGGGCACGGGCGACCGCAGAATGGCACCGGTTGCTAACTCGCCGGATCGCATGGTCCAGCTTGGACGACGACGACAAGGCCCACTTCACCTGGGATCAGCTGGTCGTCATGTGGCAGGTCATCGGCAGGCTCGTACGTGGGGGTGTGCCGGCTCGGGTCGTGTTCGTCGATGCGGCGTTCGCGCCCCGAGAGGCGGCCTTTCGCGGCACAGATACCGCGGCAACCAGCTTGCTCGCCAGCATGCGCGAAGTCCTCGCCCCGTACTTCGACGAACAGTCCGACACCGACCCGATGGATCGCTCACTCGTGCAGGCGCTGTACGAACCGCTTTTCCTGGCTCTGTGCTCGCTCGACGCCGCACTCGTCTGAAACTCCGAAGGAACTCTGATGGCCCCACGCTATGACCACCTCAAGACCGCTGCCTTCGTCCCCCGACTCGATATCGACGTTCTGCCTCAGCTTTTCCACACGCTCACTTTCCCCGACGCTTGGGAAGAACCGATTCTGGACCTTTACCGGTCCAGCAAACCGGAGGGGCGGCGCGAGAAGGTGCGGCGAGTTCCGATCCGGTCGCTCAACGCGGTGCTGCGGACAGTGGCGCCCGATGTGATAGCCGTCGGCAAGGACGCTGAGTTCGAGCAAGCTCGGCCCTGGTTGTACTCGCGGGAACCGGTGCAGTCCTTGCCATTTCGTCGGATCCTGCAAGCCTGGCTTCGTGCGATGAATCCGACCGACGAGGGATTCGCGCAGTTCAAGCACGCCATGAACACTGTCAAGATCGACAAGCTGGACTGGAAGCAACACGAGATCAATCTGCTCGAACATGCCGTGTCAGAAGGGGGCACCTGCGTGCCCAACCCACACCTGTACACCCTGCTTCCCGCGATGGTTGCCGAACGCATTCAGGCCCTTGCCCCATACGAGTACGCGGGCAAGACCGTCCGATTCAAACAGGTAACCACCAGCGGGTATGGTGGCGCCGAACTTATGTCCTGGCCTCCGCACGAATATTCAGGCTCCGGCAAGAAGTCCGGTGAAGCATCGTCGGCATGGCGCTACTCGGGGATTATCCGCATCTTTTTGCGAACAGTTCCCTTCTCTCCAACTCCTCGTATTCACGTGAGTTTCGGAATCCGTCGCTGGGTCACCAAACCTCAGCCGTTCACTCGGGGGCGGGGAATCAGCGCGTACCTGCTTGCGACCGACCCCCTGATGGATGATGCGCCCCAACCGGGCAGATTCGCCATCGCCACGGTTGAGCGGATCCCCAAAACCGATTCGATGCGGTGGCGGTACGGCGGCCCAGAGGGGTTGCTCACCAGCCTGTCGGCCATCGAGAACCTGCCGGACCCTACAGTTTTCGTGAAAGAACCGGGGAGCTGGATCGAGGGTCGAGATGGTGTGAATGCCGCGCTCGTGCATCAAGCCATGATGGGCACCCACGGCATCGGAACCGGTCTAATGCCTGCGGAACAGCACCGTCTTCTTGCTTGGGTGAGTGAGGCGCTGGCACCCGAATTCATCCACGCCGAACCATTGAACCGCAGCAAGATCTCACGTCAGCAGTCGCGGCAGTTGACGAAGAACGTGTCGGTGCCGACCGATGAGGCTGCCGCGGAACAGGCACATCAAGTCCGTCTACGAAACCTTGAGATCAACAAGGCCAATGCGCAAATCCGGCGGGAATCGGTCGCCGACGCTACTGGCGGCATGCTGTCGGTACTGGTGTTTCACCAGAACGACAGCCGCGTCCGTTCCGCGATCAAAGCCGTGATCGAATCCAGCCTCGGACTGGAAGAATTCTTGACCGAGGAGACACCGTCGAAGTGGATATGGGACGCGCCGCGCCTCACCGTCGACGTGCAGTTCGAGCCGCTGGGCGATCTCGGTGGTCCCTTGGAGTTGGATGGTAAGGCGCCCTCCAGGGGGAAGAAGCATCAGCAGGCAACTGACGAGCGCCGACGAGCCACCGCGCGCCGGATCCACGATATAATCGGAAACTCGACGATCGTACCGAAACTAGGACTCGTTGTTCTGCGTGGAAAAGATGACTTCCCTCATCGCACCACGGATCCCAAATTCTCCATCAGGATGGGATTCGCCGAGCATGGAATCGTGACGCAATTCCTGCGCCCTGTTGCTAACGACGACGATCTCAAAGACCTCGACCATCGAGTTCGCGGCGCGTGGGATGACAGCCTTCGCCAGGTAGGCGCGCGTTTCATTCCGGGATCGAACTCGACTGTCGACATTCCAGATGACCTCAACCAAGTCGCGCTGTGGCTGGTGAAGCGACAAGTGGACGACACCAACAACCTGCCCCAGTTCACGCCGATCGCGGTGCTGGTTCGCCCGGGACAAGCCTCGATCATGGCCTGCAGCCCACTGCAACGCGGATGGGTACCCTACCCAGAACTGCTCACCAGCCTTGCTGGACAGATCCGGAGCGCAGAGTTCAAAAGTGTTGATGCGCAACGCCAACTCACAGCACGGTTCGTCCAGCAGGTCCTGACAGGGCTGCGGGGTAAACCAACCCTGCTGTTGACCCATGCCCAAAACACGCGCGGCCGATGGCCTTGGCTGCAGAATCCCGGGCTGGTCGATGGACGGGTGAGTCTGGGCGACGGACCGCTACAGCGGCTCTCCTTGCAGGGACCGCACTTGCGGATCGTTCGTGTCGCCACTCATGATCGCGACGAAACCCCGCCATGCTGGGGTCTCAGCGAAGCCGGCACCGTCGGTATCAGCAAGGGGTTGTGGGTTCCGGCCGATCAGGACGCCAACACACGTGTCTTCTACAGCACCAGCGAAAAGTCGAGCACCCAAACCTCGGTCCGGATCGAAGACACCAAGCTCACCCCTCACCTCGGGTCCTCGGCTGTCACCGACCCGCGGCCCAACAAGAACGCTTGGAATCCGAACCTGCTCGAGCTCGCGATGATCGGGTTTGCATACCGTGACGAAGCTGAACGATGGGCGTTCTACCTCCATCAACAGCGATCGGCCGAGGACTACCGCGACGAGCTGAAGCTGCCGCTGGCCTTGCACATTGCCCAGTTGGCAAACGCCTACGCGCTGCCATATGACGATGAAGACGGCGATGAGGATGAGGGCGATGCCCCGCGTGGCGGCGCGGACGACGAACTCGATGAGGGGCAGCTGGCGTTCGATTTTGATGGGAACTGAGGCTGGTTGCCCGAAGACCAGGTCAACAGGATCGGATGATCAAACGCCAGTTGTTCCCGAGCAAACCTCGACCTGCTCCGCAAACGAATCCTGCGGAGCAACTGAGCAATCCGGCACCAGGATCATCAAATCTGCGACATGTCAATGACATTCACCACGATCGCGTCGACGAAGATCGCCACATAGATCTCGTCGAAGGGGACGGTACAACCATTCCTGCATCTCCGCGATCACCTTGGCGGTGATGCGGGAGACGGTCTCCTTCGAGAACGACGCACCATAGATCTCGGCGAAATGCGTCGAGATCTCCCTGGTGGTTAGGCCTTTCGCGTACAAGGACGGCACGATCTTATCGACCCCGCTCAGTCGGCGCTGACGCTTTTCTTGCGCGGCTGCGGCCATACCGAGGTCAGGCCTCGCTGTCACCGCTGGCCTGACCATTCGCTGGAACTCCGGTCCCGTCGAGGGGCGCGTCAATTACATCAAATGATCAAGAGGCAGACGTTCGGCAGGGCCGGCCTTCCACGGCTACGCAAACGCGTGCTTCTCACGGCCGCACAACGATGACGTCAAAGACCTGCAGCGCAACAACCTTCGTAACGGAAAGTGGGTCAGATCCCAGAAAATGGCGGACAAAATCAATGATTGGGACGACGGCGAGTAAAGGCTGCTGAGCTGAACAACGGAGTATGCGCGGATTGCAGGAAGTTCCGGGCTCTGTGAGTGCGGCAATCCGCGCGGGAACGCCACCAATCGCGACCTGCCTGACGAGGTCGTTCTAGCCGGTCGGGCGTATATGTGGGAAGCGGATGATGTGTCTCGTCGCACTCGCTGGCCCGCGTGCAGGTGGCGGATGGCTGGAGCGCAGCCGCGCGCGGCCTCACGATGGTGGGATGAGCGATATCGCGGGCACCGCGGACCGAATCACGTGGGGCGAGCTGCCGCAGCCGGTACGCACCGAGATCGAACGACACCTCGGTGCGCGGGTTCGTTCGGCCGCCTCCCAGTTGGGTGGGTTCAGCCACGGTATGGCCGCGCGGCTGCTATTGGAGGACGGCCGTAGGGTGTTCGCCAAAGCGATCAACTGTGAGGACGACCTGTCGGGCATGTACAAGACCGAGGCGCGGACCGCAGCACGGTTACCGCGCTCGGTACCGACTCCTTCAGTCCAGTTCACGGTCGATATTGCGGGATGGTTCGCCGTGGTGTTCGACGACCTCGAAGGACGCCACCCCCGACTCGGTCAGCCGACCGAACTGCGCGCGGTCCTTGCCACGGTCGAGCAGCTGGCCGCCGCGCTGACACCCAGCCCTCTGCCCGATCCGCCCACGATCGCCGATGACTACGGACCACGCCTGAACTGCTGGCAGCGATTTGCCGAGCTTGGCCCTCCTCGTGACCTCGACAGCTGGTCGCTGAGCAACCTCGACCGGTTGGCCGAGTTGGAATCGACCTGGTCTGAACCCGCCGCCGGTGACACCTTGTTACACACTGACTTACGGCCGGACAATATGCTGCTGCATCCCGACGGGGCTGTGTGGGTGATCGACTGGGCGTGGCCATGCCGCGGCGCGGCATGGATCGAACTCGTCTCACTGGCACCATCAGTCGCGGCCAGCGGCGTCGACCCGGACCCAATCCTTGCCGCGCATTCGTCGACTCGTAATGTGGATCCGGCGGCGATAAACGCCTTCGTCTGTGCGCTGGTCGGCTACTGGGAGAACAACAGCCGATTACCCGCCCCACCAGGATCACCGAATCTTCGCCGCCACCAATCACATTCGGCGCAGGTGTCACGAGCATGGCTGAGGCGACGACTGACATGGCCGTAGAAGCGGCGCGACCTGATGCTGGCCAATCACGCGTATCGTTCTGCTGGGTCTCGGTCGGTACGACCAATACCACTTCCGGCGCCCAATGTTAGCCAGGAAAAACGGCTTTGGGCACTATCATGCTGCGACGCGGGTACGGTGGATCGGCGCCACGGCTGGCGCATCTTGGCAGCTGCGGTGAAGTTGCTGGGGCGGCGGCAGCGTCCTGTGGCGGCCCGGGGAGGAGATGGCGTGGACCGTGCGGATGAGCCTTCGTGGTTACGGCACGATGATGACCATGCCTCGGTCGACCGGGTGGGTGTGGTTGTGCGTGAGTACCGTTTGGCGAGTGGCCAGAATCAAGCTGCGATCGCGAGCGCCATGGGCGTCAGTCAGCAGTTCCTCAGCCAGGTGGAGAACAGCACGCGCAAAGTGACACTCGAGCAGCGGCAGAGTCTTGCGCGTGTGCTGGGGATTCCGCCGGAAGAGCTTGGCCTCGCGGGTCGTCCGCGACGACCCGTCGCATCGGACAACGTGACCGCAGCGATCGCAGCGAGTAGAGGTCGCTGGCGGGCGCAGCGCAACTGGCTGAATCGACACCGCACCGACCTCGCTCAACTGGCCGTGCAGTGGTATGCGCCCGAGTACAGGGTGCCGAGAACGTCTCTCATCGCGGGCGACGGTTGGTTGCCGGATGAACCTGTGGACTTGGACTCGGTCCAGCTGCGCCTGAACGAGGGGCCGCAGTCGATGCAGGTGACCGGCAAGGAATCCACGACGTTGCCGGTCCGTCCCTTACGAACGCCGGATACACCGTTCGAGAGCTACACCTCTGTGGTGAAGCATCTGGATCCTCCACAATTGTTCGAGTCGCGGCCCAGCTACCGGTATCTCGGCGGCTCGGTTTCCTCGGGCGTCATGGATTTCGGGTTGGCGGCCTATTTCGACAAGCTCGATGTGTCCGAGGCGTTGGCTCACGAGATGGCGGCCTCATGTATGGACCGAGCGCCGGTCCGGGTTTCCGACCTGGCTGGCCGCCTGCCATTCCGCGAGTTGATCGGTGATGACCCGTTCGACCCTGCCCGGCGCGCAATCATTCCCGCTATTACGACTCTGACCGTGCGGTTGCGGCGTTATCCGTCCCCGCCGTCGTTCCTGCTGCACTGGCGGGATCCGGAACGCGTCGCCACGGCCGCTGGCGTATACGACGTGATTCCTGCGGGTGAGTTCCAGCCATCGAGCGTTGCCCTGTGGGACCGACGCAATGACTTCTCTTTGTGGCGCAATATGGTCCGGGAGTATTCAGAGGAGCTGCTCGGGCGGCCCGAGCACGATGGCACCCGCACGGAGCCGATCGACTATGAGCAGTGGACGCTCTTTCAGAAGCTGTGCGTGGCACGGCAAGAGGGCAAGGTGACCGCTCACATCCTGGGGTTCGGGTTGGACGCCCTCACTCTCGCGGCGACGATCCTGACGGTGGTCGTGATCGACGACGAGGTGTTCGACGAGGTGTTCGGTTCCACGGTTCGGTTCAACGAGGAAGGCGAGATTGTCGCGATCGGTGATGGTCGCGCCGCGGACGGCGTGCCTTTCACCGAAGTGGCCGTGAACAGGCTTCTGACAAAGGAACCGATTGCCGCGCCTGGTGCGGCGTGTTTGGCGTTGGCGTGGCAGCATCGGGGAAGCTTGATCAGCTAGAGCCGACCTCGGGAGCAAGTAATGGGCGCGGACACGCACAAGTTGACGGCGAGCGAACGCACCTGGCTGGAGGTGCGCACGTACATGCGCGAACACCGGTCTTGGCTCGATACCGTTGCGGTAGAGAGCTACCCGAACATCGGCAGGGTCGCTGAGACGCCTCTGCTGACTCGACAGGAGTGGATCCCTCCGGTGCCGCTACGGCTGGAGGAGATCGATCTCGAACTGGTCTCAACCCGACTCGATGAAGCTGGCGCGCGGCTCGACGGAAGCAGCTGCTTACCAACCCGTGACAGTGGCGAACCGTACACAACCTACGCCGAAGCCGTCGCCGAGATCGCCGCCCCGACGGTGTTCGAGAATCGACCGACCTACCGTCTTCTCGGCGCCGACCTGACCACCAGCCCGCCGATACTGCGGTTCGGCCTCGGTACCTATTTCGACAGCATCAACGTTGGCGAAGCAGCCGCCCACGAGTTCGCGCTGGCTCAGCGCGGCCACGCGGTCGCCGCCAGTGTTCGGGAGGCGATCAGCGATCCGTGCGATCCGGCCCAGCGACCGATCAACCTCGCTATCAGCACGCTGACGATCCGACGCGAACCGGAGACCGGTGCGAAGTCGTTTCTGCTGCATTGGCGCGATCCGCGCAAAGTCGGGCACGCCGGTGGCATGTATCAGGTTGTTCCCGTCGGGATCTTCCAGCCCTCCGGATACGCCAATTGGAACATCGGCAACGACTTCTCCCTGTGGCACAACATGGTTCGTGAGCTCGCCGAAGAACTCCGTGGCGATACCGAAGACCACGGCAGCGAAAACGCGCCCATCGACTATGCCGCCTGGCCATTCGCGTCGCGCCTGGATCAGGCCCGACGCGAGGGCACACTCGCGGTCTACTGCCTCGGTCTCGGTGTCGATCCGCTGACGTACGCCACTGATCTGCTCACTGCCGTCGTCATCGACGCACCTGTCTTCGACTCGTTGTTCGGTGCTGCGGTGACCAATAACGCCGAGGGGCGGCTGCTCGAGCTCCAACCGTTCAGTGCAGAACGAGTTCAAGAGATCCTCGACCATCACCCGGTTCAGGCCGCGGGTAACGCCGTGTTGCGCCTGGCGACCGCAGCGGTATTCGATTGATCCCTACAACTGGCTGTTGTACTACAGCCAGTTGTTAGCTCCTGCACCATGATTCACGCGACTCTTCCTGTGTGAACAGTACTGATATCAACCAAGCATCGACGACGCGGGTCGCAGTGACCGGAGCAGCCGGATTCATCGGATCCGGTCTGGTCGACGCACTGAACCGCGAAAATGCCCTGCGCGCAGCCCAATTTGCCGTCGTGTCCTCGGTGGCGCCTCGTCCAAGGCGCAGGGTGGTTGGCCCGTGCATCGGCATGGCTGGTGAGTTCCGATGACGCGGCGTGTCCTGATGATCGGGCACAGTACAGGTCTGATCGATGCGCTGGCGCGCATCGCCGTCGACGCCCCGCAGGTGTATCTGCTGGTGGAGCCGTCAGTGTTGGAGACCCACCCTGGCGAGTTCGAGCACCCCATCATCGCTGAGATCCGCACCGGCCGTTTCATTTTCAGCGATGAAGCGGTCGAGGTCGGCATCGACTGGCACGCCAGCGTCGGGTTCGACGTGGTGTGCTGGATCGAACTCGGGCACCCGGAGAAGGCGCTGACCATCCTGGAGCAGGGGCTCAGTGACTGGAGTGCCGACAGCCGCCGTGATCTCGGGATGGGGCTTGCCCGGCTGTCCACAGTGCACGCAGGAGTAGGTTCGTGGTCGGAGGCGGTGGAGGTCGCAGGTTATGCGGCTACCATCGTGGCCGACACCGGGTCTCACCGCACACTCGGTCAGCTACGCACGACGGCGACCGTGTTGCATGAGGCGGGCAAGACCGGTGCCGCGCGGGAGTTGACCCACCAGGTACGCAAAGCGCACCGCGCACGAGCCAGTCACGGTAGGAGCCTCGAGTGGAGTTGATGACCACCGCCAGTTCGACCGACGTCGCCGACAAAGGCGCCCGCATCGCGGTGCTGCCCGTCGGCAGTTTCGAGCAACACGGCGACCATCTACCGCTCATCACCGACACCGTCATCGCCTGCCTTATCGCGCGGCAGCTCGCCGAAAACTACCCGCTACTGCTCCTGCCGCCACTGACGATCTCCTGCTCGCATGAGCACGAGACATTCGCCGGAACCGTCAGCCTCAGCCCGGCAACCCTGATCGCCGTCATCAGCGATATCCGTCGCTCACTCGCCCGATCCGGAATCACCACCCTGGTGCTGGTCAACGCCCACGGCGGCAACTACGTCCTGAGCAACATTGCTCAACAGGCCAATACCACCGGCCGAAACGTCGTGATCTATCCCGGCCGGGATGATTGGAACCGAGCCAGACAGGTGGCCGGAATGGACACCGACTCCCACAACGACATGCACGGTGGCGAACTCGAGACTTCGATCCTGCTGCACGCCGAACCCGACCTGGTGCGGCCATCGTTCCGGAACGCCGATCACGAGGCGTCCGACCGTTCGCACCTACACCTGCTCGGCATGGCGGCATACACCTCCAGCGGAATCATCGGACGCCCCTCGGCAGCGACCGATGTCAAAGGGAAGGCGGCGCTGGATGCCCTGACGAAGTCGTTCGGTGAATACTTCGCGCTGATTACGATGCAGACGGAAAGGGGTAGTTCGGCTCGCGACTGCGGCGTCAGCTGAGAATATCAGTAGTGTGAGCTGGGGAAACCGCAGAGCGTTCAGCGGTGGCCGCATGAAAACGCCAGTGGATGCCGCACGAAAACGCCAGCGCCACCACAAAGAATCCGCAGGTCAGGGCCTGGCGGCGCGCGGATCCTCACACTGTGCGAGGCGACGCGAGAATGTCACAGGCTGGCGACAGCAGCCAGCCAACTGGCTTAAGCGTTTGCAGGTCAGGCTGAACTGGTCTGCCGTCAGATCCGCCAACGGGGCTGTGCGGCGTCGACGAGCGGGGGTCACAGATCGGGCAGCCCAGAAACCGACGATAATCCCGCGCCGAAAAGCGCTGAGCAAATCGCCTTTCCGGTCGTACCGTGGAACGGGTGAGCATCGTTTCGGACTACGAGCAGCTGATCGCAGACCAGACTCGCGTGCTGGGGGCCGATCATCGTGACACCCTGACCAGCCTGCGCCGACTGACCGAATTCCATTTCGACTGCCGCGATTTCGCCGCGGCGGCCGTCGGCTACGAGCAACTACATGCCGCCCGGGTACGCATCCGCGGTGCCGATCACGAAGAGACGCTGATCATGCTTTCCAACCTGGCCACCTCCCGCGCCCTGATGGGTGACTACACCGGAGCCGTCGCCGATTACCAGCAGGTGTACGACGGGCGAGCACGCATGCTTGGACCCGACCACCCGGACGCACTCCGAACACTGGACATGCTGGCCGACACCCGGGCATCCGCCGGCGACCACGAGGGCGCCGCCGCCGACTTCCAGCATCTGCTCGACACGCGCAACCGAGTGCTCGGCCCGGAGCACGAGGAAACCTTGCGGACGCGCGGTGACCTCATCCACCAACAGAGCCAGCTGATCACAGCTCAACAGCAGACGCCAGACCAGGAAATCGACAACTAGCCTGTCCCAAGAACCGTGAATTTCAATCCACCAGAAGGGAATTCGGCTCCGGCGCTTTCAGGTCGTCGTAGCACTCGGTTCTGCCCATGGTCGACCTTTCATCAGGATCGCTCTTGCCCATCCGGCATACATCTCCGCCACTCGATGATGATCAGGGAACTGCGCGCACCACGAAAGACAGCGCCTGCCGGAACAGGCAGCCGCGAGCTGCGGCCTGCGATCCAAATCGTTGAAGACGACGAACAATCGGTGGTTGATGCAGAGGACCGAGTGAACGGGAGCCTGATCGGTGGAACGCTTCGAGTTGATCTCCGTGGACGGCATCCGGTTGGATGCCGCTGTTCACCAGGCCGCGATCGAGCCGGCTCTCGGAGTGGTGCTGCTGGTACACGGCATCACGGTGGACCAGGACGAGGGTGGAGGGATGTTCTTCAGGTTGGCCGAGCGTTTGGCGGCTCAGGGGTTGAACGTTGTGCGGTTCACCTTCCGGGGGCACGGGGCGAGCGGAGGCACTCAGGAAGGAGTCACGATCGCGGGTGAGTGCCTGGATCTGGAAGCCGCGGTGGGCGCTGTTCGTGAGCGATTCGGCGGGCAACGGTTGTCGATCGTGGCGGCCAGCTTCGGCGCTGTTTCCACGATCCTGTCGTTGCCGTGGCTCGATGGCCTCAAACGGCTCGTGCTGTGGAATCCAGTCTTGGATCTACGACACACGTTCTTGGCGCCGGAGCTGGCGTGGGGAGAGGAGAACTTCGGCATTGATCAGCAGAAACAGTTGGAGGACAACGGTTTCCTTCTTGTCGACGGCGAGTTCCGGCTTGGCCGTGTCATGTTCATGGAGTTCGAGCACTACCAGCTATTGGACGGCTTCTTATCCGGAGGGCCGCCGACGCTGATTGTGCACGGCGACCGCGATACAGCCGTCTCCTACGACATCGCCGCCGATGCCGCGCGATCGCGACCGGACACTACGCTGCATACGGTCGTTGGTTCGGATCATGGGTTCGACTCTCGGGAGCGGGAAGGCCAGGCAATCAGGGTGACAGTCGACTGGCTGGTTGCCTAGTCTGCAGTGGGCCATGAGAGTAGTGGACCTATGCACCTGTCCGGCTAGGTGATTCGGTCGTGGTCGGGCAATGCCACCTGTACAGCGTCGATTTCGGAACCGGAAGTCGCTCGAACGACGCAAGCGGCGGTCTGGCAAGTGGTCAGGTCTTGTGCGTCAGCTAGCAGCCGGTTCTCGAGCTCCAAGTTGTGTCCGTACTCCCACTTCGGTTTGGTCGGGTAGAGAGAACTGTTCGCCGAAGGTCGTGTGAACGGACCTGGTCCGACAACGTCGTCACGGGACAGTCGGCCAAGGTAGCGAAGAGTTCGATGAGTTGTGCTGGCGTCGTACGTTGGTATTGCTGATCGAATCCGCATAGGAGTCAGAGGATTTCGCGAGTTCATCACCGGCGGTCGTCGAGGAACCGAAACTTGGCCGGTTTCTCGAGCGTTGGCGGTGTCTCAGGGCTTTGTTGGGATTCGATCAGGTATCGGCAGGGTCGAACGCTGCGCAGCCACAGGGAACCGGGCGGTCCTTCGTTGCGTCCTATAGTTCAGAGGCAATTCGTGGACAGCATTACGAGGGGAGAGGGCATGTCCGACGAGCTCCGGGTCGAGGTGGATCGACTCCGTGATGCTGCCCGATTCATCGCTGACAAAGCCCAGACCATCAGGGTTGGGGTCGTGCAGCTCGACAACACGGTCGGTAAGGAGCTTCTCTCGGACGGCTGGCAAGGCAAAGCCGCGTCCGCCTACGACGAGTCGTGGGTCGAGTGGAAACAGGGTGCCGACGAGATCGTCGCTGCGCTCGAGACCTCGGCGGCGAAGCTCCTCGAGTCGGCCCACAGGTATGAGATGCGCGACCTCGCTAACAGCGACGCGCTCACACAAGCGCAAGATCAGGTGTAGGCCGTGGCCGACGATTACAGCTACCGGGTGAATCTCGAGCAGCTCGACGACGCGATCACGACGATGGCGAAATTCGGTGCCGACGTTGAGGGGTGGCTGGCGGAGGTCGACCAGAAGATCGCCGAGCTGCACTTGGCGTGGTCGAGCGCGGCGGCTGAAGCTCAGCGCGGCGCGCATGACCGGTGGATGGCCGGTGCGGCGGAGATGCGGGAAAACCTCGATGAGTTGCGTGAGGTCGCGCGTCGGGCGCACACCAGCTACACCGGCGCGGCCCAGACGAATCTGGAGATGTGGCCGTGAGCCCTCCTGCGAGTTTCCCGATCATCGTGTGCCGGCAGGAGGATTACCGCTCCGCCAGTGAGGGTTTGGCGTTCATCCGCGACGACGCCGGCGAGGTCCACGCCGCCTTGGTGCGCACGCTGTCCGGATACGGCGGGATGGCTGGTAGCGACAGCGCGGGCACTCAGTGGGCGACGACCTACGACGAGGCCGCGGCCGCGGCACTGCAGAGTTCCTCGAAGCTGGTGTCGACGTGCGCGCGTATCAGCGACCTGATCGCGGCCGGAGCCCACAACCACGCCTCTGCCGAAGCTGCCGCGAACGGTATCGAGCCACCTCCGGCGCCGACACCGAGCATCGATCCGTGTTTTGCGATCTCGGCCCCGTCGGCTGGTGGTGGGAGCGGCGCGGATCCGTTCGGGTGGTCGCTGATCAAGTCGGTCTCGGGGTTGATGTGGCCCAACGGGCACCAGGATCAGTTGAGAGCCGCGAAAGACGTCTGGTACGCCGCGGCGGCGGCGTTGGACACCGCGACCCTCCCGTTTCCCAATGCGGTCGGGATGTTGGGGAACCAGCAGTCACCGGAAATCCCCGCTTCGGTCGCCACCTGCAGTGAAACCTCCGGTAACTTCCTGGAACTGCAGGCGGCGTATCGGGAAATCGGTGACGCGTGCGGCGAGTACGCCCAGCACCTCGACGACGCACACAGCGAGATCCTCGACGAGCTCGAGGATATGGCGATCGAGACCGCCGCGTGGGAAGTAGGGATGGCGGTCCTTGCGCCGTTCACCGCGGGGATTTCCGAACTCGGCGGCCATGGTGCTCTGGTGGCGCGTATCGGCATCTATGCCGCCCGCATCGGGCGCATCATCGACCGGCTCGTCGCCAAGGTGACCACTCTCGTTGCCCGCATCGGCTCAGCTGTCACCGGCAGGCTGAAGGCGATGCTGACCAGGCTCGGCGAGTGGCTGGAGAAGGCCAAGACCAAACTGTGGCGATCCGATCCTGGCGGTGGGCCGCCCGGAGTGGGACCCAAACCGCCTGGGGTCAAGCCGACCGTCAACGACACGAGATTGCAGAACATCCTCAACGACCTGTACAAGGGCGCGAATAATCCGGGCAGAGTTGGTGATGGGACAACCGCAGATGCGGTCCGCAACGAGCTCGAGACCTTGGAACCGACCGAGGGTCGATGGCACCTGCAAAAGGCGATGGAGTCACAGCGAGGACTCGCGAAATGGTTGATGGACAAGGCCAACACCGATCCCGCCGACCGGGCCGTTGCGATTCGAGAGCTGCAGAACCTCATGGATGCATTGGCCGGACGATAGGAAAGGGAGGCGAAATATGAACGATAGAACCGACAAAGAGATCCTGGAGTTGATCGATACTTGGTCGAGGACCTTGGTGCCCGAGCAGGCACAGTTCATCCGAGATCTCGCCAACCTGGAGCCCGAGATCCGCCCGCTCATAGCCGAGCATGTCAACGACTACGACGAGATACTCCCGACGATGCTCATGGGCGACGTCGCACGCTGGGTCGTTCGGATCGTGCAGGGAAGCGCTGATCCGGCATCGCGGTTGGCGCCCTTCTTCAGCCGGCTCGAACAGGCGTGGGGTGACGGGCAGAACCCGGTCTCCGATCTGATCGCTGTGTCGTTTGTCGAGAACATCTTCGATGAGCCCGGTGTGGTCGAATTGTTGGGCCCCGAGCTCACTCGCTACTACAGGATCTACACCGGCCAGGACAAGGTCCGTCGAGATGAGATGCGACCGATGCCGGGGGTTTTGAAGCAGGTGTTGAAGAAGTTGAGGCGCTCATGACCGACCTCCCAGAATGGGAGCGTCAGCTCCAGCGGAACCTTGCCGGGATCCGGCGCAGCGGAGAGAATCTCGCGAAATCCGCGGCCTCTATCACCGGCCACGCCGAGGTTCGTGGCGTCACGATCGAAGTCAGCGCGAGCGGCGACATCACCAGCCTGCAGATCGCTCCTGGTGCGATGCGCTGGACCAGCGCACAACTGACAAGTGCCCTGCTCGACTGCCACCGTCGAGCCCGGGCGGATGCTGCAGCAAGAACCGAACAGATCGTCCGAAAGGCCGACCCTCGCCTCCGTAACCCCATGCAGGAACTACTCGGCAAGGCCGAGGCCGCAGTGACCGAACCTCGACGGCCGATGACCGAAGAAGAGATCCAAGCGGCCGACGACGCCTACTTCGAACGCATGAACAGGCGCGGTTGGAACCGCTAGACAACGGCCTGCACATGACAGACGACGAAGACCTGATGGCGTAGACGCCGAGGTAGCCAGACGCAACCGCAGTATAGGGGCCTCGGAGCATGAAATGAGAGAATGACCCAGACGCTTCGCATGAACGCAGAAGGGATCAGTCGATGACCGCGCACAACCTGGCCGTAGGGTCTGCTGTGGATCACATTGTGTCACAACGTCTTCGTTGGCTCGATCTACCCGAGCGTGTACGTGCGACAGCTTGCGACCAATGGGGCAGCGACGTCACGTCCGAGGTCTCGATGGGCGGTGGCTACTCGCCGGGGGTCGCGTCGCGATTGCACCTGGCGGATGGACGGCGTGTGTTTGTGAAAGCGATCAGCGCGACCCGCAACTCGCGGGCACCAGGGTTGTATCGGCGTGAGATCGAGGTGATGGGGTCTCTACCCACTTCCGTACCCGCGCCGCAGCTGCAGTGGTCCTATGACGACGGTGACTGGGTGATGCTGGTCCTCGACGACGTCGACGGCCGCATGCTCGGCACGCCGTGGCAGCGCGAGGACCTGACGGCCGCGATCATCACGCTCGAGCAGATGGCCACAGCCCTGACGCCCGCCCCGATCACCGCGATGCCGATCACGGACGACCTCGCTGAGAACTTCCGCTCCTGGGCGGTGATCGCGGACAGCGCTGAGCTGGCCGCACGTGTGACGCCCTGGGCGCATTCACATTTGGATCGACTCCTCGACCTCGAAACAGGCTGGACCGAGGCCGCTCGCGGCGACAGTTTGCTGCATGCCGACCTGCGGGGCGACAACATGCTGCTCACCCAAGACGGCCGAGTGGTCGTGGTGGACTGGCCCTACGCCGTGCTCGGTGCGCCGTGGGTCGACGGGTTGCTGTTTCTGCCGTCGGTGCCTGTCGATGGCGGACCGAGCGACCTCGAATCCCTCTGGCGCGCATACGCCCCCAGCCGCAAGGCGGATCCGGACGCGGTGACCGCGGTCTTGGCGGCCGTGGCCGGCGACTTCACTCTGCAATCCTTACTGCCGCCGCCGGAGAACATTCCGACCCTTCGCGCTCACCAGGCCGCGAAGGCGAGCGCGGCGTTGTCGTGGCTGCGAGCCCGTCTCAGTTGAGCACGCTGTAGTCGCGTAACCCATTGAGCCCCAACTGGATCAGGAATTCTGTCTCGGTGTTGCGGTTTCCGTCGCGCCACTCGGCGAGGGCGCCGAGCATCTCCATCGCCGCGGCGGCGCGGGTGAACCCCGGCAATGCCGCCAGTTCTCGGTCATCGAGGGCGGGCACGGCGGTGCGGGAGTAGAGCTCGGCGATGCGGGCGGCGCGTTGTGGCAGCGGGTCGGGGTGGCCGTGGGTGAGGTTGGCGGCCACCACCGCCAGCTCCTGGATCCTGGGTGCGCGTGTGGCGACGGCGAAGTCGAGCACGATGACCTGGCCGTCTGGCTCGATGAGGATGTTGCCTTTGGTGAGGTCGCCATGGACCAGCCTGTGCGGGAGAGCTCGCCGGTCGACCGCGTCGAGGTGGACGAGGGCGGCGGTGACGTGCTGGTGCTGTTCGTCGTCGAGGATGTCGATCAGTTCGGCGGCGAGGTGGTGCAGGTTTGTGATTGCCCACGGGTCGGTGACCGGGTCGGGGTGCAGGTCCAGGGAGTGGATGCGGGCGGCAGCGTCAACAACGGAGGTGAGTTCTGTTGTCGAGGGTGCGCGGTTGCGGTCGTAGAGGGTCGCGCCGGCGACCAAGTCCATGACGAGTACCTGGTGGCCGAGCAGATAGTGTTCATGGCGGCCGGAGCGAGTGTGGTGCAGGCGCGGGTGCCGCACGCCCCGGCGGCGGGCCGCGGTGATCAGTATCGCGGTCCGCGCGGCCAACCCCGAAGGCCGAGTGGGACCGAAGATCTTGACCACCACGGACCCGCCGGTGCTGGTCTCACCGGCGATGTTGCAGTCCTCGTAGCCGGTGGTCAGCACTCGCCAGTGGGTGAGGGTGCCGAGTTGGTAGGCATGGGCAACCTCGGCCAGCAGAGCGGGCAGGTCGGCGGTGACGCGCGTGGTCGGGCTGTTCATGCGCGCGGCAGGGGGAAGGGGATCACGGAGGCGAGGTCGGTGCCGCCGGTCAAGGTGAGCAGCAGCCGCTCCAGGCCGATACACAGCCCACCCGCCGGGGGCATCGGGTGGTCGAACACTTCGAGCCAGTCGGCGTCGAGAGTGGCGGCCTCGCTGGGCAGGATCCTGTCGCCGTCGGGAGCGAGGCGTCGGCGCAGTTCGGTGGCGTCGTCGAGTTCGGTGTAGGCGGTGGCGATCTCGCGGCCGCCGATGACCAGATCCCACTTCTGAGCCAGCCTCGGGTTACCCGGGTGGGTGCGGGCCAGAGGAGACTGCCCAGCAGGGAAATCGACATGCACGGTCGGTGCGACAACCCGGGGCTCGACCAGGCGGTCGTAGAGCTCGAGGGCGATCTCATCGGCACCGGCGTCGGGCCGCACCGGCACCGCGCACCGGTCTGCGACCTCGCGTAATACCCCGACCGGGGTATCGGTGGAAATCGGCTGGCCGACTGCGGCACTGAGTGCGCTGTAGAACGGGTACACGGTCCATTCGGCCGCCAGGTCGATTTCAGTGCCGTCCGCGGTGCAAATGATGCTGGTGCCCAGGGCGGCGTGCGCGGCGGTGATGATGAGTTCGCGGGCCAGTGCACGCAGACTGTGGTAGTCCGCTCCGACCTGGTAGAGCTCGACGAGACTGTATTCCGGGGCGTGGGTGGCATCAGCGGGTTCGTCGCGGAAGCTTCGCCCGATCTCGAACACCCGCGGCCACACCGTCACCGCCGCACGCAAATGCAGCGGGGACGAGCGAAGGTACAGGTGCGGGCCGACCGCTTCGGTGAGCGTGCGGAACGACCTGCCCGGCGCGGGCCTGGCCCGCTGCAACAAGGGAGTGTCGAGCTCGACGTGCCCACAGTCATGCAACGCTGACCGCAGGGCGTGCACCACCCGCGAGCGCGTCTCGAGTCCATCGCGGGCGGCCGGGTCACTGCGCAAAAGGGCGTAACGGTCGGCCAGCGACGCTCCAGATGACGTGCCCACCACAACGGCGGCAGCTGGTTCAGGGTTGGCAGGTTGGGGTGTTGGTGTGCGGCGCAGATCGAGTGTGACGCAGTGGATTCCGCCCCCGAGAGCGCGAGAGTGTCGCAGGGTGTGGCCGATGACTTCGACGCCGCGTTGTTCCAGTGCGTTGATGAGGTTGTATTGGGTGGCGTCGACGATGGCGAGGTCGGGCCGCACCATCAGCAGGTTCATGCCGATCCACTCCGAGGACAACGGGTGCGCGGTGGTGGCCGGGGTATCGGCCATCGGTGGGCACCACAGGATTTCGCGTGCGCGCAGCGGTGCGGGCAACTGTGCGAGGTCGGTGATGCGGGCGGGGTTGACCAGTACCAGGTCCTCGCGGATGAGGCTGATCGTCGAGTCGAGGTGGGTGCCGGGGTATACGCCTCGGATCGGGTGTACCCGGTGTGTGCCGCCGAGAGCGTCCAGGGTGATTTGCAGCCAGCGTAATCCAAGTTCGTTGCCTGATCCCGACACCAGGTAGTACAGATCCTGTCCGTCGCGTAGAACGTTTGCCGCCTCGAACGCGGGCTCGGCCTCGCCGAGGGTGGGGCGGCCGTCGGCCCCGTGTGGATACAGTTCGTCGGCCAGCTGCGGGACTGGCGCGGACAACCATGCGGATCCGGCCAGCATCTTGGCCTGGAACAGCCCGCGCAGACCGTTCAGTTCTTGCGCGCGGGCGCGCATGGGGCTCGGAGTGGCCACGATGGTCGATCCGATGATGAGCGCCAGGTCGCGCGGGCAGTAAGAGTAGAAGCCCGTCGAACGCCAGTCCGGGGTGCCGAATTCGGCGGCGTGGTCGACCGGCGTCGGGCGGTGCACCCGGACACCGAGCCCGGCCAGCGTGTGCGCCAGCGCGTCGAGATCTTCGGCGGTCTCGGCCAGCATGCGTGGCGGGAACGCCCCGGACTGCACCGCGGCCACCTCGGCAGCCGTCAGGTCCGGGTAGAGGTTCAGCCAGGCCGACCGGTCCAGCGGATAGGGGATGCGCGCGCCAGCGGCGACACCGATGACCACCTCGGTCAGCGGGGAGAACTCATCATGCGAACACACGGGCAACTCCACCGACACCGCAGCGGATGCGGACGGTGCGGCGGTGGCCGGTGGGGCGGAAATCATAGTGGGCGACATCGGTTTCACGACTTCCTCTGTGATCGGGTTGGCAGGGTCAGGCGATGGTGCGCAACGCGCGACGGCGACGGTGCGCGCGGACAGACGCGCACGCCATCACCCGCAGTAGCCACCGGTCGGCGCCGTCGTAGCGCGGCCGGAATCGGGTTCGCCCGTGCACCACCCGGCGGTTGTCGGCCAGCAAGGCTTCGCCGGGGGCAAGCTCGTGGCCGACCGCGGCGACATCGATCGCCAGCGCCAGCGCCGCCAGCGCGTCGACGGCAGCGCGGTCCGCGAGGTCGGCAGGCCGCTGGTAGATCGCGTCGTAGCAGATCTCCGGATCGTCCGGGTCACCGGAAAGAACCGGAACAGCCTCCACCGCGCTGGGCTCAGGCAGCCCGTGCGCGAGGTCGGGCGCCACGACAAAACGGGGCTGGCGCAGCACCGCGACGACCCGGTGATCGAGAACGAGGTTGCGGGCGGGAGCCACCAGCGTCGACGCGCCGAGATGGCCACGCAGGCAGAGCAATCCGAAGTAGTCACAGCGATCCTCATGGAAGGCGTCCTCGACATGCCAGTCCAGGCTCTCGCTCCCCTCGCTGGTCTGAGCGGTCTCCCGGCCACGCACCGGCACAATGTGTTGCACCAGCCGACCTTGGTAGAGGTTGGCGAAGGTGAATGCCTCCCCGAGCACACTGGTGACCGCGAGCAGAGCCAGCGCCGCCGCCTCCACGACCCGCTCAGGTGCTGGGGTGGTCGTGGCCGGAGTCGGCGGCAACCCTGCCCACTCTGGCAGCAACCCGCGCACGAGCATCGTGTTGTTCGGCGAACCGGTGCTGCGGTAGCGGTGCAGTGCGACGACCACGGCCGCGGGTAGCAGGGTGACCAGCTCGGCGGCATGGTCGATCGGATCCCCTCCCTGCTCGACCAGATCCAGCGCGGCGCGATGAATACGCGCTGCATCCGGGGGAACGAGTTCTACGATTTCTGCGGGTGCAAGACGATGACCGCGCATTAGACCTCCTCGACAGCGCCGTCCTCGACCGATCTCACACGGTCGAGGACCATCGGATCGCTCCATTTCCCCACGGATGCAGGGTGTTTGGTCATAGTGAGGGCATACTCACGGTGTACTCACGCACACGCACACCCCGGACAGGAGCACACGTCAGTGACCCAGCCCGACACCTCGCCTCACACGGATTCACCGGCCCCGGTCAATGTCTTCGCCGTTGAGCTGCGTCACTGGCGCGACGTCCGGAGCCTGTCGCGGCGCGAGCTGGCTTCCAAACTCGGCTATAGCCGCCCGTATGTGTCCAAGGTCGAGTCTGGTTCCGAGAACCCCTCACCTGCGTTCGCTGCTGCCGCCGACGCAACGCTGCAGGCCGGGGGCGCGCTGCGGGCCGCCTATTCAGAGTTCGTCGCCAATCGCTCCGCGCCTGGGCGCGTTCCGGTCTCGTTCGAGGCGCCGGATCCGGCTGGGTCGTTGGTCGTCGACCACGACGACGCCTGCCTGTCCTTCGACGGGTACACCTACCGGCTGCGGCAGCGGCGGCGGCTGATCAACGGCGGAACCGCACCGATCACCCGCTATCTGATCAGGATCTCTGTCGACCGCTACCCCGGCGACCCTGAACGATCCAACCAGCTCTACCAAGAGAATCCGCTGACCTGGGACGAATTAGACCTGCATGCCTGGCACGGACAAGACCGCACGCAACCGATGAACTGGACCGCTCACCACGACCGGGACGCGTTCAAGGAGATCTGGCTTCAGTTCTCCGACCCTGACAGCGGTCGGCACTTCCCGCTGTATCCCGGCCAGTCCTGCTGGATCGAATACGAATACGCCGTGTCAGAAAGCCACTGGGGCAACTGGTTTCAGCGCGCCGTACGTCTACCCACCAACCGACTGTCCGTGCAACTGGTGTTCCCCACCGAACTCGAACCCTCGGTCTGGGGGCTACAGACCTCGATGACCGCCGACGGCCAGCCCTTCCCCACCCCGATCACCCACCAGGTCAACGACGGCAGGCACCAGTACTCCTGGTCTACCGACAATCCGCCCCTGCACGCCCGCTACCGCCTCGAATGGGACTTCCGCGGCCGCAACCACAACGAACGCACGCCACCCAGCAAGGTGATGGCCGGACTTGGCATCGTCCAGGAAGGCGACGAGATCCTGCGTCAGGTCGCGCGCCCGTTCGACCTGCCTGCCGAAGCCGAAGACGCACGGCGCGTCATCGCCGAACTGAACTCCGCGGCCGAACGTGTCGCCCAAGCCCACGTGTTCGGTAAGGGAATGGGCATCGCCGCACCCCAGATCGGCATCGGCCGCGCCGCCGCGATCGTGCGCACCCTCGACGGCGACACCATCACCCTGTTCAACCCTCGCATCATCGACACCAGCGCCACTGAAGACGAGCAATTCGAGGGTTGCCTATCGTATTTCGACCTGCGCGGACGCGTACCACGCCCGCTGGCGATCACCGTCGAACACACCGACATCGACGGCAACACCCACATCACCGAATTCGAACGCGGCGTCGCACGCCTGGTCTGTCACGAGGTCGACCACTTACACGGACACCTCTACCTCGACCGCATGCGACCCGGAGCCGAACCCATCCCCGTCGAGCAGTACCGTGCCACCGGCACGAACTGGACCTACTGAACCTCCGATGCCGCCTATCGGTCGACTCGCTTCGCCGTGCACTCTCACCGGAGCCAGAACAGCCCGGTCTGGCTCGGCGCCATCGAAGGTTCTGCAACCTCTCGCGGTCGCGCTATCGTGCCTTCACCGAACACGCCAACTTCCTTCCTGCCTGCGGCATGGGTAACCTCCTCGAGTCCCGGTTCCCATGCGCGGGACCGTTGTTCACGCGGAAGGCGAACCTGGAGCTGATCGCCGAGCACTACGATGACCTGCTGCGGTTGGCCGGATCGTTGAAGTTCAGGCACGCCGCTGCTCCCTGCTGGTCGGCAAGCTTTCCGCCTCCGGCCGAGAGCACTCCCTCGCCGTGGCGTTGAAGGAGTACGGGGTGATGCGCTGCACGCGCTGGAACCGCCGAGCAGGCCACCGTCATCGAAACCGTCTTCGAGCCATGGCTCACCCCGAAAGGCATCTCATGAACGACGACCACCGCACCGGCATCCCCGAGGTCGACGCGTTGATCGACGCCGCCGACCGCGAGTATTCCGAAGGCTGGAATCTCGATGCGGTAAGCACCACTGAAGGCACTGTCGCCGATGCCCGGCTTACCGATCTCACCGATCAGCAGAAGGCCGCCCGCCGCCGTTAGTCGGCAGCCCAGGGACTGGTCACCAAGGCGCAGAAGAACGGGGACGCGGCGAAGATCGCCGCCGCACGCCAGGGCGAGATCGCGGCCTATCAAGAATTCGACGCGATCTCGAAGGCGGTGATCAACGAAGGATTCGGGATCGTCGCGGCGAGCGACGACCGCCTCGGACAGCGGCTCGATCAGATGCAGCGGACCAATACCGCCGATGACGCTGTCCTTGCAGCACTGCGGAAGCTTCCATCCTGACCAGCTTCACCTGAACACAAAGCCACGACCTCGCACCACGAACGCGAAAACCAGCCTCTACCAGCGCACTACGGCATATCTACCCGAAGTTCGGTCTTTGCGACGGCGACCCCGACATCGACGCCGAACTCGCGCAGCTCGTCCCGGCAGCTAGGCGCAGGGCGGGTCGGCCTTGGCCGGTGAGTTTGGTGCGGCCGGTGAAGGCGCCCGAGAGTTTCTCTCGTGGTGCCAGGCCTGCGTGTTTGACCACGGCTCGGGCTGTGGAGAAGCCTGACGCCATCGGGCAGCCACGCCGTCGGGCCGAGGGATCATCGGAATCACCTGGGCCAGATCATCGCTGGTCATACCTACTTCGACGCCGGAGAGAGGCATCAGGTTCCCAATTGATGGCAAGGTGAGCGGACAATCCAGCTGCCTCCGAGACCACGTGAGCGCCGTAACGGCCGCACCCGCCAGCCGATACGGCTAGCTAAGAACGCAAAGTCGAGGCTGGGAGCGGTACGCGAATGGACCAAACTGTAATTCAAGGCACCTTCTGGTATCCAGAGTCCGGCGTCCAATCCGCCGGGGAACTGACCATCGGAAACGTAGGACAGAAATCAACGCTTTCTGTCCTACGGCACATTATGCCCGAATTGCACGTAAAGATCACAAGCCCCCATGAGCACGAAACACATATAGCCTATGGCGGCACAGCAGAGGAAATCGTCGAGGACTTTGCGCCGAGGACATTTCTAGGCCAAACCGAAGATGGCCAAAGAATTACACTCGTCGACGCCCAGGGCGGCTCTGAGCCTCTAAGCGCAGGCCAGCAGTTCGATTGTAAAATCATTCTGATCGGAGACAATCACGTTGACGCACACCAGAGGTTTACTCAGTGCCGTTATATGATAGCCGGAGATTTCTTGCAGCACCTCCACGAACAACAGGCCCTCATCGACATTCTGGGCGGCAGTGTCGTCGATTTCGAATACGCAGATAATTCGATAGTCATCACCGCGCGATGCGAAGATGGCGCTATCTTGCTGGAATTCGAGCAGTATATTCTTGGCCCCCTCAAGAACCTTATGAAAATCGTTACTGGCCGCCGGTTGCGCTTGCGGTCCACCCACGTACGCGTAGACGACAACTCGGCGTGGCTCGAGGTTCATATCACCCGCACAGAACGTGCAGAACCAAAGCCTAGCGTCCGGCCAGGCATGATGCATGACAGGTCGATCACGGAAGCGCGGGTAGCTAAGTGGATTGAGATCGGCTACAAGGCGGACAGCCTCGTGGATGCACTCGCAGGAGCCGACGAGTCCGGACCGATAGAGACGCAGGTGATCACCCTTTGCGCGGTAGCCGAAGGGTTACATCGGAAGCTCCTTGCCGAACGAGTGAGCTTTCCAAATCTGACCAAGCCACAGCTGAGAACCATCCGCAAAGCGGTGAGGGAGGCTGCACTACAGCGTTTTCATGAGCTGGAGGAATTCGACGATGGGAAGATCAAGGATCGAATGAACGCCGGACTTAATATGCTGAACGATATCAGCTACCGCGCGCGCATCAATGAACTATCCACGTATGCCAAGGAATTCGACGAGCACCTGATTATCACCTCAGCGTTTGCCGACTGGGCACAATCAGTCCAATTCGTTCGAAACAAGCTGGTTCATCAGCTTCCTTACGAGAGCGATGATGACGAGACCGAACTCACCGCCGATCAACTCAGGAAAGAGAAGGAGAATCTATTCAATCTCAACATAGCGGTCGCATACTCCCTGTCTTGGGTTCTGCGGCTCACCCTTCTCAAACTCGCAGGATTTAAAAACACAGACATCGTCGACGGCGATGGTCTACCGGGTTTCCAGCCATATGAATTCTCTTGCGCAAACGTAAAGTTCGCGATCAAGGACCATCCAAATAGACGTGCGTGAGTTCAATTGGCCCCGTTCTTCGGCCCGCCCGACTCCAGTGGGCGGGCATTGGCTGGCCAGGCAGTCCTCACGGCAACTGCGACCGCCGACGCCTCGCGTGACAGCGTCAGGTGTCCCGACGACGTGAGCCGGCGTATCCGCTCCCCGGCGGGATCACGTATCGTTTCGGACCGAACCCGCCTGATGCGGTCCAATTCGAATGTCTACCAGCACTTTTCCCAGGATCATCAGCCGTTGTCGGTAGTCCCACGATTGGCGACGCGGCAGTCGACGGCGAGTCCACTTGCATGGTGCAGAGAAGCGGCAACATCCGGTATCAGGCATCGGGTGACCTGACTTTCCCGCACCTTTGTTCGTGTCCCCACTGCCAGAAATTGTCTGGTAACCCAGTGATGTCGTGGGTCGCCTTCCCTCGAGATGGGTTCGAGTGGACCGGCCCAGGCGGAGAGCCGGTCTGGTACAACACGTTCCCCGACTCCCAGCGTGGCTTCTGCGGTGCCTGCGGGAGTTCTATCGCGGGCCAGGACGACGGTGAGGCAGAACTGGTCGGCGTCACCATGATGAGCCTCGACGACCACTCAGATTTGACGCCCGAGCGACAGAGTTTTCGTCCCAATGCAGTCGCGTGGCTTCCGATTTTCGGAGCACAAGACTGATCGTCCCCGCAGATTGACGAGACCGGCCGCCCGCCTAGAGCGCTCGACGATCGGCCGGGTTTCGATCAGAGTGCCTGCGCGACTTCCTCAGCGATGGCTTGTGCGGCTGCGGCAGGATCCGTCGCGGCGGTGATTGCTCAGCCGAGGACGAGAATGCTTGCGCCACTGCGAATGACCTCGGCCGGTGTCGCCACCCGCTGTTGGTCGTGCACCGCACTGCCGGCGGAGACGAATGCCGGGAACGACGGTCATGATGTCGGGAGCAGCCTCGCGGATGACCCGCACAGACAACGCCACCACAATCGGCGGCGACAGCCGAAGCCAGTCGCTCGTTGAGAAGTTCCGGTGATGCGTCCGGTGCGCTGGTCAACACGTTGACCGCGAGTACGGTCGGCGCCAATTCGATCGTCCCGACCTTGTTCCCTGATTTCAGGAACCGCCCGCACGGGAAGGGCCGGGATCGTTGGGCAAGCCCATGCATCGGAAGTTTTATCGGATCGCGAGAGTAAGGAATGATGACGCCATGACCGAGACCTCGTCGTCTGCGTCAACTCCGCCGAGCTGGCCTGTGCAGCCTGGTTACCGCGAGGATCTATTTCGCGGGACGGCGGAGTACTACAGCCTGCATCGCCCGGCCTACCCTCAGCCCCTGTTCGAGGACCTACTGAGGCGGTCGGGCGAGGGTGGTCTTCTAGTCGACCTCGCCTGCGGCACGGGAGAGATCGCGATACCGCTGCATGAACGGTTCACACACGTCCAAGCTGTTGACCTCGAATCGGACATGATCGAGGTCGGGCGCACCAAGGCTGTCGAGGTCAGTGCGGACAACATCGCCTGGAGCGTCGGCAGGGCAGAGGACCTTGCGGTCACCGAACCGGCGCAACTGGTCACGATCGGCAACGCCTTCCATCGCCTGGACCGACCGCTAATCGCCGACCGCGCCCGCGAGTGGCTGGCACCTGGTAGGTGCCTCGCGATCCTTGGCAGCAGCACGCCCTGGAGTGGCACCGAGCCGTGGCAGACGATCGCCGTCGATGTCGTGGCCCGGTGGTCCGGCGAACCAGGACGCCCACCCAGTGCATCGGAACCGACCGCCGGCGGCGGCCCAGCGCGGCGAACCCATGAAGAGATCTTGTGCGAGGCAGGGTTCGCAGACGTCACCGAGTACCAGTTTCCGACACCACACGCCTGGACGGTGGACGAGTTCCTCGGTTTCTTGTGGTCGACCTCGTACACGGCCCGGATTCGCCAGGGTCCTGCTCTCGCTGAAGAATTCGAGAAGGACCTTCGAGCGCAGCTGCTCGAATGCGAGCCGTCTGGACAGCTACGGGAGTCGATCGCGCACTACTACATCCTTGCCCGCAAGCCTGACGCTGCGCGTTGATGTCAGTGGGCGGGGGCAACCGTATCGATGCCGCAGCGGCGGCCAGCGTCGCGGCGATGCATGGTGACGCGCGGCCGGTATGCCGGTCACCCACGAAGAAGCGACAAGCTAGCCGGGGGCGCGCGAGGAAGCTCGACCGGATCTCGGACAGTATCCGTAAGCTGTCCGGCTAGCGCGTCCTCGAACCCGGAATCCGTCGATGTGAGGGAAGCAGCGGTGCAGCCGTAGATGGTTTCTGCGCCATCGGTTCCAAGCATGTCGAAAAGTGAATGAAAATTGGAGGATTGAACAGAAAGTACGCTGGTCAGGAAGTGCGCTCCCCGCACGCGCGGGGATGAGCCCCCAATCGCCGACCCCGTCTGTGGCGGCTCATGGCGCTCCCCGCACGCGTGGGGATGAGCCTGGTTCCCGCAAGGTCGTTGGTGACGCGGCACCGTGCTCCCCGCACGGTGTCAGGGGTGTGGCCAATCGGTCTCGGGTCCGCCGGGCGGGCAGTACCAGCGTTCGTCGGGGAGGCAGGCTGCCCAGGCTTCGTAGCGTGCCTGTGGCGGGCAGAGGATGTGTGCGCCGGTGTCGAAGGTGAGGGTGAGTTCCCAGTCCCGGACCTGCGCGGTAGTGACTCGATGGTTCAGCAAGCCCAGGACCGGGCCGGCGGTGAGCGGATCGTCCTCGACCCGGACTTCGCATTTCTTGTTCGTCGCGTCGTCGAACTGAAAGTCGGTCAGGTCGAGGTAAACACCGGGCTGATCGGGTGCTCCGAGATCGAAGACCAGGCGCAGATACGATTTCCAGACCCAGATCTGTTCGATCTCGAGTCCGGTCAACGCGGTGAACTCACCCATGGCCACGACCAGAGCGTAACCAAGACCACCCGATGCAGGAGAGCGCCAAGTTTCGTTGAGACATGCTGGGGTCAACTCGATTCGCCGGGCCGGGCCGGTTTGCCGCGGCGTGGCTTCTGGTGTTGCCTGTAGGACTCGCCTCGACGACGAGTTCGTAGGCCGCGGATTGCAGCCGGTCCATCGCCGACTGGGGCCAGCGGGTCGGCCATCATGGTCAGGATCTCCGATGGTTCCCCGTTGCTGGTGATCACGGTGGAGGCTTTGCGGTCGCGTTCGACGCTCAGCTCGTAGAAATCGCTTGTCTCGGCGGCCTCGAGCCGGTGCAGGGCCAGGTCATCGAGGATGAGCAGGTCGACGCGGTGCAGTTTGCGCATCTCGCCTTCGTAGCTGCCATCCAGCCGCGCGCCCCGCAATCGTTTGAACAGTTTATCGGCGCGTTCGGTGTGAACGGTATGGTCGCGGCGGACCGCGATGTGTCCTAATGCGTTGGCCAGGAATGTTTTTCCGACCCCGACCGGCCCCATCACCAGGACGTTTGTAGGCGTCGGCGAGGAATCGTAGTGAGGTCAGCTCGGCCCAGAGTTCCTCGTCGAAGGTGACCGCGGTCGAATCGGCCCACGCCTGCAACTGCATCTGCGGGTCCAGGTGGGCGGCGGTGGCTCGGCGCACGGTTCGTGCACGACATCGATCCATCATGCGTCGGCACACAAACATCATCATGCGCATCGAGCACGACGTGCCGCAGCAGCTGAGACCTGCTGCAACTCAGTACATCCGGTAGCCGACTTCCGTGCGATCGAGCTGAGATACGACCGTATCGCTGAGTGTCTAGCTCCAGAGCGATCGCGGCGACATGGAGGTGGAATGGTGGCGCGGAGGCCGGACCTGGGTCGTGATCGGGCCAGAATGTTGACCCTGATCGGTCTGAAACTAGTTCCACCAGGGGCTAGGTCGAGCGACAGCGACAGCGCCGGAAGTTACACCTGTTATCCAGCGCCAATCCGCAATGCGCGCGGCGTGCACGCCAGTGGTCGGGACCGGTGTGCACTCAAGAGGTAAGGCAGGTGGCAGCCGTTCATTTCATAGAGGGCAGAAGGGGCGGTGTGCACGGCGTGCGTACCCAGGGTGCACAACGCGTGCACACTGCGCACCCAGTGCACCCGATGCGTGCACTGGGCCATCTATGTGCACGGTCGTCGTACCTGCTCTGTGCCGCGAAATCACGACCGCTGCTTACTCGATGCTCGGACCCGCGCCTGTCGACGGTCAGCGTCACGCAAATCAGTTTCCTGTGCGCCCGGATCGCTGATATGGCTCGGTGGCGGCTGGTGCTCGCCGCGCTCACACAATCCGAGATGTTGTGCACGGCCCCTGTCACCGACGACCATCCGTCGGCTCGCGCTTGCTTGACGAGTTCTGTCAACTCCGGCCCAACCGCGACCCTTTTCTTCCGGGTCAACCGTGACCCGGCCCCCTCAGTCAACGTGCGGTAATGCCGGTGCTCTCAATAGGTCAGCGCAACACTGGATTCTCACGATGAATCGGGGATGTGGTGTGTGATGACCAGGACGGCACTGTCGGAGGCCGAGGT
>NZ_JBHVDF010000033.1:0-17774 GCF_042802915.1 Nocardia sp. NPDC057440
GACTTGCGCCTTCGGCGCGTGCGCTTCGACGGCTCGGAAGCGAGACGGGCCGCGAACTCTAGTGCTGGGTCTCGCTTCGCTCGGAAGGTGTCATCGTGCCGAGTGGGGGCGTCGGTAGCGGAACTTGCGACTTCGGTGGATGGTCTTGGGCTGCTGTGGAGTTGGGACGGGGCGGCGAACTCTCGTTCCGGGTCTCGCTGCGCCGGGAAGGTGCCAATGCGCTGAGAAGGGGCGTCGGTGCGGATAGTTGCGACTTCGGCGCGTGTGCTTCAGCTGCTCGGAGGCGAGACCGGCCGCCGCGAACTCCAGGCTCGATCTCACTGCGCGGAAGGCGTCATCGTGCCGAGTGGGAGCGTCGGTAGCGGAACTTGCGACTCCGGTCGATGCGCTTCGGCTGTTGTGGACGGGGACAGGGGCCTCGAACTCCAGTGCCCGATCCCGCTGCGCTCGGAAGGTGCCAACGTGCCGAGAAGGGGCGCCGGTGCCGATAGTCGCCACTTCGTCGCATGGGCTTGGGCTGCTGTGGAGGTGGGGCGGGGGTGCGAACTCCAGTGCTCGGTCTCGCTGCGCTCGAAAGACATCATCGTGCCGAGAGGCGCGCGATACGGATGCTCGCGGCTTTGGTGGATGCACTCCCGTTGCGTGAGGCGGGCGGATGGGGCGTGGAGCGACCTGGGAGGATGTGTCGATGAGTTCCGCTCCATCCGCTCTCGACGACCGTCGTTTCGTGCTCAGCCTCGGCTGCCCGGACCGCCCGGGCATCATCGCTCGAATCACCTCGTTCATCGCCGAGTTCGGCGGGTCGATCGTGGAGGCCGGTTACCACTCCGACGTCGACAGTGGGTGGTTTTTCACCCGGCAGGCGATCAAGGCTTCGACGGTGCCGTTCGGGATCGCGGAGCTGCGGGACCGGTTCGCGGGAGTGGCCGCGGAGCTGGGGCTGGAGACGGAATGGCAGCTGCTCGATTCCGGGGAGCGGCGGCGCGCGGTGCTGCTGGTCAGCAAGGACGGACACTGCCTGCACGATCTGCTCGGCCGCGCCGCGAGCGGTGAGCTGCCCGCCACCATCGAGGCGGTCATCGGCAACCATCCCGACCTGGCAGGCATGACCGAGGCGCACGGCGTGAAGTTCCACTATGTGCCGTTCCCGAAGGACCCGGCCGAACGCGGCCCCGCGTTCGAGGAAGTGCGAGCACTCGTCGACGCGCACGACCCGCACGCGGTCGTGCTCGCCCGATTCATGCAGGTGCTTCCCCCCGAGCTCACCGAGCACTGGGCAGGCCGGGCAATCAATATCCACCACAGCTTCCTGCCGTCGTTCGTCGGCGCCCGCCCCTACCACCAGGCTTTCGCCCGCGGCGTCAAACTGATCGGCGCCACCTGCCACTACGTCACCGCGGAACTGGACGCAGGCCCGATCATCGAACAGGACGTCATCCGCATCGACCACGCTGATGAGGTCCGCGACATGGTCCGCCAGGGCCGCGACATCGAACGCGTAGTCCTGGCGCGCGGCCTGCGCTGGCACCTGGAAGCCCGAGTCCTGGTCCACGGCCGCCGCACAGTCGTCTTCAACTGACCAAAACACCCACTGCCCAACGGCAACCGCCGTCCCCACCCCCTGGCAGCGACTTCACACCTCCCATGACAGGTATGTCGTTGCGGTCCACCCAGTTCCGGCATCGACGTAGTCAAATGGCGGTTTCAGGGTTCGGTTCGAGCCACCATTCGACTACCGTCGATGTCCGGCGGGTGGTCAGCCTACGGCTTCTGCTGGTGTGCGGGCGGATTCGAGGACCTCGGTGAGTTCTTCGTTGAAGCGGGCGTGGGCCTCGGCGTTGCCGAGGTGGCCGGTGTTCAGTACCTCGTATTTGACCAGGCTGCCTGTTTCGCTGAGCATTTCGGCGATCAGCTCCGAGTGGGCGGGTGGTGTCATGTCGTCGAGGGATCCCGCGAGGACGGTTGTGGGCACCACCAGGTTTCGTGCCGATTCGCCGAGGTCCATCTCCGCGAGCAAGATGCCGAACTCGGCGCGCACGCGGGCTGGGCAGGAGCGCACGATGGCCATGCTGAAGTCGATTTCGTCGTCGGTGGCGGCGAGGGTCATGATCTGCCTGGCGAAGAGCCAGCGCACCGGAGCGAGCGGCGGGAAGACGATGGGCGCGCCGAGTCCGAGGCGGCCGATGAAGGCGGGCAAGGGAATCCGGAGCTTCAGCAGCGGGAGCGGTCGGTTGAACAGCGGCACGACCGTGGTCGTTGCGACCAGCCCGTGCGGGGCGGTGTTGGTCAGCAGCACCGCGAGCGCCTGCTCGGCGACCCGCCCGGGATACCGTCCGGCCCAGGCCTGCAGCGTCATTCCGCCGAGGCTGTGCCCGACCAGCACGGCCTTGTGGCCGGGACGCAGGGCGGCCGCGAGGACGGCGGCCAGATCGTCGGCGAGCAGATCGGTGGTCAGCGGGCTGGAACCGAATTCGCTCTCTCCGTGCCCGCGCTGGTCGTAGGCGATCACGCGGTACTCGCCCGCGAACGCGTTGATCTGTGCGTTCCAGTATTCGATGGCGCAGGTCCAGCCGTGCACGAGCACGATCACCTGTCCATCGGCCGGTCCGTATGCGTGCACCCGCAGCTTTGCGCCGTCGGCGGTGGTCACGGGAATCACCTGATGCGCGACGGTCGGCGGGTTCAGCGCCGCGGTCGCATAGGTACGGTTCCGCAGGTTGGCGCGGTGTACGTCGAGCAGGCCCCGGATATGTTCCGGGAGGTTCGCCAACGCAGACGGCAGCATTGCACGCATCGGGACACTCCTTTGTGTTACTGCTCGATACAGTAACCCCGATTCGCGCTGCTAGCTAGAGCTAGCACCAAGAAAGTGCGGCCGCTGCGCCTTCGTCCCCCGGCGCGGGGCTACGGACGGACACCGTCCGACTCTGCCCAATGGCTGCGGAATTCCGCTCTACCAGCGCGGACCGCGCTGAATCTCGTCCACCTTCGGCCGCACATCGGCCAGGTAGATGCCGGTCGCGATGATCGCGATGAGTGCGAGCAAACTCGTGACCGTCAGCGAAAGCAGCAGGAACAACAGCGCCGCGGCGAGGATCGCGATCCAGATCGGCTTGGTCAGCTTGTCCACCGCGGTGAAGGCGTCCGGCCGCTGCCGTATGGCGTGAATCAGCGCGAAGATCGTCGCACCGAGTGCTACCAGCCGCAGCACGAACAAGATCATGCCGGTCAAATCCTGCGCCACATTCACCCCACCCATCATAGAAGCAACGACCCCGCGCACCAGGGGTACGCGGGGTCGTCGATTGTGCGTCAGGCGATTACACCTTCTTGGGAGCAACCTTCTTGGCCGGAGCCTTCTTGGCGGGGGCCTTCTTGGCCGGCGCCTTCGCGGCAACAGGCTCCTCGGCCGCGGCGGGCGCGGTCTCGGTGGTCACCGTCAGCACCTCGGCCTCGACGACCGGCTCGGCGACGACCTCGTCCTCGGCCTCATCCTTGGCCGGACGGCCGAGCAGGTCGTTGACCTTGCCGAGCACGTCCTCCGCGCGGCTGACCGCGTCGGTGTACAGGGTCTCCACGCGCTCGATCTGATCCTCGACCAGGTGGTTGGCGCGCAGCCGCTCGACGGTCTCCTCGCCGCGAACGGCCAGGTCCGCGTACAGGTCGAGGACCTTGGCGTAGTACTTCTCGGCGAGCGTGCGCAGTTCCTCGGGGGTGAACTTCTCGCGGAGCTCGGCGAGGTCCTCCGGCAGTTCCGAAGGCAGCCCGGACAACCGCTCGCGCAGCGTCTCGAACTGGGCCTGCACGTCGGCGGGCACGTTTGCGAAGCGCTCACGAGCCTCTTCGACGCGGCCGGGCACATCGGCGGTGGCGGCACGCTCACGCACCTGAGTGACAGCGTCGAGCACCGCGGCGTAGACCGCGTCGCCCGCGCCGACAGTGGCGAACAGCGGCTTGGTGGTCTGGTTCTTCTCAGTCATTCTTCGTTCTCCTGGCGTGGCGGAGTGTCGGTTGTCGTAAGCGGAACTTCGCTGTCCCATTGATCCCCCCCTGACTCGTTCCCTCCGTTTTCGCGGCGAAACGATTCATAGATGTCCAGCAGGACCTGCTTTTGCCGTTCGCTGATCGACGTATCGGCAAGCAGGGCATCCCGGATCGGACTGTGCGCCCGCTGCTCGAGATAGCCAGCCCGTACGTACAACACCTCCGAGGACACCCGCAGCGCCTTGGCGATCTGCGTGAGTACCTCGGCGGACGGATTGCGCAATCCGCGCTCGATCTGACTGAGATATGGATTGCTCACTCCCGCAAGGGTGGCGAGCTGACGCAGCGAGACTTGCGCAGCTTCTCGCTGTGCCCTGATGAACCCTCCGATGTCGTGCGCCGCGTTCACGACGCGGGCCGCCTTTTCTCCGACGCCTGCCGATTGCTCGGCCGAACTGTCGGTGTACTCGGCGGAAACCTCGGGCTGGTCTGCCATCACTCACCTTCTGGCGGTTGTACGGTGTCAATCCTAAATGAGGGTGCTAACTATTGCAAGCACCCTGTTAGCACTCTTCCAGCAAACATTCGGCGCTCTATGCTTCAGCCGTGGAACAGCAGCTGCGAAATCGTGTAGATCGCAAGCCCTGCCAGCGATCCGACCACCGTTCCGTTGATGCGAATGAATTGCAGATCGCGCCCAACCTGCAATTCGATCTTCTTGCTCGCCTCCTCGGCATCCCACCTGGCAACCGTATCGGTGACCAGGGTCGTGATCTCTCCTGCATAGTTTCCCACCAAATAGCGCGCCCCCCGGTCGATCCAGCCGTCGACCTTTGCGCGCATCTCGTCGTCGTCACGCAGCCGCTCACCGAGCTGCTGCACGTTCTCGGCAACCTTCCTACGCAGCGTACTGCTGGGATCATCCGCTGATTCCAAGATCAGCCGCTTGGCAGCGCGCCAGGTCGCCTCGGCCATGCCGGTGATTTCCTCGCGACCCATCACCTGCGCCTTGATCCGCTCGGCCTTCTTGATCATCGCGTCGTCGTGCTGCAAGTCGTAGGCGAATTCCTCGAGGAACCGATTCGCCGCGAGGCGCACCTCGTGCTCGGGATTCGAACGGACCTTCCAGGTGAACTCGACCAGTTCCCGATAGATCTTTTCTGAAAGCAGAATGTTTACGAATTTCGGCGCCCACTGCGGAGCATCACGCAAAACAATCCGGTCGATCGTCTCCTGGCTGGCCAGCGCCCACTGATGAGCACGCTCGGCAAGCATGTCGAGCAGCGGAAGCTGCCGATTGTCGGCCAGCAGTTCGGCAAGCACCCTGCCGATCGGCGGACCCCACAGCGGTTCGGCGATCCGCTTGACGATCGTGTTGTCGATGATCTGCTCGACGTCCTCGTCACGCAGCACGCCGACTACGGCACGCAGGATGGTCGAACTCTCCTCGGCCACCCGCGCGGCGTGGCCGGAATCCGCCATCCAGCGCCCGACCCGCCAGGAGATCTGCGCCGAGGTCACCTTCGCCGAAACCACGTCCGGAGCAAGAAAGTTCGACCCGACGAAGGAACCCAGACTCGCGCCGAGCTGATCCTTCTTCTTGCGGATGATCGCGGTGTGTGGAATCGGCAGGCCGAGCGGATGCCGGAACAGCGCGGTCACGGCGAACCAATCGGCCAGCGCGCCGACCATGCCCGCCTCCGAGGCCGCGCGCACATAGCCGACCCAGTCGCCACCCGAACCGCGTGATTCCAGCCAACGGCAGAGCAGGTAGATCACCGTCGCAAAGGCCAGCAACCCGGTGGCCAGTGCCTTCATTCGGAACAGGTCCCGCTTCTTGCCCTCCTCGTCCACGAAGGCCGCGAAGGTATTGGGTGCCGCTGCGGCAGGCCGGGTGCGCGTGTCGAGGACCGCGATGTTGCCGGGAGCTTTCTCCATGCCTTCCATTCTGCTGTGCCCGGCGCTCGGCCCGGCCCGGCGCAGCGCAGGCGACGTGTGACGACACACCCGCGCCACGCCCTGTTCCGCTCGGCAAATATGTGGTTCCTGCCGCATCAGCGACCCAAACGCACATCTCACCGGTTGGCTGGACCTAAGCTTGTGGTCCGAGGAGCCCAACGGCTCGAAGCCCGAACCCTACGAACGAGGGAGCTCACGCTGTCCACCGAAGACCTTGTCGACGTCGGCGAGCGCGCCGAGCGACCGGCAGCGGTGCGCACCGGCCGGACGGACGGCCGCAAGCGCCGATGGCGGCAGCACAAGATCGACCGGCGCGAAGAGCTGGTCGACGGGACCCTCGCCGCGATCCGCGCCCGGGGCAGCAATGCGGGCATGGACGAGATCGCCGCCGAGATCGGCGTCTCCAAAACCGTCCTCTACCGATACTTCTCCGATAAGAACGACCTGGTCCACGCCACCATGCAGCGGTTCATCGAAACCACGCTGATGCCGAGGGTCTACGAGGCGATCAGCCTCGACGCCGACGAGTACCAGCTGGTGCGCTCGGCCCTCTCGGCCTACGTCGGCACCGTCGACGAGGACCCCGAGGTCTACCGCTTCATCATGGGCAACGGCTCGGCCGACCAATCCTCGCTCGCGGAGTTCGAGAAGCTCTTCGCGGAAGTCGTCTCCGTGGTCATCACCGACCGCGCCGGCGCGAAGGGCATCGACACCGAAGGCGCCCTGCTGTGGTCCTATGTGCTGGTCGGCGGGATCCAGCTGGCCACCCACTGGTGGACGACCAACAAGTCCATGTCCCGCGAACAGGTCATCGACTACCTCACGATGATGGCCTGGAGCGCCATCGACGGAATGGCGCGGGCCAACGGGTCGCGCGAGGTCTTCAACGCGCAGCCGCATGTGCTGCCGACCTTCGATACCGACTCGGGAAACTGATCAACCGCCCGACTTCGGGCGCCTCCATAGGGTGCTAGCTGGGCCGCTAGCTGAAGTTCACCGCCGTGCTCGACTTTGCGGATTCGTTGGCTAGTCTGAACCCGAGCGGTGCGCCGAGTGGGCTGCGTCACCGCCCCGCGCGTTGGCACCAATGGAGGTACCTCGATGGCGAAGCAAGTGCCGACTTCCCGGCTTGCTCGTGGCACCAAGCTGGGTGCGGTCGCAGCCAGCTCGGTCATCCGGACGCAACGCACGCGGCTATCGATGCGAGGAAGGTCCGACGCCGTGCGGGCCAAAATGGCCGAAGAGTCGATGATCCGCACCACCGAGCAGGTGGTCATGGTCCTGGGGACCATGAAGGGCGTGGCCATGAAACTGGGCCAGATGATGTCCGTGCTCGATCTCGACCTGGTACCCGAAGACCACCGGGAACGCTTCCAGAAGCGCCTCGCCGTCCTGCGCGACGCCGCACCGACGGTGTCGTTCGAATCGATGCGCCGGGTGATCGAGGAAGATTTCGGGCAGCCGCTCCACCGGGTGTTCGCCGAATTCGAATCGACGCCGATCGCGGCGGCCTCCATCGGCCAGGTGTATCGCGGCACGCTGCACGACGGTCGGCGGGTCGCGGTGAAAGTGCAGTACCCCGGCATCGACGCGGCAGTCCGCGCGGATCTCAAGAACCTGGCCATGTTCCGGCGGGTGCTGCAATCGGCGATGCCGTGGGTGACCCCGGCGGTGCTCGACGAACTGCGGCTGAACATGGAGAGCGAGCTCGACTACCAGGCCGAAGCCAACACCCAGCTGCAGATCGCCGAGGTCTACGCGGGCCACCCGTTCATCCGGGTGCCGCGCTCGATGCCGGAACTCAGCACCACCCGGGTCCTGGTCAGCGAATACGTGGAGGGCATTGGCTTCGAAGCCATCCGCAGGCTGCCCGATGCGGAGCGCAACCGGATCGGCGAGATCATCTACCGGTTCTACGTCGGCTCGCTGTTCACCTTCAACGAGTTCTGCGGCGACCCGCATCCGGGCAACGTGCTGCTCGCCACCGACGGCAAGGTCGCGTTCCTGGATTTCGGCCTGTTCAACCGGATGGATGCGGAGCACGTGCGCTTCGAGACGATCTGCCTGCGCGCGGCGGCCGAGGATCGCGCCGAAGACCTGCGGCGGTTGATGATCGAGCGTGGCGTCATCGATTCGCCCGAGGAGATCGGCGCGGAGGAATGTCTGGAATATGTGCTCGCCGCGTCGGAATGGTGCTTGCTCGACGAGGAGCTGACGATCACCCCCGAATTGGCCAGCGGCGCGTTCCTGCTCGCCGTCGACCCCAGGGCCAGCGAGTTCGCCGGGATGAAGCAGCAGAACCTGCCGCCGGAGCATCTGTTCTCGCGCCGCGCCGACTTCCTGACCTTCGGCATGCTCGGGCAACTCGAATGCACCGCGAACTGGCATCGCATTTCCCGCGAGTGGATCTACGACGAACCACCGGTCACCGAACTCGGACAGATTCATCACCAATGGCTCGCCGAGCACCCGCCGGTTCCGCCGAAAAAGCCTCGGGCCCGGGCGAAGAAGCCCGTACGGGACAAGGCATAACGCACACAGCACCGATCGGGAGCAGGTAACGATGGCAGACACACGAGAATTCGACCTCACGCTATTCGGCGCAACAGGTTTCGTCGGCAAGCTCACCGCGGAGTACCTGGCAGGCGCCGCGCCCGAGTCGGCGCGCATCGCACTGGCCGGGCGATCGCTGGACAAGCTGACGAAGGTGCGCGATGAAATCGGCCCCGCCGCCGCGGGCTGGGAACTGGTCGTGGCCGATTCCACCGATCAAGCCGCACTCGATGCGCTGGCCGCGCGGACCACCGTCGTGGTCACCACCGTCGGTCCGTACTTGCGCTACGGCCTGCCATTGGTGGCCGCCTGCGCGAAGGCGGGCACCCACTATGCCGACCTCACCGGCGAGCCGCTGTTCATCAGGGACGCGATCGATCAGTTCCACGAGCAGGCCGCGACCACCGGCGCGAAGATCGTGAATTCCTGCGGCTACGACTCGATTCCGTCGGATATCAGCGTGTACCAGCTCTACAAGCATTCGGTCGCCGACAACACCGGCGAACTGGAGGAGACCACGCTCGTCGCCTGGCTCAAGGGCGGCGCGAGCGGCGGCACCATCGACTCCGGCCGCGCGATGATGGAAGCCATCGCCGAAGACCCGTCCAAAGGCCGAGTGCTGTCGCACCCGTACTCGCTGAGCCCCGACAAGTCGATGGATCCCGATGTGGGCCGCCAGTCCGATCAGGCCTTGCAGCGGGCAAGCAGCATCGACCCGAGCCTGGACGGTTGGGTCGCGACCTTCATCATGGGCTCGCACAACACCAAGATCGTCCGCCGCACCAACGGCCTGCTCGGCTGGGTGTACGGCAAGAACTTCCGCTACCGCGAGGTGATGAGCGCGGGCAAATCTCCGGTCGCTCCGCTGGTCGCGGCGGGCATGGCGGGCGGCATCGTGGCCACCATGGCGGCGGGCGCGGTGCTGTCGCGAGTCGCGGTGGGCCGCAAGCTGCTGGACCGGGTGCTGCCGAAGCCCGGCACCGGGCCGAGCGAAAAAGCCCGCACCAGTGGGTGGTTCACCATGAAGACCTTCGCGCGCACCTCTTCGGGGGCCAAATACGTCGCGACCTTCGCGGGCACCGGCGACCCCGGCTACCAGGCGACCGCGGTGATGCTCGGCGAAGCGGGCCTGTGCCTGGCCTTCGACAGCGACAAGCAGCCCGAACTGGCAGGGATTCTCACCCCCGCGGCGGCCATGGGTGACGCACTCACCGATCGGCTGCGCGCGGCAGGGATCACCATCGAGGTCGACCGAACCTGATTTCCCTTGCGGCGGGCGGTGATCGAGACATGGTCACCGCCCGGACCGCCTATTCCGACTCCCCGATGACGAGGAGCGCCCATGGAATTCCAGCAGATTCAGCGCGGCCGTCCTCGATCAGACATCGCATCGATAGCGACCGAACCGAGGATGCCCCCGTGAATCTCGCCAGACGCACCATGAACGCCCCCGCGCTGGCGGCGGTATACGAAAGAGCCTGGCGGCCAGCCCTTTTCTATCTGGCCAGCGGCCGCACCACCGCCGCCGACCGCCGCGACGCCGTCACCGCCCTGCACCTCGAAGGCTCCAAGAAAGTCCTCGACATCGCCTGCGGCCCAGGCAATTTCACCCAACATTTGAGCAGCGCACTCGGCGGCGACGGGTACGCGATCGGCCTCGACTACTCCGCCCCGATGCTCGCCCGCGCCGTCACCGACAACGCGGGCCCCCGCGTCGGCTACCTTCGCGGCGACGCCCGCCGGCTCCCCTTCGCCGACGGCGCCTTCGACGCCGTCTGCTGCTTCGGCGCCCTCTACCTCATTCCCGACCCGATCGCCGCCACCCGCGAAATGATCCGCGTCCTGGCACCCGGCGGCCGGATAGCCATCACCACCAGCCACCGGGCCGACAACCCGTTCGGCCACGCCAGCCGCATTGTGGGCGGCTGGAGCGGCCTGCGCGTCTTCGACAATGACATCTTCCCGAAGTTGTTCGCCACGAACGGATTAGTAGATATCGACCAGCGGGTGCACCGCCTGCTGCAGTACGTGAGCGCCAGTCGCCCGGAGTGAGTCGGGCTGCTCGCACTGGTCGGGCACGCGGAAACTCGGTGCTGTGGTCCGCTATCCGGACATACTGAACTCACCGTTCTCGTTGATGCTCCCCGGTAGCCACTGGCTTTGCGCCAGTGCCTCGAGAACGCAGGTCACCAACAACTTGCGGCCACGCTGGCTCACCGTGTACTCGAGCGTCGGGTGTGATTCGTGGCTTCGAATCATGGTGTTGTTCGCCTGCCGCGGGTTGGGCTCCGACAGCAGCCAGAAAAGCTCGGGCCCGATCAGAATCGATTGCCCACCGCTCTCGTGGAACCATCGACTGGAATATTCGATCAACAGATCGGTGAACGCTTCCGCGCTATCCGCCGCTTCGGTGAGCTGATTCAAAGCTGTGGATCGGTCGACGGTACTGAGGATGACCGCCGCCAATCGGCCTCCTACTTCCCGGAACTGATCAATACCCTGGTCCTGCCAAACGATAAAAGGCATGGCTACTCCATCGAAGAATTCGAGCATGACTGAAGTATTCGAACTCGTACGATCACGCACGGACTGATGCCGGGACCAGGTGTCGGCCCTCGGACGCCTTGATCGAGGTGATCTTAGCCTGCACCGGCTGTTCGGTGGTGAACGGCACGGCGATCAGTTCGGTATTCGGGACGATGTCGATCGGGTCGAGCCGCATCGGCGCCGTTTCGGCTTCGGTATCGGACTTGGTCGACGCCGACACGCTGGAGCGCCGCGGCGCGGTAGCGAGTTCGGCGCGTCCGTCCGCGGGTCCCTGCTCCCACAGCATCAGCGTGAGATGCACTGCGAACAGCAGCGCAAGGGGCATACCCGCGTAAATGGCCACCGACACTGTGCCACCGCCGATCTCGCGCGCGTACTCGATGTTCCCGGCAACCGATACCAGTGTCGACAGCACGAACAGCCCCGTCGCGTACCACCAGCCCGCACTCAATTTCCTGAACGAAGCGGTGGCGATCATGGAACCGATCACCAGACCGTCGATCGCGATCGGCACGTTCGAGGCTAGTTCAGGTAGAACGTGGTTTGTGATGGCTAGACCATGCAAAGCGGCAAAGGACATTTCGAATGCCTTGACCGCCACGACAGCAGTGACAACCAGCGACGCATGCGCTGGACGCGGCTTGAGCCAGCGCCGCCAGTTCGCAATGGACGCACCGGACATTGGTGCGGGTGTTCCGTCGAATTCCTCCGCCATCACAGGTGTGATCGTCGTCATGGTGGGGAGCGTAGCGTGTACGTCGTCGTGCACATCGAGGCCATGGGGCAATACATACCGAGCCGCCCCCGAACGAGAACGATGGGCCGATGGCGATCCCGCACCAATCGACGCCGCCCCCGGGCTGACCGGTAAAGATTGTCCCGAGAGGCGAGCTCGCCTTTCCGAACCCACGGCGGTCCAGTCTCGGTTGCCCTCGAAGGGTTTTGCCCGAGGCAGCGCCGGGCGTGTCATGCGCGGTAGGGAAATGTCGATTGCAGACAATTTGCTGCATGTCATTTCACCACCGCCACAAAGCAATTCGGAGGTAGTTGCGGCTCAGTCGGGCTCAGGCAGTGGCGCGGCGCCGAGGTCGACCATGCGGCGGAGCATCTCCGGCGCCAGGGCGAATTCGAATTCACTTCCGCCGCTTTCGAAGATGAATGTGAGGTAGTCGTCTCGACGCAAGGGTGCACGACGGACGGAGCAGTGCTCCCCTACGACTACCCAGCTACCGATGGTCAGTTGATCGAACATCGCGCCCTCCCACCCATTGGCCTATGCCACTCCCGACAAGTGGACTATGCCAGTTGTGCGGGGTGGCTGTCAATGCAGAAACAGGCTACGAGCGGGTGGAATACTCCTGCTGGAACTCCCAGCGGTCAGGCGGGTAGACCACCTCGTCGAATTGCAGGACGGCGTCATCGGCCTCGTGCAGCGCCAACCGGTAGACGAGCACCGCGGCCGGACGGGACAGGGCGAAGTGGCGACGTTCGTCGGCCGTGGCAAGACGCGCGCTCACCCGATCGCGGGCATACGACACGCGATGGTCGGTGACGGACTCGAGATACCCGACAGTGCCACCCGCCAGCCGCTCGGCGTCGAGCAGCCCCGGTGCGATCTCGGCGAGCGCGGCCGAAAACCAGGATGTCGCGAGCTCGGCCACACCGGAATCGTTGGACACCAACCGCTTCCGGACGAGTACCGAACCGCCTACCGCCACCGCGAGGCCTTCGCGAACCCATACCGGCCCATCGACCATCCCGGCTTCCAACACGGTCACCGACGCGTTCTCGGAGTACGCCGAACCGTATTGCCGCGCCCGATCACCCCGCTCCCGCGCTGCGGGCAGCGCACTGCGATCGACCACATACGTGCCGGATCCGCGCCGCGACTCGACAATCCCCCGCTGCCGCAACTCATTCAACGCCCGCGCCGCCGTGGGGCGCGCGACATGCCAGCTCACCGCGAGCTCCCGCTCGGACGGCACTTCGGCGCCGGGAGCCAGTTCGCCGCGCTCGATCTGATTGCGGATATACCCCGAGATCTGGAGATATTTCGGGAGTACTTCTTCGATTTCGGGCACCGGACGCCTTCCCCTTCGAAACCTCCCTAGACCACTGGCCAGTGTAGCCGGACAGGCGTGCCACACATCACACTGCGCTGTGCGGCAGACCGCAAGAAAGGTGGCCACCCCGTGACTTACCGACCGGTAGAGTGCGAAACCAGTATGTGCGGTGGGTGTGGACCGGCACGTGCGGTGGGTGTGGACCGAACAGAAGGGGGCGACCCAGATGGCGGTACCGGATACCGGGCAGCGGATGGCCAGGCAACTCTACGCGGCGGCCACCGGTGGCGGCGGCAAGCCGTTCGTGCTTGCCGAAGACGTCGCCGAGAACCTCGCCGCGGCCTGCGACAAACTGGTCGATGATCTGCAAAAGGCCATGGGCACAGGACATCTCGTCACCGAGATCGCGGGCCTCCCGAATCTGCCGACAGGACATGGCCTTACGCGCGGTTTCGGCGACAAGGGCAGGCAATACCTGGACACGGTGACCGCCCTCCAGGAAACAGCTCTGCTGTACAAGGCCGCATACCTGGCGGCAGGCAAGAAGTTCGAGGACGCCGACGCCGCGAACAAGGCGGCCCTCGCACTGGTCACCGAATACCTGGAGCCACGGTGACCGCGCCGCGGGATGCGGCCAGAGCGGCCGCCGCCGACATCCGCACCCGGCAGCAGCTGCTGACGAAGGACGCCGCAACAGCAAGCGCCGGAACAGATCCCGCATTCGCCCCCGAACGGGAGCGGTTCGGCGCCTACACCCATCGCGAGATCTGGGATCTCGTGCACGAGACCCTGGATCCGGCCGCACTCGGCGAGGTCGCGGCTGGATGGGAGTCCAACGCCGTCGCGCTCGCCGAGGCATTCCAGATCTTCTCCGACGCCGCCAACCGCGAATTCGCACGCTGGTCCGGCCGATCGGCCGACGCCGCACTGCAGGCCACCCGCGCATTCGTACAGGCCGGCATCGAAGCGCACGAGGTGTGCCGGACGGTGCAGCGCTTGATGGAGCTGAATTGCGAAGCTGCGCAGACCATTCGGGCTGCCATACCACCGCCGAAGGAGTACCGTCCGCTGGAGGACCCGGCCGCGGAGGCCGTGCACGGGGGTCAGCGCAGAATGGAACACGACATCGCGGCTGCCACGACCCAGGCCGACGTCCAGGACACGATGACTTACGTCTACACCCCGACCATGCCGGCCTCCGGCGACCGCGTCCCCCGCTTCACGCTCCCGCCAGAGGTGCCCTCGGGCTCGGCTGACGGCACCCCAGCCCGGCCCACCTCCGTCGGCGGGGGCGGCGCGCAGTGAAATGGATTCTCACTCCGGACGAATTCACCCACGTCTGGGAAAACGAAACGAGCCTGGACCGTCGGCCCTACCCCGTCAACATGATGCCCGCGGCCACCACCCGCACCGAAAGCGAATACGCCGCACTGCGATTGCCGCAGCGCTTCGCCCGCCAAGCCGATCCTGACCTCGCCGCCGCGCTCATGATGTGCGCCCGCACCGACGCGACAACCATCACCGTCTCCGGCGAGCGCACCGTCGCGCCGCGCGACGGTGGTGCCGGCGACACCGACCCGATCCTCGCCTTCGCCGCTGTGGTGCACAATCACGCGGGCATCCTGGTCGCTACCTCCGACAAGGTGATCGTGCAGATGTGCCACGCCCGCACTCTCGGCCAGCGCCTGGTCCAGATCATCGGCCCGGCGCAAGCGGGCAGGCTCGGCCCGATGCGGGAGCCACAGGACGCGGTGCTGAGCCCGGATCGCACCGAGCCCTTCGTCACCAACGGCCACCACGGCGCCGCGCGTTTCCGCCAAACGCTCCGAAAACCGGTCGATGGCCGCGGTTTCCTCACCGTGACCGTGGAGCCCGACCATCCCATGTCCCCGCCGACCCGCCACCGCAGCTGGCTCGACTTCACCGGCGACGGCCGCTACCTGCTCGCCTCCTCCAACGACCTGGTGCTCACCCCCGTCTCCGACGAGGATTTCGCCGACCAGATCCTGCGCCTCGCGCAGATCCGCTGACAGCCGCGGCGACTGCTTGCCGGGTTGCTCGAAACAACACCGTGGCCACTACTGGCAAGTCGCTGGATCAATGGGTCCCGATCCGACACGAGCTGAGCCGACGACCCGTTATCGGGAGCTCACCGTGGTTAGCTGGACCGATGGCGAAGCACTGGTCTCTTCCGCCCACCGACGCCCTGCGGGCCGATGGCCTGCGGATCGCTGATCTGGACACCTCCGGCACGCCCGGATTCAAGGGCGACAAGAAGACGGCCGCCATATTGCAGGCCGAACGCGCCGAAGTCCTGTCGGGCCTGCAGGAAAAGCTGTATGCCAACGGTCGTTCCGGCGACTCCCGCAATGTCTTGCTGGTGCTGCAGGGCATGGACACCGCGGGCAAGGGCGGCATCGTCCGGCACGTCATCGGCTCGGTGGACCCGCAGGGTGTCGATCACGCCTCGTTCGGGGTGCCGACCGAGGAGGAGAAGCAGCACCATTACCTGTGGCGCATCCGCACGGCGCTCCCGCGCGCCGGCCAACTCGGCGTGTTCGACCGTTCGCATTACGAGGACGTGCTCGTCGTGCGGGTGCACAACCTGGTGCCGCCGCAGGTATGGGAACCGCGCTACGACGAGATCAACGCCTTCGAACAAGAGCTGGTCGACCAGGGCACCACGCTGGTGAAGGTAGCCATGTTCGTGTCGCTGGACGAGCAGAAGCGACGGCTCATGGAACGCCTCGAGCGACCGGACAAATACTGGAAGTTCAACCCCTCCGATATCGACGAGCGCGCCTACTGGCCGGCCTACCAAGAGGCCTACCAGGTGATGCTGGATCGGACCTCGACCGAGTTCGCGCCGTGGCACGTGATTCCCGCCGACCGCAAATGGTTCTCCCGCCTCGCGGTCACCGAGCTGCTCATCGATGCACTCGACCAGCTGAAACTGGACTGGCCGACCGCCAAATTCGAAGTCGAGGAGCAGAAACGCCGCCTCGAACAGGCCTGACCGCTTCGCCGCATGCGACTGCCAACATAGGGCTTCACACGGCCTGCCTGTCCGAAATTTCGGAATCTCTCAGGTTCACCCACGATGATGTGGGCCGTGCCAGACCACGCCCGGCAGAGCTTCGGAACTACCATCGTGGCGGCAGGAAACCGGCAGGCTAGCGAAAGGCGTGGTGAACGCACGGTGAGCAACAACCCTGGTGGCAAGAAGAATCCGTTGGCGGCGGCGGAGCGCGCCGACCGCAACCGCAAGATCTTCATTCAGGTCGGCGTTGCAGTCGTGCTGATCGGTCTCGTCGCGGCCATCGGCATCGGCATCGCGGTGAAGAACAATCGTAAGAACGCGCCCGGCGCCACCCCGGCCATCGCGACCTCCGGCCAGAGTTCCGGCGCGGTCCAGGGCTCCATCACCGACAACGGCGCGATCCGCATCGGCAAGCCGGACGCCAAGGTCACCGTCCGCGTGGTCGCCGACCTGCAGTGCCCGGCGTGCAAGGGCTTCGAGGCCGCCAACTCCAAGGTGCTCGAGGATGCCGTCGGCAATGGCACGGCCGTGGTCGAATACAACGTGATCGCCTTCTTGGACAAGGCATCCACGACCCAGTACTCCTCACGCGCGGCGAACGCGTCGTATTGCGTCGCCGAGTCCGATCCGTCGAAGTACCTGCCCTGGCTGGCCGCGATGTTCGCCCAGCAGCCCGCCGAGGGCGGCACCGGCCTGCCCGACGAGAAGCTGATCCAGATCGCCAAGGACGCCGGTTACACCGATCCGGCCGTTGCCCAGTGCATCACCGATCGCAAGTACGACAAGTACATCCAGGACAAGACCAAGGACGTGCTCGGCAGCGGGATCAAGTCCACCCCGTCGGTGTTCGTCAACGGTAAGCAGATCGACTCCAGCCAGGAGATCTTCGGACCGGGCGGACTCGCACCCGCGATTGCCGCCGCAGCGGGTCAGTGAACGACGCAGCAGCGGCTCGGTCCGCGTGGGTGCTGCTGATCGGCGGGCTCGCCGGTTGGCTCGCCTCGGTCACGCTGACCGTCGAGCGCTTCAAGCTGTTCACCGATCCCGATTACAAGCCGTCCTGCAGCATCAACCCCATTCTGTCCTGCGGGTCGGTGATGGCGACCGATCAGGCTGCCGCGTTCGGGTTCCCGAACCCGATCATCGGCATCGTCGGCTTCTCCGTGGTGGTGACTCTCGGCGTCCTCGCGGTCGCCGGGGTGCGGTTTCCGCGCTGGATCTGGGGCGGGCTGTGGCTCGGCACCGTGCTCGGTGTCGCCTTCATCGGCTGGCTGATCTTCCAGAGCCTGTACCGGATCAATGCGCTGTGCCCGTACTGCATGGTGGTGTGGGCGATCATCACACCGCTGCTCGCGGTGGTCACCGACCAACTGTGGGGCCGCTCGCGCGGACCGCTCGGCATCATCGCGGAGTGGCGGTGGACGTTTGTGGCGGTGTTCTACGCGGTGGTGCTGCTACTGGTGTTCCTGCGTTTCCAGGACTACTGGCTGTCTCTGGTCTGAATTCGATAGTCCGGCAAGTCGATTCGAGGGGGCGCCGCCCCCGCCCCCCGGGCCGCGGGGGTGTAGGGGGGGGGGGCGATAGGCGGGCCCCCCCCGCACCACACCCCGGAGGAGGGCGGGGAGGGG
>NZ_JBHVDF010000033.1:17784-31175 GCF_042802915.1 Nocardia sp. NPDC057440
TTGGGGGGGGGTGGGTCTTGGGTGTTTCCGGGTTTCCCAGGATTAGGGGTTTACTGGTGTTTTATTTCGAGCGGCGGCAATGTCTTTCCGCCGGCCGCCGGCCCGGCGCCGTCGGCCGTCGTCGTTCTCGGGCGCTGCTCAGTTCGGCGGCCCGACCGTCAGCACCACGGGGATCGTGCGCTGGACGTGTCCCGAACCGGTGACGGCGAGTCCCACGGTGTCATTCGGTCGGCGCATGTTCAGTGCCGCACGCAGGGACTGGGCGGTGGTGACGGTGTGCCCGTCGATCCCGGTGATCACGTCACCCGTGACGATGCCTGCGGCATAGGCGGGCATTCCGTAGATAGCGACGTCAACGCGCGCGCCCGTGCCCGCGGGCTCCGCGTTCGAGATGAGAATGCCGAGGGTGGCGGTCGGCCCGATGTGCACGGTGTCGGTCGGCGTGCCGGATCGGATCTGCTCCACCACCCGCATCGCGGCATCGATCGGCACCGCGTAGCCGTTCGCGGTGCGCCCCATTTCAGGTTCCGGCTCGCCCGACGCCGCGGTGATCACGCCGACCACGGCGCCATTCCGATCCGCCAGCGCGCCGCCGGACTGCCCCGAACTGACCGCCCCGGCGACCTCGAGCATGTTGGACAGCGGTTTGCGTGACAGGTCGGCGGAATTGAGCGCGACGATCGTGCTGTTCAGATTGGTGATGCTTCCGGCGATCGCGGTCGGGGTGCCGCCCGTGCCGCCCGCATTGCCGATCGCGAGCACCTCGTCGCGCATGCGCAGGTCCGACGAGGTGCCGATAGTCGCGATCACCAGGTCGGCCGCGTTGCCGAGTTCCAGCAGCGCGATATCGGCGCCCGAGTCGTAACCACGCACTGTCGCGTCGTACTCCAGCCCGTTGCCGACATCGGTGACCGTGACGATCTCCGCGCCCTTCACCACATGATGGCTGGTCAGCACCTGCCCGTCGGGAGTGAGCACGATTCCCGACCCGGCCGCACCGGGTCCGGAGGAGTGGCTGGAGGTGCTGATGTTCACCAGTGCCGGTTGGACGACGCGCGCGACCGCCACCGGGTCCAGCTGCCGTACCGGCTCCGATAACGCGGGCGAGGTGTCCGGTCCGCCGGTCGGCCAGCCGGGCAGTTCGCCACGGAACCCCAGGAAAGCGGCGGCCGCGAGCATCGCGGCGACGACCAGCGCGAGCGCACGCCCACCGCCTGCCGCCCGACCCCGCTCGGGCACGCGATGCCATTCGTCGTCCATCGTCTCCCGCCTCGGCTGGACCTGATGAATTCCATTGTGGCTGGAGATCATTATCGCGCCGGGCGGATTCCACGAACACCCCCGCGTCGCGCGGCCTATCCGGCGAGGCGTTTGTCAAACACGCGCATGCAGCGGTAGGCATGTAAGCATGAGCGAGGGCAGCGAGCGAATGATATGCACAGCGCGTGCGGGTATGGCGGAGCCGAGCGTCAGCGAGGCGCAGTCATGAGCACCGCTGCCGCTTACGCCATGCCCGCGCCCGACGGCGCCTTCGAGAAGATCACCATCGAGCGCCGTGAACTGGGGCCGCGCGATGTGTTGATCGACGTCAAATACGCCGGTATCTGTCACTCCGACATCCACACCGCGCGCGACGAATGGGGCAGCGCCAAGTACCCCTGCGTGCCGGGGCACGAGATCGCGGGCATCGTCGCGGCGGTCGGCTCGGCGGTGACCAAGCATCAGGTCGGAGACCGAGTCGGCGTCGGGTGCATGGTGGACTCCTGCGGCGTCTGCGGCCCCTGCCTCGCCGATGAGGAGCAGTACTGCGAGGCCGGCGCCACCATGACCTACAACACGCCGGTCGATCCGGCCGTCCAGCCGGGCGGCTACACGATGGGCGGCTACTCGACGCAGGTCGTGGTGACCGAACATTTCGTTCTCTCGATTCCCGAGGGCATCGGGCTCGATGTGGCCGCGCCGCTGCTGTGCGCTGGCATCACGTTGTTCTCCCCGTTGCGGCATTGGCAGGCGGGACCGGGCACGCACGTCGCGATCATCGGCATGGGCGGACTCGGACACGTCGGGGTGAAGATCGCGGCGGCGATGGGCGCGGAGGTCACGGTGCTCAGCCACTCGCTCGGCAAGCAGGACGACGGCAAGCGGTTCGGCGCCAACCACTACTACGCGACCAGCGATAAGCAGACCTTCCGCGAACTGCGCAACCGCTTCGACCTCATCCTCAACACCGTCTCGGCCGACCTGCCGATCGACAACTACCTGCGTCTGCTCGCGGTGAACGGAACCTTGGTGCAACTCGGCGTGCCCGAGAATCCGATGAGCGTCAAGACTTTCAGCCTCTCCGCCTACCGGCGCTCGCTGTCGGGCTCGATGATCGGCGGCATCGCACAGACCCAGGAAATGCTGAACTTCTGCGCGGCGCACGGCATCGGCGCGGAGATCGAGCTGATCTCGGCCGACGAGATCGACGGCGCCTATGACCGGGTCGTCGCGAGCGACGTCCGCTACCGGTTCGTCATCGACGCCGCGACGATCTAGCGGCCCAGACCCAGCCATCTGGTCGGCGGCCCCGGCAGTTCATCGGATTACCGGCGGAACAACGGATCTAGGATGCACACGGGTGACTCACCGGTGCACCCAGCAGCCGAGGCCACTCGACAGCAGGCCCGCGAAGGTGGCCTCGGCGCACCCCGATTGCCTGCTGAAAGAGGCGGAGGACTGTTGTGCCTGCGGATGAAGACAGCTCGCCGATCGACAAGGCTCCCGGCGGCAAAGCTCCGGAGAACTCCGACGATGTGGTGGTCACCGACGATGTGACAGCGGGGCCGCCGCCCTGGCTGTTGCGTGCGTTCCTGCTCGCCGCGGCGACGGTGGCCGGTCTGGTCGGCGGCTTCTGGCTATTGACCCGGCTGCAAGGGCTGCTGACGGTGCTGTTGATTTCGCTGTTCCTCGCCTTCGCTATCGAACCCGCGGTGAACTGGCTCGCGGCCCGTGGCTTGCGCCGCGGACCGGCGACCGGGCTGGTGTTCCTCGGCTTGACCGTGCTCAGCGTCGCCTTTGTGTGGACACTCGGCGCGCTGCTCGTCGAGCAGGTCACCACGCTGGTCAAGAACGCGCCGCAATACGCGGACCAGGCGGTCGACTGGATCAACCGCACCTTCAAGACCGACTTGTCCGGCACCGACATCGGGAAGATCGCCAAGGATCGCAGCGCAACCATCGAGGGCTACCTGGACGGCTTGGCGGGCAATGTCTGGGGCATCGGCACCACCGCGGTCGGCGTGCTCTTCCAAGCCCTGGGCGTGCTGTTGTTCACCTACTACTTCGCCGCCGACGGTCCGCGCTTCCGCCACGCCGTCTGCTCGCTGCTGCCGCCGTACCGCCAGCGACATGTGTTGCGCGCCTGGGACATCGCCGTCGAGAAGACCGGCGGCTATATCTTTTCGCGCGGGCTGCTCGCACTCTGCTCGACCATTGCGCACTACGTGGCATTGCGCGTGCTCGATGTGCCGTCGGCCTTCGCGCTCGCGCTCTGGGTCGGCGTTGTCTCGCAGTTCATTCCGACGGTCGGCACCTATCTCGCCGGTGCGCTGCCGGTGGTCGTCGCGCTGGTGCACGGCCCGAGCACGGCGCTGTGGATTCTGGGCTTCATCATCGTGTACCAGCAGTTCGAAAACTATGTGCTGCAGCCGAGAATCACCGCGACCACCCTGGACATGCATCCCGCCGTCGCGTTCGGCGCGGTGCTCGCGGGGGCGGCGATACTCGGGCCAACCGGTGCGCTGCTCGCCATTCCGGTGACGGCCACCGTTCAAGCCTTCGCCGGCGCGTATGTCCGTCGGTACGAGGTCGAGTCCGATATCCACTCCGACCTGCCGGTGCCACCCAAGAAGGATCGCCCGAAGTGGACCAGGCAGTTGGCCATTCGGCTCACGCGGGGCGGGCGAGCGCCGACGGACTGATCGCGAGACGGCGCGGCCCGCATGGCGGCTCCACCACGTGCGCGCACTCGACGGGATCCGCGTTCCGCGTGACGGCAGGGGAACTCCCGCACCGGAGGCGCAATCCGAGCACCGTGCTCGCGGGCGGTCCGGCGCGAAGTCGGGTCGGACGATCACGGCGTGGCCGCACTCGTAGATCGGAGCGGTCGCGCTCGGCCACAGCCGTCGAACCCGTCCCTGACACTTGTTTGAAACGTATGTCACAAACGGACGTATGCCCTCCTGCTATGGTTCGGCAGTGGGAACCCGAGAAGATCTGCTGGCCGCGGCCAAACAATGCCTGGCCGAACGCGGCTACGCGCGAACCACTGTGCGCGACATCGTGGCCGCCTCCGGCACCAATCTGGCGGCCATCAACTACCACTTCGGCACCCGCGACAAGCTCCTGAATCAGGCGATGGTGGAGTCCAGCGCCACCGCGGTCCAGCAGATCCTCGCCGCACTGCCCGACAGCGACGCCGACGACCCCGGCGCACGCCTTGACACCTTTCTCCAGCAGCTGATCAGCTCGTTCACCGAAAACCGCGCCCTCTGGTCGGCGAATGTCGAAAGCCTGGCCCAGGCACTGCACTCCCCCGACCTCCGCGCCGAACTGGGCGACGCCCAAGCCCTGGCACGCGCCGAACTCGGCGAGTTGTTCGCCCCCACCGCCAAGGACCCACATCTGGGCGCGGTCCTCCAAACCTTGATCGGCGGCCTCCTCATCCAGTGGCTGGTCGACCCCGACCACGCCCCCACCGCCGCCGACATCAGCACCGGCCTCCGTACCCTGGCCACGCTGGCCTGACCGGCGAGCGGGACATGACTGCGGCGGTCATCGCCTGGTCCCTCCGTCATGTCCCGCTCGCCTTGGGCCGAGAGGTTGCCCGGCAACATCTTGCCCCGCGCGCACCTCATCGCCCGAGCGGCGCGCACGGGGCCAACTCGCCGGGCAGATATGTCAGTGCGACGGGAGGCCGTGGCACATGCTGGATCGATGGCGATCCTGCTGGCGTTGGCGTCTATGTGTTCGACGCTGGTCGGGGGGCTGGTGGCGGTGCGGATCGGGGACCGGAGGCATTTGGTGCTCGGGGTGGCGGCGGGGGTGATGCTCGGGGTGGTCTTCTTCGATCTGCTGCCGGAGGCGTTGGCGGAGTCCGCGCATATTGTGCTCGGGGTGCCCGACGCGCTGATCGCCACGGTGTTCGGGTTTCTCACCATCCATGTCATCGAGCGTGCGGTTGCCGTGCACACCGGTCATGAACACGAATTCGGTACGCACAAGCACGGGTTCGAGTCAGTGGGGCTGCTTGCCGCGGCCGGGTTGATCTTTCACAGCATGCTCGACGGTCTCGGGATCGGACTCGGTTTCCAAGCCGGAGCGACCGTCGGCATCGCCGTCGCCATCGCGGTGATCAGTCACGACTTCGCCGACGGTTTCAATACTTTCACCATCACCACCCTCTACGGCAGTGCCCGCAAACGAGCCCTCACCCTGCTCGCCCTGGACGCCATCGCCCCCGTAGTCGGCGCGATAATCGGCACCGTCATCCGCGTGCCCGCCGAAGCGGTCGGCCTCTACCTCGGCTACTTCGCGGGCTTCCTGCTCTACCTCGCCACCGCCGATATCCTCCCCGAAGCCCACGCGCAACACCCCTCCCGGCTGACCCTCGCCTGCACCGTGGGAGGCGCCGCATTCATGCTGGCGGTCTCGGCATTGAGCCACTGACAGCCGCGCGGTCTCGCCGCCGACTCCCGTGAACGTGGCGGCAACCGCCGTAGCGGGTCCGGCGCTGGGCAGCCGACCGACAACTCCCTGACGGAATGATTGGAGGGCTGTTCAGTTGCGCCAGAACACAACTCGCCGAGACCGCCGATCCGCGACGGACGACCCGGATCGGACCGGACACCAGCCCGGCGCGTTCATCTCGGATCGACAGCCGAACGGCCCCTACGAGCGAGGGCTCGAGGGGCCGTTCGGTTGTGCCAGAAGGCGATTCGTCGAGATGTCAGTCGCGATGGACCTATCGGTGGTCAGTGTCGGCCCGCGCGAGGCGGGGCCGCCTGGTCGCGGGAGGTCGAGCGAACGTGCGACGTGCCCGTGCGCGCGGGGCGGCCCTGGGACCGGCCTGCGGCGGTATCGGCGCCACGGGTGACGGCAGCGCCTGCGGCACGGGGGTTTCGGCTGCGCTGTCCACCGGTTGCGGCACCGTGGTCGGCACGGCCACGCGACTGACCGTCGAAGCCGCCGCCACGCGCGTCACTGTTGCGCGATGAACCGGCAGGACGCTCGGACCGGCCACTCGAACGACCATCGAAGCCGCCGCCACGTCCGTCACCGGTACGCGCCGGGCCGGCAGGACGCTCGGACCGGCCACTCGAACGACCATCGAAGCCGGTACCGCGATCGAACGAGTCGCTCGCACCACGCCCGTTGCGGCTCCGCGACGACCCACCGGCCACCGCGTCACGACGAGACTGTCCGCCTGCGCCTTGACCACCACGGGTGCGGGCGCCACCGGTCGCGGCGCCGCGTCCGTCGCTGCTCGGGCGGCTGTTCCGGTTGCGGGCCTGGCCACCGGTGTGCGTGGAGGCGGTCGGGTTGTAGGTCGGTGCGACGAGCGGGGCGATCTCGCCGACCAGGTCGGTCACCGGCGCCGAGTCCGCGGTCACACGCTGCGGGCTCACCTGGATGCCTGCCTTGCGCAGCAGTCCGGCGACGTCCCTGCGCTGCTCCGGGAGAACGACGGTGACCACATCACCGGCGCTGCCCGCGCGGGCGGTCCGCCCGGAGCGGTGCAGGTATGCCTTGTGCTCGGCGGGCGGGTCGACGTGCACAACCAGCTCGACATCATCGACGTGCACGCCGCGCGCGGCGATATCGGTGGCGACGAGCACGCGCGCCGAGCCATCGGTGAACGCGGCCAGGTTGCGGTCACGGGCGACCTGGGAGAGGTTGCCGTGCAGATCGGTCGCGGGGATGCCCGCGGTGGTCAGCTGCTTGGCGAGCTTGCGCGCCTGATGCTTGGTGCGCATGAACAGGATTCGGCGGCCGCCGCCGGAGGCCAGGGTGCGCACGAGCGCGTTCTTGGCGTCGACGCCACCGACCTCGAAGACGTGGTGGGTCATCGCGGCCACCGGCGAGTTCGCCTCGTCGACGGAGTGCGATGCGGGATCGCGCATGAATCGTTTGACCAGCTTGTCCACGCCGTTGTCCAGTGTGGCGGAGAACAGCAGGCGCTGGCCGGTCGGCTGGGTGGCCGCGAGGATCCGGGTCACCGAAGGCAGGAACCCGAGGTCGGCCATGTGATCGGCCTCGTCGAGCACGGTGACCTGCACCTCGTTGAGGTGCACCACGCGCTGACGCATCAGATCTTCCAGCCGGCCCGGGCAGGCAACGACGATATCGACGCCTGCGGCGAGTGCGCGGCTCTGCCGCACCTGGGAGACGCCGCCGATGATCGTCGTCACCGTCAACCCGCAGGCCACGGCCATGGGCTCGAGCGTCGCGGTGATCTGGGTGGCCAATTCACGCGTCGGGGCGAGGATCAGGCCGGCGGGCCGACCCGGCTTGCGCACACCGCCGGCGAGCCGGTCGACCATCGGGATGGAAAAGGCCAGCGTCTTGCCGCTGCCGGTCTTGCCGCGGCCGAGCACGTCACGGCCGGCGAGCGAATCGGGCAGGGTGGCGGCCTGGATCGGGAACGGTGCGGTGATGCCGTTCGCCACGAGGGCGTCGACCAGCTTCTTGCGCACGCCGAGCGCGGCAAAAGAGGTCACAGGGGCAGAGCTCGAGGAACGAGTCGTCATAGAAGTACGGGTGCCTTTCCGGCATCGGGGGTTGTACCGCAGCGGCACGCAAGGATGGTGTGTCCATACCTGCGTTCGGTGTTAGGACACCCAGCTGCGGGGCCGACGCGAAAGAAAGACATCCACGACGGACATAGGGCGACTGTGCAAGATCAACAATCGCCGACTAGCAACCATAGCGCAGTTCCGCGCCTTCTCCGGCAGGGGCGTCGTAGGTCACTGCCGGAAAGCCGACGCCACGCACCGGCGACCCGCAGTCCGGCACCGCACTCTCGTCCGACACCCGTACCGCGGCCTGCGATTTCACCATCGCGCATCCATCAGCCGCTCCGTGAAGGTGACTTTCGTCATCGAACGCCACGCGACATTGCCGCAAATGTCCGTACAGCGGGTCAGCACCCCAATCGCCGCCGCAACGCCACGCAACCCGAGCGCCACGCACAGCGCGTCAAGACGCCGCACAGGTGCGAGGCCGATGAGTGGCACATGGCTGCGGCGACGGCCGAGAGACCGACACCATGGTGTGCCACTCGCCCTCGATGACGCCTACCACGAGTCAAGCCGCGGGGGCGACGATCCGGAGGACGGCGGCGACGGATTGGTCGGCGAGGGTGTCGGTCAGAGGCAGGTGGCCGAAGAGGGCGCGATAGTAGATGGGGGCGGCGATGGCGTCGAGGACGAAGTCCATGTCCAGGTTCTGGTCGATCTCGCCGCGGCGGATTGCCGATGCGAGCGCGATTGCGGTGGTGTGCCTGCGCGGCTCGAAGACGGTGGCCAGGAAGTGCTCTCGCAGGGCCTGATCGTTGGCGAGGTCGGCGACCAGGGCAGGCAGGACGTGGTGCAGCGAGGTATCCCTCAGTGCCGCAACGAGATTGCGCAGTGCGATGGTCAGATCGGCGCGGAGGTCGCCGGTGTCGGGGGTCGGGTGAAGACCGAGCAGGTCGGCGACTACATCGACCACCAGGTGCCGCTTCGATGGCCAGCGGCGGTAGATGGCCGGTCGATGGATACCGGCCCGGGTGGCGATCTGGCCGATGGACAGGTCTGCGTAGCCGGTTTCATCGAGCAGTTCCCGAGCCGCCGCGAGCACCGCGGCATCGATCCGGTCTTCGCGCGCCCTGCCCGCCATCAGAAGACCGGTCGCGGCATCAGCACGACCCGCCAGCCGTCCGGATCCGGAAAGGTCAGTCCGCCGTGCTCGGCCCAGTACGGGTTCTCCGCAGCCACCGGTTCCACACCGAAATCGCCGAGCCGCTGCGCCACGTAGTACATCTGCGCTTCGCCCGAGAAGTACAGCACCAGAAGGTTTTCCGCACTGGGCGCGTCGCCGGGGCTGCCGTCGGCGTGGCTGGTGAACTCCAAGTGGTACCCGGCCCCCGGCAGCCCGAGCATCACTCCGTCGTAGCCGGCGTGGTTCTCGAATCGATACAGCTCCCGCAGCCCGAGCCCTTCGACATAGAACCGCACCACCTCTGCCAAACGATCGGTGGGTCGAGCAATCCGAACTTGTGCCACCGGCAACGACTCGGGCCAGGTCTCGGTCGTATCCACCATAGTTCAAAGATACGGTACGTACTGTACCGATATCAAGAGACCGCTTTCACCGAATCGCCGGCCGGAAGAGGCACCGGCCCGCGGCCGACACTCCGACAGCCGCCGGAATAGCTAAGGCCGCCCCCACATCACTCGGACATGAAGGCGGCCCTCAGCTTTGGCTATTCGGCCGACGTCGCCCGCCGACGAACCCGGCGCGCGGCCGCGACCATATTGCGCAGCGACGGCTCGAGCTGCCAGTAGTGTCGCGTCTTCAAACCACCGTCCGGATTCGCCCATAGTCGTTCCGGCGTCACCGCTTCGGCTGCGGCCGTGAGCAATTCGTCGAGCTCATCGATGTCCGGGATGCGCGCCGAACGGCTTTCGTAGACACCGGGTCCCACACCGTGGCTCAGGCCGTGGCCGGAGGCGCAGTCGTCCTTGAGCGCCTTGAGCACCCATTCGATGGAGCGGGTCGCGACGAGCGCGGTGACGTCGGCATCGAGCTGCTCGATCGCCTCGACCACCTCGGCACGACCGGAATAGTTGATATGCGTGTGGATCTGAGTTTCCGGCCGCACACCGGAGGTGGCGAGGCGGAATGCGCCGACGGCCCAGCGCAGGTATTCGGCGCGGCCGACGGGACGCGGCGGCAACATTTCGCGAATGGCGGGCTCGTCGACCTGAATGATCGAGATGCCCGCGCGCTCCAGGTCGACGACCTCGTCGCGGATCGCCAGCGCCACCTGGTCGGCGGTTTCGAACAGCGGCTGGTCCTGGCGGACGAACGAGCGCGCGATCATGGTGACCGGACCGGTGACCATGCCCTTGACCGGCTTGTCGGTCAGCGACTGGGCGTAGGTGATCCATTCGACCGACATCGGAGCCGGACGCGACACGTCGCCATAGATGATCGGCGGTCGGACACAACGGGATCCGTACACCTGCACCCAACCGAAGTGGGTGGTCGCGAAGCCGTCGAGCAGCTCGGCGAAGTACTGGATCATGTCGTTGCGCTCGTGCTCGCCGTGCACGAGCACGTCGAGGCCGATGTCCTCCTGCAGGCGGATCGTGGCCTCGATCTCGGCCTCGACCTTCTTGCGGTACTCCGCGTAGGACAACCTGCCCTCGCCGAGATCGTGGCGGGCCTGCCGGATCCGGGTGGCCTGCGGGAAGGAACCCAGCGTGGTCGCGGGCACCGGCGGCAGATTAAGCTTGCGCTGCTGGGCTTCTCGGCGCACCTCGTAGGGCGCACGCTCACGCATATCCGGCGTGACCGCGTAAACCCGTTGCCGCACTGCGTGCTTCTGCTTGAAGTGCACCTCGGTCGGCCGCTTGCGCCACTTCTCCGATGGCCCCTCGGTGAGCGCCTTGGCGAGCGAAACCACCTCGCCCACCTTCTGTTTCGCGAAGGCGAGGCGATCGGCGACATTGCCCTCGATGTCGTATTCGGCGAGCACGTCGTAGGGCACGTGCAGCAGCGTCGTACCGGTGGAGACGACCAGGTCGGGGCAGACCTTCGCCAGCTCGTTGAGGTAGGACAGCGTGACGAACCGGTCCGCGCGCCACACATTGAGGCCGCTGATCACACCGGCGTACAAACGCTTACGCCGAATGCCGGGAACCTTCGCGAGTTCCTCGGGGTCGATCCGGAAGCTCGCCAGGTCCAGGCCGATGGCCTCGACATTGGTGCCCGCCAGGATGGCCAGCGCTTCGCCGAAGTCGCCGTACTGACCGGTGACCAGCATGCGCGGCCGCAGTGGCGCCTTCGAAAGTCGTTGGTAGGCCTTATCGAACGCGGCCAGCTCGGCGGGGCTGCGCTCACCGGTGAAACATGGCTCGTCCAGCTGCACGCAGGTGGACCCGCGCTTGGCGAGAATCTCGAACAGCTCCTCGTACACCGGAAGTAGCTTGTCGAGCAGGCTGAGGGTGTCGAATTCCGCCTCGCCCGGCACGTGCCCGGCCTTGGACAGCAGCAGCAGCGACAGCGGGCCGAGCACCACGGGGCGCAGCTCGATATCGCGTTCCTTGGCCCTGTCGAATTCGTCGAGCAATGCCTCGGGATGCAGTGAGAACTCGGTGGATTCATCGAGTTCGGGCTGCCGGTAGTGGTAGGCGGTGCCGAAGAACCGCACCAGCTCCAGCGGCGGCAGGTCGGGACGACCGCGCGCCATCAGGAAATAGAAGTCCAGCGGGTCCAGTTCGTCCTGGAGCGGCTTGAACCTGGTCGGCACCGCGCCGAAGAGCAGCGCGTTGTCCAGCACATGGTCGTAGAAGGAGAAGGTGTTGCCGGGAACCTGGGTGAGCCCGGTGGCGGCCAGCTCGTTGAACTGCCGTTCCTGGATGTCGCGCCCGACCGCGAGCAACTCGTCGCGGGATGCCCCGCCGCGCCAATAGGCCTCCAGGGCCCGCTTGAGTTCCCGGTGCGGTCCGATCCTCGGGTACCCGAGGATGCTCGACCCGTAACCATCGGTGACGTTGACCATGCGCGGGATGCTCCCTTTCGATCACCTGCGCTGACGCCCACCGCCGAACGGTGGAACGCCGCACAGCGCTGCGCTCTCGGTGTTCGAGCGAGCCGCGACCACGACTCGCCTTCTTGCAGCTTATGCCGATAACCCCATCCACCCGGCCGTTCCTGAGGCCGGATGGTGTTCAGCCGACCCACCCACCACGGAGCGAGTCTTACGAGCGACCGTTCGCGGCCGGCTCGCGTCCGAGTGGCCGAAGCGCATGCGACGAAGTCGCAAGTCTCGGCCGCTCGGACGCGAGCCTTCGGGGCCGCGAACACGCAGCGCCGCAGGCGCTGCACATCAAACACAGCCGCAGGCGCTGCAAATCAACTCAGACCTTGTACTGGTAGAAACCCGCGCCGGTCTTCTTACCGAGCAGGCCCGCTTCGACCATGCGCATCAGCAGCGGCGGGGCCGAGTACAGCGGCTCCTTGAACTCCGCGTACATGGAGTCGGCGATCGACTTGACGGTGTCGAGGCCGACGAGGTCGGTCAGCGCCAACGGGCCCATCGGGTGGGCACAGCCGAGCACCATCGCCTTGTCGACGTCTTCCTTGGTGGCGAAGCCGGACTCCACCATGCGGATCGAGGACAGCAGGTACGGCACCAGCAGCGCGTTCACCACGAAGCCGGAGCGGTCGGCCGAGCGGACGACCTGCTTGCCGAGCACGTCGCCCGCGAATGCCTCGGCGCGCTTGGACACCGACTCGCTCGTCTTGAGCGTGGTGACCAGCTCGACGAGCGGCAGCACCGGAACCGGGTTGAAGAAGTGCATGCCGACCACGCGCTCGGGGTTCGCCGTGGCGACCGCGATCTTCATGATCGGGATGGAGGAGGTGTTGGAGGCCAGCACCGCGTCGGGGTCGGTGACGACCTTGTCGAGCTCGCTGAAGATCGAGGTCTTCACCTTCTCGTCCTCGAGCACCGCCTCGACCACCAGCTGGCGGTCGGCGAAGTCGCCGAGGTCAGCGGTGAACCGCAGCCGCCAGGCGGCCTGCTCGCGCTCACGCTCGGTGATCTTGCCGCTGCTGACGCCACGGTCGAGTGACCGCAGGATGCGGGAACGGCCTGCGGCGGCTAGTTCCCGAGTCTGTTCGAAGACGAGCACGTCGATATGCGCGCGAGCGCACACCTCCGCGATTCCGGCACCCATCTGTCCGGCGCCGATAATGCCGACGCGTTGAATCTTCTCGCTGCTCACGTCCCGCTCCTGCTGGTTTGTCTGGCAATCGGGTGGCTTGTGGCGAAGGAGCGACGCGGTCCGCGGCGAGCCTTCGATGGTCCAAGGTATAGGGATATGCCCTCCCCGCCGAGGGCTGTTCGGCGGGGAGGGCGGCACACCCCTACTGGAGTAGAGGGCTATCGGTATTCACGTCGGGAAACCTCATTTCCCATGCGATACACAGGCTGGCGACGCGGACTGCTTACGCAACCACGCACCGGGCGAGTCTTACGAGCCCGTTCGCGGCCGGGGGGGGGGGGGGGGGGAGCCGGCGGACCGCGCAGCCCCCCCCCGAGGGAACCCCGGTCTCAGATAAGCAAGGGGCGCGGGCCG
>NZ_JBHVDF010000034.1:0-29521 GCF_042802915.1 Nocardia sp. NPDC057440
GTAAGACTCGCTCCGTGGTGGGTGCTTTGGTGGGGAAGCTCGCGACTTTAGTGCGCTGTATCGGTTGCGTGGGCGCTGGCCGCGAACGGTCGCTCGTAAGACTCGCTCCGTGGTGGGTGCTTTGGTGGGGAAGCTCGCGACTTTAGTGCGCTGTATCGGTTGCGTGGGCGCTGGCCGCGAACGGTCGCTCCGCAGTGGTTGGGCTGGAGGGGGAATTCGGGCGTCGGACGCACGGTCAGATGTCGAAGGTTTCCCCAGGTGTGACCGCATGCACCGGGCCGGAGAATTGCGCCTTCGCCTCGGCGATGACGTCCTCGCGTGAGGTCCACGGCGGGATGTGGGTGAGCAGTAATTCCTTCACTCCGGCCTTGGCCGCGATCATGCCCGCCTCGGTACCCGAAAGATGAATTCCGGGAGGCCGATTCGCCGGGTCGTGGGTCCACGACGCCTCGGCCATCAGGATGTCGGCGCCGTGCGCCAGCTCGTTGACCGCGTCACACATCGCGGTATCGCCGGTGTAGACGAAGGTCCGCCCCGCCGCGGTGACGATGCGCAGGCCATAGGACTCCGGCGGGTGGTACATCCGCCGCGCCGTCACCGTATGTCCTGGCCCGAACTCGATCGCCTCGCCTTCACCCCAGGCTCGATGATCGATCACGTCCGACCAGTCGTCGCATTCCCCGCCGATCTCCGCGGAGGCATTGCCGATGCGCAACGCGCTGTCGGAAGGACCGCGCACGATCGCCTTCCCCACCGGCGGCGTCGGATGGTAGCGCCGCCACACCAGCAGCCCGGGCAGATCGAGGCAATGATCCGCGTGCAGGTGGGTCAGGAAGACGTCGACCTCACCGGGATCGGCGTGACGCTGCAACGCGCCGAGCACGCCGGGTCCGAAATCGATCACCACCGGCCGCATATCAGGGCCGGTCAGCAGGTACCCCGACGCAGGGGAGTCCGGGCCGGACACGCTGCCCGAGCACCCGAGGACGGTAAGGCGCATTCCCCCATGCTGCCACGACGAATTCTCGCTCAAGGAAGGATCCCCCACATTTCCCGACGGGCCGCGCGCTCACCGTGGCGACGCACTGACTCCGGCTCGATCCCCGCGACGGTGTCGACGTTCATCACCAGAGAGTACCCAGCCTGCCAGCACTCCACCCATCGCCCCGAAAAGATGTCCCTGCCAAGAGATTCCAGGTTGTCCGGGCAATACGCCCCACAACAGCGACCCATATACGGCCAAAACGACGAGTCCGACCACGATCTGCGCGATATTGCGGGCGAACCAGCCGCGCGAGATCAGGAAGGTCAACCAGCCGAAAACCAGGGCGGACGCACCGAGATGCACCGACCCGCTCGCTCCGGTGAGCCACGTTCCGATCCCGGCGACGACCCAGATGATCGCGGTGGCTGCCAGCCCGCGCCCGATCCCCGCCAGCAGCGTCAGAAAGCCGAGCACCAGCACCGGCAGGGTGTTGCCGATCAGATGGTCCCAGCCACCGTGCAGGACAGGAGCCCACAGGATGCCCCACAGACCGTCCGCGGTGCGCGGCTCGATGCCCGCGCGATCGAGCTGGCTGTCGTCGAGTTGATCGACGCCCTCGATGCCGTACAGCAGCACGACGAATCCGGATATCAGAATTCCGGCGCGCAGCCAGAGCTGTTTGACGATCCCGAGGTTGTCGGATGTCTTGGCCGGCCTCGGCGCGGGCGTTCCGGGCGACGGCACGCTCGGCGGGGTCGATCCCACCGGATTACCCAGCTGTGCGCGCAGCGCGGCGATCCGATCCGGATCGAACGACGATCCGATTCCCGTACCGCCGGTCATCGCAACCTCCTCGTCGAGCAAGGCTTCGCGGTCGCGAATGTCCGATCGCGAGCCGGTGCCCCGCCTCTTCGAGACTACCGGTGCACCTCACCATCGAGCGGTAGGCAAAGCCGAAGGCCCCTGGTCGGCGCGACCGCGAGTCAGGCCCAGAGCTGGCCTTCGAGGCGTTGCTCCGCCTCTTCGAGCGTGCCGTCGTACGCACCGGTCGAGAGGTACTTCCAGCCGCCGTCGGCGACCACGAACGCAATGTCCGCGCGCCCGCCTGCCTTCAAGACCTTGCGCGCGACCCCGAGCGCGGCGTGCAGAATCGCACCGGTCGAGATGCCCGCGAAAATGCCCTCCTCCAGAACCAATTCACGGGTGCGCTTGACCGCGTCGAACGGGCCGACCGAGAACCGAGTGGTCAGCACGGACTCGTCGTAGAGCTCCGGGATGAAGCCCTCGTCGATATTGCGCAGTCCGTAGACGAGTTCGCCGTAGCGCGGCTCCGCGGCGACGATCTCGATGCCGGGCACCTGCTCCCGTAGGAAACGCCCGGTCCCCATCAGGGTTCCGGTGGTGCCGAGCCCGGCGACGAAATGGGTGATCTCCGGCAGATCGGCCAGGATCTCCGGGCCGGTCGTCTCATAATGCGCCAGCGCGTTGGCGGGATTGCCGTACTGGTAGAGCATCACCCAGTCCGGATTCTCGGCCGCGATCTGCTTGGCCTTGGCCACCGCCTGATTCGAGCCACCGGCGGCCGGGGAATCGATGATCCGCGCACCGAACATGGTGAGCAGCTGACGCCGCTCCACCGAGGTGTTCTCCGGCATCACGCAGACCAGCCGGTAACCCTTGAGCTTGGCCGCCATCGCCAGCGAGATCCCGGTATTGCCGCTGGTCGGCTCCAGAATCGTGCAGCCGGGCGTCAGCAGGCCATCGGCCTCGGCCTGCTCGATCATCCGCAGGGCGGGGCGATCCTTGATGGACCCCGTCGGGTTGCGATCCTCCAGTTTGGCCCACAACCGCACCGGGTTCTCGCCGTCCCACCGCGGGGACAGGTTGCGCAGCCCGACCAGCGGAGTGTTGCCCAGCGTCGCGATCAGCGATTCATAGCGCGCCACGGGGTCGCTCAGCCGCCCGCGACGGCAGGCAGGATGGTCACCGAGGCATCCGCGGGCACTTCGGCCGCGAGACCGCCGGAGAAGCGCACGTCCTCGTCGTCGACATAGATGTTGACGTAGCGGTTGAGCTTGCCGTCCTTGAGCAGCCGCTCGGCCAGGCCGGGGTGGTTGGCGTCCAGATCGGCGATCACTGCCGACAGCGTGGCGCCGTTGGCCTCGACTCGCTTCTCACCGCCGGTCAGGCCACGCATGATCGTCGGGATGGACACGGTTACCGACATGGGGACTCCTCGATTTCGACAAATATAGGGGCGGGTCTAGGCGGGGGTGTAGGCATCGACGATCCGCACGGGCTCCTCGGTGACCACGCCGTCGAGAATCCGGTAGCTGCGCAACTCGTGCTGCTCGGGATCGCGGGTGGAGATCAGCACGTAGTGCGCGTTCGGCTCGGACGCGTAGGACACATCGGTGCGGCTGGGGTAGGCCTCGGTCGCGGTGTGCGAGTGATAGATCACCACCGGCTCCTCGTCGGCACTGTCCATCTCGCGCCACACCTTCAGCTGCTCACCGGAGTCGAAACGATAAAAGGTCGGCGAGCGCTCGGCGTTGACCATGGCCAGGAATCGCTCCGGCCGGTCGGAGCCTTCCGGCCCCGAGATGACGCCGCAGGCCTCGTCCGGGTGATCGGCGCGGGCATGCGCCACCATCGCCTCGACAAGGTCGGCCCTGATCACCAGCACGAGTCAAACCCTTCCGCAAATTCGGCGTAGCAATTGCCGACCTATCGCACTCGACAACGAGCCAGAATATTCGGCTATTCCCCGGCGGCTGCGAACAGGTCGGAGTATCCGGGAATCCCGGCGATGGATCGGGCGGCCAGAATCGCGTTTACGATCGCGCGTTCCACACAGACCGCGGCGGCCGTGCACACTTCGTCGAGCACCATCAGGTCCTGCGGAAACGCGGGCGGCAGCGGGAAGGTCGCCGGTCGCGCGGTTCCGGTGGCCAGTGCGAAGAGGGTGTCGCCGTCCAGCGGGGAATGCGCCGGGCGGATCGCGCGGGCGATGCCGTCGTGCGCGGTGGCCGCCACTCGGCGGCAGCCCGCCGGGTCAAGCGGTGCGTCGGTGGCGACGACACCGATCGTCGTATTGAGGACGGTGCCCTTGACCTCGAGCGCGTTTGCCCTCGCCAGCGCCTCGGGGTCGGCGGGGCGCAGCCCGAAGTATTCGGGGCCGTCGGTCCCCGTCCCCCACGGCAGGCCGGTACGGGGATCGAACACCGAGCCGACCGGATTGGCCACGATCAGCGCGGCGACCGTCACACCAGAGCCGAGCACCACACTCGCGGTGCCGACGCCGCCCTTGATCGACCCGGCGCGCGCGCCGACCCCCGCGCCGACCGTGCCGCGCTCGAACTCGACCGCGGCGGCATCCGAGGCCAGGTACCCGAACTCGGCGGTGGGCCGAATCCCCCAGTCCCCCACCGGAAGATCGAAGATCACCGCGGCGGGCACGATGGGCACCACCCGGCTCGGGTCGGCGGGATCCATCGGGATGCCGTCGCCGTTCTCCTCCAGCCAGCGCATCACGCCGTCGGCGGCGGCGAGGCCGTACGCGCTGCCGCCGGTGAGCAGGATCGAATTCACCTGTCGCACAGTGTTTGCCGGGTCGAGCAGATCGGTCTCCCGAGTGCCGGGCCCGCCGCCGCGCACATCGACGGCGGCGGTCGCACCGTCGGGCGCGCGGACCACGGTGCAGCCGGTCGCCGCACCGGAGCCGAGCGTCGCATCCGGATCGAGCTGGTGATGGTGACCCACCAACAGCCCGGGTACATCGGTGATCGAATTACGTTGTCCGGGTCGGCCGTTCATAACAACGCCTCCTGACTGCCGGTCACGGAATCGTCTCCGTCGCGGCGAAGTGGTGATATTCCCCGGCCGGACGCGGTTACGGAGCGAGTGCCTGCAGCAGCGAATCCTGCATCCAGGTCAGCCAGTGGTACACGTCGAGATGCGGGCCACGCGGGTCGTCGACGTCCAGATGATCGGGTGTATCGGCATCGATGCCGAGCACCGCGCCGAGCGCGAGTCGCACATCGGTGAGCGCGATCAACCACGCGTCGGCCTGTTCCGGGGTCAGCAGGATCCGGCCGCCGTCCTCGGGCACCGTGTTCAGCACCACTGAGCCCGCGGCCAGTTTGGCGTCGATGATCTCCGGCTCGTGCAGGCCGCGCAGCGCGCTGTTGAGATCGGCGCGATCGGCGTCGGGGGAACCGGGTTCACTGCGGTGGAAGTCCGGCAGCAGGCGGTGCAGCCGAGGGTCGTCGGGCGGGCTCGAGTTGCCGGTACGCAGCCCGGTCAGTGCGGCGAGATCGTCTTCGGGGGCCGACTTGGCCCGTTCGGTCAGCAGCCCGGAGACCGAGCCGACCAGGGAACGCAACACGCTCGCCTCACGCGCGTCCATTTCGGAGCGCAATTTGAGGCCGCTCAGTGAGTTCTTCCGGCTCCACTTCCGCACTGACGTCAGCGTAGTCGTATTGGTCAGTCGTCTCGTTGCATGGTCGCCCAGAGACCCGCGGCGTGCAGTCGTCTGACGTCCTGCTCCATCTTGTCCCGCGAACCCGAGGACACCACTGCTTTGCCCTCGTTGTGCACCTTCAGCATGAGTTCGGTGGCCTTCGCCTTGGTGTAGCCGAACAGCTTCTGGAAGATGTAGGTGACGTAATGCATCAGGTTGACCGGGTCGTCCCAGACGACCGTGACCCACGGACGGTCCTCGGCCTCCAGAATCTCGGTGTACTCCACCGCCTCCGGAGTCGCCTGTGCCGCCGACAGTGCCGCGTTCGCTTCGCACAAGCCCATAACACTCAGGGTACGACTCGACCCCGAAATCACAACACCCGTCCACGTTCATTTCGACGTTCTGGGAGACATCCCGGCCACACCGGCCTATCATGCCCGCCGCCGCTGTCTAGAGTGGCTTCGTGGACATCCGCGACGGCGTCGGCAGCACCGCACTGCTGACCGATCAGTACGAACTGACCATGCTCGCCGCCGCACTCGCCGACGGTTCCGCGCACCGGCACTGCACCTTCGAGGTGTTCGCCAGGCGGTTGCCGCACGGTAGGCGTTACGGTGTCGTCGCGGGCACCGGCAGGCTGCTGGAGGCGCTGGCGCACTTCCGATTCGGCGAACCGGAACTGGCGGCCATCGCGGGCTTCTCGGACGCCGCGACCATCGAGTGGCTGCGCGACTACACATTCACCGGCGATATCGACGGCTACGCCGAGGGCGATCTGTATTTCCCTGGCTCACCGATTCTTTCGGTGCGTGGCAGCTTCGCGGAATGCGTCCTGCTGGAGACGCTGGCGCTATCGATCCTCAACCACGACAGCGCCATCGCCTCGGCCGCCGCCCGCATGGTGAGCGCCGCGGGCGGGCGTCGGATGATCGAGATGGGCTCGCGGCGCACCCACGAGCTGGCCGCGCCCGCCAGCTCACGAGCCGCCTATCTCGCGGGCTTCGACGCCACTTCGAATCTGGAGGCGGTGCGCAGCTTCGGCGTGCCGGGCGCGGGCACGAGTGCGCACGCGTTCACCCTGCTGCACAGCGCCGCCGACGGCGCACACGAGGCGGCCGCGTTCCGCAGTCAGATCGACGCGCTCGGTGTCGGGACGACGCTGCTGGTGGACACCTTCGACATCACGGCGGGCGTCGCGACGGCCATCGAGGTCGCCGGCCCCGAACTGGGTGGCGTGCGCATCGATTCCGGTGATCTCGGCGTGCTGGCCAGACAGGTGCGCGATCAGCTCGACGGCCTCGGCGCCACCGGCACCCGCATCGTGGTGTCCGGCGATCTCGACGAGTACGCCATCGCCGCGCTGCGGGCCGAGCCGGTCGACGTCTATGGCGTCGGCACCGCGCTGGTCACCGGTTCCCGCGCGCCGACGGCGGGCATGGTCTACAAGCTGGTCGAGGTGGACGGCCTGCCGGTGGCCAAGCGCAGCAGCCACAAGCAGTCGCGCGGCGGCACCAAGAAGGCGGTCCGGCTGGCGCGGCACACCGGCACCATCGTCGAAGAGATCATCTACCCGGCCGCGGGCACCGCACCGGCCACGAACGGATTCGAGACCCGCGAGCTGCTGGTTGCGCTGGTGCGTGGCGGCAAGGTGGTCGATGGTCTCCCGACGCTCGCCGACAGCCGCACACTGGTGTCGCGCGGGCTGGTCAGTCTGCCGTGGGAGGGCCTGAAGCTGTCCGACGGCGACCCGGCGATTCCGACGACGTTCGTGAGCTGATCAGCGGCGGGGCTCGGACGCCCGAGCGCGGCGCTTGGCGACCCATTCGACGGCCGCTACCGCGATCGTCGCGACAAGAAATCCCTTGACCAGGAGCGTTACCCAGTCGCCGACGTCATCGGGGCGGACGCCGATCAGCAATGCGGCGACAAGGTAAACCAGATAGCCGATGAATATGGCGATCGAAACTCTGACGGTGCTGCTCATGTGATCCTCCAGTGCCTGGCCCGCCCGTTCGATCAGGCGGCACAATGTAATCCGCACGCGGTAGCCCGGGCGTTTACATCCGCGGGAAAGAGAGGTCGAGATGTCCTTCGACACCCGCGTCCTGCTCGACCTGACCGCGGGCGTCTCCCCCGAGACCACGGCCACCGCCCTCGACCGCATGCGCGCGGCGGGCGTCGAGCTCGAGGGCGCCGTCGGCGAGTGACCGGCGCCGGGTAGCCCGGCCTGCCGGACGACACGCCGAACCCGTGGCGGCGGGGCACGTGCCGGGCTCCCGCGACCCCTGATGGACGGTGATCCCTGTCGGTCCCAACCAGTAGGCTGCTCGCGTGCCCGAACTGCCGCCCACCTCCGACCTTTTGGCCACCGCCGTGCAAGCGCTCGGCGGGAAAGAGCGGGTCGGGCAGGTGACGATGGCCGCGGCGGTGGACCACGCGATCGATACCAAGGAGCATCTCGCCGTGCAGGCGGGAACCGGGACCGGGAAGTCGCTGGCGTACCTGGTGCCGAGCCTGCGGCATGCGGTGCGGACCGGGCGGACGGTCGTAGTGTCGACCGCGACGATCGCCTTGCAGCGCCAGCTGGTCGACCGGGACCTGCCCCGGCTCGCGGAGGCGCTGAGCACACCGCTCGGGCGCACGGCAAATTTCGCGATCCTCAAGGGGCGCAACAACTACCTGTGCTTGAACAAGATCAATAGCGTGATCCCGGACGAGCCCGCCGAGGCCGAACTGTTCGACGCGTTCGCGATCTCCCGGCTCGGCAGGGAGGTACAGCGGCTCAACGAGTGGGCCTCCGACACCGAGACCGGCGATCGCGACGAGCTGGCGCCCGGCGTGACCGATCGCGCCTGGCGGCAGGTCAGCGTGTCGTCGCGGGAATGCCTCGGCAAGTCGCGTTGCCCGTTCGGCCAGGACTGCTTCGCCGAACGGGCGCGGGCGGAGTCGGCGCAGGCCGATGTGGTGGTGACCAATCACGCTCTGCTCGCCATCGACGCGATCAGCGGCATCCAGGTGCTGCCGGAACACGATGTCGTCGTCATCGACGAGGCGCACGAGCTCGTCGACCGGGTGACCGGCGTGGCCACCGCGGAACTGGCGCCCTCGGCCATCAGCGCGGCGGCGCGCCGCTGTGCCAAGCTCGTCGACGAACAGGAGGTCGACCGCCTCGAAAGCGCGTCGGAGGCCTGGCACAACGTCTTGGACGAGCTGCCCGCTGCCCGCTGGGACGCGCTGCCCGACGGAGTCGCCCCGGTGCTCGCCCTCGTCCGCGACGCGGCATGGAACGTGCGCACCGCACTGGCCCCACAGGGCGGTGCGTCCGCGCAGGGTGACCCGGAGAGCGCCGCCGCACGCACCCAGGCACTCGCCGCGATCGACGAGGTACACGACAGCGCGGTGCGCGCGCTGACTGCGTTCGACGAGCCCGATCCCGCGACCAGACGCGATGTCATCTGGCTCGCCGCCGACGAGATGCGCGGGGTCGTCCGGCGCACGCTGCGGATGGCGCCGCTTTCGGTGGGCGGCCTGCTGCGCAGCAGGTTGTTCGGCACCGCGACGGTGGTTTTGACCTCGGCGACATTGCAGATCGGCGGTTCGTTCGATGGCCTCGCGATCACGTGGGGCCTACCCGCGCAGTCGGGGAGCCGCACGGATTCGGCCACCGCGAACGGCGCCGTCGCGCCGTCGGATGTGGAGACGGTGCGGTGGAGCTCACTGGATGTCGGCTCGCCGTTCGACCACGCCAAGTCCGGCATCCTCTATGTCGCCAAGCATCTGCCCGCGCCCGGTCGCGACGGGCTCGCGGTTGCCTACCTCGATGAGATCGAGCGCCTGATCCGCGCCGCGGGCGGCCGCACGCTCGGCCTGTTCTCCTCGATGCGCGCCGCCAAAGCGGCCACCGAGGCGCTGCGCGAGCGGCTCGACACACCGGTGCTCTGCCAAGGCGACGACTCGACCGGCGCGCTGGTGCGCAAGTTCGCCGACGATCCGGAGACCTCACTGTTCGGCACGCTGTCACTGTGGCAGGGCGTCGACGTGCCCGGCCCTTCGCTGAGCCTGGTGATCCTCGATCGGATTCCGTTCCCCCGGCCCGACGATCCGCTGCTGACGGCACGGCAGCGGGCGGTGGAGTCGCGCGGCGGCAACGGTTTCATGACCGTCGCCGCCAACCACGCGGCGCTGCTGCTCGCCCAGGGCACCGGCAGACTGCTGCGCAGCGTCGACGACCGCGGCGTCGTCGCCATCCTCGATTCCCGTCTGGCCACCGCGCGCTACGGCGGCTACCTGCGTGCTTCGCTGCCGCCGTACTGGGAGACCTCGGACCCGAATGTGGTGACCAAGGCGCTGGAGCGACTCACCGCCACGTCACTGTGATGCCACTCACAAAGCGGGCGATTACTTCCAGACAGAAGTAAATTGGGCCTCGGTACTCCGCCGGAACCCCAATTCCCGAACCGGATGTATCGGCAGTCCCCGCGCCAAGCCCTGCACGCGGCGCGGGGACACCAACTCTCGCGCATGGCTGAACCCTGAATCGCCTGCCGCACAGCACCTAATGCGACCGTGTCCGGATGACTCACCAGTTCGATCTCGACTCTCTCGGTGAATTCCTGGTCACTGCACGGTCATTGGATGAATTACCGAACAATTGTCGAGCTCACCGAAACCGACCTGCAAGGCCGAATCCTCGATCGCCCCTGCGGCGCAGCAAGTTTCGCCGCCGCGAAACGCGCTTCAAGTTCCACCCGCCGCGACGAGGGTTCTCGTCCCGCACTCGGATCCGAGCCCGCCGCCGCGAGATCGCGCGGGCGGTTCACGACGCGGACGGCGCTGCGCCTGCCGCCGCATTGTGAACCGCCCATGCCCGGGTACGAAGCGAACTCCCGGCGTCAGCCGCGCACGGCGACGGCGTCCACCTCGAACAGCATCGTGGGCAGCGCCAGTGCGGCAACCCCCGCCAACGTCTGGACCGGCGGCTTGTCGCCCCAGATTTCGGCGATCTTCTTCCCGAGCACGGCGAGCTTGTCCAGGCTGTGGTCGACGATGAACGTCCGCAGCTGCGCCACGTCGGCGTATTCCAAGCCCGCCGAACGCAGCGCGGTGCCGAGATTGGCGAAGGCACGGTCGACCTGAGCGGCGAAGTCGTCGCTGGTGGTGTGCCCGTCGGCGTCGGAATCATATTGCCCGGCGATGAGAACCAGCTCGCCCGTCACCCGTGCCACATGGCTGTAGCCGAAGCCGGTGGGGTCGTGCAGTTCGGCCGGATTGCTGATCTCGATCGTCATCGTGGTCTCCCTTGTCGACACCTGTTGTCCTGCTACAACTAGAACGACGATGCGAGTTGCCCGAGTGTGACATGACGGCGCGCACAGACGACGGTGGCGCGGTCACCCCTCGGTCACCGCGCCACCGTCGACGAATTCACTGGTGCGTCCCCACCGAACGCGTCGAGATCAGAGCGTCCACTTCAAGATCAGGGTGAGCACCGCCGCGGCCACGGCCAGCACCACAGCACCCGCGCCCCAGACGACGCCCTGCCGCTGCCACGGACGGCCGCTGTCGAGTGAGAACTTGCCCGGGCCGGTGAACGCGATGGCCGCGCCGACGACGGCGAACAGAAGGGCCGTTTCGTAGCCCTTGCCGGTTAACAGGCCGCCACTCCAGGTGGTGTTGATCGCGTTGATCATGGTGCCGAGCACGATCGCCCCTGCCAGCGGAGTCAGCAGGCCCAGCAGCAACAACAGACCGCCGGTCAGCTCGCTGAGCCCGGCGAGGGTGCCGAAGAGCTTGCCGGGGTTGTAGCCCATGGAGTCGAAGGCCGCGGCGTTCTTGCTCCAGCCGTATCCGCTGAACCAGCCGAACAGCTTTTGGGTGCCGTGTGCGGCAAGCAGCCCGCCGAAGACGACCCGCAGCAACAGCAGGCCGATGTCGGCGGAGACGGTATCGAGATCGTTTGCGCTGGTAGCGCGTTCGGGTGTGCTCTTGGTGGTCATGCTGGTCCTCATCCCTGCTATTCGATTCCAAACAACATTTCATTGGTCTCGGCGACGAAGTGGACTGCGGTCCGATTGTCGCACGATTGGGGCCAACCGGCCAGCCCGCCGCCTTATTCCGCGAGGAAGAAGAAGTATCCGAGGAACATCACCATCAGCGCCCACATCGCCGGGTGCACCTCTTTGACACGCCCCTTGGCGACCATGACGATCGGGTAGAACAGCATCCCCATCGCCAGCCCGTTCGCGATCGAGTACGTCAGCGGCATCATGATGACGGTGATGAAGGCCGGGATGGAGTACTCCAGCCGGTTCCAGTCGATCTCGCCGAGCGCGCGGGCCATCAGCACGCCGACCACGATCAGCGCGGGCGCGGTGATCGAGGCCGAGCCCGCGACCACCGCGAAGATCGGGTAGCAGAACATGGCGATCAGGAACCATCCCGCGGTGGTCACGGCGGTCATGCCGGTCCGCCCGCCCGCCGAGACGCCCGCCGTCGATTCGACGTAGGCGGTGGTGGTGGAGGTCCCGATAACCGCGCCCGCCATGGTGCCCACCGAGTCCGCGGCCAGCGCGCTTGCCGCCCTGGGCAGCTTGCCGTCCTTGTCGAGCAGCCCGGCCTGGTTGGCCACGCCGATCAAGGTGCCGGAGCAGTCGAAGAAATCGACGAACAACATCGTGAGAATGACGACGGCCATCTGGCCGGTGAACGCGTCGGGCAGATGGATGATCGCCTGACCGAAGGTGTGCTCCAGCCCTTTCGGCATCGACACCACGCCGTCGGGCAGATCGACCAGACCGCTGATGACGCCGACCAGCGCCGTGAGCACGATGCCGTAGAGCACCGCGCCGTGCCAGCCGATGGCAAGGAACACCACGGTCACCACGAGACCGAACAGCGCGAGCATCGTGGTGCCCTTGGTGAAGTCGCCGAGCGTGACCAGCGTGGCCTCGCTGTTGACCACGATGCCCGCGTTCTTCAAGCCGAGAAACGCCACGAACATGCCGATACCGGCCCCGACTGCCAGTTTCATCTGCATCGGAATGGCATTGAGGATGCGTTCGCGCACCTTGGTGATCGCGAGCACGAAGAAGATCACGCCGGACAGGAAGGTCCCCGACAGCGCCACCTGCCACGGAATCCCCATCCCGAGCACCACCGAGTACGCGAAGAACGCGTTGAGCCCCATACCGGGCGCGAGCGCGATCGGATATCTGGCCCAGATCCCCATGACGAGTGTGCCGAACACCGCGGCGACGGCCGTCGCGGTGAATACCGCCTGCATGGGAATGCCTTTGTCGCCGAGCGCGCCCTCATCACCGAGCACCGACGGGTTCACGGCGAGCACATAGGACATGGCCAGGAACGTGATCGTGCCCGCCATCAATTCGCGCTTCACGGTCGAGCCGGTCGAACTGATGCCGAAGTACGCGTCGAGGCGTCCCCGGGTGCGCGCCAGAACGTCGGTGACCATGGGCTCTCCAGTCGGAAATGAGTACGGGGGTGCCAGGGCACGGTAGCCGACAATTCACTGAACAAGAGAACTCGGTCGATGTCTCGACCGGCCACTGCGTGAGCAGCATCACCATTGCCGCCCCGCGGCCCGCGACACTCGCCCTTCCCGAGCCCGCTGACCTCGGGTTACCTCCGGCGTTCCCGCGCCACGACGCGCCCGGAATCGCTAGGCGCTCGGCGCGACGACCAGCCCCAGTTCGGCATCGCTGGCAAGCAGCTCATGGTGGGGCAGCACACGCACCGTGTAGCCGACGGCGCCCGATAGTGGCACCGGAGTTTCGACCGTGAAAATTTCGACGCCGGAATCCGATCCGGTGTGGGTCATCGGAAATGTGGTGACATCGGACAGGTCGTCGGTCGGCGACACCCGGCCGAGCACGGCCTGAACAGTGACGTCGGACGTGCTGAGGCCACCGAGGTCGATGCGGGCGGCCAGGGACAATTCCGCGCCGATGATCGGGGTGTCTGGCAGGCCCGCGCTGTCGACCTGGATCACCTTGACCGAGGGCCATGCGGCTTCCACTCGGCGGCGATAGTCGGCGCTCGCGCGGGCGGCGGCGAATTCGTCGGCGCTTGCCCGCAGGCCCGCGGCCGCGGCGGGAGCGTAGTACTCGACGGCGTAGTCACGGACCATGCGCGAGGCCAGCACCTTCGGGCCCAGGGTCTGCAATGTGTGCCTGACCATCTCCACCCAGCGCACCGGCATGTCGTTGCGATCGCGGTCGTAGAAGCGCGGGGCGACGGTGCGTTCGAACAGGTCGTAGAGGGCGCCGGCCTCCAGATCGTCGCGACGGTGCTCGTCGGAGACGCCGTCGGCGGTCGGAATGGCCCAACCGTTCTCGCCGTCGTACATCTCGTCCCACCAGCCGTCGCGAATGGACAGGTTGAGTCCGCCGTTGAGCGCGGACTTCATGCCGGAGGTGCCGCACGCCTCCAGCGGCCGCAGCGGATTGTTCAGCCACACATCGCAACCCCAGTACAGGTAGCGGGCCATCGACATGTCGTAGTCGGGCAGGAAGACGATGCGGTGGCGCACCTCGGGATCGTCGGCGAAGCGGACCACCTGCTGGATCAGCGCCTTGCCGCCGTCGTCGGCGGGATGGCTCTTGCCCGCGACCACCAGCTGCATCGGCCGTTCGGGATCGAGCAGCAGCGCACGCAACCGCTCCGGGTCGCGCAGCATCAGGGTGAGCCGCTTGTAGGTCGGCACCCGGCGGGCGAAACCGACGGTCAGCACGTTCGGATCGAAAACACGCTCGACCCAACTCAATTCGGCCGACGCGGCGCCGCGCTCCAACCAGGATGCGCGCACTCGGCGGCGCACCTCGTCGACAAGGGTGGCGCGCAAGGTGTTGCGGGTCGACCACAGCTCGCCGAGGTCGACGTCGCGCAGCTTCTCCCAGCCGCGCGCCTCTTCGACCAGCTCGGGTCCGATGTATTCGCGGGCCTTGTCGAACCATTCGCGCGCGGCCCAGGTCGGGGCGTGCACACCGTTGGTGACCGAACCGATCGGCACCTCGGCCGCGTCGAAGCCCGGCCACAGCGGCGCGAACATCGCGCGGCTGACCGCACCGTGCAGTTGGGAGACACCGTTGGCGCGCTGAGCCATCCGCAAGCCCATGTGCGCCATATTGAAGACCGACGGATCGGCCTCCCGTCCGAGCGCCACGATCCGGTCGACGGACAGTCCCGGCAGCATGGCGGACTCGGATTCACCGTGGCCGCCGCCGAAGTACCTGCGCACGAGCGGCATCGGGAACCGGTCGATGCCCGCGGGCACCGGAGTGTGCGTGGTGAACACCGTCGCGGCCCGCACCGCGGCCAGCGCGGTATCGAAATCCAGTCCGGCCGAGACGAATTCGCGGATCCGCTCGACACCGAGGAAACCGGCGTGCCCCTCGTTCATGTGGAATACGTCGGGATCCGGCAGCCCGGCCGCGGCGGTGTAGGCGCGCACCGCACGCACACCGCCGATGCCTGCCAGAATCTCCTGCTTGATGCGGTGGTCCTGGTCGCCGCCGTAGAGCCGGTCGGTGACCGCGCGCAGCTCCGGATCGTTCTCGGCGATATCGGAATCCAGCAGCAGCAACGGCACGCGGCCGACCTGGGCGATCCACACCCGCGCCCGCAGCACTCGCTGATCGGGCATTGCCACATGGACGAGCACCGGCGCTGAAGCCGACCGCCCCGGCTTCGATCGACCATCGCCGGTGGTCAGCAGGCGCAGCGGCAGGCCCTGCGGGTCCAGCGCCGGATAATGCTCGGTCTGCCAGCCGTCGCCGGTCAGCGACTGCCGGAAGTAGCCGGACCGATACAGCAATCCGACGCCGATCAGCGGCAGGCCGAGATCGGATGCGGCCTTCAGGTGATCACCGGCGAGGATGCCGAGGCCGCCGGAATAGTTCGGAAGCACCTCGGTGACACCGAATTCCATGGAGAAGTAGGCGATGCCGCGCACGGCGGGCGTGTCGGTCTGGCGCTGGAACCAGCCGGGCCGCGTCAGGTAGTCGCGCAGATCCGCGGCCGCGGCGTCGACCCGCCCGGTGTAGTCCGCGTCGGCGGCGAGCTCGTCCAGCCGCGCCGCGGGCACCTCCCCCAGCATCCGCACCGGATCGTGTCCGACCTCGCGCCACAGCTCGGGATCGAGCTCGGCGAACAGGTCCTGGGTGGGCCAATGCCACGACCAGCGCAGGTTCGTGGACAGTTCGCCCAGGGCCGCCAAACGGTCGGGCAGATGGGCACGGACGGTGAAACGACGAAGTGCCTTCACCAGGCGAACCCTACCGAACAATCGCGCGCTCGACTGTCAGGGCGGCTCGGCGCACTGCGCACCGGCGCAGTGATCACACGGTGAACTTCTCGGCGGTGTACTCGTCACTGAACTGCTCGGCGTATTCCCGCGACGGCGGGATCTCGGTGATCATGTCGATCAGCACACCGCTGGGATCGGCCACGATGAAGTGCCGCTGCCCGAAGTCCTCGGTGCGGATGTCCAGCTCGGCCGCGATGCCGCCCTGCACGACCATCCGCTCCCACTCGGCGTCGACGTCGGCGACCTCGAAGTTCAGCAACAGACCCTGCACCGGCTTGCGGTAGGCCGCAGGCACGGTCGCGTGGGTGTAGTCGAGCAGCGCGAGCTCGTAGTTCACCGGGCCCGGCCGCCGCAGGCTGATGTACCAGTCGGCCTCGAAGATGATCTCGAAGCCGAGCCACTTGGTGTAGAAGTCGCGGGTTTCGGTGAGCCGGTCGGTACCGATGACGGGGTAGTAGCTGCTCAGTTCCATGTTCTCGCCTTTCACATACCGTTGGTATGCGAGCTAAGCTAGTCGACATACCATCGGTATGTCAACGAGAGGACAGCAATGCCGAGCACGACGCGGGCCCAACAACGCGAAGAGACCCGCAGCGCGCTGCTCCGCGAGAGCAGGCGCCTGTTCGCGGCGAAAGGCTATGGCGCCGTTGGCCTGTCGGAGATCGTGGCGGCTACCGGGGTGACCAAAGGTGCGCTGTACCACAACTTCGCGGGCAAGGCCGAACTGTTCCGCGCGGTGCTCGAACAGCTACAGCACGAGGTCGGCGACCGGGTCGCCGCCGCCGCGGAGGCCCACACCGATCGCTGGACCCAGCTGGTGGTCGGCTGCGAGACCTTCCTGACCACCTGCACCGCCCCGGAGATCCAGCGCATCATGCTGATCGACGGCCCCGCGGTGCTCGGCTGGCACGAATGGCGCGCGATGGACGAGGCCGCCTCCGCCCGGCACCTCGCCGAAGCACTGGCCCTGCTCATCGACGACGGCGTGCTCACACCACAACCGATAGAGCCCCTCACCCACCTGCTGTCCGGCGCCATGAACGAAGCGGCGCTGTGGCTGGCGAGCACCGACGACCCCAGCGCCTTGGCCGACACGACCGCGACATTGCGCCGACTACTCGAAGCGATGCGCGCCGGAACACCATGACCACCCGCGTAGCCGTCGACCGCACCGATCATCGGTAGCTTCCCGCACAAGGTCACTGCCTGCTGACCGGCATGGGCCTGCGTATCGGGTCGTGCCCACAACCGAATCGGCGAACGAGGCGCCCGCCGGAGCCGCGTTCGGCAAGGCCGGTTCACTGCGGCGGGGCGAAGCCGCGAGCCCACTCCGGAGGGCGACCGGGCTCGGGCGGTGCGGTGCTGACGCCCGGGTCGAGGCAGTTCTCGTCCACGCGAATTCCAGTGGCCGATCACGCCGGCCCGTGACAGCATCGGCTGATGCCGCACTGGGTCGATGTCCTCCCACAATTTCTGGTGGCCTGCCTCATCCTGGCCGCGCTGCCCGGCCCGGCGACGGCGCTGTTCCTGCAACGTTCGGTCCGCGACGGGCGCGCGGCAGGGCTGGCGGCGGTGGCGGGCAACGAGATCGGGGTGTTCGGGTGGACGCTGGCCGGCGGGGCGGGTCTTTCGGTGCTGCTGGTCGCGAACCGGTTCATGAATACCGCGGTGCACATCGTCGGTGGCGTGGTGTTGATCTGGCTCGGCGTGCAGGCCTGGCGCGGGGCGCGCGGCGATGACGAGTTCGGCGTCACGATGACGAAAATGCTGCCTACCGGGCGGACGCCTGCCGCGGCCTTCCGCGCCTCGCTGATCTCGATCGCCGCCAACCCGAAGGCCGCGGTCTTCGGACTGACGATCCTGCCGCAATTTCTGCCCGCCGACGGACCGGTGCTGCCGACCGTGCTGGTCCTGGCCATGATCCAGCTCGTCATCGACACCGCCTGGTGCGTCGGCGTTGTGGTGGCCGCCGACCGGGCCGGGGCCTGGCTGCGCAGAACCGGGATCCGGCAGCGGATCGAGCGGGCGCTCGGTGCGGTGCTGGTCGCACTCGGCCTCGGCCTCGCCGCCGACGCGCGCTGAGCGACGTCTCGGCGCGAGGTAACGGTACGGTTGGTCCCGTGACCGGCCGCATCGCTATCGATGACACTGCCCCGTCCATCGCGGGCGGCCGACCGGCCAAGGCCGTGGTCGGCGAGGTCTTTCCGGTGCGCACCGTGGTCTGGCGTGAGGGGCACGACGCGGTCGCCGCCACACTGGCGGTGCGCGCTCCCGGCTCGTCGCGAATCACCAGGATTCGGATGGCGCCGGATTTCGAGCCCGACGTGTTCAACGCGACATTCGTCCCGAACCTGCCCGGCGCGTGGACCTACCGCATCGAGGGCTGGAGCGATCCGATCGCCACCTGGCGCGCGGCGGTCGAGGCGAAACTGGCCGTCGGGCAGAGCGCCGTGGATCTGGCCAACGATCTCGAGCTCGGCGCGCGGCTGTTCGAGCGCGCGGCACAGGGCGTGCCGAAGAAACAGTTCGAGCGCCTCCGCGCGGCCGCGGCCGCCCTGCGCGGCGACGAACAATTGCCCGCACGGGTCGCGCCCGCCTTCGGCGCGGAGATCTCCGAGATCCTGCGCACGACGCCGTTGCGGGACATGGTCACTCGCGGCGCGCAGCAGACCGTGCAGGTGGAACGCCAACGCGCACTGTACGGCTCATGGTACGAGTTCTTCCCGCGCTCGACCGGCGGCCGGGACGCCGCGGGCAACCCGATCCACGGGACCTTCGCCACGGCGGCCAAGGAATTGCCGCGCATCGCGGGCATGGGTTTCGATGTCATCTATCTGCCGCCGATCCATCCGATCGGCGAGATCAACCGCAAGGGCCGCAACAACGCGCTCACCGCCGAGCCGGACGATGTCGGCTCGCCGTGGGCGATCGGCTCGAAGGACGGCGGGCACGACGCGATCCATCCGGCCCTCGGCGCCGAAGCCGATTTCACCGAGTTCGTCAGCACCGCTTCCGAACTCGGCCTCGAGGTGGCCCTCGATCTGGCCCTGCAGTGTGCACCCGATCATCCCTGGGTACAGACGCATCCGGAGTGGTTCACCACCCTGCCCGACGACACCATCGCCTTCGCCGAGAATCCGCCGAAGAAGTACCAGGACATCTATCCGGTCAACTTCGACAACGATCCCGACGGACTGTACGCGGAAGTCCTGCGTGTTGTGCGGCACTGGATCTCCTTGGGCGTCAAGATCTTCCGTGTCGACAACCCGCACACCAAGCCCGCCGACTTCTGGGAATGGCTGATCGCGCAGGTGCGCCGCACCGACCCCGAGGTGATCTTCCTTTCCGAGGCGTTCACCAGGCCGGCTCGGCTGTACGGCCTCGCGAGACGCGGATTCAGCCAGTCCTACACGTACTTCACATGGCGCATCGCGACATGGGAGCTGGCCGAATTCGGCAAGGAGCTGGCCGCGAAAGCGGACGAGGCCCGACCGAACCTGTTCACCAACACCCCTGACATCCTGCACGAGAGCCTCCAGCACGGCGGGCCGGGCATGTTCGCCATTCGCGCGGTCCTCGCGGCGACCTTGGCCCCGACCTGGGGCGTCTACTCCGGATTCGAATTGTTCGAGCACCAGGCGGTGCGGCCGGGCAGCGAGGAGTACCTGGATTCCGAGAAGTACGAACTGCGCCCGCGCCCGTTCGCCGAGGCGCTGGCGCGCGGAGAATCGCTGGAGCCGTGGATCACTCGGCTCAATGAGATCCGTCGCGCACATCCCGCCCTCCAGCAGCTGCGCTGCGTGCATTTCCATCACGTCGACAACGACGCGCTGATCGCCTACTCGAAGATCGATCCGGCCAGCGGCGACGCCGTGCTGATCGTGGTGAACCTCAACCCCTTCGGCGCCGAGCAGGGCATGATTTCGCTCGACCTACCCGCGATCGGGCACGAATGGCACGACCGTCCGGTCGTCTACGACGAGGTCAGCGGCGAGGAATACCACTGGGCGCAAACGAATTACGTGCGGCTGGATCCGGCCAATTCGGTCGCTCACATCCTGGCGCTGCCGCCGGTGCCGCAGCAGGTTCGCGCCGCACTCGCCTATCGCAGGACCTTCCGATGAGCGACGCCACGGTGGTGAAACGCCGCGACCTGATGCTGCTCGCGGCCGGGACCCACACCGATCCGCACACCGTGCTCGGCGCGCACCCACACCGCGACGGCACGGTCATCCGGGCGCTGCGGCCGCACGCGGAGACGGTGTCGGCGCGCGTAGGAAGCACCGATCATCCCCTGAAGTCGGTGGGGCACGGGATATTCGCCGCGGTGCTGCCCTACCCCGATGTCATGGACTATCGCCTCGTGACCAGCTATCCGGGCGGCCAGCAGATCATCACCGCCGATGGTTACCGCTTCCTGCCCACCGTCGGCGAGCTCGATCTGCATCTCATCGGCGAAGGCCGCCACGAACACCTGTGGGAGGTGCTCGGCGCGCATCCGCGCCGCTACACCACCCTGGACGGCGAGGTCAGCGGCACCTCGTTCGCGGTCTGGGCTCCGAATGCCCGCGGCGTCACCGTGATCGGTGATTTCGACCACTGGCGCGGCACCGCCGCACCGATGCGCGCGCTCGGCTCCTCCGGGGTCTGGGAAGTGTTCGTGCCCGGTGTCGGCGTCGGCGCCACATACAAGTTCCGGGTACACGGTGCGGACGGCCGGACGGTGGACCACGCGGATCCGCTGGCGTTCGCGACGGAACTCCCTCCCGCCACCGCGTCGGTCGTCACCGAGAGCAATTACGCGTGGTCCGACGATGATTGGGTCGCCGCCCGCGAACGCACCGATCCGACCCGCGCGCCGATGAGCGTCTACGAAGTCCATCTCGGGTCCTGGCGTCCCGGTCTCGGGTACCGCGAACTGGCCGACCAGCTGGCCGAGTACGTGCGCGCGGCCGGATTCACCCACATCGAGCTACTGCCGATCGCCGAGCACCCGTTCGGCGGCTCCTGGGGATACCAGGTCACGTCCTATTACGCGCCCACCGCGCGCTTCGGCTCCCCCGACGACTTCCGCGCCTTCGTGGATCGCCTGCACGCCGCGGGGATCGGCGTGCTGCTGGACTGGGTGCCCGCACACTTCCCGCGCGACGAATGGGCGCTGGCCCGCTTCGACGGCACTGCGCTCTACGAACATGCCGACCCGCGCCGCGGCGAGCAACTCGACTGGGGCACCTACGTTTTCGACTTCGGCCGCAATGAGGTCCGCAACTTCCTCGTCGCCAACGCCAGGTACTGGATCGAGGAGTTCCACCTCGACGGCCTGCGCGTCGACGCGGTGGCCTCCATGCTGTATCTGGATTACTCACGCCCCGAAGGGGGTTGGGAGCCGAACGTGCACGGCGGCCGGGAAAACCTGGAGGCCGTCGATTTCCTCCAGGACCTGAACAACACCGTGCACCGGTACCACCCCGGCGTCGTCACCATCGCCGAGGAATCGACGAGTTGGCACGGAGTGACCAGGGGCACCGACGTCGGCGGCCTCGGTTTCACCATGAAGTGGAACATGGGCTGGATGCACGACACCCTCGGGTTCCTCGGCCGCGATCCGATCCACCGCTCCTGGCACCACAACGAGATCACCTTCTCCCTGGTGTACGCGTGGAGCGAGAACTATGTGCTGCCGATCAGCCACGACGAAGTCGTGCACGGCAAGGGCACCCTGTGGACCAGGATGCCCGGCGACGATTTCGCCAAGGCCGCGGGCGTGCGCGCTCTCTTGGCTTATATGTGGGCTCATCCCGGTAAGCAATTGCTGTTCATGGGGCAGGATTTCGGCCAGTTTCGTGAATGGTCGCACGATCGCGGCCTGGACTGGCACGAGCTGGACAATCCGCTGCACCTCGGCATCACCGCCGCCGTGCGCGACCTCAACGCGGTCTATCGCGCACACCCGGCGTTCTGGACGCAGGACACCGCACCCGGCGGGTACTCCTGGATCGAGGCCGACGACCGCGCCAACAACGTCCTGGCCTTCCTGCGTTACGGCTCCGACGGCTCGATGGTCGCCTGCGTCTACAACTTCTCCGGCTCGGTGCACGGCGAATATCGCGTCGGCCTGCCCGCCACCGGCCGCTGGCGCGAAATCCTCAACACCGACGCCATCGCCTACGGCGGCTCCGGCATCGGCAACCTCGGCGCCGTGACCGCGATGGAGGAGCCGTGGCACGGCAGACCGGCGTCGGCCACCGTCGCCCTTGCCCCCAATAGCGCGGTCTGGCTCGCGCCGGAATAGCCGACGCCATCGGGCGAGCGGAGCGGCACCGCTGCCTATACGATCATTTCGATACTTCGTCAACTATCGAAATGAATGGAATGCGTCATGGCCGTTCGCAACACCTTCGCCCGCATCTACGTCGATGATCTCGACACCGCCGTGCCGACTTTCACCGCTCTGACCGGCGCGCAGCCGGGTCTGCGCTTCGCCTATCGCGAGGTGGAGCTGGCCGGGATCGGCGACTTCCTCCTGGTCGCCGGGACCCCGGAGAGCCTGGCTCCCTTCCGCAGTGTGCAGGCCACCACGATCGTCGACAGCCTCGAGGAAGTCCTCGCGGTGGTCGAGCAGGAGGGCGGGCAGACACTCGACGGACCCAACGACGTCCCGACCGGGCGCAATCTGACGGTGCGGCACCCGGGCGGTGCGATCGTCGAGTACGTCGAGTTCGACGCGAGCAAGGTCGAGGCGCTGGCCTGAGCGCACCCGGCAATCGGCGCGCTCAGTACAGCGCGGCGGCCAGCTTCCTGCGGGACGCGACGACGACCGGATCGGCCGGATCGAAGAGCTCGAACAGTTCCAGCAGGTGGGTGCGGACCTGCGTCCTCTCATCACCGGCGGTCCGCTTGATCAGCGCGATCAGTCGATCGAACGCGGCCTCGGGCTGCTGGTTGAGCAGTTCGAGGTCCGCGGCGTCGAACGTGGCGCCGATATCGGCCGGATCGGAATCCGCGGTCGCGATCGCCGATTCGGGAATGTTCTGGGCACGACCGAGGAAGCGCAGCTGACGCAGCGCGATCTTGGCCTCGTCGTTGTTCGGCTCCGCGGCGATGATGGCCTCGTAGGCGGCCTCCGCGCCTGCCATGTCACCCTGCTCCAGCGCCGCCTCGGCGGCGGCGAAGCGGGGATCCTCGGCGGGCTGCGGCTCGCCGTTCGCGCCGTCGAGCTTGCCCGCCACCGCGTCGATGACCGCGTTCAGCCACTGCCGAACCTGCGATTCCGGCTGTGCGCCTTGGAAATCCGCGAGCGGCTGGCCACCGGCGACCGCGATCACCGTCGGAATGCCCTGCACGCCGAAGGCCTGCGCGATCCGCATATTGGCCTCGGCCTCGACAGTGGCCAACGCCCAGGTGCCGCCGTCTTCGACGACAAGTCGCTCGAGCAGTTTGACCAGCTCGACGCTGCCGGGGCTGCGCTGCGAGTACAGCGCGACGACCACTGGCAGCGCGATCGAACGGCGCAACACCTTCGTCTCGAAATCCGTCTCGTTCACCGCATAGTCGCCACCGGGCGCACCGGCCGCACCGGCCGGGGGCTGCTTCAGGCTGGACAGATCGACCGCACCGGACATAGCGGCGGCGACGGCGGGCGAAGGACGGCGGGCAGCAGGTCGAGTCACGGCTTCCAGTTTGTCACGGCGTGACGGATGCGGGAGCCCCGGAGTCGACCGACGCCGTGTCGCTCAGCTCACCCAGCTGTCCCGCCCGCACCGCCCACACCTCGAAAAGCACGGTGCAGAACGGCGGAATGCTCGACAGCAGCGCGAGCACGGTGGTCTTCACGGTCCAGCCCAGCTCACGGGCCGCGACGATCGCCGCGATCACGAACAGCACGAAGATGATGCCGTGCGTCATCCCGAACACCTTGACCGGCCACAGGACCGGCTCTGGAAGGCGCTTGAACACCATGCCGACGATCAGAAAGGCCCAGGAAATAGCCTCCAGCACGGCGATGAAGCGGAAGCGCTTGGCCACGGTGCTCAGGTCGAAGAAATTGCCCATGGCCACCATTGTGCCGGACTGCTACGACGGTCCGTAGTTGAACCCGTCACACCGCGGCAGTGCGGATCATGCCCAACTCCGCGACCAGGTCCGGCCGGGGCGTCGTTCGCAGGTCAGGTGCGCGCAGCGCCGTCGGTGCCGAGTGAGTGCTGTCGGTACGCCAGAACTTGGCCGCGCGGAGCATCTCCGGCGATGCACCGTCGCGACCAAGCCGACCACCGTGGGGGGTGCTCGCCGACCCGACAAACCTGCGAATCGCCATCGTCGCCGCCGGCGTGCTGATCATGGCGACCGCCCTGATCAGACCGCCACGTCCGGCGCCGGTCGGCTAGACCTTGATGATCAGGGCGTCACCCTGACCGCCGCCACCGCACAGCGCGGCAGCGCCGATGCCACCGCCGCGGCGCTTCAACTCCAGCGCAAGGTGCAGCAGGATTCGCGCGCCGGACATGCCGAGCGGGTGACCGATCGCGATCGCGCCACCGTTGACGTTGACCTTCTCCGGGTCGATGCCGAGCTTGCGGGTGGAGGCGATGCCCACCGCCGCGAACGCCTCGTTGATCTCGACCAGATCCAGCTCCGCGGGCGAAATACCTTCGCGCGCACAAGCCTTGGCGATCGCATTGGCAGGCTGGTCCTGCAGCGACGAGTCGGGACCGGCCACCACGCCCGCGGCGCCGATCTCGGCGATCCAGCTCAGCCCAAGCGCCTCGGCCTTGGCCTTGCTCATCACCACGACGGCGGCCGCGCCGTCGGAGATCTGCGAGGCGGTGCCCGCGGTGATGCTGCCGTCCTTGCGGAAGGCCGGACGCAGCTTGGCCAGCGACTCCGCGGTGGTGTCCGCGCGAATGCCCTCGTCGGCGGAGACCAGCACCGGGTCGCCCTTGCGCTGCGGCACCGCGACCGGAACGACCTCCGCGTCGAAAAGCCCGTTCTTCCACGCCGCCGCGGCCCGCTGGTGCGAGGCGGCCGCGAACGCGTCCTGGTCGGCGCGGCTGATCGGCGCGGTGTCGTTGCGCTGTTCGGTCAGCGCACCCATCGGCTGGTCGGTGAAGATGTCGTAGAGGCCGTCGTAGGCCATGTGATCACGCAGTGTCACATCACCGTATTTGAATCCCTCCCTGCTCTTTTCGAGCAAGTGCGGCGCCTGGCTCATCGACTCCTGGCCGCCGGCGACGACGATCTCGTACTCGCCCGCCCTGATCAGCTGGTCGGCGAGGGCGATCGCGTTGATGCCCGACAGGCACACCTTGTTCAGGGTCAGCGCCGGCACGTCCATCGGAATGCCGCCGGCTACCGCCGCCTGCCGAGCCGGGATCTGGCCCGCACCCGCGGTGAGCACCTGGCCCATGATCACGTAATCGACCTGCTCCGGCGCGACGCCACCCTTCTCGAGCGCCGCCTTGATCGCAAAGCCACCGAGGTCGGACCCGCTGAAGTCCTTCAGCCCGCCGAGCAGCCGGCCGACCGGGGTACGCGCACCGGAGACGATCACGGAAGTGGTCACGACGAGCCCTCTTTTCCTCACAGCAGTTTGGATCGCCAACAGCCGCGCCCGGGCGCGGCGTCGAGTCTTGTACTCAACGGTAGCTTGTCGGTCCGAGTCGACCCCTGCCAGGTACGCGGTGCCCTCGCCTGCACTCGGCCAGGCGCAGGACTGCCGACGGACGCCGTCCGATTGCCTCTCACCTGGCGGTGCCTCGCCTGCGCTCCACCGAGCGCAGGATTACCAACGACGCCGTCCGACTGCGTCTCACCAGGCGGGCCCGCCCGTGCACTCGGCCGAGCACAGGACTCCCGACAGACACTGTCCGACTGCGCCCAACCAGTTCTGCGCTCGGCCGCGCGCAGAACTATCGACGGTCTCCATCCGGCAGTGTCAGGCAGACGCTACGTTCGAGTGGTGAGCAACGTTATGGATCCTTCGAGCTTCATCCCCGGCGACTACGTCATCGCCGTCGATCACGTCGGCATCGCGGTGCCCGATCTGGATGCCGCGATTGCCTGGTATGCCGAGAATCTCGGCATGATCGAGACGCATCGCGAGGTCAACGAGAGCCAAGGTGTGCACGAGGCGATGCTGTCGCTGCCCGGCGCACCGGACAGCGCGACTGCCCTGCAGTTGCTGGCGCCGCTGAACGCCGACTCGACCATCGCCAAGTTCATCGACCGCAGCGGACCGGGCCTGCAGCAACTCGCCTACCGCGTCACCGACATCGATGCGGTGTCGACCTACCTTCGCGATCGGGGGCTGCGTTTGCTGTACGAGGCTCCGCGGCACGGAACCGCCGATTCCCGCATCAATTTCATCCATCCGAAGGATGCTGGCGGTGTGCTGATCGAGTTGGTCGAACCCAACGCGAATGTTACGCACTAGTATCAAGATCGGGCCCGAAAAACTCTTCAGAATCACATTCGCGGTCGAGTCACCATGATGTCTCGCTAGGCTGTAGTTTGTTGGCCATGTCGTCACCTGAGTCCGATCGCAATCGCTTCGTTGCGCTCCCCTTCACCGTTGTGCGCAAGGGCTATGCGCAAGACGAGGTACGCAACTACTTCGACCGCTTCGATGCAGAGCTGAGGGTCACCGCCACTGACCGGGATGCTGCTGCGGCACAAGCCCGTAACCTCGCAAGCCAGCTGGAGGACGCGCGGGACGAGATCGACGAGCTCCGCAAGGAGGTCGACCGCCTCTCGGTTCCGCCGACCACCGCGGAAGGCATGTCCGACCGCATCTCCCGCATGCTCCGACTGGCCTCCGACGAGGCCTCCGAGGTCCGCGCCCTCGCGCAGGCCGAGGCTGCGGAAATGGTGTCGATCGCGGAGCAGCAAGCCACCGAAATGCGTGGCAAGTACGAGTCGTTGCTTGCCGAGACCAAGGAAAAGCGCGAAGCACTCGAGATCGAGTTCGAGCAGACCTTGGCCAATGCGCGTACCGAGTCCGCCAAGATCATCGAAGCCGCTCAGGCCGAGGCCGACCGCCTCGGCAAGGAAGCCGACGCCAAGCGCAAGGCGACCCAGCAGGACTTCGAGGTCACCATGGCGGAGCGTCGCACCAAGCTCACCCGCGCCATGGAGGAGCTCGAGGCCACCAGCCGCGCCGAGGCCGCACAGCGGATCAAGGACGCGACCGACGAGTCCAACCGCCTCATCACCTCGGCCACCCAGACCTCCGAGCGCAAGATCGCGCACGCGAAGGAACTGGCCGAGGAGATGCGCGTACTGCGCGGCCGGGTGCTCGCCCAGCTGCTCGGCATCCGCGGCCAGCTCGACTCGGTGCCCGCCATGCTCGCTGCGGTCAACCGGGAAAGCGAACTGCTGGACGGAGTTCCGGACCAGCGCAAGTCGATCGGCGGTAACACCAAGTCGGTGACCGGCTCGCGCGCTAAGGCGATCCCTGAGGTCGCCGACGACGACATCGTCGACGAAGAGCGCGAGAACGCCGACATCACGCACTGACGTCGGGCCACGCGGCGACACGCGGTACCCACAGAAATTCACACTGAAGGCCGCCCCGACCGGGGCGGCCTTCCTAATTCTCCCCCGCCACTGCGCGTACTGGCCGAGCCCGCGTCTGCGGGCAAGCGCGTTCGGCCGCAAGGGCATTCACGACCAGCGACGGGTTATCCTGCGCGTCTGGCGGCCGTTCCAGCAACCCCGATGCCAGTGCCTGCGGTCGTCCTCACCGCCATAGGCGGGCCAGGCGACGATATGGGCTACGCCTGGCACGATTTCGTGATCACAGCCCGGACAGCGATATGTCTTGATCGCTCGGCCACCGGGGATGGTCCGGACGGTGTAGAGGTCGTCACTGTCCGGTCCCGGCTCGGTGCTTCCGAAGACGTCGCCGAGCCCACCGCCCGCGGACGGATCCGCGCGGCGGTCGGTGCGAGGCTTCCGACGCGGCATGCACCAAGCCTAAGCCTCGACCGAACATGCTCTTGTGCGCCCGTCTGGATCGATCGGAGCCACCGGACGGCTACTCGACTCAGAAGAGGCGGAATTCGTTGCTCTCGGTGCCGCGTAGGGCGTTGTAATCGAGAACCAGGCATCGGATTCCGCGGTCCTCGGCGAGCGTACGAGCCTGCGGCTTGATCTGCTGCGCCGCATAGACCCCTGCGACAGGGGCGAGCAGTGGGTCGCGATTGAGCAATTCGAGGTACCGGGTGAGCTGTTCGACACCGTCGATCTCGCCGCGGCGTTTGATCTCCACGGCCACGGTGGCGCCGTCGGCATCGCGGCACAGCAGATCAACAGGCCCGATGGCCGTCATGTACTCGCGGCGGATAAGCGTATAGCCGGGACCGAGGGTCTGCACGTGCTCGGCGAGCAACTCCTGGAGATGCGCCTCCACGCCGTCTTTCACCAGACCGGGATCGACGCCCAGCTCATGCGAGGAGTCGTGCTCGATGTCCTCGATAGTTATCCGCAATTCTTCGCCGGCCTTATTGGTGACGACCCACAGCGCCTTCGCCCCCTCGGGCGCCTCGTCACCGCTGCGTTCCTCCAGCCAGCACGGCGGGCTCATCCAGTTCAGCGGCTTATAGGAGCCGCCGTCGGAATGCACGAGAACCGAACCGTCCGCTTTCATCAGCAGCAACCGGCGGGCCATTGCGAGATGGGCGGTGAGTCGCCCCACATAGTCGACCTGACAGCGAGCAATCACTAGGCGCACCCAAGCACTGTAGGCGAGTGCCCGGCCGCCGCTGTGGCCAGCCCGCCACGGCGCCGGTCAGCCCATGAGCATGATGGCCGCGAGCAGCACGCTCACCGCGAGCAGAGCCGATTCGACCCTGGTGAGCTTGCGGGTGGATGCCGCATTGGCCCGAATCATGCCGAATCCCACGGCCGTTCCGATGCAGCACGAGATCAGATGACCGACGCTGGTGAAGGTCCGCTCGATCAGGACGCCCTCTGCGGCGATCATGAACCATGTGGTGGCCCAGGCGAGCCGCCAGCGGTGCGGGACCGCGACGACGAGGGCCCCGATCAATGCCATCGCCCCGTAGCTGACGCCGACGTCTTCCGCCCAGCGGATACTGGCGGGCACCCAGCCGACATCGATGGCGATCCAGAGCCCTCCGGCGACGAGCAGAGTGGCCCCGATGTGCCCGGCCAGGAAGACACGCATCAGGTGCACCGCGCCGAAGCGCAATTCGGCGAGGGCGAGCAGGCAGCCGAGCAAGGGAATGATGGCCCAGGCCGCGCTCACATCACCGATCACCAGCGCGCTGGAAAAGAGGGTTCCGACGTGCCCGTTCAGCAGGTTGTGGAGGTTGGTGCTCGCGTGCAGCACCATCTTCGACCGGGCCGAATCGCTCAGCACCGAGAAGACCGTCGTGACGATGACGAGCGCAGCGAGGTAGCCGGCCGTCGCGGGCAATCTCGGCCACGATCGAGATCTGCTCGGTATGCTGGGATCACTGAGCGCCCGGTCGGCCGTTGTCGTCGCCACGACCATCAGCACCTCCATGCTTCTCGGCTTGTCTGTCCCACCGACGATATCGGTTTACGTTCATGATCGCTGCGGGCGTTCTGCTTACGTTGGCAGTTCCCTGTGAGATTGCAGCGAAACCATTTCGCTGTGTGTATCTCGCCACAAACGACGAAAGCCCCCGACCGAAGTCGGGGGCTCTCGCGAATGATGTTCCGGCGGTGTCCTACTCTCCCACACCCTGTCGAGTGCAGTACCATC
>NZ_JBHVDF010000035.1:0-23857 GCF_042802915.1 Nocardia sp. NPDC057440
TTCAACGGCGCGATGCGGTTGATCGTCTCATCCCTGTTGCCCACCATCAGGTTCCCGCCCAGCGGCGACGCGTAGGTCCTCTCGTGCGGCGGCAGGGTGATGATCTCGGCGCCGGCGCGAGGTGCCGAGGCCACCGGCGAAAGCGCAGCAACACACACTCCGGCAAGCACCAGAGCTACCTTCGTCATGGTCGACTGCATGACGGAGATTCTAGTAGCGCACCGCTATAACGATGGGCTAGGACACGGCTTGTGCTGCGTCTCGTTCCCCCGCGGCTACCGCTTGTGTGCCAGCACCGCGAACATGGTCACCGACAGGTGATAGTCGCCCACGGCGATGCCCGCGTCCAGGTCGGCCCGGAATTGATCATGTTGTTCGGCGGTGATCGCCCCCGCCGCGACGGCCCGCGCCGTCATGTCACCGTAGAGCGGCAGCGCCGACCCCGGGTCCCAGATCACCGCCTCTGAGCCCATGTCGTCGATCTCGAAATCCGCGGCGACCAGCAGACCGCGCAGACGGCGGCCGGATGCCGGATTGGGCGTGTTCGCCAGCAGCGTCTCCGATACGGCCCGCACGACCGCAGGATCGCCGGGATGGGTGATCGAGGTGTGCCAGTCACTGTCGATGAGCAGCACCCGGCCGCCGGGGCGCAGCACTCGGGCGATCTCGGCGGTCGCGGCGGCCGGGTCGTCGAGATGCTGATAGACGCGCTCACAGCGGATCGCATCGAAATGGCCGTCGGGAAAGGGCAATTGGTAGACCGAGCCACCGAGATACCGCGCCCTCGACCCGGCTGCCTCGGCGCGCTGCTCGGCGATAGCGACCATGGCAGGATTCGGATCGATGCCGACCGCCTCGCCGTCCGGGCCGACGCGCTCGGCGAATGCCATGACCTCCGAGCCGGTGCCCGATCCGATGTCGAGGGCCCGCTCCCCGGCCGTGACCGCGAGCGCCTCGTGCGCCCAGCGCCGCATCCGGTGGATGCCGGGTAGTCGAGCCTGCACATCGAGAATGGCGACGAGCATGTCGATCTGTCCGGAATCGACCTGATCGGCGTGGAAGGACGGCCCCTCTTCGGTCATGTCTCTGTGTGCCATAGACCCGACCGTACCTGCGGCGCGGCACCATGCGGGGCGGTCTGATCATTGTCCGGCGAGGACACAGCGGCATCCGAGACAGCGACCTCGAGCACCGCTTCGCCCGGCAATGCAGCTCCGGCGATGCCGCGACCGCCTCGTAGCGCAGCCCGGACGGCGCGACAGCTGTGCGCAGGCATTTCGAACGGGCGTGCGCTCGCGACCGTTGGGGAACCACCCTGATGGTCGTCGCGCCCGGTCCCCACTCGCGGACTACGCCGAGTTACCGATCTGGAGCAGACCTTCGCCACCACCGGAACGACGAATGCGAGGGTGCCGGACCGCTGCTGCCCTCCGACGGGCCGGCGGACGCTGAGCGGCCGTCCACGCGACGGCTACGGTGAGCAGATGCTCCACGGACGAGAAGCCGAACAAGCACTGATCGATCGGCTGTTGCAGGGAGCCAGGGAGGGTCGCAGCGGCGCTCTCGTTATTCGCGGCGAGCCCGGAATCGGGAAGACGGCGCTGTTGGACTATGCGGCGGCCCAGGGTATTCCGACGGTGCGCAGCGCCGGTGTCGAGTCGGAGGCGGAGCTGCCCTTCGCCGCGCTGCACCTGCTGGTGCGGCCGGGACTCGAGCTGGTGGACACGCTGCCCGGCCCGCAGCGCGATGCGCTGCGCGGCGCGTTCGGCCTGACCCAGCACAATCCGGCCGACCGGATGCTGATCGGTCTCGCGGTGCTCTCACTGCTGGCCGAGGAAGCCGCCGATGGCCCGCTGCTGTGCCTGATCGATGACGCGCACTGGCTCGACCGTGCGACGGCCGAAACACTGCTGTTCGCGGCCAGGCGGCTCGATGCCGAGGGCGTCGTCATCCTCTTCGCGACCCGGCCTGCGGACGACGATTTTCCCGCACCCGGTCTCGCCGAGTTGACCGTCACGGGATTGCGGCAGGACGCGGCGGCGGCACTGGTGGACAGCCGCACCGCCGAGCTGGCTCCCGCCCTGCGCTATCGACTGCTGACCGAGGCGGCGGGCAACCCGCTGGCACTGCTGGAATTGCCCGCGGTGCTGGCCGTCGAGGCGACCGGCACGGGTTCGGCGAGCACGGGGCCCAACCCGTTGCCGCTGACACAGCGCCTGCAGGTGGCCTTCCACGGCCAGGTCAGCAGGCTGCCCGCACCGACACGCACACTGCTGCTCGCCGCCGCAGCGGCAGGCACCGATGACCTCGGCACGGTGTTGCGGGCCGCGGCGGCCCTCGGCCCGCAACTGCCGGATCTGCAACCCGCTGAGGACACCGGGCTGCTGCACAGCAATGGTCGAACGCTGGTCTTCCGCCATCCACTGCTGCGTTCGGCGGTCTACCAGGGCGCACCGCTCGCACAGCGCCTCGCCGTGCACACCGCGCTCGCCGAGGCGTTGCACGATCCCGCGGACGCGGACCTGCGCGCCTGGCATTTGGCCGCCGCGGCAACAGGTCCCGATGAATCGACGGCAACCGCACTCGAGGAAACCGCCGACCGTGCGCGGCGGCGCAGCGGCTTCTCCGGCGCCGTCACCGCGTACGAGCGTGCGGCCGGCTTGAGCACCGACGCGAAAGCCCGTGTCCGGCGACTGGTCTTGGCTGCCGAAACCGCAAGCGAGGCAGGTCAATTGGACCGCGCCCGCACACTCGCCGAACGCGCGGCGGGCCAGAACAGCGACCCGCTGCTCGACGCGCGCCTCGATCTGGTGCGAGCGACCGCGGAATTCGGTGCAGGCAAACCACTCTCGGCCCACCAGCTGCTGCTGTCAGGCGCGGACCTGGTGCGCGACGGCGAACCGGTGCACGCGGCCCGCATCCTGGCGCAGGCGGTGCACACGGCCTGGTATCTCGGCGCACCCGAATTGGCGGACGTCGCCGCACGGCTGACCGCGCTGGCATTGCCCGAGTCGGATTCGATGACGCCGATCGCCCGCTACACGGTCGCCGCCATCGACGGCCGCTACACCGTCGACCTGCGCGAGACGGCCGCCGAGGCCCGCCGCAACGGCGCCGACAGCCCGCGGGACCTGGTCCAGATGTGCGGCGCGGGCCTGGTCGTCGGCCAGGACGACCAGGTCGCGGAGCTGGCGCAGACCCTCATCGCCGAATGCCGCGACCAGGGTCGCATCGCCCTGCTGCCGACGCTGCTGTTCTTCCGTGGCGAGGCCGAGGTGTTCCTCGGCAGGCCGCACGAAGGCCGGATCGCCGCGACCGAGGGACTGCGGATTGCCGAGGACATCGGCCAGGACCATTGGATCAGCCAGCTCAGCAGCTACCTCGCCTACCTGGCCGCGTTCGAAGGACGTGAGCAGGACTGTCGGGCACTGGTCCAACGCGCGCTGGCCGAGCAGTTCGGCGGCGCCGCCGCGCCCGGTGCGCCATGGGCGAATTCGGCGCTCGGCCTGCTCGAGCTCGGCCAGGGCAAAGTCGAGACGGCGCTGGCGCGGCTGGAGCTGCTGACCGCCGAACCCGCCCGCCATCATGTCGCGGGGATGCGCGCTCTGCCGGATCTGATCGAGGCAGCGGTGCGGCTGGGCAGTCCGGAGCGGGCCGGCGACGCCTTGGAACGGCTGCTGGCGTGGGCCGCGGGCGCACGACAGGACTGGATCTGCGCGCTCGCCCACCGCTGTCAGGCGCTGATCGATCCGGAAGCCCAGGCGGAGGACCACTTTCAGGCCGCGCTCGCCCTCGGCGGCAGGCCGTTCGAGCAAGCGCGTACCCAGCTGCTGTTCGGCGAATGGCTGCGCCGCAACCGCCGCAAGGTCGATGCGCGCAACCAGTTGTCGCCCGCGTTGGAAATCTTCGAACGACTCGACGCCGCACCATGGGCCGAGCGCGCTCGCACCGAACTCGCCGCCCTCGGCGTCGGCACCGCGGCACGTCCGGCGACCGGGGTACTTGCCCGGCTGACCCCGCAGGAGCTGCAAATAGTGCGGCTCGCGGCGCAGGGCATGTCCAATCGCGATATCGCGGCGCAGCTGTTCCTCAGCCCGCGGACCGTGGGGCATCACCTGTACAAGGCATATCCGAAGCTGGGCGTGTTGTCCCGAGGCGAGTTGGCCGAGTTACCGCTCGACGCGGATTGACCGACTTCGGCGGGCCGGATCGGTAGACCGATCGATCACGAGAGAGGCCGTCGAACTGCTCGGCCTATCGCCTCGCCGAGGGAAGGACCCGGGGTGATCGACGACAGTCGAGCGGACGGTCAGCGCGCGGAGAGGATCCGGTCCGTGGAGCGCGCCGAGGCCGACCGGCGCTTACCCGGTTGTCCGATGATCCAGCGGGCTCCGGCCACTGCCGCGGCCACGAGCACCGCCACCTGCAGCGAGCCGGTGATGAGCGCCAGAATCAGGCAGGTCACCAGCCCGGCGGCGAGCGCCTCGAGCTTGTACGTCGGCCACGCGGTGCCCGCGATATCGACGGTGGAAGGGTGAACCGTTGCCATGTGGTCAGGATATACGGATTACGAAGTTCGGTCCACCGAACATTCCCGGAGCGGGAACAGCGGGCAGCACTGTCGCGTTGCCCCGGATATGCCACTCACGGGAGACTATGCACCGAGCACGTCCGACTGGGCTCGCAAGCAGGCGGAAAAGTACGAGAGCTCCGGCGGCACCGACGGCACCTCACTGCAGGGCAAGCCGGTAATCCTGCTCACCACGCGCGGCGCGAAGACCGGCTTGCTGCGCAAGACGCCGCTGATGCGGGTCGAACACGACGGGGAATACGCGGTCGTCGCCTCACTGGGCGGGTCGCCGAAGAACCCCGTCTGGTACTACAACATCAACGCCGATCCGCACGTCGAGCTGCGCGATGGCACCGTGACGAAGGACTACGTCGCCCGCCAGGTCTTCGGTGATGAGAAGGCCCGATGGTGGGAGCGCGCCGTCGCGGTCTGGCCGGACTACGCGAACTACCAGACGAAGACCGACCGCCAGATTCCGGTCTTCGTACTCACCCCGCAGTAACCCGCCACTGCGCACCGCAGGCCCACCCGCCGCGTCGGCCCGACGCGGCGGGTGGCAGCATAATTCGGGTGTCCAATCCGCTTGATGTACTCGACGAACTGTCCGCTTCTCGTCCTGCGCTGAGCGCGGACGAGATCGACGCCGCCGCCAAGCGCATTGCCGACATTATCGAGCCGACCCCACTACAGTTCAGCGCCCGGCTATCGGCGCTGACCGGTGCCCAGGTCTACCTCAAACGCGAAGACTTCTCGGCCGTCCGCTCCTACAAGTTGCGTGGCGCCTACAACCTGATCGTGCAGCTCACCGAGGGCGAGAAAGCCGCAGGCGTGGTCGCGGCCAGCGCGGGCAATCACGCCCAGGGCGTGGCCTTCGCCTGCAAGGCGATGGGAATCAGCGGCCGCATCTACGTGCCGACCACCACGCCGAAGCAGAAGCGTGACCGCATCCGAGTGCACGGCGGCGAGTTCGTCGAGCTGATCGCCGTCGGAGAGACCTACGACGCGGCCGCCGCGGCCGCCGCCGCCGATGTCGAGCGCACCGGCGCGACCATGGTGCCGCCGTTCGACGATGTGCGCACCGCGGCCGGTCAGGGCACCATCGCCGCCGAAATCCTCGACCAGCTCGGCACCTCCCCCGATCTGGTGGTGGTGCCGGTGGGCGGCGGCGGCTGCCTGGCAGGCATCGGCACCTATCTGCGCGACCGCTCACCGCAGACCGGCATCCTCGGCGTTGAGCCGGCAGGCGCGGCCTCGATGACCGCGGCGCTGGTCGCGGGCGGACCGGTGACGCTGCCGGAGATCGATCCGTTCGTGGACGGCGCCGCAGTGCGCCGGATCGGCGATGTGCCCTTCGCGGCGGCCTCGAGCTTCGGCGGCCGGGTGGTGTCCCATGGCTCGCTGCCTCTACTCACGGCTACCGAATCTCCCGGTGGCGCAGGCGCTTTCCGCATCATGCAGGTGGACGAGGGCGCGATCTGCACCGCCATGCTCGATCTCTACCAGAACGAGGGCATCATCGCAGAGCCCGCGGGCGCGCTCGCGGTCACGGGGTTGTCGGAGATCACCGTCGAGCCCGACTCGACGGTGGTGTGCCTGATCTCCGGCGGCAATAACGACGTGTCCCGCTACGGCGAGATCATCGAGCGTTCGCTGGTGCACCGCGGCCTGAAGCACTACTTCCTGGTGGACTTTCCGCAGGAGCCGGGCGCGCTGCGACGCTTCCTGAACGAGGTGCTCGGGCCCGACGACGACATCACCATGTTCGAGTACGTCAAGCGCAACAACCGGGAAACCGGTGCGGCGCTGGTCGGTATCGAACTCGGTGTGCCGGAGGGGTTGGCGTCGCTGCTGGAGCGCATCGCGGACACTCCGATCCAGTGCGAGCGGCTGGAACCGGGTTCTCCGGCCTACCGCTATCTGACCTGACGCATCGGACTCGTGCGCCGTCCCGCCTTTCGCCGCCGGCGCACGGGTGCCCGTGCTGATCGCTACGCCGCCTCGGGTGTCTCCATGAGGGCGGCGGCCCGCCTGGTCGAGCGCAATCCGGCAAGCACCATCGGCAGCAGCCAGGCCGCCGAGGATTGGTCGAAGGTCAACTGCCCCACCGAAAGCCGGTTGTGCACGAAGCCGACCGAAAGGCCGAGGCGCGGCTCGGCCCAGCCGAACGAGCCGCCGAGACCAATGTGACCGAGACCCGCGCGACCACCGGGCATCGGCAGCGAGTGATAGCCGAGATGCCAGAGCATCGGTGCGTAGAACAGCGCGTGGTCGAGTCGGTAGCTCTCGATCCGGCGCACCGCCTTGATGGTCCGTGGCGACAGGTACTGACGACCGTCGGCAATTCCATTGTTGGCCAGCGCACCGTACATGGTGGCCAGGGCTGATGCGGTGCTCACTCCGTTGCCCGCACCGAGTTCGGTGCGCAGTATGGGCGGATTCTCGCCCTCCAGGATCGATTCGACGCCGGGCAGGAACAGGCATCGGGCAGCCGCGCCGAGTGCACCGGGAATGCCATAGCTGAAGCCCAATACCTTTGCGGTGAGCGGGTTTCCGATCGGACGCAGCTGGTTGCCCGCGAGCTCGGCGTAGCTGGTCGGCGCGGAGGCCGGCGGGCGGCCCAGATGAATGCCGTCGATGCCGAGCGGCTCGGCGACCTCGGTGCGGAACAGCTCCGCCATGCCGTCGCCGGTGATCGCGCGAGCCAGCCCGGCGAGCAGCCAACCGTAGGTGAGCGCGTGGTACGCCGGAACACCGAGCAGGCGATCGGGTTTCGCGGCGGCGAGGCGCTCCTCCATCAGCTGGTGATCGAGGATTTCCAGGCCGGAGGCGATCGGACTCAGTGCGGACAGGCCCGCACGGTGGGTCATCACCTGACGGACGGTGATGCCGCCTTTGCCATTGGCGCCGAATTCGGGCCAGTACTCCGCCACCGGGGCGGCATAGTCGAGCAACCCGCGGTCGGCGAGGCGATGGATCACCGTGGCAGTGATGCCCTTGGTCGCCGAGAAGACGATAGATCCGGTGTCCTTCGTCCACGGCGTGTTGCCCGCACTCCCGGTCCAGATCTCGACGAGAGGCGCACCGCGCAGATGCACCGCGAGCCCCGCGCCCGCGCCACGACGGTTTCCGAAGGTCTTCGCGAAACGGCGTACCAGTGGTCCGAATTCAGCGGCGGCGCTGCCGCCCACCCCGACGGGGAGTTCGCCCGACAGGCCGAAGTCCCCGGATGCAGCCACGTTGCTCATTACTCAACGGTAATGGCGCCGGTCACACTCGGCAATGGTCATTGTCTCGGACAGTTGAGACCGGGCGTTCCGAGCCGCCAGGAATGCGGCTGCTAGCCATCGGTTTCCGAAGCTTTCGAAACGATAACATCGCAGGTCAACAAGGTAAATACGCCCAGAAACGGCCGACGGTGATAACAATTTTCGTTCGGTTTTCGTGCGGCTGCCGGGCTGGACCACCGGCAGTTACCGGATCCGCTCCGACTCGGTGATCTCATCCGCTGATACCACCACGAACGAATGCCCGGGAACGACTGTCCCCGAACCGGCTTCGACGGGTTCGCCCCAGGCCAGCAACACGGTTCCGCCAATCGGCACGGTGACCGGATCGGCGGACAGGTTGCACACCAGCCGCACCGTCCCTCGGTGCACGACGATCCAGCGGGCATCCTCGTCGTAGTCGACCACGACACGGGTCAGCCACGGGTCGGTGAGCTCGGCCCGCGCGCGGCGCAGCGCGATGAGCGCGCGGTAGCAGCCGAGCAGCCCGGCATGACGCGCGACGCCCAGCTCCGACCAGTCGAGTTTCGAGCGCAGAAACGTCTCCGGGTCCTGTGGGTCGGGCACATCGTCACTGTCCCAGCCGTGCTCGGCGAACTCGGCCTTGCGGCCGGCGGCGGTGGCGGCCCCGATCACCGGATCGGTGTGCGAGGTGAAGAACTGGAAGGGTGTGCTCGCACCCCACTCCTCCCCCATGAACAGCATCGGCGTGTAGGGCGAGAGCAGCACGAGGGCGGCCTTGATCGCCAGTTGCCCGTCGGTGAGGTTGACGCTCGGCCGGTCACCGATCGCGCGGTTGCCGACCTGGTCGTGGGTGCAGGTGTAGGCCAGTAGCGCACTCGCCGGGATCACCCTGGTGTCCAGTGGACGGCCGTGGGTGCGGCCACGGAAGCTGGAATACGTTCCGGCGTGGAAGAAACCGTTGGTCAGTGTGTGCGCGAGGCAGCCGAGCGTGCCGAAATCGGCATAGTAGCCCTGTCTTTCCCCGGAGACCGCGGTGTGCACGGCATGGTGCAGATCGTCGTTCCACTGTGCGCTCAGCCCGTAGCCGCCCACCGCCCGCGGGCTGATCAGCGTCGCGTCGTTGAGATCGCTTTCCGCGATCAGGGTCAGCGGTCTGCGCAGGTTGGCGGCGAGGCGTTCGGTCTCGATGGCCAGTTGGGCGAGCAGGTGGGTAGCGGTGCGGTCGACCAGCGCGTGCACCGCGTCCAGCCGCAGCGCATCGATATGGAACTCGCGCAGCCAGCGCAGTGCGTTGTCGATGATGAACCGGCGCACCGTATCCGAGCCCGGCCCGTCCAGATTGAGGCTCTGACCCCAGGTATTGCGCCCGTCGGTCAGATAGGGCGCGAAGCGGGGCAGGTAGTTGCCGGAGGGACCGAGGTGGTTGTAGACGACATCGAGCGCGACGGCCAGCCCTCGTGCGTGACAGGCATTCACGAAGCGCTGCAAACCGTCGGGGCCACCGTAGGGTTCGGCCACCGCATACCAGAGCACACCGTCGTAACCCCAGTTGTGGGTGCCGTCGAAGGCGTTCACCGGCATCAGCTCGATCACTGTCACGCCGAGTTCGACCAGGTGATCGAGACGTGCGATCGCTGCGTCGAACGTACCTGCCGGAGTGAAGGCGCCGATGTGCAGTTCGTAGTAGATCGCACCCGCCAGCTGCCGTCCGGTCCAGCCGGAATCGGTCCACACCGCCGGGTCCAGAGCGTGCAGCGCCGAGCGCCCGTGCACACCGTCGGGTTGACGAGGCGAGCGCGGATCGGGCAGCACCGTCGGATCGTCATCCAGGAGGAAGCCGTAGCGCGCGGCCGGCGCGGACGCCACCTCGGCTCGCCACCACCCCCCGGCCGACCTGGTCATCGGATGCACCGAACCGTCCACTTCGACCCGCACCCGCTCCGAACGCGGCGCCCACACCTCGAACAGGTTCACCGCGCCAGCATCGCACGGCCGACATCTCCACACGTGCCGAGCGTTGGGGCGTTCCGGATTCGGACAGGATCCCTGACCAGCGCCGCGGGCGTTCCGCATGGCCGATTCGCCCGCTCCGCGTTCATCGCATGGCCTTCGGACACCCGCCTGCCCGACAGACACCCTGGCGCTCCCGGTGCCGCGCTGACACAGTAAAGGAGTGGGCATCTACAACGATCAGATCGTGCCGCGCATCGTCGACGTGGCCTGCGGCGCGAAGTTCCTCGATCCGCAGCGCAAGCGGGTCTGCGCCGGACTGCACGGGCGGGTGGTGGAGATCGGCTTCGGTTCCGGGCTGAATGTGCCCTTCTATCCGGCGGCGGTGCGGTCGATCAGCGCGGTCGAACCGGCGGATCTCGGGTGGAAGCTCGCCGCAGGACGCCTGGCCACGGCCGCCGTGCCGATCGAACGCGCCGGGTTGGACGGTCAATCGCTCCCCTTCGCCGACAACTCTTTCGACACCGCCCTCTCGACCTGGACGATGTGCACCATCCCGGACATCGCGGCCGCACTGGCCGAAGTCCGCAGGGTGCTCGTTCCCGGTGGCACGCTGCACTTCGTCGAGCACGGCCTCGCGCCGGATCCGAAGGTCCAGGTCTGGCAGCACCGGCTCAACCCGATCCAGAAGGCCGTCGCGGGCGGCTGTCACCTCGATCGCGATATCCACGGGCTGGTCGAGACCGCGGGCTTCGAGATTCGCGACACCGATGTCTTCTACGTGCAAGGCCCCAAGTTCCTGACGGCGCTCACCCTCGGTGTCGCGGTATCGCCCTGACCCACCGCGCATTTATTGGAACGATCTGTCCAAAATATGCTAGCGTTGGCGTCATGGCGCGACCGAGACGATTCGACGAGGAGCGGGCGGTCGACGCGGCGATGCGCGCGTTCTGGACCGCGGGCTACGAGGGCACCTCCACCCAAGACCTGTGTGAGGCAACAGGACTCGGGCGCAGCAGCATCTACAACACCTTCACAAGCAAGCACGATCTGTTCGATCGCGCACTGCAGCGGTACATGACCACCAAGAACGCGGCCATTTTCGAGCTGCTCGACAGCGACGAGCCGGCCAAGGCGAAGATTCGCGCCCTGCTGTGGCAGGTGATCGACGCACCCGAGGAGGAACCGACCGGCTGCCTGGTGGTCAATTCGACCGTCGAGCTGGCCCCGCGCGATCGCGCGGTGGCCGCCGCGCTGCGCACCGATCAGGAGCTGCGATTGGCCGCGCTGACCGCCGCCATCGAAAGTGGCCAGCGCGCGGGCGATATCGCACGCGGCAGGGATGCGCGCGATCTCGCACACTTCGTGAACGCCACCATCGCCGGAATGCGCGTAGCGGCGCGCGGTGGAGCGGGACGGGATGCGCTGACAGCCATTGCGGGCACCGCGCTCAGCGCACTGTAAGACCAGCGAGGCGGCATCACGCCGCCTTTTCTTTCGAGTTCATTTTGAACTGATCAATCCAAAATTAGAGAGGTATCCGATGCCGTTAGCCGTCTTCGTCCTGGGGTTGTCCATCTTCGCCCAGGGCACCTCGGAGCTGATGCTCGCCGGGCTGCTGCCCGAAATGGCCACCGATCTCGGCGTGACCATTCCGCGGGCGGGACTGCTGATTTCGGCATTCGCCCTCGGCATGCTGGTGGGCGCACCGGTGCTCGCGGTGGTCACACTGCGCTGGCCACGCCGCGATGCACTGCTCGGCTTTCTCGCCGTCTTCGTCGCCGCCCACGTCGTGGGCGCCTCGACCTCGGACTATTGGGTGCTGTTCGCGACCAGGGTGGTGAGCGCCTTTGTCTACGCGGGGTTCTGGGCGCTGGCGGCGACCGCCGCGGTGAGCCTGGTGCCGGAGAACGCGCGCGGCAAGGCGATGAGCATCGTCGCGGGCGGACTCACCATCGCCACCATTGTGGGGCTGCCCGCGGGCACCGTCATCGGCCAGCACTTCGGCTGGCGCGCGGCATTCTGGGTGGTCGCCGCGCTGTCGGCGCTCTCGGCGATCGGCGTGCTCGCGAAGATCCCCGGCGGACGGCCGACCCAGGTGCCGCAATTGCGGAATGAACTGCGCACCATGGCCAACCCGCGGTTGTGGCTGTCCTACGCGAGCACCGCGCTGTCCACCGGGTCGATCTTCGTGACCTTCTCCTACCTCGGCGCCATGCTCGCGGACACCACCGGAATCTCCGAAACCTGGATTCCCGCGGTGCTCGCGCTCTACGGCCTCGGCAGCCTGATCGGCATCAGCATCGGCGGCCGCACCTCCGACGCCCACCCCTTCCGCACCCTCTACATCGGCGCGGCGGGCATGACCATCATCGCCGCGGGACTGGCACTGACCGCGAACCAGCCCGCGCCGGTGATCGTTCTCGTATTCCTCCTGGGCGCTTTCGGTTTCGCCACCAACCCCGCGCTCAATACCCGGGTCTTCAGCCTCGCAGGCGCCGCCCCCACCCTCGCCACCGCCACCAACTACTCCGCGTTCAACGTCGGCATCACCGTCGGGCCCTGGCTCGGCGGCATCACCATCGGCGCAGGCCTCGGCTACGCCTCGGTCGGCTGGATCGGCGCGGCGATGGGCCTGGCCATGCTGGCCACGATCGCCTGGGCCCAACGCGTGCACCGCGGGCCCGCTATCGCGAAACCTGAACCACAGCCGCTCGCCGAACTGGCCCACTGACCGAAGGAGTCCGAACTTTCCCACCGCCGCCCGACTTCCTGGCGACGACCGGAACGCTGGGCGATCCGACCTCGACGACCGGTCCACGACCAGATCGAATGCCCAACCCCGACTTGCCGTGTGGCAAGCCGGGGTTCGGCGTCGGAGGTAGCTCAGCCGGCCAGGCAGCCGGGTCCGAGGAGGGCCTTCAGGTCGCCCATCAACGCCGACGACGGCGAGACGCGCAGGCTGTCGTCGAGTTTCAGCAGGGTGGTCTTGTCGCGGGCGCCGACCAGCCGCAGGTGCACATCCGCGGTGCCGGGGTGGCTGGTCAGCACACGTTTGAGGGCGCTCACCTTGTCAGGGGTGCACAGCCTGGTCGGCAGGATCACCGCGAGCGGCTTGGCCACGCCGATCGAGGAGAGGTCGGGGACGGCGAGATCGTTGGCAATCAACGAGATCCGGTCGTCGCGGACCGAGACGCGAGCCTTCACCAGAACGACCGCGTCCTCCACGACATCCATGCCGTAGACCGAATACGACTGTGGGAAGAAGAGCACCTCGATGCCACCGGTCAGATCTTCCAGCTGCGCGGAAGCCCAGGCCAGACCGTTCTTGTTGATCCGGCGGTTGACCGAGGCGAGGATGCCGCCGATGGTCACCTGGGCGCCGTCCTTGATGTCACCCTCGAGAATGGCGGGGATCTGCGTATCCGCTTGCGCGGCAAGCACATGCTCGACGCCGTTGAGCGGATGCCCGGACACGTAGAGGCCGAGCATCTCACGTTCCAGCGCGAGCTTGTGCTTGGTCTCCCACTCCTCCTCCGGCACCTTGACGTTGAACACCGACGCCATCGAATCGTCGCCGTCGTCCATCCCGCCGAACAGGTCGAACTGCCCGATCGCCTCGGCCTTCTTGGTGGACATCACCGCGTCGATGGCATCGGAGTGGATGAGCAGCAGGCCCTTGCGCGGATGCCCGAGCGAGTCGAATCCGCCTGCCTTGATGAGGGATTCGGTCACCTTCTTGGTGCAGGCGACCGCGTCGATCTTGTTCAGGTAATCGGAGAAGTCGGTGAACTTCGACTTCTCCTTGCGCGCGGCGATGATCGAGGACACCACGTTCGCGCCGACATTGCGCACCGCGCCGAGGCCGAAGCGGATATCGGTGCCGACCGAGGCGAAGTTCATTTCGGACTCGTTGACATCCGGCGGCAGCACCGTGATGCCGAGGCGGCGGCAGTCCGACAGGTAGACCGCGGCCTTGTCCTTGTCGTCACCGACGCTGGTGAGCAGTCCCGCCATGTATTCGCCGGGATAGTTGGCCTTGAGGTAGGCGGTCCAGAAGGAGACGAGACCGTAGCCCGCGGCGTGCGATTTGTTGAACGCGTAACCGGCGAAGGGAAGGATGGTGTCCCACAGCGCTTTCACCGCGGCCTCGGAGAACCCGTTGGCGGTCATGCCCTCGTGGAAGCCCTTGTATTCGGCTTCCAGGACCTCGAGCTTCTTCTTACCCATGGCCTTACGCAGCGCGTCGGCCTTGCCCATGGAGTACGAGGCGACCTTCTGGGCGATGAACATGATCTGCTCTTGGTAGACGATCAGACCATAGGTCTCCGAGAGGATGTCCTTCAGCGGTTCCTCGAGCTCGGGGTGGATCGGCGTGATCGGCTGACGGCCGTTCTTGCGGTCGGCGTAGTCGTTGTGCGCGTTCATGCCCATCGGGCCGGGGCGATACAGCGCGAGCACAGCGACGATGTCGTTGAAGCCGGTCGGCTGCATGCGCCGCAGCAAATCGCGCATGGGGCCGCCGTCGAGCTGGAAGACGCCGAGAGTGTCACCGCGGGAAAGCAATTCGTAGGTTGCCGGGTCGTCCAGCGGCAGATTGTCCAAATCGAGATCGATGCCACGGTTGGCATTGATGTTGTCCATCGCGTCACCGATGACGGTCAGGTTGCGCAGCCCGAGAAAGTCCATCTTCAGCAGGCCGATGGCCTCACAGGACGGATAGTCCCAGCCGGTGATGATGGCGCCGTCCTGGGCCCGCTTCCAGACCGGGATGGCATCGGTCAGCGGCTCCGAGGACATGACCACCGCGCACGCGTGCACGCCCGCATTGCGGATCAGGCCCTCCAGGCCGCGCGCGGTCTCGTAGATCTTCGCGACATCCGGGTTGTTCGCGATGAGCTCGCGGACCTCGGCGGCTTCCTTGAAGCGCTCGTGATCGGGATCGGTGATGCCGGACACCGAGATGTCCTTGGCCATGATCGGCGGCGGCAGCGCCTTGGTGATCTGGTCGGCGATGGCAAAACCGGGCTGGCCGAACAGCACTCGCGCGGAGTCCTTGATCGCGGCCTTGGTCTTGATGGTGCCGAAGGTGATGACCTGGGCGACCCGGTCGGTGCCCCACTTCTCGGTCGCGTAGCGGACCATTTCACCGCGGCGGCGATCGTCGAAGTCGATATCGATATCGGGCGCGGACGGGCGCTCCGGATTCAGGAACCGCTCGAACAGCAGGCCGTGCGGAATCGGGTCGATATTGGTGATGCCCAGCGCGTACGCGACCAGCGAGCCTGCGGCCGAACCACGGCCGGGGCCGACGCGGATGCCGACGTCCTTGGCATGCGAGACGAGGTCGCCGACGACGAGGAAGTAGGCGGGGAAGCCTTTCTGCTTGATGACGTCGAGCTCGAAGTAGGCGCGGGTGTAGTACTCGTCGGGGACGCCGTTCGGGAACCGCCGCGCGAGACCGCGATCGACTTCCTTGCGGAGGTAGGAATTCTGGTCGTCGCCCTCGGGCACCGGGAACACCGGCATCCGGTCGCGGAACTCCCACACGTCGTCATAGGACTGCACGCGCTCGCCGATGAGCACGGTGTTGTCGCAGGCGCCGGGCACTTCGGCATCCCAGATCGCGCGCATTTCCGCAGCGGACTTGAGGTAGTAACCGTCGCCGTCGAATTTGAAGCGGGTCGGGTCGCTGAGCGTCTTGCCGGTCTGAATGCACAGCAGCGCTTCGTGATTGGTCGACTGATCCTTGGTGACGTAATGGCAGTCGTTGGTCGCGATCGGCGGAATGCCGAGCTTCTTGCCGATCTCGATGAGTCCTTCGCGGACCCGGCGTTCGATGGACAGCCCGTGGTCCATGATCTCCAGGAAGAAGTTCTCCTTGCCGAAGATCTCCTGCCACTTGGCCGCGGCCTCCAGCGCCTCCCGATCATGGCCGAGGCGCAACCGGGTCTGCACCTCACCGGAGGGGCACCCGGTGGTGGCGATGATGCCCTCGGCGTACTGGGCGATGATCTCCTCGTCCATCCGCGCCCACTTGCCGAGCTGACCTTCCAGCGATGCCAGCGACGACAGCTTGAACAGGTTGCGCAGGCCGGTCGCGTTCTCCGCGACCATGGTCATGTGCGTATAGGCGCCGGAGCCGGAGACGTCGTCGCCCTTCTGGCTCGGATCGCCCCACTGGATGCGCTTGGTGTCGAACCGGGAGGCGGGCGCAATGTAGGCCTCGATGCCGATGATCGGCTTGATGCCCGCTTTTTTCGCGGAGTTGTAGAACTCGGAGGCGCCGTACATATTGCCGTGGTCGGTCATCCCGACCGCGTCCATCCCCAGCCGTTTCGCCTCGGCGAACAGGGGCGAAATCTTCGCCGCACCGTCGAGCATGGAGTACTCGGTGTGGTTGTGCAGGTGAACGAACGATCCGGACGAGGCGGCCAAGACGGTCCTTCCTCCCAAGGTCTCGACGGGGGTTGGCCTAGCGATTCTAGGCACGTCGGTACGACAAGTTTTCTGCGGCGCGCACGCCGCAAAGAGACGTCCCAGGAGGGCCCGGCGTGTCGGTGTCGAAGATCACCGGCGCGTCTGGCGAGTCGCCATGGAGCTGTCCATTTTCCGCGAATGACGTCCAGCGCGGACCGGTCGACAGTACGCGACGCCCGCGGTCACGTTCTCCCCCGCGCTGCTGGATCGACGGAATCTCGACCACCGAGGCGGCGCGCGTGGCAACGTTTATCGCGATGAACGTACGGGCGTGACCGCACAACCATAAGGATCCGACCCAACTCTGCAGGGGTGCTGATGAATACAGCCAGATCTTTGTTCGTCCTTTCCGCTACACCCATGGCCGCCGTAGCGCTACTGGCCACCGCCGCACCCGCCACCGCGGAAGGCAAGTTCGCCACCGCCTACTCGCTCACCCAGGGCGCCTGTTTCGCGCAGGTCGAGACGTCTGTCAACGGTGACGCCTATCCGTCGAGCGCGGGGTTCACCGTGAACACGACCATGTTCGGCATCGGACCGTGCACGCTGCCGGTCACGCTGAACTGGCGCAATGCCGCCACCGGCGCGACAGGCTCGTTCAAAGTGACCGCGAACGGCCCCGGGTACTGGAGCAACAGCGGACCCGCCGCGATCTTCCAGCCCGGAATCGGCGATTTCACCAGCACGGTGATCATCGGCGCGGCGCACGTGCCGGACCCGGGTACACGGACGTTCACGGTGCACGAATACCAGCCGTAGCCTGCGCTTCGGCGCTGCTGTCACCGACTGCGTGACGGCATCGGGATAATCGGGCGATGACGTGGCAGCAACACACCCCCTCGACGGGTACGCGTTGACGACGGCGGCAGTAGCCGTTGTCGCCTCGGTGCTGTTGCTCGCCGGTGCGCTGCTGGTGTGGTCGCGGACCCGTCGGACCGTGACCACCCCGGCCGAGCGCGCGGTGCACACCGCGCTGCACACCGCGTCGCTGGCCGCGCGTCCCTTGCGTCAGGGCCTGACCGATCAGTCCGCGCAGGAATCGGCGCCGCACCTGCGCGCCCTCACCGGAGCCGAGGCGCTCGGCGTCGCCGATCCGGACGGCACCTTGCTCGCCTGGGACGGCCCGCACTCCGATCTCGCCGAGCATTTCGCCGAGGCCGCGCGCCGCGCGATGGCGACCGAGCGACCGGTCCTGGTGTCCGGGCCCGGCCGCGCAGAGCACTCCGGGCGCACCTTGATCGCTCAGCCATTGCTGATCGAAAACTCCGGAGTCGCCGGCGCGCTGGGAGTGGTGACCACCGGGCAGCCGGGACCCGGCAGGCTCGGCGCGGTGGCGGAGGTGGCGCGGTACGCCTGCGGCCAGCTCGAGTTGGCCGAACTCGATGCATCCCGCGCCCGCTTGGACCGCGCCGAGGTGCGCGCGTTGCGCGCCCAGATCAGCCCGCATTTCATCTACAACGCACTCAATACCGTGGCATCGTTCGTCCGGACCGACCCGGATCGGGCGCGGGAGCTGATCCTGGAATTCGCTGACTTCACCCGCTATTCCTTCCGCGCCGCAGGCGAATTCACCGTCCTCGCCGACGAACTGCGCAATATCGAGCGTTATCTCGCCCTGGAGCGGGCCCGCTTCGGCGATGCGCTCGCGGTGCGGCTGCAGATCGCGCCGGAGGTGCTCGGCGTCGTGCTGCCCTTCCTGGCGCTGCAACCGCTGGTGGAGAACGCGGTCCGGCACGGCTTGGCGGGGGCGACCCGCGGCGGCACGGTGAGCATTATCGCCACCGACGCGGGCACCGACTGCGTGATCAGCGTCGAAGACGACGGCATCGGGATGGATCCGGACCTGCTGCGCTTCGGCGCCCTCGACGCGATCGAAACCGGCACCGGCCCTGCGGCTTCCGGCGAATCGGCCCATGTGGGCCTTGCCAATGTCGACGACCGGCTGCGCGCCGCCTTCGGCAACGACTACGGCCTGATCGTGGAAACCGCGCCAGGAGCAGGCACCAAGGTGAGCCTGCGGGTCCCCAAGTTCCGTGCCGGCATCCAGGCATGAGAGGTCGACCCGATCCGGCGCCGCGAAGCCAGCGCTTACGATGGACCGGTTGTGACCCGGACCACTGACCAGTCCGCCGGAGTGCTTCGCGTGCTTGCCGTGGACGACGAGAAACCGGCTCTGGACGAGCTGGTGTATTTGCTGCGCGCGCAATCGGGTGTCGGCGAGATCCACAGCGCGGGCGACGCGACCAACGCGCTGCGGCTGATGCGGGCCCATCCCATCGACGCGGTGTTCCTCGACATCAATATGCCCGGGCTGGACGGGATGGAATTGGCGGGCATCCTGTCGGAGTTCGCGAACCCACCCGCCGTGGTGTTCGTGACGGCGCACGATGATCGGGCGGTGGCGGCATTCGATCTCGGGGCTGTCGATTACCTGCTGAAGCCGCTGCGCGAGGCGCGATTGGCCGAGGCGGTGCGGCGAATCGCCGCCGCGCGCAGCGCGCCCGCACCGGTGGCCGCGCAGCCGCGCGCCGATCCGAACGAGGTCATCCCCGTCGAGCTCGGCGGCGTCACCACATTGGTGAACCGCTCGAGCGTGAGCTGGGTGGAGGCGGACGGTGATTACGCGCGGCTACACACCAGCGCCGGGTCGCATCTGGTGCGGATTCCGCTGACCGCGCTGGAGTCCCGCTGGGAGAATGCGGGATTCCTGCGGGTGCACCGGTCGTATCTGGTGGCGCTGCGGCTGGTGACCGGATTGCGCACGGTCGGCACCGGCACGGTGGTGTGCCTGCGCGCGGACGGGAACGCCGCGGCGGTGGAGCTGCCGGTCAGTCGGCGACAGGTCCGCGAGCTGAAGCAGCGTCTCGTGCGCGGCCCTCGACAGCAGTGGAACCAGCTGTGACCGGACCGCAGCAGCGACTGACCCGGCAGCGTGTGGTGCTGGCCGAGCGTCGCGGCGCGCGGCGGGTCCGCACTCGCGTCGAGGTGGCCGAACAGACAGAGATCGGCGAGGCCATGATCGGCGGGCTGATTCGCGCCCAGCTCGGTCTCGCGCTGCGGGTGGGTCTGGTCACGGTCCTCGTATTGTGCTCGCTGCCATTGCTTTTTCAGATCGCGGCGGTCGGCTCATTTGTGGTGTTCGGACTACGGCTGCCGTGGCTGCTGCTCGGTATCGCGGTCTATCCACTGCTCTATGCCGTCGGGCGCCTGTATGTTCGCCTCGCCGAGCGCAACGAACAGGACTTCCTCGAGCTGGCGGACGAGTGACGTGAACACTGACGCGGCAACCGATCTCACACCGCGAGCCGGCCGGAGACGACGATGAGCACCAGCACCGCACCCGCGCTCACCATCGCCGCCCTGCTGCTCGCCGCACTCGCCACCGTCGCCATCGGTGTCTACGGCGTGCGCTTGGCGCGGACCACGTCGGACTTCCTGGTTGCCTCGCGCAGTGTCGGGCCGCGCTGGAACGCGGCGGCGATCTCCGGCGAGTATCTTTCCGCCGCTTCCTTTCTCGGTGTTGCGGGGCTCATCGCCAAGTACGGGGCCGACGCGCTGTGGTATCCGGTCGGATTCACCGCGGGATATCTGGGATTGCTGTTGTTCGTCGCCGCGCCGCTGCGGCGATCGGGGGCCTACACCGTGCCCGACTTCGCGGAATTCCGGCTCGGCTCGGTGCGGCTGCGCAAGCTGGCGGCGGTCGTTGTGGTACTGGTGTGCGGGGTATATCTGATTCCGCAGTTCCAAGGCGCCGGGTTGACACTGCGCATCCTGCTGGGTGTGCCGGACTGGGTCGGCGCGGTAGCGGTCGGGGCCATCGTGATCGCGAATGTGGCCGGCGGCGGGATGCGGTCCATCACGCTGGTGCAGGCCTTCCAGTACTGGCTCAAGTTGACCGCGGTGGCGATACCGGCGCTGGTGCTGCTCGGGCATTTCCTCGCCGACGATCGCGAGCTCGCCACGCCCGCGCCTCCGATCGTCACCGAGCCGACGACCGTCGATGTGAGCACCGATGTGGTCGTTCAGGTTGCCGCGCCGCAGCAAGTTTCGATCGACGGCACCCTCGACGACCACGCGGTGACCGGACCGGTGCTGCTGACATCCGGCGAACACGAGCTGGCCGCGGGCACCCAGCTGGTCCTCGATGCCGGCGCTGCCGTGCCGGTGGTGGCCGGTGCGCCAGCCGACGGCGCGGCCTGGCTGCTGCCCGGCGGCGGGTTCGGCGGATCGCATCCGACCTACCAGGTGTTCTCCTTGATCGTCGCCACCTTCCTCGGCACCATGGGGTTGCCGCATGTGCTGGTGCGCTTCTACACCAACCCCGACGGCCGGGCGGCGCGTACCACAGCGCTCGCGGTGATCGGGCTGGTCGGAGTGTTCTACCTCTTCCCGGTGCTGCTCGGGGTCTTCGCGCGGCTCTACGTACCGCAGCTGCTGATCACCGGCACCTCCGATGCCGCGGTGGTGCTGCTGCCGGGATCGGTGCTCGCCGGTCTGCCGGGACAGCTGCTCGCGGCGCTGGTGGCCGCGGGCGCGATCGCCGCGTTCCTGTCCACCTCGTCGGGTCTGCTCGTGAGCATCGCCGGCGTGCTCAGTACGGACATGCTGCGCGGGCGCATTCGCGATTTCCGTGTCGCGGCGCTGTGCGCCGGTGCCGTACCCCTCGGTCTTTCGCTCACCGTCGCCTCGCTCGATCTGTCCCGCACTGTCGGGCTCGCCTTCTCGGTCGCGGCGTCCACGCTCTGCCCGCTGCTTGCTCTCGGCATCTGGTGGCGCGGGCTGACCGCGATCGGGGCCGCTACGGGGCTGATCATCGGTGGTCTCGCGGCGGGCGGCGCGACGGTGGTTTCGGTGCTCGGCGGGGTCTCCGACGAGGTGGCGGGCGGCTGGCCCGCGGCGGTGCTCGGCTATCCGGCCGCGATCAGCGTCCCCCTGGCATTCGCATCGATGATCCTGGTCAGCAAAGTGACACGCGGCCAGAGCGCACGCACGGTCGGGCGGATCTTCGTGCGCCTGCACGCGCCGGAAAGGCTCGGCATGGGCGCCGACCGGGAGCGCGTGCTGCGCTCGAACTGAGACTGCCCGCGGGCGACCGAGCCGACGGAGCGACCCGATTTTCGACTCCGCAGGCCGGACCGCTCGTCGCGTCCAGCCGACCGTTCACCGCACAAACCGGCACCTTCACAGAGTGACCTGCGCCACATCATGATTCCCTCACGCCGACCTGGCTACGGTCTGCGCAGTAAGCCACGTCACACGCTAGGACTCCTGATGACCAGTATCGACCTCGACGGCGAGAGCACCGAGCCTCGGCGCTCGGATGCCGCCGCGCCGCCGCGCACGCCGAGCGCCGAAGATTTCGCCGCCGTGCAAGCGAGTCCGCAATTCCAGGAGCTGCGAAGCCGGTTGCGCCGCTTCGTGTTTCCGATGACCGCACTGTTCCTGGTCTGGTATCTGAGTTACGTGCTGCTCGGCGCATACGCGCACGACTTCATGGCCACCGAGGTCTTCGGCAACATCAACCTCGGCTTACTGCTCGGCCTCGCGCAGTTCGTCTCGACCTTCGCCATCACCGCGCTCTATGTCCGGTTCGCCAACCGCGAGCTCGACCCGCGCGCGGCCGCAATTCGTCACTACCTCGAAGGGGGCCGGGCATGACCACCTTCGCCGGTACGCAATACCTCGCTGCGGGGACGGTCGGCAATCCGGCCGCGAACATCGCTATCTTCGCCCTCTTCGTCGTGATCACGATGGTCGTGGTGATCAGGGCCAGTCGCAACAACCGCACCGCCGCCGACTACTTCACCGGCGGCCGCGGCTTCACCGGTCCGCAGAACGGTGTCGCCATCGCGGGCGATTACCTTTCCGCGGCAAGCTTTCTCGGCATCGCAGGCGCGATCGCGGTGTACGGCTACGACGGATTCCTCTACTCGATCGGTTTCCTGGTCGCCTGGCTGGTCGCATTGCTGCTGGTGGCCGAAATGCTCAGGAACACCGGCAAATTCACCATGGCGGACGTGCTGAGCTTCCGATTGCAGGAAGGCCCCGTCCGCACCGCCGCCGCACTGACCACGCTGGCCGTCTCGCTGTTCTATCTGCTGGCGCAGATGGCGGGCGCAGGCGGTCTCGTCGCGCTGCTGCTCGATATCTCCGACAAGACCGGGCAGTCCATCGTGATCGCCGTTGTCGGCGTGCTGATGATCGTGTATGTGCTGGTCGGCGGCATGAAAGGCACCACATGGGTGCAAATCATCAAAGCCGCGCTGCTCATCACCGGCGCCGCGCTGATGACGGTCATGGTGTTCGCCAAATTCGGCTTCAACTTCTCCGACATCCTCGGCTCGGCCCAGGACGCGGTGTCCGGTTCGAAGACCAAGGGCGTGGCCGCGCGTGACGTGCTCGCCCCCGGCGCCCAGTACGGCGGCAGCTCGACCTCCAAGCTGAACTTCGTCTCCCTCGGCTTGGCTCTGGTGCTCGGCACGGCCGGTCTGCCGCACGTGCTGATGCGCTTCTACACGGTGCCCACCGCGAAAGAGGCTCGGCGATCGGTGGTCTGGGCGATCGGACTGATCGGCGCGTTCTACCTGTTCACCCTGGTGCTCGGGTACGGCGCGGCCGCGATCGTCGGCCCCGACCGCATCCTGGGCGCGGCAGGCGGGCAGAACTCGGCGGCGCCGCTGCTGGCGTTCGAGCTGGGTGGCGTTGTGCTGCTCGGCATTATCTCCGCGGTCGCCTTCGCCACAATCCTCGCGGTCGTCGCCGGACTGACCATCACCGCCTCGGCGTCGTTCGCCCACGACATCTACGCGAGCGTGATCAAGAAGGGCAAGGTCGACGAGGACAAGCAGGTCCGGGTCTCCAGGATCACCGCGGTGATCATCGGTGTGCTCGCCATCGGACTCGGCATCCTCGCCAACGGCCAGAACGTCGCGTTCCTGGTGGCGCTCGCCTTCGCTGTCGCGGCCGCGGCGAACCTGCCGACGATCCTGTTCTCGCTGTTCTGGAAGCGGTTCAACACCACGGGAGCGCTGTTCAGCATGTACGGCGGCCTGATCTCCACCATCGTGTTGATCGTATTCTCCCCGGCGGTGTCGGGCACCAAGACCTCGATGATCCCGGGTTCGGATTTCGACTGGTTCCCGCTGTCGAATCCAGGAATCGTCTCCATCCCACTGGCTTTCGCGCTCGGGGTGATCGGCACCTTCCTGGGCGGCCGGAAGCAGGAAGACCCGGCGAAGGCCGCGGAGATGGAGGTCCGCTCACTCACCGGCGTCGGCGCGGAGAAGGCGGTCGTGCACTGAGACCTGCCGCCCCGACATTTCGACGGGATGAGACCGCGTCCCTTGTTGTTCCGATAGGAGTTCCACGTTGACCAGCGCAACCACCGACCTTGACACGACCGGCCTCGACAGCACCTCCGGTGCCGTACCGGCCACCTACCCGCCGGAGGCCGCCTTCACCGCGACCGCCAATGCCGGTGCGGCCGTGTACGACCGGGCCGCGGCCGATCGGCTCGCGTTCTGGGCCGAACAGGCCGGACGGTTGCACTGGGATCAGCCCTGGACACAGGTCCTCGACTGGCGCGACGCACCCGTCGCGAAGTGGTTCG
>NZ_JBHVDF010000036.1:0-22199 GCF_042802915.1 Nocardia sp. NPDC057440
CCGCACACCGGCCCTTCGGACAAGCCACATCCCGGACCTACCACCACCCAGCCTAACCACCGTCTCCCAGCCATGTCTTGACATAAAGGGGAGCCTACTTAACCCTGGTGCCAGGGCCTGATCCCGGCCAGGATCGGGTCCAGGTACCCGGCGAGAAGCTCTATAAGCGGCTGCCCACCAGCATCATTGGTGTGGCTCTCACATGGCTTGCCTCTCACCGGGTGCCGTGCCGGGAATGGCTGAAGAGACCTCCGATGGTTCTAAGAGTCAAGCTGCAGCGGGTTGGTGCGGTGTTTCTGCTGGATGGTCGAAGGCTTTTTGGGATCGAACGATTCGCGAGTGTGGAGGCAGTGATGGAGTTGGCCGAGCATCTTGTTGAATAGGTGGCGTAGGGCTGCGGGGTGGCGGTCACCCTGGGCTCGGCGGTTGAGGTAGTGCGCTCGGGCGGGTCCGTTGGTGGCGGCTGCGGCGAACGACCAAACCCAGCCGGCAGCGGCGAGTCGGTCGTTCTTGATTTTGCGGTGTGTGATCGAGATGGTTTCGCCAGATGCTCGAGTGACTGGTGCGGATCCGGCGTAGGCCTTCAGTGCGCGGGGGTCGGTGAATCTTGTTGGGTCGTCGCCGATTTCGGCGAGCACTCGGCCGCCGGCGAGGTCGGCCAGGCCGGGGAAGCTGGTGATGATGTCGTGGTCGGGGTGTCTGCGGAATTGTTCGGCGGTGGCCTGTTCGAGGTCGTTGGCGCCGCGGCAGGCGGCGTCGAGGGTGGCCAGCAAGGCGAGGGTTTGGTGGCCCATCACCTGTTCCACCAGTTGCGGTTGGCGCATCTGTGGGACGCGCAGGCGTTGGAAGATGTCGGTGGCGAGGTCATCGATTCCGCGCTGGCGGCCTGCTCGGCGCAGTGCGGTGGCGATGCGTGCCTTGGTGAGCTTGGCGGCGTGAGCTGGGGTGGGTGCGATTGCGAGGATGGCGCGGGTTTCGGGTCTGGCGAGGTTGGTGCCTGATTTGGAGGTTCGGGCGACGAATGTGTCGAGAAAAGCTGGATAGTATTCGCGCAGTAGAGATCTGAGCTCATTACTGGCTTTGGTGCGGCGCCAGACTGCGTCTTGTTGAGCGCGCGCCAAGACCGCGATCGCCTGGACGAGTTCGCTGTCGTCGGGGAGTTGTCTGTGCAGATGAGCGTCGACGCGAAGGATATTGGCCAAGGTCAATGCATCGGCATGGTCGGACTTGGCGCGTGCCATGCTGTGGCGTTCCCTATATCGGGCGACGGCCATCGGATTGATCGCGAACACTGGTCGGCCGCTGGCGCGTAGCTGGTCGAGACCAGCAGCCCGCGGGGGGTTTCGATCGCAATGGGGATCGGCTCAGCGGCGTTGTCACCGGCCTCGGTGAGTAGGTCGATCAGTTCGGTGAAACCCGTTGGGTCATCAGCGATCCGCTTCTTGGTCACCAGTGTGCCTTCGCGATTGACGATGGCGATGTCGTGATGTCCTTTGGCCCAGTCGATCCCGCAGTATCGATACAATCCAGCCTCCATCTGCTTCAGTGTTTCCGCTGGTCCAACCCTGATGGGAACGCGCAGCGCCCCACTTACGAGCCTCTCGGGCTTGCCTCCGATGAGCTGTTCGCGATCCCAGCGCACCCGCGCGACTTCAGTCTTCTCGAGAGCTCGAAAGGCTCCGGGTTGGCGAGATGTCAGCTCGCGCAGGCGGGCTCGAACCACGACAATTTCACCGCCGACTCCGGACTGGTCCGAGTCGACACACCGGCTCGTTCGTAGACCCGGCCTGACCCGGCACTCGCCGCCTTTTCAAAGAGCTCACGGCTCAGGGGTTTGCCAGGAGTTGCCGGGCCATGCCGTGCAACGAATCATCGAGGTAACCGTTGCCGGCTAAGTAGGGGTTTGCCCGGGCTCGAAGTAGCGGTGCCTTCCCGCACGGACACCATCCGCGCATTGGGAAGGACGCACTGATGACGGTCATCATCGGAATGGACCCGCACAAACGCTCAGCCACGATCGAGATCATCGACCCAGCCGGCACGGTGCTGGCCACGGGCCGATACGACACAGACAACACCGGCTACACCGAAATGCTCACCACAGCACAACGATTCACCGACCGCACCTGGGCGATCGAGTGCTGCGACGGCATCGGCCGACATCTCGCCCACCGCCTGGTCCACGACGGGGAAACCGTCGTCGATGTCCCGACGAAACTCTCGGCGCAGGTGCGGGTCTTCGCCACCGGCAACGGCCGAAAAACAGACCCTGTCGACGCGCACTCGGTCGCTCTGGCGGCCTTGCATGCACCGAACCTGCGCCGCGTCCAGGCCGACCCGGAACTGATCGCCCTCGGCTTGCTCGCCGACCGCCGTGACGGGCTCGGACACGCCCGCACCGACACCCTCAATCGACTGCACCGGATCCTGCTGGAACTGATCCCCGGCGGCGCCCGGCGATGAGGCCCTGTTTGGGATGCGGCGACGGTGCGTGGGGAGATCGGGCCGTCCCGGCGAAGGAGGGTGCCGTCGAGATCGGCGGCGATGAGCCGGGGGGAGCGTCAACGCGGCGTCGTTACTGCTCGCCGCGTTCCTGCTGCCGCACCTGCTCTTGGCGCTTGGCCTCGGCGCGCTGCTGTTCGGCCCGCAGGCGCAGGCCGCGCAGGAACTCTTCGTCGGCCGCTGGATCCTGCGCGACATAGCGACCCGGGCGGTCGTACTCGGAGTACCGGCTATTCGACCGCGTCCTGGACGACTCGTTCAGCGGCCGCCCGATGAACAGCCACAGCAGGGCCCCGACCGTCGGCACCAAGACCACGACCACCAGCCACCCGATCTTGGGCAGATGCCGGATTCCGGCCTCGGGAGCGGTGATGATGTCGATCAGGCAGTACACCCATAGTGCCAACGTGATCAGCCCGACAACCGCGTACGGCATCGCAAATCTCCTCATTCATGGGCCGAACGATCGACCGAAATTCCCCACCGAGGCCACGCGGGCCGAGCTCGAACGATACCGCAATCGCCGCCCACACCCGAGGCGAGTATGCGTCAGGCCAGGACTCGGTCATTGGTGGTGTCTTCCCGAGGACACCTCGGGTCGGAGCCCGTCCACCGCCGATTGGTAGTCGAGCGGGGCGGAATGAGGACTATGGCGCGCACGATGATCGATGAAGCGCGGCGTCCCGACCTGCTACTAAATGCATCGAAATACGTTCGGCACCAATGGATTAGGGTTGTCGCATGGTTGCAGCCGATGAAATAGACGCAGGCGAAGCCTTCTACCAGCGGATACATGACCAGATGCCCGAAGCCATGAGTCGTTATGTCGCCGCGAACCCGCTCCCCGACGGGAGAACCAGCTACCAGTTCATAGCCGACCAGGTCCCCGACGCTCTCAACGTGCTCGACCTCGGTTGCGGTGACGGATCCCTGTTGGCGATTCTTGCCCGAAACGGCGCGACCGGGCTCGCCGGCATCGACTTGTCGGAGGGTCAACTCGCTTCGGCCCGTCGCAGATCGGAACTGGTCGATGCCGAGTTGCGGCTGGGCCGTGCCCAGGAACTCCCGTTTGCCGACAACGCATTCGACACCGTGGTCTCTCACATGGCGGTGATGCTGATGGCGCAGGTCGAACAGGTCTTCACCGAAGCGGCGCGAGTGTTGAAGCCCGCAGGCAGGCTAGCGATCTCGGTCGGCATGAAGCCCGTGCCCGGCAGTGGACTCGCGTTGTTCCAGGAGGTGGGACGGCCCATCTTCGCAGCCTCCCAACAGCGCGGGACGATGCCCACACTCGGCGACCGCCGCGCACGCACCCGCCAAGGATTGAACGAGCTGGCAACGGCCGCTGGGTTCCAGCCCATCAGCTGGACCGAGATCATGCCCGGCGCCGACGCCACGCCGGAACAGATCTGGGCCTCCGCTGTCGAGTCGTACTACGACATCACCCTCGTCGAAGCCCAACAATTGCGGGAGTTTCGTGACGAGTTCCTCGGTCGGGCTTCTGTTCTTGCAGACGCAGGGCTACTCCGCCGCGGTGAGCGTATGGCGATCGCAACGACCCGGAGGGCTTGAGCCAGGCCCGCTGCTGGTCCTTGGCCTATGGCGGCGGTAGACCGCGGATGGCGCCGCTGGACAGCGACCACAGCGTGGCCACTCTCCTCAGCGCGCACAGCGGCAAAGTAGCCGGACACCTTCCTCGTGTCGGGGGTCGGTTGGGAGCACCAGTTGTGTGCCGTGGCCCACCGCACAGCCTGCGCCTGTCCGGTGTAGCGGCGTATCCGGGGCGTGTTGGCAAACTGCACGTATTGCCCCATGACCTGCGCAAAAGTCACCCAAGATGGGTGTGCTGAAGATCTTGACCCGCCTTCATCGGCGTCAGATGATGAATATCTGACAGCCGTGTCGATCACTCCGGACCTCGAGTGTTTCGCTAGTTCGGGCCGAGGACAACGTTCGACAGATTCTCGAACTGCCGGTCACTCGCGGCCAATATGAGGGTGGCACAACCGATCCAGAGCTCGTCGCCCCCGACGGATGGACCCTCGATCAGCATTTCCTCGACCTTCTGGGCCGCAAAGAAGCCCAGGTCGAGCTGGCGCTGAACTACCACACCAACTTAGCGCTCTACCCGGTGTGGCAGCAGTGGCTACGCGAGCACCAACCACCGACCCTGGTCCTGTGGGGCCGCAACGACGCCTTCTTCCCCGCAGCCGGTGCGCACGCTTACCTGCGTGATGTCCCCGACGCCACCGTCCACCTGTTCGACACGGGCCATTTCGCGCTCGAAGAGAACCTTCCCGAAATCGCCCCGCTCATTAGCGATTTCATCGATCGCCTGAACCAGGAAAGGCCCATGAAGATCGCTGTAATCGGCGCCGGCGGTAGCCTCGGGGGTGCAGTCGCCCGTGCGGCGGCCGCGCGTGGGTTGCAGGTCACCGCCCTTGGCCGCGACACCGTCGATGTCACCGATGCCGCCTCGGTCAAGAACGCCGTCGCAGGCCACGACGCCGTCGTCGCAGCCATCAAGGGCGAAGACCGACTGGTCCCGCGCGGCGCCCAAGCCCTGCTCGAAGCACTTCCCCTCGCAGGCGTCGACCGTCTGGTCTTCCTCGGGGGTGGCGGCAGCCTCGAGTACGCGCCGGGTCAGCGTTTCGTCGATTCGCCGAACTTCCCGCCCCAGTATCTGGAGACCGCGCGCGACCAGAGCGAAGCGCTGGAGATCCTCCGAGTCACCGGTTCGCTGGTCCTACGTCAGCCCGCCGCCCGTGAACCTGGTCGCGGGCGAAGCGACCGGCACCTACCGCGCCCGAGGCCCGCGACACCCCGATCACCGATGCCGACGGTGAAAGCCGCATCAGCGTAGGCGATTACGCGAACGCGATCGTCGACGCACTCCAGGACGGATCCTTCCTCGGCCAACGTTTCACCGTCGCGTACTGAGCCTATGAAGGCCCGGTCGGGGAGCCACTTCCTCGGCGCTGCTTCGCACTACCAGCCGTGAGCTGCGGGGCTGCGGGGATGGCCGCGAAAGCGTAGTGCAGGCGGTAGATCACGCCCGCGCGGCCACCATCGCCGACGGCCCGTACCAGGCGCGTCCGGCGATGCTCCAGGCCGTAGTCGTCAGTTCGGCGAGGATCAGTCGGCGGGTGGCGATGTAGCTGCGATCCCAGTCTGGGGGCAGGGTCTGGGCGGTTTCGGCGAGGGTGTCCCAAAGTTCGGCGAGCACGGGGCCGATGATGTCGCGCTGTTCCAGTGCCGCAAGGTAATTCGACCAGGCATCGTCTCGGCCTCGATGGCGATGGCTTTCTTGGTGGCGAAGGCGGGCCCAGCAGGCAGCAATGGGCTACCCAGCCCCAGTTCTGGCTGCTTGCGCAACCTGTCCAAGAACGACATCTCGCCCGACGGCGAAGGGATGACCCTGCCCGAACTCGGCAAGCCATGAGCTCCTGCATCCGGCCCGAGGATGATCTGGCAGCGGAGGCAGCGGTGCTCCAGCAGCTGATCCGCGAGGTCGCCCCGCTATCCAACTCGCCTTGGCATGGCAAACACTGTGACCACGTCTTAATCAAGCCTTAACGGAGCACAGACGAAAGGAGCCACCCATCGCTGCCGGTCAGCGAAAGGTACCACTACATCGCGGGCCGCGATACCTTCGTCGCTTGGCGCGCTTCCGCCCTTCGTCACCGACATCCCGAACCTCGAAAGGACGCGGCGCGGAAGGAGAGCGCGTAGCCACAGTCCAGGCGAAAGCGCTTGCCGCACTTGGTCACCGCGGATACTTGTCACCTCTGACGTCCGCGATCAAGTCGATCCATGCCCCTGGCTTCAATATGAAATCTAGCCTTCTGGACGCCGTTCAGATTGGTGATGAATCGCCACCGGGCCGAACGGCTGGATCCAGGCCGTGAACTTCATCCTCACCGGCGCGCTGTTCGCTGTCGTCGCGGTCGGGATGCGTCAGCGCATGGTTGCGGGCATCGGGCGAGTGTGGGCACCACGGTTGGTGGGCGTGTTCGCGGTTGGGCTGGTCGGAGCCGGTCTGTTCGCCTGCGATCCGATCGCCGGGTATCCGGTCGGAGCGGCCGAGGTCGCTACCTGGCACGGAGCGTTGCACGGTGTCGCGTCCGGTGTCGCCGGGGTCGGACTGCTCGGCTTCTGCGCTGTGGCATTCCGGCGGTTGCGGTCGGAGGGCAACACCGTGGGGGCGGTGGTGAGCGCGGTCGTGTTCGTCGTGTTCGCGGTTCTGGCGTTCACGATCCCCGGCTCGACGAGCGTCACTTTCGCCATTGCCTCGTTCATCGCCCGGGGGTGGGTGGCAGTTTTTGCCGCCGGTCTGCGCACCCAGACGGCGGTCACGCCGCAGACGCACGTAACGCTCGCCTGAAGTAACGCGAATGCGCGGATCGGTGCGTCTTTCACGAGACAAGACTTTCGGATCGGACCGGCGCGGGGTTTTCAGTGACGCGTTTGCCCAGGGTGATGAAGAACAGGACCAGGCCAACGGTGAGGATGATGTGGCCGCCTCCGGCGAGATGGGCTGCTATTTCGCTGGTTTCGTGGCCGAGGACTGTCCGGGTGCCGCGAACGGTCATCACTGTGACGGTTAGTGCTAGGCCCGCGTTATAGGTCCAGAAGAACGGGTTGAACAGCTTGCCCGCCGTGAGCGTGAACATTTTCTCCAGCGCCAAGACGATCAGGAAGAACAGCATGCCAAGGGCCAGCAGGTGGGTGTGGACGAGTCCTAGTTGGGAGTCGCCGGTGAAGTCGTTGAGTTTGGTGATTTCGCGGTAGTAGAGGCCGGAGACGAGGCCGACGATCATGTAGATGTGCGCTGCGTTGTAGATCTTTTTCACGACAGTCCTCGGATTCAGGCGATGAAGAGTAGGGCGGCGCTGATCAGCACAACCACGGCGGTGGCGAAATGGATGCCGAAGGCGGTGGCTTTTGTTCCGCCGTTTCGCAGGACGATGAGCGTGTCCCCGAAGGGAGTCAGGGAGACCGCGAGCATGTACCAGCCGACCGCGTCGGCGTCGGCGAAGATGATCAACGCGAGGCCGATGACGCCGGAGGTGAAGTCACGCAATCCTTTGACGGTCAGGTAGGCGGCGTCGCCGTCCGGTTTGGCGGGAACGCCGAAGCCCTCCGCGGCGGATTCCGGGGTCAGCAGAAACCGTGCTCCGATGAACAGCACGAAGACGATGAGGAAGATGGCGAGGCCATAGGCGATGGCGGTGAGCATGATCCAACTCTCAGGACGAGACAGTGAAACGTTGGGCCGGTGAATTGCGGGACGGCCGCTGCCGCCAGGTCAAAACCGACCCCTCTGAATGTTTTTCGTAGGACGTTCTATGATCAAGCGTTCGCCGACCGTGATCAACGACAAATCACCCAAGGGTCGTTAACCAGCGGGCAATGATCACGAGGGCAACGGTGGAGCGAAACGAGATCGAGGCGTTCCTGACGTTGTGCGAGGAACTGCACTTCGGTCGGACCGCCGAACGGCTTCGGGTGTCGACGGCACACGTCAGCAAGACGATCAAGGCAGTGGAACGCCAGGTCGGGGTGGCATTGTTCGACCGGACGAGCCGCAAGGTCGCGCTCACGCCAGTCGGGGCGCAGCTGCGTGACGAACTGCGCCCTGCTTATGAGCAGATGCAACGTAGCGTGCGGAACGCCAGACTGGCCGGACGAGGAATCGCCGGGACGTTGAGGGTCGGGTATTTCGGATCCGCTGGTGGCCGGTATCTGCTTGAGGTCGGCGAGAAGTTTCACGCGCGCTACCCCGAGTGCGAAGTGCGGATTACTGAGATGCAGCTCAGCGATGGTGCGAACCGGTTGCGCTCGGGTGAGGTCGAAGCCCTGCTGTGCTGCTTCCCGATGTGTGAGCCCGACATGGCCATCGGCCCTCCGCTGATCTCTGAGGACAAGATGCTCGCGGTTGCGTCCGGCCATGACTTCGCCCGCAGACAGACGGTGTCGCTGGAAGACCTCGCCGACGTCGAGATGATCCAGAACCCACCCGAGCTACCAGCTGACTTCGACGAATTCCACCATCCCAAGCGCACCCCCTCCGGCCGCCGCATTCCACCCGGCCCCACGGCGACCACCTTCCAGGAAATCCTCGCCCTGGTCGGTGCGGGCAAGGGGGTCTACCTGACAACCACTCAAGCGCCACTGTTCTACACGCGCCCTGACGTCACCTTCGTCCCTGTCACCGACGCCCCACCGCTGCAGTTCGGCCTGGGTTGGATGAGCACGGGACTCACTCGACGGGTCGAAGCGCTCGTGCAGGTGGCGGTCGATGTAGGCAACCAATTCAGGAGCTGAGACGCGACCCGAACAGTCATCGGCCCATCGAGAATTGGGCGATCGAGCTGGCGCCGAAGGGAATCCGTGTCCATGGCGTCGCCCGCCGCGCGGAACGCACGCTGGCCCGAGCTCCGTCCTCCCTTTTGACCGGTACTGAGGGTGGATCGTTCAGATTCCGCGGTCGATCATGTCCAACAGTTGCGCGGTGAGGTCGCCGAGTTGGTCTGGTTCGAGAAAGCGAAATGGGCCGTCGGCGGCGAGGTAGGCCAGTCCGTGCACGGTGGGCCATGCGAGAAACTCCGCACCGGGCCGTCTTTCGGGTGGGAGTAGTCCGGTCTCGCCCAAGCCGTCGAGAGCATCGGCGAGAAGTTCGATCGCCGATCGACCGGTAGGGCCCGCGGCAGCGGGTTCGGCGACCGCGGACACATCGTGTTGGGTCGCGAACGCGGTGCGGAACAGTCCGGGTTCGGCACGGGCGAAGCGAACATAGCCCGCACCGACAGCGCGGAAACGTGCTCTCGCAGCCACGGCGGGATCCTCGGTGTCGGGTAGCGCGTCCTGCTCGGTGGCCATCGTCGCAGCCAGCTGTGCCAGCGCGTATCGAGCGACGGCTTGGACCAACGCTTCTCGGTCTTTGAAGTGTGTGTAGGCCGCGTTCGGCGCGACGCCGGCGCGGCGCGAGGCCTCGCGGAGAACGATCGCTTGTGGTCCGCCGCCTTCACGTGCCATCGCGACCGGTGGCCGTGATCGGGTGGTGCATCGTCGCGGAGTTGCGCGCCCAGATCGGCACCGCACAGCGAGGTTATACCGCTTGACCGACGTACTTCACCAGAGTTTCTGAGGGGGCCGCTCGCGCGCGGTCATTGACCATCCGTACACAAAGGCTCATCATGGTGACGCCGACCAGTTCTGCGTCGCCGTCGTCCTGGGCGGCGACTGAGCTTCCGCAGTTGCCGCAGAAGCCACGCTGAGAGTCAGGGAATGTCGGAGTCGCTGTGTGGGCGGCCCTGGGGGTTCGGGTCGTGGCGCGATCCGAGTCGAGAAGTCAGGTGCCGCCACGTCCGAGGCTGGAGGCACGGCGGTGTCGGGAGTGAAACGGTCTCCTGGCAGTCGGGGAGAGGCCACGGTCATCGACAGCGGCCCGGCAGATGCGAAAGGCCCGGGACAAGCGGTCACTGGCGTTGAGGACTGAAGATCCAGACCCAAGCCTACGGGGGAATCGCTGCGGGGTCAGTATTCAAAAGTTGGCGGCAACCCTCACCGCGAAATCTTCTGAGCTGCGCAACATCTGTCTGAACTGCGTCGGCCCCTCGGTGACCGGGCATGTGCTTGCCCTACTTAACCGGCTGGCTCACTGCGGACGACGAGCCAGCCGGACGCACTCAATGGCCACCGCGTGCCTGGACGACTCCGGCCGCTTCTTCGTGCGACCGCGGCTGCATGCACTGGGCTGGACACCCGAATCCCCGCATCTTCGCAACTCCCATTCTCCCACGCAGAAGGGCACTTTATTCATGCCGACACGGTCGAACCGCTGCGGGACCGGGAGATTCAGGCTCAGGACACTGTCAGGCCGAAATGCAGAGCAAGACTATATCGGAGCCGAGTACTCCGACACCGACAGCCCACTGCCACCCGACAGACTTGAGGCGCATCCAGGTAAGGGCCAGCAACACCATGCCCAGTAGCCCAGCGGCAATGTAGCCAAACTTCCATCCTGGGCTACCGGAAGATGCACCAAACACGAATACAATCGCCGAGAACAGGAGTCCGCCGACAAGCAACCTGGATCGCAAGTACCGTTCAGCTATCGCTCCTGCGAGCCACGCCAGAGGGCGGTTCTTCACTCTCGCGCTATTCCTGATCTCGGGCGTTGTGTCGCACGCGCCTGCATCGTCGTTAGTCATTGTCTGGTCCGTTGCAAATCTCTTACCCGCCCTGTTCGTTCATTTTCGCCTCAGCGTTGGATCAGACTAGACCGATGCAGCCACCGCGTCGCCATGCTCAGCATTCATACGATCAAGATGGCTTGCGAGGAGATGCCCATTAGCCGACTTTCCGGAGCAGAGTGACTGCCAAGTCTCCTGTCCGCTCGAAACCAAGCTGGCCGCTGCCTGCATCTCGGCCCCTAACTCACCCGCAGCCGCCAACCTGTGCATCTCTTGGAGGTCTTCTGCACTCGGTTGATTCTCTTGCTTGAACTTGGCATGACTCTGCTCCGCTTTCGCGATCGCGGCATTGACACGTTCGAGTACTGCCGCGAATGTGGAATCGTTGGTAACTCCGGCCACTGAAAATCCTTAACTTGTCGCTGGGGTGGGCAATGATTGCTGCGTGAACACCGCAACGAATCCTACAATGGCCGATTTTATCGTCGTCACAAGTTGCACGAACGTTGTGATAACTTCGAATGACTCCCAGATCATTTGACCGGCGGCTTTCACGGTTCTGATCAATTTGATTTGTCCGACGACCGGAACCGTTGCATTTGAAAGCGCGAGGCCGACCAGTTCCACGACTGTCATGAATATGTCGACCAACACTTGTGCCATCTTGATGGCCGCATCCACTGCATCCGCTAGGTGATTAGCCATTGTTTCCATGGCTGTCTTCTGGTTCCCGAGAGCCGTGTTCCACTTTTCGAACTGCCCGTTGGCCGAGGTTGCGGCCTTGCCCGACCATGTTTTTGCAATCATCTTTCGGCCATCTTCAAGGTTGCCCCTGGCGGCCTCGGTGCATTTAGCCAGGTTTCGCCACGCGGAGACCTGCGTACCCGCTTTCCCTATGTCGCCACTCAGGTAATTTGTGACAAGGTCACGCGGGTCTTTTATACCAGCCTTAACCAATAGCCAGCAAATTTGATCGTAAGGTATCCCTAGAGTGATCTGCGCAAGTGCTCGAGAATCAACCGTTGGAGCGATCAGTAGAGAAGCGCCCGTTGTGCGATCATTGAATCCGTCGGCGACGCCATCGTCGGTCACAATCAAAGGAGTGTCGTCAAGTTTTGCGAGCTCACTCGCAAAATTGCGATCTACCCTCTTGTACTCCTCGGCGGCATACGTGAGCGCCAATCGAGCTTTATCCTGACCTTCACTATCGGCCAGTACTGTATCTCGTACCGAAGGCAAAAGTTTTGTGTATTCTTCCGTACACAAATCTAAGATCTTTCCGAAGTTGCCGTCGGTGATGTGTTTCTTGGCATATTCATGGGCCGTATACAGATCGGTTCCGGCCCGACCCACCTGCTCCGCCCACCCTTTCAGGTCGGCCACCTCAACTGAAAAGTCGCTCACTCTGTCCCCCTTGGATCTGCCACAATCGGCCACTTCGGCACCTATCGCACCCCATGCGACGAGGACCCTACCGTCCAGTTCACCTCGGCTGCAAACGATCTGATGTGGCCAGGCTGGGACAAAACCTGCTAGCTCGCCATGTCAACCTGCTGACTGGATGCCTCCGGCGGCTTCTTCGTGACGCCGCTGCTGCAGACACAGGGCCGGGCGCCTGGATCCCGCGTCGACATGCACGTCACCGGCGCCGCAGTGCGCCTCACCGGCGCACCCTGCCGGCACAATGCGGGGTGCACTCCTAGCCCTTGGATTCATCTAGGCTCATGGAGATCGCAGTGTGCGAGCGAACGGACCGGCCGGTGTCCGATCAGGGCGGGGCGCACTCCGGAGCCTCCCGGGGTGGTCGCGCGACCGAGGACACCGTATGTGCCAGCCGCACGGGCCTTCAAGGATGTATGCCTGCGCAGCCGCACGGTTCGAAACCCTCGTAACGCAGTCCGGCGCCGATAACGGCAGCGACCCCGACCGGGTAACACCTCTTCGCTGAGCGAGTCGGCCCACCTCGCGCTGAAGGCGCCGGATCAAGAAGAGCGCGTAGCACAGCAGTGCGCAGGCACGCGGATTGTCGGAAGACCCTTCGTCAGTTCCGGTCGGGACTGCCTCGGAGTCGTCTTATCGAATCGCCGAACATTTGCACACCTCTCAATGTCATTCCAACTGGATGACCTTGAACCATTGACAGGAGTACCGGCGTAAAGCGATGCTAAAACTGTGTCAGGGCACCATGATCCGACTCCAACTAGCTGTTGGAGCAATACAGCATCGGCATTCGATCGCACATATGTGCACCGGATCATGCGCCCGGTTCCTTCCGCGTCAGTACTTATGCATCAGCGATTGCCCGCTCGGTCCAACCGCGTTGCAGCACAGAGCCCTTCGTCGATCCTCGTAGCCGCGCATGTGCGCCACGGGGAAGGAATCCGACGACCGCCATGGACACCGAAAACTTGTATGGTGACGGCATGTACACGAAAAGTGTGCATATCTGCCGCAATCACGGTGTCCTACTCCCCCTCCGGACACTCAATGACACGGTTCCGTGGCAAATCTGCCACGGAACCGTGTATTTTTTGGTCTTTGACAGGGGTTCGGACACGTTAGCGGGGGCAAATCCTGAAGTTGGCCCCAGCCCCAAAGTAAGGCCGCCTGAAGCCATCCGGGTCCGTTTGTCCTGAGCGGTAGCCGGGCTGGCTATCTGTTCCGCTTCCTTGGAAGTGGAACGACCCGACACCACGCGGACCAAGTCGCGCCGGCGGTTGGCGACCTGGGCGAACCGGAATGGCATTCGTTCCGGAATTCATTCCACCGAAGGTGTTCCGGAAAGCCCGTACGCTGACGAATTCCGGAACATTGCGGGCATGGCGAGCGCACCAGAACACCCGGCCGGCGGACTCGAACTCGGCTACGCCCGAGTCTCGACCACCAAGCAGAGCCTCGAGCGCCAGCTCGACGCCCTCGCCAACACCGGACTGCCAGACGAACGGATCTACGTCGATAAGAAGACCGGCGCCACGGTCGCCCGGCCCGGCCTGACCAAACTGCTCGAATACGCACGCCCCGGCGACACCGTCGTCGCCTACACCCTCGACCGGCTCGGCCGGAACCTGCGCGAAGTGCTGAACCTCGTCCACGACCTCGGCGAGAAGAGAATCGGCGTGCGCACGCTGGCTGACCCGCTCCCGATCAACACCGCCGACGAGGGCATGGCTCGCATCGCGTTCCTGCTGCTCGCGGTGTTCGCGGAGATGGAACGCACCTTCACCGCCGAACGCGCCGCCCACGCCCGTGGAGTCGCCGAATCCAAAGGCCGCCACATCGGCCGGCCCACCGCCTGGCCCGACGACAAGATCGACTACGCCCGGCTGCTCCGCGAACAAGGAAACAGCCTCGGTGAAATTACGAGCAAGACCGGCATCCCGAAGACATCACTGCACCGCTACCTCACGCCGGCGACCGAACAAGAACAGTGATCGCGGCGGCTACCTGGCCAAACAGGGCTTCATGTACCAGGTGACACGACCGTTAACGGCACTCCTATTAGGTCGATTCGGCCGCGCGGGTGCGGGTGGCGGTCGGTGTCTCGCCGGTGTGCCTGCGGTAGATGCGCCGGAAGGCCGCCGGATCGGCGTAACCCACCGCGCCCGCGATCACGTCGACGGGTTCGCGCGTGGTCGTGAGTAGGGTGGCCGCCTGCCCGACCCGGAGGCGATGAACGTACTGGGTGGGTGAGACGCCGACGCGGTCGCGGATGCGGCGGGTCAGAGTGCGCGGAGAAACCGCTGCGACACTGGCCAATTCGTCCAGCGATAGTTGCCGGTGCAGATTGGCGTGCACGTGCTGTTGCACGGCGCGCAGCACCGGGTCGGTGGCCCGTAGATGCTCGAGCACCATGTAGCGCGACTGCGACATGCGGGCATCGAGCACCAGGTAGTGAGCCACCTGCTCGGCCAGTGCACCGCCGCCGAGGCGGGCGACCAGCGCCAGCAGCAGATCTGTGTGGGCGAAAGCCGCACCGGCGGTGAGTATTGCGCCGTTGTCGACCACCATGCGATCGGAGTGCACGGTGATATCGGGGAAGCGGCGGCCCAACAGCGGCGCCAGCCACCAAGTAGTGGTGGCGGCCCGGCCCGACAGCAGCCCCGAGGCCGCGAGCACGAAGACAGCCGAGCAGGAGGCAGCTACCGTAGCGCCGGAATCAGCGGCACGCCGGATGATTTCGACGGCCTGCATGGTCTGGGGTCGGGTCAGGAGTTCCTCGACACGCGCTTCGCTGGACGCGGACGGCCCCGGCAGCACCAGAATATCGCCGGGTTCGAACTCCGCCGCGCCGAGCGGGGTTTCGGTATCGACGCTGATCAGCCGCCCACCGCTGGATCGGACCGGCAACCCATCGAGTGATGCGACGCGCTGCCGCAGCCGCCCGCCTGCCGTGTCACCGGCGATCCCGGCTGCCGTGTCGACGATGTCGATACCGAGGCCGAGTGCACCTTCGAGCACACCGTCCAGCGCGAGGTGGGTAATCATGTGGCGAGATTAGACCGAAGAGTGGCGATCTTGCCAATGGCGGTGTGCTGACCTGCTGCGGCAGGGTTTGGGATGTGCAGCAATCTCTCCCGCAGGATTCTCTCGACGACGACCTCGCCGATTTCGCACCCCGATCGATCACGTTCGGCGGAGTAGCCCGCACGGTGTACGTCAGCGGCACCGGACCGGCGGTCATCGTCATGGCGGAAATGCCCGGCATCAGTCCCGATGTGGCTCGCTTCGCCCGCTGGGTGCGCGACGCCGGGCTCACCGTCTACCTGCCGTCACTGTTCGGCCGCGACGGTGCCTATCCGGAGGCAGAGGCCGGCGTGGAAGTCTTCAAACGAGCCTGTGTCAGCGCGGAATTCCGGGCCTTCGGCGCGGGCAAGTCCAGCCCGGTCGCGGTGTGGCTGCGTGCGCTGGCAGCCTTGGCCCATCGCGAATGCGACGGTCTCGGCGTCGGCGCGCTGGGTATGTGCTTCACCGGGAATTTCGCGCTCACCATGATGCTCGAGCCCGCGATGCTGGCGCCGGTGCTGTGCCAGCCGTCGCTGCCACTGGATGAGCCTGGCGGACTAGAGATTTCGCCCGGCGAGCTCGCGGCCGTGCGGGAGCGACTCGATCGCGATGATCTCGTGGTGCGCGCCTATCGCTTCGAGGGCGACCGCTTCTGCACCGCGCAGCGTTTCGCCGCCTACGCCGCAGCGCTGGGTCCGCGTTTCGAGCCGCGAGTGCTGCCCGCCGACGCGGCGAATCCCTCTCCGCCGCCGTTTTTCTCGCAGATCGTCGGCTGCCCGCACAGTGTGGTCACCGCGCATCTGGTCGATACGGCGGGGGAGCCGACCGCCGCGGCCCGCGACGAGATCCTCGCCTTTCTCGTGGACCGGCTGTCTGCGGACGTCCCGTTGCAGTGACATAGCGTCCACTGCTGGTCCAGCTTCGCAGCCACTTCCGACGTACAGGAATTCTCTAGCCCGCAACACGTTCTCGGCTCAGGTCCAGGCGTGTGTCCATGTCGAGCCGGAATCGGCCATAAGGGTTGATATTCGACCAGAACAACGGCGACATCGCCCGGCGTTCGTTGTCGCCGACCAGGTCGTGGAATTCCGGATTCTCCAGGATGGCTTGGAGCAGAAGGGTATTGATGTGCACCATCGCCGATTGCAGCAGGTGCAGCGCCAGCATCGAGACCTCGGCGTGTTCGTGGTCGGCGCCGGTGAGCTGGGAGTCCTCGCCGCAGAACACGACGGTGTTGGCGGAGTTCCAGTTCTCCACCACCTGCAACCCGCTGGTGATCTCCCGTCTGAGCTGTCCAGTTTATTGACGCTTTCGCAGCTCTGCCAATGGTGAATTAACCGCAGTCCTGGGCGGTATGTCACACCCCGGGGTTACCGCCTGTTCTCGGATGTCGCGCAGGCCTCGGAGACCGTCCGCGAGACGCGGTCCGCCAAGACGAAGACCGTGGCCTTGCCCGGCACTTCGACGGCGCGCTCGCTTCCGGTCACGAGGGTGTGATGATCAAGTCGTTGAACGCGGGTGGTGGGTCAGGGGCGGTAGACGTGGATATAGTCGACCTGCGTCGACTCCTGGGTGACTGTGGGTGGGATGCCAGCGTAGACGAAGAGGTCGAAAATCAGGGCGTCACCGGTGCCCGAGTACGGGCCTTGTTCGCAGATCTGGCGGCCGTCGAGGTACCAGGTGGTTTTGTTCGGGCCTAGGCGTTCGGCGATCGTGTGCCAGTCGGTGGTGAGGTCGGTCGGGGATTCGTACGGGCAACTGCCACCGCCCGACTGGTGATTGGTCAGGTACAGCTTGCGGTGGTTGTCGCTGTAGAACTCGTAGGTGTCCTGTTCGTTCGAACCGTTCCCGTTCCACGTCCAGGTCGACGGCCAGAACCCCTTCGCCGCCGGGAGCTTGAGCCGGGTCTCGACGTAGTCACCAGGCTTCACCGCGAACGAGTGGGCCGGGTCGTGCCCGCACGCCTGCCCGGTGGTGATCAGCCCGCTCGACCACTCGTACCCCGGTTGCGGGTTGTCCTTGCGCGCAGTGACCGTCAGTACGCCATTGCCGACCGACAGCGCGTCCCAGGTGTGCCACTCGAGCTGCTGATTGCTTTTGTTCCCGAGGCACTGGTCGGGCTCCGCGTTCGAGTGGATGGCCCATTTCGACTGGTCGATCACAGTACCGTCGAACTCGTCCGCGAACACCAGTGCTCCGGGGCCGTCCGCCGCCGGCTGGTCGGCCGACGCAGCCGGGCCGAGGGTGGCGACTGCGATCGCCGCGCTGGCCAAGCCCGCACCGATGGTCCGTAACGTACGTATCAAGGATCGCCTCTCGTTAGAAATCAACGGTCAAACGTTCGCTTGATGCTCGCGAATTGTCAACTGGCCGAGGAGGTCAGGACGAGGCCAGGGACTGGGTGTCGATCACCTCGAGAAGCCTGATGGCCTGATCGGAAGGGGAGCCGATAGTCGTGCTACCCAGTTGCGGTGGTCCAGGATTCGTGCCGGGTAGCCCCGACAGGGCACGGCAGATGGATGCAGGATGCGCCCCTGGTCATCGAAGCCTTGTGTTCGCTGGACCGATCTGTCGTGTGAGAAGCGGTTCGCGGTTCGCTTCGGGCGAGGGTGAGTTTCGTCGACGAGGTCAGCGAGACAGTCCAGCTGGCCCGGACGTCGCGTCGCTTCTTCGATCCGCCCGACAGGGATCAGGCCGTCGAGGACGTCGACGACGAACTGGGACGCGGGGCATGGCTTCGAACTCGTCTCGTGAGTCGTGGTTCAGCACCGTGTGCGTATCAGGTGACGGATGCTCAGCGATGGCTGGGCCCGCCGGTCAGGTCGATGCCTTCGATAATGCGGAAGTCGCGCTCGACGCCGTCGGGGAGGGCCACCAGCGCCTTCTGGTATACCTCGCTCTCGTATGCCGCGACGGCCTGTTCAAAGCTGTCGAACTCGATCAGAATGACGCGTTGCGTGATTCCGGCCTCGTGGGCGACAACTCGACCGCCACGGGACAGGAGGCGCCCGCCCCCAGCCTGGACAGCCGGACGGGCCAGCTTGTTGTAGGCAGTCAGGCTCTCAGGGTCGGAAATGGCGGGGTAGACACTGACCCAGTAGCCCTTAGTCATGGAAACCTCCTGTGTTCGGCCGGACACGTCCGACTTCGAATTGACACTCAGATCGATCGATCCCGGCGACGGGTACTGCGGTCAGTGGAATCGTCATATGCGCAGGTTAGGGCTTGATGTGTGGTCGAGGGAAAGACCGGGACGGGATAGACTCAGAACGGATCGTTATTAATCGACAGGGAGGGCATGTGGCGCCGGATACGGTGAGCCTGCGGTACTTTCTGGTGCTGGCGCAGGAGTTGAACTTCACCCGCGCGGCCGCACGGATCGGTATCGCGCAGCCCGCACTCAGTGCCCGGATGCGCCGATTGGAGGCGCAACTCGGTACGAGCCTGCTGGTTCGTAACACGCGTAGCGTCGTATTGACCACGGCCGGTGCGGCTTTGGCGGAGTCCGCGCCGCCCGCGCTGGCGACGCTGGACCGGGCATGGGACACCGCCCGGAATGCGGGGGCCGGTGAACTGGGCACGCTGCGCATCGGATACAGCCTCAGCGCGGGGGCCGAGACGGCACCGGCCCTGGTGGACAGGCTGATTCGCAGCAGCCCGGGACTCGAGGTCGGCGCGGTCCCGATGGCGACACCGGAGATCTCCCCCGCGGTCGCCGACGGCCGCATCGATGCCGGGATCACCCGCGGTGAACAGCCGGGCCGCGGCGTGCGCCGATTCCTGCTGCGGCGTCAGCGCGTCGGGGTCCAGCTGGCGCAGCACCATCCGCTGGCCGAACACCCGGAGATCGAGATCGCCGACGCGGCCGCGTATCCGCTGCGACTCCCCGACCGCACCGCCAACCCCGTGATCCACGATCAGCTGTCCGCACTGTTCCGCGACACCCGACCACACCCCCGATTCCACACGCCCGCAGTCTCTTTCGACATGTCCCAGCGCGACCTACGCGACGGGCTCACCCTCGCCCCGGCCGGTGAAGCCGCGGTCACGACACAACCGGCCGGTCTCACCTGGCGACCGCTGCAGGGCGCGCCCAGCCTGACGATCCACCTGGTCCTCCCGCGCGTGCAGTCACCACTACACCGCCGCATCCGTGCCGTCGCCAAAACCCTGGCGCACGAGCTGCACTGGCTGCCGGACTGACACGCAAGAGGTCAAGCGAGACGGACGCCTGCGGTGGCAAGGCCGACCTCAACCAGGGTCGGTTCGCCGGCATGCGCGGATAAGAGCGAATGATCATCGCTGGCCTGCTCGCCGACAAGACCCACGCCGAGATCGCTGACGAACTCAACATTCCCTCCCGCGGCGTCGAGGGACGCCTCTACCGGCTGCGGCAGAGCGTCTGGGAAGACCTTGGCGCAGCACCCATCGGCCACACGTATTCGTCTGCGGCAGTGAATTGTTCATCGATTTGCTCGGACTTTGCGTGTGTGATCTCGTCGAATCGGAGGACTGCGACGCCTCGGCCTGCCAGACCCCGTGCGATGTCCCTGAGTGGTTTGTTGTCGCCGAGTGTGCCGTCTCGGTCGGTATGCCCGGAACCGGGTAGCAACACGACGCCCGGCCTCGGTTCGTTGGCGCGGGGCATGCTGATGGTGCAGGGAACGGTAACGGGTTCGGAACCGAGTAGCAGGTCGTGCTCATCGAAGGTTTCCGAGTCGGCGTATTCCGGTGGCTGTCAGGCATGTTCGGTTTGCGTCATGACGCGTCTTCCGTGGTGCCGTGCCGGGAGGTCAAAGGGAACAGGATCGGGCTGAGTAGGTATGGCTCGCGGTCTGTGGTCGCTGGGTGGGCTATGCGGGGTGCTATCACGGCGCGGAGGTCCGCAATGAGGGCGGTGAGTTCGTCGCTGTCGAGCCAGACCGCGTGCTGGCGATAGCCGACCAGGTCACCGGTTGGGTCGGCGTCGTCACTGTCGAGGTAGGTCTGGAATTCGGCGAGCAGGGTCGCCATCGCCACGGCGAAGATGCGGCGGTGGTCGTCGATGGACGCGGACGCGGCGGTGTCGGCGTCGATCACCGCGCGTTCGCGGCGCAGCCGGTAGCTGCGTTCCACCGCACCGCGGACGCGCCGTTCACCGGCGAGGTCGAGAATGTCGTGCTCGGCGAGCAGGTCGACATGGCGGTACACGGTGGCCTTCGAAACGTCGGGCATACACGCACACAGCTGCGACGTGGTCATGACACGTCCTCCGGACAGGGCATGCACGATCCGCAGCCGCACCGGGTGTGCGAGTAACTCCATAGGGTTCACGCCTCAATGATCTCAATTCTGATACCGTTGTCAAAGTTGAGAATGTTGAAGTGTCGGCACCGCCCCCTCTCTGGAATGGGCGCTGCTGACAGGCTCGAGGAGGATTCGCTCGGATGAGGGCAACGACTGCGGAAAAGGCTGGCATCGAGGTTGTTGAACTGTTGCGGGCCAACGGTTTTGAGCGGGTGCATGAGATGTTCGCGGCGCATCTGCAGGCATTGGTATCGGCTGAGAACCTGCACGACGCGTGGGAGTCGGTCCATCAACGGCACGGGCGAGTCACCGAGGTCGGTGAAGCGGTGGGTGAGGCGGGCTCGTCGGGCACGACAGCGGTGCGAATCCCCGTCCACCTCGAACGCGGGGAGCTTATGGTCGAGCTGGTCGTCGATGATGCGGGCCGGTTGGCGGGGCTCCAGCTGACACCGCCCGCGAAACCCTGGCAGGCGCCCGCCTACGCCGACGAAACCGAATTCGAAGAACAGGACGTGACACTTGGTACCGACCCGTTCGCCGTGCACGGAACCCTCAGTGCGCCACGGCAATCGACCGGATGTCCAGCCGTTGTCCTGCTGGCCGGGGGCGGGCCGTTCGACCGCGACGAAACCTTCGGTTCGAACAAGCCACTGAAGGACATCGCCTGGGGTTTGGCCAGCCGTGGCATCGCAGTCCTCCGATTCGACAAGGTCACTCACTCCTACCGCGACGTAGCTGCCCACATGGATGGGTTCACCATGACCGACGAATACGTACCGCACGCGGTGGCGGCCGTGGGTACTCTGCGCGCACATCCGGCGGTGGATGCCGAGCGGGTGTTCGTGCTCGGGCACAGCATGGGCGGCAAGGTCGCACCCCGTGTCGCCGCCGCTGAGCCCACGGTCGCAGGGCTGATCCTGATGGCCGGCGACGCCGAGCCGATGCACCGCGCGGCGGTCCGGGTCACCCGATACCTGGCCTCGCTGAGCCCCGACGGCGAGGCCGCCGCACAGAGCGCAATCGAAACTCTCATCCGTCAGGCCGGATTGGTCGACGCGCCCGAGTTGTCACCGGCAACACCGGCCCCCGAACTGCCGCTCGGACTATCCGCTGCGTATTGGTTGGATTTGCGGGACTACGACCCGGTCGCGACGGCCGCAGCGGTCGGGAAACCGATGCTGATCCTGCAGGGCGGTCGTGACTACCAGGTCACCGTGGACGACGATCTTGCCCGCTGGCGGGCCGGGTTGGACAGCCGTCCTGGGGTGAGCATCCGCGTCTACGACGCCGACAACCACCTGTTCTTCCCCGGCACCGGCCCCTCAACCCCGGCCGAATACGCTCCACCCCAGCATGTCGACCCACAGGTCGTCACCGACATCGCGACCTGGCTCACCACCACATGACCGACGAGCCGCTGGTGTTCTGAATGCTGCCCAAGATCGTTGACATACTCCTGGTCAGGCGCCTGGACCTACGTCATGTCAAATGGCATCGGACACCCATCACGGGCCGCGCTCACCCGCCGAGCAGTGCCGTCAAATTTCACCGATACGTGTTGCCCGAACAGGGTCCCACTGATCGCCGATAAGTGGTGTCAGATTTCACCCTTACAGCGTGCGACACGAGGTCGCACGAGACGAGTGGACCAACCGAAAGGAGGGCCGAGTGATCGGCGGCATGGTCCCGGGATAGTGCCCGCTTCCCGTC
>NZ_JBHVDF010000037.1:0-14295 GCF_042802915.1 Nocardia sp. NPDC057440
GCCCTTCGGACAAGCCACATCCCGGACCTACCACCACCCAGCCTAACCACCGTCTCCCAGCCATGTCTTGACATAAAGGGGAGCCATGAGCGTGCATTCGGCCGCGTCTGTCTTCGGCCTGTGATCAGGCTCAGCCCGTGGGCGGGTTCGTGTGCAGGATTTGTTCGGCGATCCAATGCACCCGGGCCGAGGTGATCCCGGTTCGCTTCTCGACAGCCAGCGGATGATCGGTGGGTTCCAGTTCCACGAGTGGTCGGTTGCCGATGGGCTGGGTACGCATAGATCTCTCGTCGAATTAGGACCGTGACTGTCCTATCTCCCCGACATACTCGAATCAGCTGGTGTGGCGCACCGCCGCCGACGTCACCGACATCCTGAATACCCCACCGGTACCGGCAGCGGTGGTTACGGCTACCACTACATACCCTTGCCGTGCACGGTGGAGCCGGAACGCATCATCGAATACCCGAGCGATTTCGAAGAACTCGGCAGCGAGCCGATGGAGCAAACGCGACAGTGGGCGAGCCAGCAGCAAACCGGGATCGATCCGGATGACATCGAGATCTGGTTCATCGACAACATATGCGTTGCACCCGGGTGGAAGGTCGGCGGCCATATCCGGTGGGGCACCACGGACCCCTTTCCACAGCCATGCCCCACCTGTGGTACTGAGACCGAACCGCTGCTCACCGTCGCCTCGTCCGAATGGGACGGCGGAACCCACAGCTGGATACCCTACGAAGATCAGGCCCTCGCAGATGATTACAGCACGACCGTAGGCCCCGACGTCACAATTGCTCGCGGTTACAAGATGATCCTTCGCGTCTGCCCAACGTCACCCGATCACCCCCACATCCAACTGATGCAGTAGGCCCGTAATCAATGGCCAAACCAGTCAGCCTGCGATGGCCACTGACACGGATGTGGTGTCGCGGGCCGGCGTCGCCACCATCTGGCTTCCACGCCCTGGCCACGCGAGTCGGCCCCGGCGTATTTGTGCATGCGTCTGGCTGGGTGGTGCCCCCTGATTCGAACTCGCCCATAGCGTGGAGAACTGTCACCCGTTCGTCGTCGGCGGCGATCCACGAACGGTGCTCGCGCACAACGGGATCCTCGCGCACCCCAGCTCGGGTGATCCGCGCTCGGATAGGCGCATCGCCGCCGAAGACTTGTTGCCGCGGCGCCCGTTCGGGTCGCTGGATTCCTGGGCGGGGCATGAGCGGCTGGAGCGCTGGCTGGGCACCGACCGATGATCCGGGGCAGGACCCCCAAGGCACCCCGACACAGTGGAGCCGCTCTGGACACCTGTTCGATCTGGCCACAACGCCCCGGTTCCGGCGATGGCGAGTTCGACACCTGCCCGCGAACTGGTGGCCACGCTGACAGTCGTCGCTCCGAGTACGCGGGGTGTCGCCCGGTCCGGATCGGGCAGCGTCCGGATCTGCCGCAGTAGCGTCGTCCGGCTGACCGTGGCCGCCAGATGCCGTGTCGTCCGGGCGCCCGGACGACCGCCTAACGGCAGCGCGACCGCACACAACAGGCGTTGCAGAATGTTCGTGCGCTAAACATGCCGCGCCGCCAATCCCGGAACCTGATCGGCGAGAGATCTGTTGCGGATAATGGTCTGCGAAGGTGTCCGCCGGAAAGGACGGTGAAATGCCGCGCAATCGTCGCTCACCCCCCGGTGACGGTGTCTGGCTGTCGTCGTCACAACAACGCGCGTGGATGGCGTATATGCGAGTGCAATTGCGCATGAACTATGAGATCAACCGCCAGTTGCAACTCGACAGCGGTCTTTCGCTCGCCGATTACCACGTGCTCAACGCGTTGAGCTCTGCCCCGGAACACAAGCTCCAGGTCACCGACCTGGCCACGGTGATCGGGTGGGAACGCAGTCGGCTCTCCCACCACCTCCGGCGAATGTGTGAACGTGGCCTCACCGAACGCGTCCAATCGGAGGACGACCGCAGAGCGACCGACGCGGTATTAACCGAGCGTGGCATGGCCGCGATCGCCGAGGCTGCGCCCGGTCACGTCGCGCTTGTCCGGAAATTGTTCTTTGAGCCGTTGCCTGAAGAGCTCGTGCCTTCTTTCATGGCGGCGCTGGAACACATCCAGGCGAGTCTGAACCTCAACTCTTCGCTGCCTCCCCCGCCTATTTGATCGTCACCGACGAACCTGTTGGCACTGGCTCAATCGCTACCGTATCCCCTGGTACGAGGCGCACCGCCCGTACCGCGCCATACGCGGTGGCCCCTGCGACAAACAGCGAACCGGCCACCTCCCAGGACACCTCCGACGGCTTGGGCGTCAACTGGTTTGCCGGCACCGTCACGTATTCGGCGTGACTGGACCGCCGCATGGAGAATCCGATCACCTCGTCGCCGACAGCGAAACCGGTGACGCCGGAAGCGAGTTCGGCCACCACACCCGCCAGGTCGCTGCCCTGCCCGGACGGAAACGTCGCAGGAAAAAGATCGTGCACGGCACCCGCGCGAATCACCGCCTCACTGATATTGATGCCGGCTGCCCTGACCTCGACCAGAGCCTCACCGGCTCCCGGAACAGGGCGAGGCACGTCGCGCACCTCGAGGACGTCGATGCCGCCGTACGAATCGAACTGCACTGCTTTAGACATGTCGTTGGTCATGTGGTGTTCCTTCCCGGAACTGTCGTTGACCAGGCTGTAGGCGCGGTGCTCGAGCCCGGGGTTGGCGCCCTGGGTGTGGCTGATGAGTTGTTGCTGCTTGTGTGGCGCGAAAGGAACGGCTGCCCCAGGTCTGCATGCTTTGTCTCTCGCCCCGATATCCAACAACCGCGAGCGCGGCGAAAATGCGATGCTGTGGTAGCCATCATTTGTTATGTCGCCCATGGGGCGGCATCTTCAGGCGCGCAGTGTCTTCAAGACACCCGCCCAGCTTTCCAGCTGAGCGAACATGGTGGTGGCAGCGTCGTCGTGATGGGCCGCCGGGGCGAAGGTAGTGAAATTCTCGAAGTCGGTGAACAACGAGAAAGCCAATTGTTGACGGACCGTTGCCATCTGCAATTCGGCACAAATGAGGCGAAGGTGCTCGACAGCACGTGCACCGCCGACCGAACCGTAGCCGACGAGTGCGGCGGCTTTGTTCTGCCACTCGGCGTAGAGGTAGTCCAGTGCGTTTTTCAATGCCGCGGATGTCGAGTGGTTGTACTCCGGACTGACGAAGACGAAGCCGTCATAGGGGGCAATGGTGGCGGCCCACGCCTTGGTATGCGCCTTCTGATACTGCCCGAAGCTCGGGGGCATGGCCTCGTCGAGCAGTGGCAGGGGATGATCAGTGAGGTCGACAATGTCGTAGCCCACACCCGAGCGTCCCGCAGCCCTACCGAGAACCCAGTCGGCAACCATGCGGGAGTGGCGGCCGGGGCGCGTGCTGCCGGCGACGATTGCGATCTTCAGTTCCGTCATAACGGCCTCTCTGCGGGACCGCATGCGTGTCATCACTTCGTTGTGACAAGCAAAATCACGGCCCGCGGCTTCGCTGCGTCTTGAAATCGGCGCGAAACCCTCGAGTACCCTCCACAATATCAAGATATTGCGTGACATATCAAGCAATCTTCGGGCCGGACGGAGGCGCTGCCGGTCGGCGACAGCCCTGGTTCAATCGGCGAGAAGGGGCGCTGTGCGCCACATCCGGGCCGGCGATACGCGACAATCGGCAGGTCAGTATGTCGCCGAGGCCGAGATGATCTCGGTCCATTGATCGGGGCGGTGCCCAACCAAGGCGGATGACCTACCGCGCGGACCTTGGGATCACCATCAGGCGGATGCCCACAATCCCCTTGTCGCTCAGGCAAGATGCCTGGCATGAAGGTAATCCTCTTCGGCGCGACCGGCATGATCGGGCAGGGGGTTCTCAACGAGTGCCTCCGAGACGAGCGGGTCGAGCAGGTCCTCGCCGTCGGGCGCAGCTCACTGGGTATCGAGAACCCCAAGCTGCGCGAGCTGGTCCAGCCCGATCCGACCGATCTCTCCGTGATCGCCGGCGAACTGCCGGAGTTCGACGCCTGCTTCTTCTGCCTCGGTGTCTCCTCTGTCGGCATGAAAGAGGAGAACTACCGCCGGATCACCTACGACCTGACCTTGAAGGTCGGTCGCACGCTGGCGGCCGCGAACCCGAAGCTGACGTTCATCTATGTCTCCGGGCAGGGCACCGACAGCACTGAGCAGGGTCGGTCGATGTGGGGGCGGGTGAAGGGGAAGACCGAAAACGATCTGCTCGCACTCCCCTTCCAGGCGTACATGTTCCGGCCCGGATTCGTCCAGCCGATGGACGGTGCGGTTTCCAAGACCCGGTTGTATCGCGCCGCGTACGCAGTCACCGGGCGGCTGATCCCACTGCTCGAGCGGTTGGCGCCGAACGCGGTCAACGACAATCGGGAGATCGGTCGGGCCATGATCGCCGTCGCGGCCTCCGGGGCGGACACTCGTGTGCTAACACCCCGGGAGATCACGGCGCGAGCTACGCCCTAGCTGGTAGTGGAGCATCGGCTCAACGATGATGACACCATCGACATCGGCGGACCGAATCACACTGCGACGCAACGCTATCGGGACATACTCCGCAACCAGAAGGTTCAGCCTGCTCATCGATGGCATGGCGCCAAACGAGCCGGGCGATGTCAAGCCCGGCTGGGGACGCGGCGTCGAGATCCGGGGCGTGACGGAAACCCTGACCGTGGACGTGCCACCGGTCGCGCCGGAGTGGTTCTCCTACGAAATCATTCGCATCCACCCGCGCTGGGTGAAGAGCTGCCACATCGATCCGGACGATCCCGTGGATCTCGCGCCGTCGCGGACGGCAGCACATCACGCTGGGCAAGAACCGCCAGCACAGGAACGGCCCAGGTGTTCACGACATTCCTCACGGGACCGAAGCGCCGACGAGGACCGGCCAATCGACCGATCCAACCGACGCCCGAGACGACGAAAGAGGCACGTGGGCAGGATCTCTGGAGTGCCCGAGTCGGGGTGTCGACCGCGTTGGCGGCTGGAGGGTGGTCGGCGTGCCCGAGACCGCGCCTCAGGTCAGGTGGCGCGTTCCAGGTGGGCGACTCCCCGGCCGGCCAGATCGTCGCTTTGGTCAGGCCCCCTTCGCGCGGAGGGGTACGCGGCCCGCATACCGGCTGAGCATATCGGCACTGGCAGCAGGACCGGCGGCGAAGACGTAGGCGTCACTGTCGTCGAGGCGGCGACCCGTCCTGGCGTCGACGACGACGGGTTCGACCTCTTCGCCGGTATCGGCGGCCACAAGAACCATGCTCCGCTCCTCGGGCGCCAAGCGCGCATTGCCCCACGCGGCCAAGGCCACAAGCACCGGGCGCAGTGAGCGCCCCCGATCGGTGAGCACGTATTCGTAGCGCACCGGATTGGTCTGATAGGGGCGTCGCTCCAGCAGCCCGTCCGCGACCAAGGCCTTCAAGCGTGCTGTGAGCATGCTCGAGGAGATGCCCAGGTTGCCCTGGAACTGGTCGAACCGGGTGTAGCCGTCGAATGCGTCGTGCAGGATCAGCAGTGTCCACCACTCGCCCACCTGCTCCACCGTCGTCGACAGCGGGCACTCCCAATCTTCTGCCCTGATGCGGCTGGCCAAGATGACAACCTCCCGAGTTCCTGCTAATTTCGAAGTTAATAACTTCTATTTTAGCAGTCACTACGTGGGCGACTCACTGTGCCGCGGCCGGGAAAGGACTATGCCCATGACCGAGTCCATCAGCGACTCCCTCGACGGCCGTCGCGCGTTGGTGTCCGGAGGCACCAAGGGCACGGGTGCGGCAATCGCCGCGCGCTTACGTGAAGCGGGCGCGGCTGTGCTCGTCTCCGCCCGCAGCCGCCCCGAGGACGTCGAGGAGAAGACGTTCATCGCCGCCGATCTGAGCACGGCCGAAGGCGCCGAAGCTGTCGTCATCGAGGCGACCGACCGCTTGGGTGGCATAGATATCCTCGTCAATACCCTGGGCGGATCCGAAGCACCTGCCGGGGGATTCGCCGCACTCGGCGAAGAAGACTGGGCCCGTGAGCTGAACACGAACCTGATGGCTGCCGTCCGCCTGGACCGTGGACTGCTACCGGGAATGATCGAGGCGGGCAGCGGCGTGATCGTGCACGTCACCTCGATCCAGCGCCGCATGCCGTTGTGGAACGGTACCCTCGCCTACGCCGCCGCCAAGGCTGCCCTTGCGACCTATAGCAAGGGCTTGGCCAACGAGGTCGCCCCGCAAGGCATTCGGGTCACCGCCGTCTCCCCCGGCTTCACCCAGACCACCGCCGCCGACAACCTGATCGACCGCATCGCCGACGAGGCAGGCATCAGCCGCGACGCCGCCCTCGGAAAGCTCATGGACTCCCTCGGCGGCATCCCTCTCGGGCGACCCAACCGCCCTGAAGAGGTCGCCGAACTGGTCGCCTTCCTCGTCTCCGACCGTGCCGCCTCCATTGTCGGCGCCGAGTACGTCATCGATGGGGGCACCACCCCTACCGCCTGATCCATCACACCGCCGGGAAAGCCATGCACAACATCCAAACCCCCACCATCACCCTGGAACTGCTACCCGAGGTGATCACCCGCTACCTGAGCGCACATCGCGCTCACGACACCGCCACCGCGCTCACTGCGTTCACCAGCGAAGCCACAGTCGTCGACGACGGCCACGCCTACCATGGCTTCGCCGCCATCCAGCAATGGCTCAGCCACTCGGCCACCGAATACACCTACACAATCGAGCCCACTGACGCCCGGGCCGTAGACGCCACCCACTACGTGGTCACCCAGCACCTCGAAGGCGACTTCCCCGGCGGGACCGCAGACCTGCGCTACCAGTTCACCCTCGACGGAAATCGAATCGAACAACTCACAATTGCCTGATCTGCTGGGGAGTGTCGGGTTAACGGCGGCTCTGACCACGGTAGGGGTTAGTTCCCGGTCGGGGTGATCCGACACTCCCCCTGAGCCTCGGCGCCCGTGGGGTGCCGTTAAGGATCGCGTCAGGAGCGGCACCGGCGAGGACGGCGCCACCGAAGTCGACCCGATCAAACTGGGGTCCCGGACCGGACCGCCGAAAATCCAACGAAGTTCGGCCTGCCTCCTGGTAGAAAGTGGGCGATCGAGCGGTTTGCGCCCTCAGCCGGGTGCGCGCAGGAAATCCCCTAGGGCGGCCAGGTCACAGCCAGGAAGCACGAGTCGAGCTGGTGCGGCTACATGGGCGCGGTCGGCACCGCGGCGTTGGGTTCAAATCGCGTCATCGACGTCGATGAGGCTGCAAAGCGCTGCGGTTATGTGCGACGGTATCTCCATGCTCATGCTTGATTACTCGCACCGGTTCGGTTGCTAAGTCCGGTATGAACGAGGCATCTTCACGTCCGCCGCCTTCGGGAGACATCCTTGGACGACATACTGTCGAAGGCTTCGCGATTCGGACCCGTAAGAACCTTGACTTCATGCACGAGGCGCATGAAGCGGGTTTCGACGTCCACATCGTCACCCACCTGGTGAACTCTTTGGTCGGTTTGGTTGTAATCCCATGGGAACGAACGTTGCACGACTCCTATCGGCAACTTGCATTGACCGAACTAGAGCAGAAGAAGTGGCCCGTTTGGGACCACTGTGACAGCGCTCAACCACCGACGACATTGTGGGAGCTGGTCCACAATCTCCGCCATTCAGTCGCTCACGGCCGGGTCGCGTTCTCATCCGACGCCTACACTCTGGGCGAGGTGGAATTCACGTTCACGAACATCCCCCCGCGCAATGGCCCACGGTGGGATGGTCGCATTCAGGGCGATGCCTTGTTCGACTTCTGCCAGCGGCTATCGAAAATGCTCGAGGGCATGGTCGGTTAGTCAACACCGCTTCTTCCTGGATAGGTGCACGGCCCTCGTTATGGACTGCCGCACGCCTGCACATCAAGTGTTCGCGCGCTTGGGGTGAGGGATTGTGTCCAAGTCGTTGGCCAAACGCAGCTCGTCGTGATGGGGGCGGGATCTGTGGGTCAGGCTGCGGCGCGCGTGGTCATGGGGCGGCGGCGCAGGCTCGGGTTCTCGAGGGCTGGGGGTTGATAAGCCTGGTCGAGGGTGCCGATGTCGGTGCCTGGCGGGACGATCTCGTCGATGTTGTCGAGGATGTCGTCGGTGAGGTGACGTCCAGGCGGACAGCAGGCCATCGAGGTGGTCCATGGTGCGGGCGCCGATCAGTGCGCTGGTGACGCCGGGGTGGGCGATGGCGAAGGCCATCGCGAGGTGGGTCGTGGGCAAGCCTGCCTCGGCGGCTGGTGCCGATACCGAAGCGTTGGGTGGTGGACAGGATCTCGCGTTCGATGCCGCGGTTGAGTATGGAGTAGGCCGGCTGCTCGATGTGGAATCGCGCGAGGCCGCGCCGCTCGGCGACCCATTGGGCCTCGACGATGTCGAAGGCGGGGGTTTGCGAGGCGCCGATCGCGCCTACCTTGCCGCTGCGGATCAGGTCCGTCAGTGCCGAGAGGTCCGGCGCGAGCGAGATCTCCGGCGGCCATCATGCCGGTGGGGTCAACACCTCCCACGATGACATCGGCAGAGTTCACAGGCGTGTCCACGACTGCTCCTCGACCGCGGCGATTCCATGGCGGGCTATCAACTCGGCCACCTCACGATGGCTCTAGCCGAATGCCTCACGCAGCACGAACACCGCTCGTTCGCTCGGAGTGAGCCGCTCGGCAAGCACAAGGAACACAAACGACACCGTATCGCGTTGCTCGACGGTCTCCAACGGCCCGAGTCCCGTAACCGTGAACGCTTCACCTGCAGTTCCGCGGGTATTGCAGTGTTGACATACGCTGCCGAACTGCAATGGGACGGCCACTTTTGCAGGTAGCAGGAATACCGGCCCGGGGGAGAGAATAGATGCTTGATGTTATGTGCACGATCAGTATTGGGGTATGTCCCTGACATGCGCCGTGTCCGTTCAGCGGGGTGCCCGAAGCGGGCAGTGCCGTTGTGAATGAACCCTTTGCGCCCGTTTTCGTTGGAATATGGGCAGCCCGCCGAAATCTCGGCCTCGATATCCGATTCGTGACCAGGGGACTCGATGAAACCCACGGTAACGACCAGCCCGGAGTCTGTGGAGCGAGCCGACCTTGAGCCGCCGCCACGTACTGGAGTGTCGACGACCGATACCACCGCTTCGGTCACCGAAAAGCCGAGCCAGGCTAGGCCGCATCGCTGGGGCTTCGGCATCGACGTGGGCGGTAGCGGCGTGAAGGGCGGCGTCGTCGATCTCGGCACTGGGCAGCTGATCGGCGACCGCTTCAAACTCCCGACCCCGCGGCCGGCCACTCCGGAGGCTCTCGCCGACACGATCCGCGAGGTGGCGAAGCATTTCCAGTGGGACGCGCCGCTTGGCGTTACGTATCCGGGTGTGGTCAGCGGCGGCGTAGCCCGTACCGCCGCGCACCTCGACAAGTCTTGGATCGGAGTGAACGCTCAAGAGGTGATCAGCGCCGAACTCGGCGGGCAGCCGGTGACCTTACTCAATGACGCCGACGCGGCGGGATTGGCCGAAGTCCAGTTCGGTGCCGGCAAGGACAACGACGGCGTCATTGTGTTGCTGACGTTCGGCACCGGCATCGGTTCGGCGGTGATCCATAACGGGGTTTTGTTACCCAACACTGAATTCGGTCACATCGAGGTCGGCGGAATGGAGGCCGAGCGTCGGGGTGCCACGTCGGTCAAGGAAAGGCACGCCTGGAGCTACAAGCGGTGGGCCCCGGAGGTGACGAAGGTGCTGGTCGCCATCGAAAACGCGATCTCGCCCGACCTGTTCATCGCCGGTGGCGGGGTCAGCCGCAAGGGCGACAAATGGATTCCGTTGCTGAAGAACCGCACGCCGGTGGTGGCCGCCGCGTTGCAGAACACTGCGGGGATCGTAGGGGCGGCAGTGGCTGCGCGTGGCGATCCAACGCGTGCAACCAGCCCGCTCGGCGGCAGCGGTCGTCTTCGCTGGGCTTGATCAGCAGGACCCGGCCGTCGTAGCGGCGGATGTTGAACCCTTTACATCCCGGGGCTCCTCATCGGCGGATGAGCGCAGGAGGTTGTCGCAGGTTCCCAACGGTGGAGAACCGGTCTACTGACCGTCGCGCTGGAGGCCAAACGCCTGCTTGCCCACACTGACCTGCTAGTTGCCACCATCGGGCGACGCCTCGGCTTCAGCGAATCAACCAACTCCGGCAAGTTCTTCAGTCGCGAACCCAACCATTCACCCGGCGAATTCCGCGCCCGAGGACGAGCATGAATCCAGTGGCCCCCGGCCAACCGGCTGGCCGCTCCCCACCAGGACAACCACAGCGGCTCGCAACGGCTTCCAGCCGATCTGCGATACCGACACCGCTTCATCGAGCACGGTGGCCAACCGGTCGACGAGCCGGCGTAGTGGCGGTTCTCGATCAATTCGGTGAGTGGGAATCCGATCAGGTCCTGATACAAGCGGTACGCAATGACACCATCTTTAACGGCACAGAGCTGAGCCGGGCGTAGCGTGTTCGGGGTCACAAACCGAGCCGGCGACAGGAGCAGCAGCATGGATCTACATCTGTCGGGCAAGACCGCCGTGGTTACCGGCGCCAGCAAAGGTATCGGGCTCGCGATCACCCGGGCGCTGGTGGACGCCGGCGCCCACGTCGTCGCCGGATCACGCAGCCGAGGGCCCGGTCTCGGGACTCTGGAGGAGGCCGGGAAAGTGACCTTCGTATCCGCCGATTTGTCGCAACCCGGCGGTGCGGATGACCTGATCGCGGCTGCGGCAGACCGCGGTGGCATCGACGTACTGGTGAACAACGTCGGCGCGGTCACCGTGCAACCGGGTGGAATCGCGCGCGTTACCGACGACCAGTGGCAGGCATCCTGGGATCTCAATGTGATGGGGACGGTGCGGCCGACCCGGGCAGCTCTGCCACAGATGCATCGCCGTGGCGGTGGATCGATCGTCATCATCGGATCGGTCAACGCGTACTATCCGGACCCCGGGATCTACGACTACTGTGCCACCAAGGCCGCCGTCACCAATTTCGGCAAGGCTTTGTCAAAGGAATTGGGGCCGAATAACATTCGCGTCAACTCCATCAGCCCTGGGCCCGTTACGACGGGGCTGTGGCTCGACGAAGGTGGAGTGGCCGACACGATCGCCGACGCCAGCGGTCAGACCCCCGAACAGGTGCGGTCCGCGACCGCCGGTGCAGCGGCGATGGGCCGGTTCACCACGCCGGAGCAGGTGGCCGACCTGGTCGTGTTCCTGGCCAGCGACCGGTCCGCCAACATCACCGGATCCGATCTGAGGATCGACGGCGGCTTCGTCACCACAATTTGAGGCCGACCAATCGCATGCGTTCGTCCGGTGTAAGTGGCACATGGTGGAGTGCGCCCAGGGCATCGACGACCCGTTCTACTGCATTCCGGGCATCGAGGGGGCGCACGAGAAGGGTGGTGTCGAAGGCCAGATCGGATATTACCGGCGCAACCACTTCGTCCCCGTCCCGCGCGTCGAGTCCCTCGAGGAACTGAACTCACAGGTCGAGCAGTGGGACACCGAGGATCTGGCGCGGCGGATCGGGGCGCGGGCGCGCACGATCGGCGAGCATTTCGCGCTGGAGGCACCGACGCTGAAACGGCTGCCCGCCGAGGAGTTCGAGACCGGGTCGTGGCTGGCCACGCGGGTGGATTGGTATTCGATGGTCGCGGCGCGGACCAACAAATACAGTGTCCCGATCCGGTTCATCGGCCGCCCGGTCCGGATCCTTTTGCACTCGTCCTGGCTGGTCGTCTACGACGGCCGCACCGAGATCGCTCGCCACGAACGCTTGATCGGCAAGGCGTTGACGCGCGTGGAGCTCGATCACTATCTCGAAGCGCTGGTCCGCAAGCCCGGCGCGATGGCGGGGGCGACCGCTCTCGAACAAGCCCGCCAGAGCGGCAAGTTCACCAAAAGCCACGACGCCTGGTGGGCCGCGGTCCGCAAAGCCCACGGCGAGCGTGACGGCACCCGCGCGATCATCGAAGTTCTTCTGCTGCACCGCAGCATGCCCCATGACCAGGTCGTCGCCGGCCTGGACGCCGCGCTGCGCGCGGGAGCGCTGACCGAGGACGCGGTCGCGCTCGAAGCCCGCAAGGCCGCTGAAGCCACACCGCGGCTGGCCCACGTCGTCGATCTCGATGAACCCGACCCTGCTCCGGATCCAGTTGTGTCGCTGACCGCGCGGCGCTTGGCGCACCTGCCGCCTGACACCCGGCCCCTGCCCTCGGTCGCCATCTACGACCAGTTGCTCCGCATCACCAAACCGAGAACCGCCGAAGGGAATCCTTAGATGACCAGCCCGACCCCGCGCCGTCACGGCATGACCGACCAGGCCGCCGACACCGCCGTCGACCAGGCATGCCGGATGCTGAGGCTGCCCAGCATCCGCACCCAGTTCAACGACATCGTCGAAACCGCGACCCGCGACCAGATGAGCTATCGAGCGTTTCTGGCTGAGCTGCTGCTCGTCGAATGCGACGACCGGGCGCGGCGGCGCTCCGAACGGCGCATCCGCGCCGCCGGGTTCCCGCGCGATAAGTCGTTGCGGGCCTTCGACTTCGACGCCAACCCGAATATCGACCCCGCCGTGATCAATACCCTCGCCAATTGCGATTGGGTGAAGAAGGGCACACCGCTCTGCCTGATCGGCGACTCCGGGACCGGCAAGAGTCACCTGCTGATCGCGTTGGGCACCGAAGCCGCGATGCGCGGCTATCGCGTGAAATACACCCTCGCAACGAAATTGGTGAACGAGCTGGTCGAAGCCGCCGACGAGAAGGTGCTGGCCAAGACGATCGCCCGCTACGGGCGAGTCGATCTTCTTTGTATTGACGAACTCGGATATATGGAGCTAGACAAGCGCGGCGCGGAGCTGTTGTTCCAGGTTTTGACCGAGCGCGAGGAAAAGAACCCTGTCGCTATCGCATCGAACGAGGCGTTCTCCGGCTGGTCGAATACGTTTCCCGAACCCAGGCTCTGCGCGGCGATCGTCGACCGCCTCACCTTCGGCGGGCAGATCATCGAAACCGGCACCGACAGTTACCGACTCACCCGCACCGCCGCACTCAACAACGCCGCTACCACCACTGCGCCGGAGCAACCAGTATTCGCGGATGCTCAGCAGTCACTGGAAATCGTGCCCTGACCAGTACTCTATCGGCGTATTACGACACCGGCCCGGCGCCCGAACACAGGCCAGCACCCGGAGGCACAACACCCCGTGACCACACCAGACCCTCATGACCAGGCCCGCCCCCTCTTTTCCGGTCTCACCGGCGACGACGCGATCGAACTCGCCGAGATGCTGACGTTCATCGACAACTGGGCTAACAGGCAGCGACCCGGCCAACTCCAGCGCAGCCGTCTCCGCAGGTTCCCAGCTGTGCCAGTATGGCCGCACTCGGCGATGATCGGCATATGACAACTACTCAACCACCGCGGTGGTGGCTCGGCTGGAAACGGGCTCTGAAAGCGATCGCCGCTATCGCGATTACCATCGTGTGGGGCTTTGCCGGCCTGATCCTCGTCACGATCAACGCGCTTTCTGGCGACTGCGACGTTAGGGCGTCATGGACCAGCCCCAAAACGGCCGACCATGCCGCCGGGACCATCGGCATCGGACTTATCTGGGTTGCCCCCTTCATCGTCGCCGCCGTGCTACGCCGCACTCGGCTGACGCTGGTCCTGGTCGGCTTCGCAGTCGCGATGGCGATCCTTGCCGTATCCAAGAGCGGCTGCGTGGGTATCGCCTGAACCAGGCCATTCACCTTGGGACGGGAGCGAGCTCGACCGCAAATCGAACGGCCGGGCGCGTCAAAGTAGCGAACGTTCGCGAGATCATCGGCACGGGCCGGCAGCACCCCGGGTGGGGCCTGCACGAGCTCCGACACTCCGGGCTGACGCACCTCGGTGAGGCCGGCGCGAGCCTGCTGGCGCTGATCGTCAAGTCACGGCACCGCAAGGCCGAGATCCCGCCCCACGACCTCCACGCCGAGCCTTTCTGACACGCTCAGCCAGGACGCGCCGACCGGGGTGACGTCAAAATTCACGGATACACCCGCCCCGGATCGGCCCCGAGTGACGTCGAAATTCACCGATAAGCGGTGTCAGAATTCGCACTTACGGCGTGCGACACGAGGTCGCACGAGACGAGTGGACCAACCGAAAGGAGGGCCGAGTGATCGGCGGCATGGTCCCGGGATAGTGCCCGCTTCCCGTC
>NZ_JBHVDF010000038.1:0-9822 GCF_042802915.1 Nocardia sp. NPDC057440
CTCGGAAGACATCATCGTGCCGAGTGGGGGCGTGGGTAGCTGAGCTTGCGACCTTGGTCGATGCGCTTCGGCTGTTGTGCAGGCGAGACGGGCCGCGAACTCTGGTGCTGGGTCTCGCTTCGCTCGGAAGGTGTCATCGTGCCGAGTGGGGGCGTTGGTTGCTGAGGTTGCGACCTTGGTCGATGCGCTTCGGCTGTTGTGGAGGCGAGACGGGCCGTGAACGCTGGTGCTGGGTCTCGCTGCGCTGGAGGGTGTCATCGTGCCGAGTGGGTGGGGTGGTGGTGATGCCGCCGACCTCGAGGTCGGCCATGTGAGCCGGGGAAATGCGACTGGACCGCCGCGCACATGGGGGTGGTCGGCGGTCCAGGATTGATCGGGTCAGCGGCCCGTCAGGGTAGTGGCGGGTTCGCGTCCTCGTCGCCGATGAAGTCGACCGAGGAGTATTCGCGCAGCTTGGTGAGGCGGTGGTATGCGTCGATCATGCGGACGGTGCCCGACTTGGAGCGCATGACGATCGAGTGGGTGGATGCCCCGCCGCCGTAGTAGCGGACGCCGCGCAGCAGGTCGCCGTCGGTGACGCCGGTGGCGCAGAAGAAGACGTTGTCGCCTGCCACCAGATCCTCGGTGGTCAGCACCCGGTCCAGATCGTGTCCGGCGTCGAGAGCCTTCTGCCGCTCGGCGTCGTCGGTGGGCGCCAGCATGCCCTGCAGTTCACCGCCCATACAGCGCATGGCGGCGGCGGCGATGATGCCCTCGGGGGTGCCGCCGATGCCGACCAGGATGTCGGTTCCGGAATCGGGTCGCGCGGCGGCGATGGCGCCCGCGACGTCGCCGTCGGAGATCAGCCGGATACGGGCGCCCGCGTCGCGGACCTCCTGGATCAGCTCGGCGTGCCGAGGCCGGTCCAGGATGCACACGGTCAGGTCGGACTTCAGCAGGCCCTTGGCCTTCGCGACCCTGCGGATGTTCTCGCCGATCGGCGCGGAGATATCGATCACGTGGGCGGCGTCGGGGCCGACCGCGATCTTGCGCATGTAGAACACCGCGGACGGATCGAACATCGCGCCGCGATCGGCGACCGCGAGCACGGCGATGGCGCCCGGCGAGCCCTTCGACATCAGTGTGGTGCCGTCGACCGGGTCGACCGCGAAGTCCACCTCGGGACCGGTGCCGTCGCCGACCAGCTCACCGTTGTACAGCATCGGCGCTTCGTCCTTCTCGCCCTCGCCGATGACCACGATGCCGCGCATGGAAACGGAGCTGACCAGCTGCCGCATGGCGTCGACGGCCGCGCCGTCGCCGCCCTCCTTGTCACCACGGCCGACCCAGCGACCCGCGGCCATCGCACCGGCCTCGGTGACCCGGACCAGTTCGAGCGCGAGGTTGCGGTCCGGCGCCTCGCGGCGGCTGGGTGCGGGCGAAGATGCCGTCATTACGGTGTGCCTCCTACGGTCGTTGCTAGGAGTGATTGTCTCAGAAGCATGGACGTTCTCGATCAGGTACACCCGTACCGGCCCAGGGCCACCTGTGGTCGAGCCTGCCGGAGGGTGCGTGGATACTGGGAGCGTGTCGTACCAAAAGCCACGCATTCTCAACGACTACCGGGATCTGCTCTGGTCGCTGCTCCCGTTGGTACTGATCGCCGTGGTTTTCGCCGGGTTGGCAAGCCAGTGCAGCTTCGCGGCCAAGGGCCCGACGCAAGGGCAGATCCCGCACTTCGACGTCACCGCCGCGTTGACCGCGGACGCCCGCACCCTGCCTTTCCCGATCCGGAATCCGGGCCTGCCCGCGGGCTGGACGCCCAACTCCGGCAGCCGCGACACCATCACGAGCAACGGCGGCGGACCCGTCAGCACGGTGGGCTACCTCACCCCGCAGGGCACCTATATGCGCATGAGTCAGAGCAACGCGACCGAGGAGTCGCTGTCGCGTTTCGTGCTCGGTTCGCGCTACGCCAGCGGCACCGAACAGGTCGGTGACCAGAAGTGGATCGTCTACACCGAGCCAACTGAAGAGACGGCGTGGATCGCCGATCTCGGTCAGTCGCGCGTGCTCGTCACCGGCGCGGGCAACGAGGCCGCTTTCCGGACACTGGCCGCTGCCGTCGCCGCCGCCGAGCCGCTGCGCCGCTGAAGTGCTGAGCTACGGCGCGGAAGTGTTGAAGCGCTGAGGCGTCACCCCACGTCTGTCGGTGGTTGTGCACGTTGCCGAGAATCGGGTGTGGTCGCTACGGTGGCCATGGCGCGAGACACGCGAGGACCAGGTTGGGCGGAGGTTTGATGAATATGGCTGTCGGTAGCCGTCTTCCGCATGCCCGCATCCGGTCTGCTCGCCGCTGAATCTCGAATTCGCTCGCAGGCCGGACTCTTCCGATAGTCAGGAATGTCCCCATGTCTCGCCAAATCTCGACCGCCGATTCCGACTTGATCACCGATCGCCTGGTGCTGCGGTCGTGGACCGCCGATGAGGTGGCCGCCGTACAGGACGGCCGCCGACTCGACCACTGGGCCGCGGACTTCCCCGCCGAGGGCGACCGCGTCATCGTCTCCCTCATCGCGGAGTATCCCGGCTGGTTGACCGAATACGGCCACCGCCAGATCATCGAACGGGACACCGGCCTCGTCGTCGGCTCGCTCGGCTTGTTCTGGCCGCCGGTGGACGGTGCGCTGGAGATCGGATACGGCGTCGTCGGCTCGCGGCAAAATCGCGGGTACGCGACCGAGTCGACCAGCGCCCTCGCCGAATTCGCGCTGACCACAACGGAAGTGCACACCGTGTACGCGAATGTGGAGCTGTCGAACCCGGCCTCGATTCGCGTGCTGGAGAAGGCCGGATTCCAGCATTGGGCCACGGCAGACGACAAGGCCCGCTTCCGCGTCAGCGCGGCGGACTGACGCCTGGACCGGCGCGTGGGGCGGGTGCGCACCACGCGAACCGCGCGCCGGTCGCGCTGCCGTGCACACCGGACCGCGAGGGTAGGCCGAGCGGGGGACCGGTCCCTCAGCGGTGGTTCACCACGTTGACGATGGTGCCGCTCGGGTCGCGGACGAAAAAGCGGCGCACGCCCCATGGTTCGTCGCGCAGGGCGTACACGATGTCGGCGCCCGCGGCGACCATGTCGTCGTGCACGGCGTCGACATCGTCGACCTCGACGCTCATATCGGGTTGCGGCTGTTCGGCTTCCGGGCCGACGAGCAGGACCTGGGCGGTCGGGTTGGAGGGCGAGGCCATCGTCACCACCCAGCCGAGATCCATGGCCTCTTCGAAGCCGAGCAGCTTGTAGAACTCACGGCTGCTCTCCATGTCGTCGGTGCGAATGTCGGGGGTGGCGCGACGAATGGTCACTACGGCTCCTCGGGCTTATTCGGACTCGGCCTCGGATCGGGACAATGCGTCCTCGACGCGCTTGCGCGCGCCGGCGAGATGCTCCTCGCAGCGGTTGGCGAGTGCCTCGCCGCGCTCCCACAGGGCCAGCGAATCGTCGAGGTCCATACCGCCCTGCTCGAGCATCTTCACGACGTTGACCAGTTCGTCGCGGGCGCGTTCATAGCCGAAGGCGGCGATCTCGGCCAGCTCGGTGTCGGCGTCCTTGCCGGAGTCGGCCACGGTCATTTTCTCCCTGCTTCGATGTTTTCGGTGGGCTCGGCGTCCACTGTTCGGGCGCCGAGCTGTTGGGTGCCGAGCGCGGCGGCGGTCACGGCGCCGTCGGCGACGCGGATACGCAGCTGACTGCCCGCGGGCGCGTCGTCGATCGAGCGCACCACATGCCGCTCCTTACCGTTCACGCGCTGCACGACAGCGTAGCCACGGGCCAGCGTCGCGGCCGGGCCTACCGCGGTCAACTTCTCGCGCAGATGGCGCGTCGCCGTGGCTTCGGCGCGGATCAGATGTTCGGCGGTGCGCCTGGTTGCGGTGCGCAGTCGTTCGACTTCTTCATAGCGGCGTTCGAGTTCGCGCAGCGGATCGGCGAGCACCGGCCGGGAACGCAGCTGTACCAGCGCCCTGGCCTCACGGTCGACCCAGCCACGCAGCGCGGCGGCCGAGCGGGCTCGCATATCGCGCACACCGGCCAGCTCGGCGGCGGCGTCGGGCACGATGCGCTTGGCGGCGTCGGTGGGGGTGGCCGCGCGCAGGTCGGCGACCAGATCGCTGAGCGGGTTGTCGGGTTCGTGGCCGATCGCGCTGACGATCGGGGTGGTCGCGGCGACGATCGCGCGGCACAGCGCCTCGTCGGAGAAGGCCAGCAGATCCTCGACGCTGCCGCCGCCGCGGGCGAGCACGATCACCTCGACAGCTGGGTCGCGGTCGAGCTCGGCCAGCGCCTCCAGCATTTGCGGCACCGCGGTCGGGCCCTGCACCGCGGTATTGCGGATCTCGAAATGCACCGCGGGCCAACGATTACGGGCCACGGTGAGCACATCACGTTCGGCGGCGCTGGCCCGGCCGGTGATGAGTCCGACGGTCTTGGGCAGAAATGGGATCGGTCGCTTCAGCCGGGCATCGAACAGGCCCTCGGCGGCGAGCAGCGCCTTGAGGCGTTCGATGCGTGCCAGCAGCTCACCGATGCCGACCGGGCGAATCTCGATGACGCGCAACGACACTGTGCCGCGGCCGGTGAAGAACGAAAGCTTGCCGTAGACCACCACCCTGCTGCCTTCTTGCAGCGGGACAGGCGATGTGCGGATGAGGTCGGGGTCGCAGGTCACCGACAACGACATGTCGGCGGACGGATCGCGCAAAACCAGGAACGCGGTGCGGGTGCCGGGGCGCAGATTGATCTGGGTGATCTGGCCCTCGACCCAGATACTGCCGAGCCGATCGATCCATTGCGCGACCTTGATGGCCACCGAACGCACCGGCCACGGTTGCTCGGCGGAATTGGCCTGCGCGGCTTTGGCCGAATCGGCCGGACGGTCCGGTTGGCCGGAGGACACCCGGCCAACCGTCGACGAAGACGTCGGGGGTTCGGTCACTGGGCCCGCACGGTAGCGATCCGGTTCGTCAGCATGGTGATGAACGGCGCGCGGGCGCGAGTCTGCTGCTCGTAATCCAGCAGCGCGCTCAGATCCTCGACGGTGAGCATGCGCAGGCGGGCGCGTAGCTGGGCCAGGGTCATGGTGGCGTAGTCGTAGCGGGTGGCGACTTCCGGTTCGGCGATCTCCGGCTCGGGCTCGTCGGTGTCGAAGAGTGCGGGGGTTTCCTGCTCGGCGACTTCCGGTTCGATGAGGGTCTGCACGGCGGAGTTGTGGCCGTTGGACCGGTATTCGGCGGGTTCCTCGGCGGTGTACAGGTCGAAACGGCTGGACCGTGCGGTGGCGGGGGTATCGGAGCCGGGAGTTTGCTCGGGCGCCTCGTCCTCGTCGAACGTGGCCCACTCGGGTTGTTCCACGGGGCTATTGGTCAACTGCTCGAAGACCGCGTCGCCCTTGAGAGCGAGGCTGGTCACGAACTGCTGGATGTGCATCGTGGTCTGCAACATCTGGCTGATCGCGGTGATCGGGAGATTCATTGCCGCCGTGGGTAGCCGACGGGTTTCTTCGATGGCGTAAACGGCCGCACCGGCGGCGACGCGGGCCAGGAATGGTGGTCGGAACATGGTCCTAGCCTGCCCGAAGCGGGTTGTTATGCAAAGAACAGATGCGTATGTGTCACCGTCCGGCACCGCCATCCACCACCATTCCGGTCGATTCGTCCCAGACGGATGTCCGGACGTCACCCATATTGTTCCGCACCATGGCGTCGCGGCGGTGACCGGCCGCTGATCGATTCGTCCGGCGCACGTAAGCTGAACGGCATGTCTTCGGCCATATCCTTGAACCTCGGAATCGCCCGCTCGGCCGGTTCCGGATCTGCCGATGCCGACGGCGGAAAGCGGGTCCTACTCGCGGAGCCTCGTGGGTACTGCGCCGGCGTTGACCGCGCGGTGGAAACGGTGGAGAAGAGCTTAGAGAAGCACGGTGCGCCGATCTATGTGCGCAAGGAGATCGTGCACAACCGGCACGTCGTGGAAACACTGCGTGAGCAGGGCGTCGTCTTCGTCGACGAGACCGACGAGGTGCCGGAGGGCGCGGTCGTGGTGTTCTCCGCGCACGGTGTCTCGCCCGCGGTGCACGAGTCGGCGGCAGCGCGCAATCTGCACACCATCGATGCGACCTGCCCGTTGGTGACCAAGGTGCATCAGGAAGCCAAGCGCTTCGCCCGCGACGACTACGACATCCTGCTGATCGGCCACGAAGGTCACGAGGAAGTCGAGGGCACCGCGGGGGAGGCCCCCGATCATGTGCAGCTGGTGGACGGTCCCGATTCGGTGGATCGCGTCACAGTCCGCGACGAGTCCAAGGTCATCTGGCTGTCGCAGACCACACTCAGCGTCGACGAGACGATGGAGACGGTCAAGCGGCTGCGCGAGCGGTTCCCCTCGCTGCAGGATCCGCCGAGCGACGACATCTGCTACGCCACCCAGAACCGTCAGGTCGCGGTCAAGGCGATGGCGCCGGAGTGCGATCTGGTGATCGTGGTCGGCTCGCGTAATTCGTCGAACTCGGTGCGGCTGGTCGAGGTGGCCCTCGGCGCCGGCGCCAAGGCTTCCTACCTGGTCGACTACGCCCGTGAAGTGGATCCGGCGTGGCTGGAGGGCGTACGGACCGTCGGTATCACCTCTGGCGCCTCGGTGCCGGAAATCCTGGTCCGCGGTGTGCTGGACATGCTGGCCGAGCACGGCTTCGCCGATGTGCAGCCGGTCACCACCGCCAACGAGACGCTGGTGTTCTCGTTGCCGCGGGAGTTGCGCACCACTCGGAACTGAGCACTGTCGCACCGATCACGGTCGCCCGGGCTGTTGTCGGCGGCGGGCACGGTCGTAGCTACATGTTCTCCGGCTTGCGCCGTTCGGTCCTGCTCGGATCACGTTCGCGGTAGCGGACATTGGGCTGCGGATGCGGCGGCGGTAGCTCGGCGCGCCCACGAGCTCCCGACCTGCGGCTCGGCTCGGCGCCTGCGCGCGGCATCGCGGCGGTGGGCCGGGCTGGGCCACGGGTGCCGCGGGGATATTTGGCGGTGGGACGGTCGTCGGCCCCGGGTTCTTCGGCGGTCCCGGCCAGCCGCGGCGGCGTATCGGCCACTTGCGCGCCGGAGCGCCTGCGGATTCGCGGCGCTGCGTCATCATCGTCGTCATCGTCGTCATCGTCGTCATCGTCGTCGAGGTCGTCGGGGTCGGGCTGGGCGCGCTTGACCCGGCGGCGAGTGGATTCGGCCAGGGTGCTCGCGGACGTACCGGTTCGTGGGCGTTTCGGTGCGCTGCGGCCCCAGCTCGTGCCGCGCCTGACGTCGTCGGTGCGCTCGGAGGTTGCTTCGCGCCGGTGCAGCAGGATCCGGCCCGCGCCGATCGCCAGAACGAGCAGCGTGGCAATTGCCATCGTTGGGAACCTGTTCACCAACGGGATCGCCAGATTGAGCAGGATGTCCTTGATCGAGGTCGATTCGCGCCCGGTCAGCTGCTGATAGGCCAGCGGCACCGAAACGAACAGCAGCAGCGGCGGCGACACCATCGTGGTGAACAGACCGCGGTAGCGCACGGCGAGTACCGCGACCACGCAGCCGACCACATACAGCGTGGCGAACGTGCCGGTCAGCTCGCCGCCCTCGCCGCTGGCATCGATAAGGAACCCCAGAAACGTGCTGGCGACCGCGATCAGGACCGCTGCGCCGGCCGGGATGCCCGGGACCGACGGCAGGATCGAACGATGCGGCGCGGGCACCCGGGATTGCACACGTTGGGAAGCAGCCACGCTATGAACACTAACTGCCGCCACGCTCGGTGGCGTTACGGCACGGCCGTTGTCCGGGCTAATCGCCGGCGTCGGCGAAGCCCACCGCGCGCGGCCGGGAATCCACTCGATGGATTGCTGGCACCTCGTGCTCTGCGATTTCCAGGTCGTGCAATTTCCGTGCGGTGACCATCACCCGCGACTCCACGGATGCGACGGTGTAGTTGAAAGCGTCCACGGCCTTACCGAGTTGCGCGCCGAGCCGGTCCAGATGCTTGCCGGTCATGCCGAGGCGGGCGTACAGCTCCCTACCCAATTGCTGAACGGTTGCCATGTCCCGGGACAATGCCTCTTGCCGCCAGCTGAACGCGACCGTGCGCAGCAAAGCGATCAATGTCGTCGGCGTTGCGAGGATCACGTTGCGGCCGAACGCGTACTCCAGCAGTCCGGAATCGGTGGTCAGCGCGGCATCGAGGAAAGGGTCACCCGGCACGAACAACACGACGAACTCCGGAGTCGGATCGAATGCCGTCCAATATGCCTTGTCGGCCAGTTGATCGATGTGGGAGCGCAGATGCTTGGCATGCCTGCCGAGCAGTTCGGCGCGCACGTCGGGATCGTCGGTCGTGGTCGCGTCGAGATAGGCGGTGAACGGCACCTTGGCGTCCACGACGATCTGCCGGTTGCCCGCCAGGTGGACCACCAGGTCGGGTCGGACCATCGCGGTTCGTTCGGAAGTCTCGTCGCCGCGTGTGGCCCTGGTCACCTGGGTGTCGAAATCGCAGTGCCTGCTCATGCCTGCCAGCTCGACCACTCGCTCCAATTGGATCTCGCCCCACCGCCCGCGCACCTGCGGCGCGCGCAACGCCGCGACGAGCTGGCTGGTCTGGCTGGTGAGCTGGTGTGAGGTGCGCTGCATGCCCGCAACCTGTTCGCGCAGGCTGGAATAGGCATTGATGCGATGATGCTCGACCTGCTGGATGTGCTGATTCAGCGCGCCGACCGCCTCGCGCAACGGATCGACCATCGCGCCGATGGCATGCGAATGCCTGCGCGCCGCATCCTCGTTGGCCGCAGTGAGCGACTGCCGTAGCAACCGTTCGTTATCGGTGGCCGCCGCCAATCTCGCCTCCGCGGCCGTCGCCCGATGCCCCCCGCGCGCCGCATGCCCGAGCCAGCCGAGGCCGACCCCCGCGGCGAACACCAGCATCAGTGCGACGAGCATCGGTGCGGTCATAGCGCAGATAGTGCCGCACTCCACCGACAAGAAACTAATCCGCCGAGCTACCGGACAGCAGCACCTCGGCAAACAGCCGTGGAACCGCACGGACAGCCTGCGCAGCTGCTTGCCTCGGCAAGCTCAGCAAACCGCACAGGGCGATCGAGTGACATCGAGTGCGGCCCACACCGTCAACACCCGAAACCACCAAGAACCGAGTCGCACAAGCGCCGCTCCCCGCCCTCCGCGCCGCAGGCGCATCCACCGAAGTCGCGATCATCCCCCTCGACACACCCTCGGTACGGTGACCCCTCCGAGCCTGGCGAGCCCAGCCCCAGCGTCCGCGGCCCGTCCCACCTCTACAACCGCCACAGAGCATCCACCAAACCCGCAAGTCCCTCCCGACGCACCGACTCCGCACGATGACGCCTTTCGAGCGCAGCAAGACCCACCACCCCAGTTCACCGCCACCCCACCCCTGCGGAGCCCAATCGCCGACCCGAAACCCACGCCCACCACCGACGCCCCCAACTCGGCACTACGACGAGACCCAGCACCAGCGTTCGTAGCCCGCCCTACCTCCCCACAACACTGCGAAGCGCAGACAAGCAAGTCACACGATCCCCACTGACGCGCCCACTAGGCACGATGACACCTTCCGAGCGAAGCGAGACCCAAGCACCAGCGTTCACGGCCCGTCTCGCCTCCACAACAGCCGAAGCGCATCGACCAGGGTCGCAACCTCAGCCACCAACGCCCCCACTCGGCACGATGACACCTTCCGAGCGAAGCGAGACCGAGCCCTAGAGTTCGCGGCCCGTCTCGCTTCCGAGCCGT
>NZ_JBHVDF010000039.1:0-9057 GCF_042802915.1 Nocardia sp. NPDC057440
CACGATGGTGGGCAGCCGCATTGGGGGAGCGTCTCACCGGGCACCTGGACCAGAGCTTGGCCGAGCACCGGTCCTACCGCCAGTCTTAAGTAGCCACATACCGCGCGCGTTCGGCGAACGTCCGCGTCTGCCGATGAGCGCGCTACTTTTCACTCGTTCAGAACAGATCAGTCATCTCGGACAGCGGCGGAGACACCCGCCCTCGAGCGACTCGAGCGATTCGGTTGTCCAGCCCTGCCACACGTGTAGTCATGCCACAAAACCGGTTGTGAGCCGGCGATCTGGGGGAGCATCGGGTGGGCATGCAGGGTTACCCTGGATGAGTGAATGCCCTGCAGCGGCTGCTGCTCGGGTCGGGGCGGTTGCCAGAGGATCTGCGAGCACTCGCCCGGCTGGTCACACGACCGGTGTGAGACCACTGATCGGTTGCCCGGCAGGGTGGCCCGGCGAGACCCGACTGAACACACTCTTGTGCCGATGACCGCGCACGCGGAAGGGCCGCCGTCTCGGGATCGGTGTACCGCGGCCTGGCGCCGCGACAGGGCGCGAAAACCACAGAGATCTCTCACAAAGTCATGGGAGCGACGCCCGACCCGGCCCAGTAGCGTCCAGGGCGAACGAAGGAGATCGAACATGACTGGTGGGCGCAACGGATTCCTGCTGCTCGGTGGTGCGGCGTCGGTCGGGGCGGGTGCGTTGCACCTGTTCGCCGCTGGACTGCATACCGAGCACGCCACCCTCGCCCGGCTGATGGTCGTGCTCGCGGCAGCACAATGCGCGGCCGGGCTGCTGGCGTCGGTGAGCACGCGAAAGGCCATGCCGGTCACGGTAATCGGGGGGAACCTCATCGCGGTGGCGATCTGGGGGTACACCCGGTTCGCGGGGCTGCCGTGGCCCGACGGCCTCGACACGGCGGAGGCGCCGCAGTTCCTCGACAGCACGTGCGCGGCGCTGGGGCTGCTCGCGATCGCCGGTGCAACCGTCGCCCTGGCGCGCCCCGGGGCGACACTGCCCACGGCACCGACCGCGACCGCCGCCGGTCTGGCCGGCGCCCTCGCCGTCGCGGCGATGCTCGGCGGCGCCGGACACGTGCACAGCCACGACGCCGGCGACCACACCCATCCCGGCGGCGACCACACCCATGCCGGCGGCGACCACACCGACCACGGGACCGGCACCGCATGGCCGCGGCCGTGGGATCCGGCGACCCCGGTCGATGTGTCCGGCGTGCCGGGCGTGACCGCCGCGCAGGAGCAGCGCGCGACCGCCCTGATTCGCAGCACCCTCGACCAGCTGCCCGCGTTCGCCGACGTCAGTTCCATCGGCGCACTGGGCTTTCGCTCCATCGGCGACTCGGCCACCGGTTACGAGCATTACATCAACACCGGCTACATCCGCGACGATCGATTCCTCGACGCCACCCACCCGGAGTCCCTGGTTTACCAGGTCGACGGCGCCGATCGGACCCTGGTCTCGGCGATGTACATCGCCAAGGGCAAGAAGATCGACGACACCGAGCTGGTGGACTACGGCGGGCCCCTGATGCAGTGGCACGTCCACGACAACCTCTGCTGGAAGGCCGGCGCCGGCGGTCCTCAGGTCGCCGGTGTCACCGACGCCCAAGGCAATTGCCCGCCCAACTCGATCAACCCCGGCGCGGGCAATCCGATGGTCCATGTCTGGATCACCGCCAACCAGTGCGGACCGTTCGCGGCCCTGGAAGGCCACGGCGCGGGTCAGGCGGCCACCACCGTGGACGGCCGCCGCACCGACACCTGCTCCCACGATCACACCGGCGGGCACCGCTGAGCGGCCCGCGCCCTGGCGTGAACTCGTATGCAGCCCGTTCCTCCCGAAAAGGCCAGCGCTGCTGCGGAACTCACCAGATCAACGAATGACAAGCTGTCGGCGTCGCCCGCAGCGGGAGCACCACGGAACTCGCCAGAGGTTGGACTGCGACGCGACACCAGGCACCGGCACTCCCCACGCCGTCGTCGAACGCACCCTCATGGCTCCATTTCAGGATGGGTCGAGCTGTCCCTGGCCGGCTTCTACCGTGTGCGGTTGGGCTGTGGCCCAGGCGCGGAACGCGACCACCCACACTCCCGCCCTGGGGACGGGATAGCGGGCGGGGATTTCGGGTGCCGATCCGACGCGTCAGGTGAGCCGGTCGGGTCCGGCCTCCTCGGGTGCCTCGGGGCTCTCGAGCGACGCCGTGATCGCCGCTCCGGGGGCTGCACTTACCTTGTGGCCGTTGGCTATGGCCCAGGCTCTGATCGCGCTGCTCGCGGCGCTGTCTTCCGGGCTCACCTGCGGCGTCCAGCGGCCATACCGCACGCTCTCAGCGCTCATCCTGTGTGCGGTGAGAAGCCGCGAGAGCTGTTCGAACTCGGTCGGTGTCACGAAGGCCAGGTAGTAGTCTTGCCCGGATTCCAGCGACGCCAGGACAGTACCGAGGGCGAAGGCGTGCTCACCGATCTGTTCGAGGAACGCTTCGAGGTAACCGACGCGATCGTCGGCTGGCACGACGAAGGTGGCGGCCCAATCCCAGGGCAGCGCTGTGGGATAGGAGCTCAGCGATGTCAACTGCTCGCGGACAGACTGGAGATCGGCCTCGCGGGAGATGACCGCCATATCCGCGGTCCCGTTTGGAGATTCGGCGTCGCGAAACGATTCGGCTCCTTCTGGGGTGAGGTGTGCCCGTCGTTGCGCCATGATGGCCCGCGCGCGGAACTCGGCATCGGGTTGCCGGCGGGCATAGTCATGGGAGTAGGCCGCGACTTGCGAGGTCTGGCGCACTATGCGGTCCGGTTCGGGTGGGGCGGGCCAGAACTGTAGGAGGTAACGGTCCTGTAGTGGCTCATCGTCGAGTCTGACGTCCTTCTCGCGTGCCTGGTCCATGCCCTGCGCGCAGTACCGCACCCGATAGTCGAGCCCTTCTTTCAAGTCCAGTTCCCAGGAATCCTCACCAGCCCACTGCACCAGGAAGCTTTGATCCGAGAGCGGGTAGAAGGAGACCTCCACGACCTCTTCCCATGCCGGATCCAGCGGGGGAGCCTGGCCGCGCACTTCGACGGTGAAGCCGACGTCGCCGGTGTGCAAACCGGTCCTGAGGAATAGTGCGCCGGGTACCGCGGCGCCGCACAGTCCTACGCTCTGCCCGGCAAACGCCTCGTGCATGGGTCGGCCGTTGTCCCTGGGGTCACTCTCGACATAGATCTGGCCGTAGGAGACACCTACCTCGCCATCGAGCCTGAACACTTCTCACACCATCCCCACCGACGAGAGCCCACCATCGCCGGGCCGCGAGGCCCCAAATAGCGAGGGGGCGTTCATCTCAGCAGGGTCGGTGCCGACCAGCTCGGGGGCGAAAGGGCCGTCAGGAGCGTGCTGCGGTCTGGTTCGGGAACGGGTCATGCACGGCAGCGTAGAGAAGCCCACTGACACGGGGCTCCCGAACTTCGCGGCATGAACATTCTGAAGCGGTTCACAGAATGCGGCATTTGCTCGGCGCGCATCGGCGGCCGCCGTTACCGAACGAGAACTGGGCTGATGCGCTGCGCAAGCACTCTGAGTCTCGGCTTCGAACGATGGAAGTCCAACGTCCGGAAATGCCGCTGGGCGCGCGTTCGCGAACGTCCGCAACTGCCGAATTCCGTGCATCCAAAGGTGATCTGGATTCGCTATCCGGCATGGTCGAAGGTGAGCTCGGTCCGGTGCGGGTGCGAGGTGAGGACATGAGCTGTCGCCGGGTGCTGGGCCACCAGTGCGAGGAAGGCCTCGGCCTGCTCAGGGCGCGGACACCATCGGCTGCCGTTTCCGATGCTGGGAGATGTCGGAGTTGCCGGATAGTGCAGGGTGAGTGAAAGCTGCCGGATATCGTCATCGTTGCCGTGGTCGGTGATCACCTGGCGGGTGATGTCGTAAACGAATTCTTGCTGGTCGTGGCTGGAAATCCCCCACTGGAACAGCAGCATGTCGCCGTCGTGGTCGAGGTTGATGTACACGGCAGTAGGCTGCCATGGTCATGAGCATGCGCACCTCCGACCGGAACAGCCTGTCGGACGAGCCGCCGATCCGGCGGGTCTTCCGCGACGTCATCACCGACCGTCTGACAGACCCGCGGCCACCGCAGGCCGCGATGTTGTTCCAGTCCTCGGCCGACCCGTCCTGGACAGACGACAGGTTCTTCCTCGGAGACTTCTACAACGGGATCCTCCATCAGGACACCTGCCAACCGCACACCGCCGACGGCGTCCCTCTGCTGGCGGCCCTGGCCTTCGATGACCGGGTGCCACCGCAGCAGCGTTTCCGGGCGATCAGCCTGCTGTTCAGCATCGCCACTGTCGCGGACCGCCACCTGGCCGACTGCTGGCCCGACACACCACGGTACGCAGATCCCGGGAGCGAAGACCGAGCCCGCGAGGCGGTCCGGTCTTGCACCCCGGACCTGCTCGCCCGGTGGGCACCTGAATGTCCGGCGGTCCGGCTGGCACTCGCGGGCCTCGCCGTCGTGTTCCCTACAGCCCGCACGCTGCCCGCCTTGACCCCGCGGCTTCAGGGTTTTGTCGAGCAGCACCCACGAGGCACCGACATCGGCGACTACGTGCGTTTCATTCTGGTACTGGCCGCCGGGAACGACGACCAGACCCTCGCGGCCGTCGAGTCATTCACCGCCGCCTACTGGAGGGGCACCTCCCGCGGAGCGCCGACACCAGCCCGAACTCTCCACCTACTCGGCCAGATACTGAACCGGGTCGGAATGGGTCTCACACGATCACACCCTGGAGAATGACGTGACCGTGGGCGTGAGCAATGGTGTGAAGGGTGACCTGACAGTGCAGCAGACCCAGGCTTCTGACCACGCACGACTGTGATCTCAGCTCGTCGCGATACGACCGAGCGGACATCGCACCTGATCAGGTGACCACATACATATCCAGGAAGTTCTCGGCTGCCGAACGCACTACTTTGCCGCATGGCGCGCGTTCTCGAACGTCCGCAACTGCCGAATACCGTGCATCACCAGAGGCAACCGTTGGGTCGGTCTCGCGACATCCCCGGACTCGGCAACACGTAGCTATCGAAGGTGACCACCGATAGTGGCGAAGACGCGGGCCCTATCTCCGGTCAGGCCGGAATTCGCCGAGCAGGAAGCAAATGGCACGGCGTTCAGACACCCCTATACGGCATCGGCGGTGTGCTTCCTTCTGTGTCTGACGGCTGCTATTTCGTGACCGTGACTGTAACCGGGTTTCCGTGCTCCGCTGTCTTCGTGACGGTGTTGGGGGGATTGGGCGATCCTTCTTTGGTGACAACGATGGTGACCGTCTTGTCCCCGCCGGGGCCGGGCAGGTTGCCCCCCGATCCCCCGCCTGGGGCGGTCACTGGGTTTCCGCTCTCGATAACTTTCGTGTAGGTGGCAGGCTGCGAACCCGGGTTGGTGACAACGACGGTGACCGTCTTGTCTCCTCCAGGCCCAGACGGAGGATTAGGGTTGCCACCACTGCCACCGGGATAGGTGATGATTACCGGCGGCGGCGCTCCCCCATCACCTCCGGGGACGGGCTTATAGACCGTCGTCGCAGGCGATCCAGGATTAGTGACAACGATAGTGACCGTCTTGTCTCCCCCAGGCCCAGGCCCAGGCCCAGGCCCAGGCCCAGGCCCAGGATTAGGGTTGCCACCACCGGTATAGGTGACAGTGACCGGTACCTGCTCAGTCCCTCTAGGCGAGGGTTCTTTCGGCTGCTGCGGGAACTCAGCCGCGATCACGGAGCAGGTCATCGCTGAGACAGCGGCGGTGAAGAGAACCGCGCCTACAATGCGGTGAATCATCTGGGTCCTGCCGCTGGTCCCGTCACCGGGACTGGCGTGGTCGGGGTCGTCGCCTATCGGCCTGACCCTGGTCCCGTCACCGGGGCTCGTGTGCTCGGGGTCGTCGCCTATCGGCCTGACCCTGGTCCCGTCACCGGGGCTCGTGTGATCGGGGTCGTCGCCTATCGGCCTGACCACCACATCATTGCTGCTCACGAACAGATGTTGTGCAGTACCTGTGGGCATGACCGGGGTTCCTTTCAGAAGCTGACAGGACCTGGCGTGGGCTCGAAGCCACCCCAATGATCATGACAGCTCGGCCACGGACTGTTGTCGACATCGGCGATAGCGGCGATCGACTGTTCGGAAGGACAAGCACCACTGGTCAGTGTCGATGATGGTGCGGATACTTTGGGCGTCTTCCCCTATTTCTTCCCCATACAAGCCGCTCGCTGTGGAGGAAGGGCATGCCAAAGAGGGTGTTGCCACTACACAGAGCCGAACATCCTCTTGTGCCGCTGGGCGCGCGGTTACCGAACGTCCGCTTCTGCCGATTACCCTGCTGTCCGGATCGCTAGGTTCGCCGAGCCGAACAGCGCCGCACCGTGCTAGCGCATCCTTGACCAGTGAGCCTGCTGGTGCATACCTACATACTCGACGCGAACCGTGAGATGAGTTTTCTCGACCCTCTCGAGCAGGGCGCAGACCTCGCGGGGTTTGAAAGATGGCGAACGACGGTGTGGGGCTCGGACGCTGTCCGGGCGTTGGGTGCCTCCTTCTTCCCTGTCCTGGCGACCGGTGACCTCACTGTGCTTCCGCACGCCATCGGAGAGTTCCTGCACGAGTGCTCGGTTATCCGGGCGAAATTGGATGCGATCGCCCCACCGGGAGATGGGGATCGGCACACCCATGAGTGGTACATGGATGCGATCTCCGAGCGCCTGTCGAACATCGAAGCCGCAGCCGAACGCGCCCGCGAGCTGGGTGGAGGCATCGAGATCAGTTAGGTGTCATATCGAGCCGGACCGCTTGCGGCCTGCACAGATGACGTCACCGATCCTGCTTGTTAGGTTGGCCGGCATGTCCGAGCTCGGACCCGTCGCCTGGCCACCTTCCCCGATCAGGACCGAGCGACTCGTGCTCCGCGAGTCCGAGGCCCGAGACCGTGCGGCGTTCATCGGGCTGTTCGCCTCGCCAGAGGTGGGCACCTACAATCGGTGGCCCTCGTAGGTGTCGGGCCGACACCCCGATACAGGCCTCCGGAGTCCGTATCGGCCGGGATCAGCGAGGTCACCTCCGTGTGGAGTCCCACATTCAGGTGCCGAACCTGGGCGTCATGATCACCCAGATCGCGCTCGCCGACCTCGACGAGCTGGTGGAGCACGCACGTCCTCCGTGGCATATCTGACGGTCGGCTCAGTCGTCGGCTGCGACGAGGAGTGTGATCTGCCCCGCCGAGCGGTCGATGAGCACGAATTCGTGGAAGTAGTCGTGCACACGCCCCCAGTCATGGATGGCCTCGTCCCCGAGCTCGCTCAGGTAGTAGATGTGGTCTGCCGCGGCCAAGCGGCCGAACACCTCCTGCTGCAGATCAGCCTCCAGCTCGGCGGGCACGTCCCAGAGCGGGTCCACCCACTCCCGGAGGATGTGCACGCCCTTCTCCCGGCTGATGGTCTCGTAGACGTCGGGTGTGACCAGCCTCAGCCAATACGGGCCGTGCCTGGGTCCCTCCGACAGCACTCCACCACCTGCATAGTCGTCCTGGAACTGTTCATGCCCGATGAGTGCGGCGAGCAGCTCCCTATCGCCGACAGACTCTGCGGGGAGCCGCAGTTGCTTGATATCGACCCACCTGGAGCCATGCGACCTCGAATCCTGGAACTTGTAGTCCCGAAAATTGATGAAGGCGCTGCCCTCGTGAGTGAGCTCGTTCCCCATAGCACCACAGCTTAGGAGCCGAACAAGGCGCTCCCTGCGGACCCACCGGACAGACCCTAGCCTTCATCCAGAGGAATAGCGCGTGGTTCAGATACCTGCATTCCCCAGTTTTCACTGGAGAAGGGCTGCGTCATCCGAGCTGGCGCGGGCTTGGATTCGACCGCTCTCCCGCAGAGGTCACACTGCCGGATCCAGATGGATAAGGGCACTCTGAACTGCGTCGATGCGCAGCGCATTGGGGCGGCTGGGCGAACGCGAGACGGATCGGTCCACCACTCGACAAGCGCAGCCAAATGGCCTGACCAAAGTGCCCCGGAAACGTCCCGTAATGGCTCCCATACCGCGCTGATCGTACGTCGATCTTTCCATGGGTGGACGAAACACCCTGTGTCCCTTGATGAATTCGGGGCGGGATGGCGGGGGTCTCGCGAATCGTTCGGTCAAAAAGCATCGGCCCCGGCCGCCGGAGTCGCCAGGACAGCCTGGCGCAGCAGTGACGATGAAGGGTGTCGAAGAATGGACCTGCGACAGGTGGCGTCCAGCCCGAACGAACATCCGCTATGCCGCGGAGCGTGCGCAACCGGCGGTCGAGACTCACTGCGGCCCAGGACATCCGCTTCTGCCGAATACCGGATAGGGCTGCAAGGCTGGTTCGGCTGCTGGCCTGCGGCCCTAGCGCGCGGGGTTCCAGGCCTTATGCACAAACTCCAGACGGTTGCCATCGAAGTCGGCAACATTGGCGGCGTAGTAGCCTGGGGCGAAATATGTCCGGTCCGCTGGCCCGCCTTCGTCGATGCCACCAGCGTTGATCGCGGCGAGGTAGGCGGCGTCAACAGCTTCGTTGGTATCGCAAACGATGCCGATGTACAGACCTGTCTCGCCGCGCTGGCGCTGGCGCAGCCAGATGCTCGATCCGACTCCGGTGCCGGAGATGTATGCGTCGTCGCCGAGACCGAACAGATCCGGGACGTTGTCGGGTCCAGACGCGGCGTCGTAGTTCCCGAATTCGCGCCAGCCGATGGGCTTCAGTGCCTCGACGTAGAAGGCCAACGACTTCTCGATGTCCGTGACCGAAATGTAGACATGATCGATCATTTCGAGACATCCTTCCCCACTGCAGTGTTCTAACGGGCGACGTCGTGGAACGTGCCCCACGGTACGCCGGTGATCTGCGCGACCGTGCAATTGGGGCGGGCCTGCGCGCACGCCCAGGTCAGGGTGCGCCGCAACGCGACCGGCAACGTCACGATCCGCGCGGCCAGCGCGGCAGCGACCAGATCGGCGCGATGCCCATCCGGCAGC
>NZ_JBHVDF010000040.1:0-5571 GCF_042802915.1 Nocardia sp. NPDC057440
CTGTTCGAGGCATCGACGGTCGAGTCGCTGGCGGCGCGGGCCGAACGCAAGACCGGTTCGGGTCGGGCCAGGCCCGCGCTCGTCGCAGGCGCGCGGCCGGAGCGGGTTCCGCTCTCGCCCGCGCAGCAGCGGTATTGGTTCCTCAACCAGTTCGACACGACGGCCTCGGCGGTGGACAACGTTCCGTTCGCGGTGCGGTTGTCGGGCGCGTTGGATGTCGAGGCGCTGCAGCAGGCGATCGGTGACATCTTCAGCCGCCACGAGGTGCTGCGCACCACCTACCCGACGTCCGATGACGGGCCGTACCAGGTGATTCTGCCGGCCAGGGAGGTCACGCCGGAGCTGCGCGTTGTCGAGGTCGCCGAGTCGGAGCTGCTCGGCGCGGTCATCGAGTTCGTGCTCACGACCTTCGATGTCACCGAAGAGGTGCCGCTGAAGGTGGCGCTGCTGCGGCTGTCGCCGCAGGAGCATGTGATCGCGATCGTCGCACATCACGTGTCCGTGGATGGTGCGTCGACGGGTCCGTTGGCCCGCGATCTGATGGTCGCCTACATCGCCCGGTCGAACGGCGACGCGCCGCAGTGGGCGCCGTTGCCGGTGCAGTACGCCGACTACGCGGTGTGGCAGCGTGCGGTGCTCGGTTCCGAGGATGATCCGGAATCGATTGCGGCGCAGCAGATCGCGTACTGGAAGTCGACGCTGGATGGCTTGCCGGATCAGCTGGAACTGCCGTCGGATCGGCCGCGTCCACCAGCGCAGTCCTTCCGCGGTAGCGCCGTACGCTTCGAGATCTCCGCCGACCGGCACGCCCGGCTGCAGGAACTGGCGCGGGCCAACAACGCCTCGCTGTTCATGGTGGTCCATGCGGCGCTCGCGGTGCTGCTCGCGCGTTTGTCGGGCACCGACGACATTGCGATCGGCACGCCGATCGCGGGCCGTGGTGAGCGCGAACTCGACGACATGATCGGCATGTTCGTCAACACTCTGGTGTTCCGTACCCAGGTACGACCGGGTGACCAGCTCACCGAGCTGCTCGCCACGGTGCGGGAACGGGACCTCCAGGCGTTCGCGAATGCCGACGTGCCGTTCGAACTCCTCGTCGAGGTGCTCAACCCGGTGCGCTCGACGGCGCGCAACCCGCTGTTCCAGATGGGTCTGTCCTTCCAGAACATGGCAGACACGACCTTCGAGCTGCCCGGATTGTCGGTGAGCGCGGTCGACTTCGGTGACCAACTTGCCAAGACCGATCTGCAAGTCACCGTCCACGACACGTACGCCGACGACGGCACACCCGCCGAGATCGTCGCCCAATTCGGTTATGCCACCGATCTGTTCGATGAATCGACAGTGCGCGGATTCGTCGACCGATTCGTGCGAGTGCTCGACGCGTTCATTGCCGACGACTCTGTCGTCATCGGCGAGATCGATCTGCTCGCGCCGGAAGAGAACGCCCGGATTCTCGGCGCGTGGAACGACACCGCGCATGCGGTCGACTCGGCCGCGACACTGGTGTCGCTGCTGGAGTCGACGGTGGCGGCGACGCCGAACGCCGTGGCCCTTGTCTCTGACGAGGTCGTCGGCGAGCGTCAGGAACTCACCTACGCCGAACTCGACGCACGGGTGAATCGCCTGGCGCGGTACCTGATCGAACGGGGTGTCGCGCCGGAGGACCGGGTCGCGCTGGCCATCCGCCGCTCGACCGATCTGGTCGTGGCGATGTACGCGGTCGCGAAAGCGGGTGCGGCGTATGTGCCGATCGATCCGGATCAGCCCGCCGACCGCGTCGAGTACATCCTCGACACCGCGGCACCGGTCTGTGTACTGACCACCGGCCGTGACGAATTCACCGCCGCCGCGGTCGACACCGTGGCGATCGACCAGCTGGATCTGTCGGAGTTCTCGGCCACCGCGGTGGCGGCTGACGAGCGTCGCGGGGCATTGACCGCGGCGAACACCGCATACGTGATCTTCACCTCCGGTTCGACCGGTCAGCCGAAGGGTGTCGCACTCCCGCACGGTGCGATCGCCAACCAGTTGCAGTGGAAGACAGCCGAATTCGGCCTCAATGCCGGTGACGCGGTGCTGCTGAAGACGGCCGCGACCTTCGACCTGTCGGTCTGGGAATTCTGGTCGGCCGCGGTATTCGGCGGCCGACTGGTGATCGCCGCCGCGGACGGGCATCGCGATCCCGCGTACCTCAACCAGTTGATGGCCGAGGAATGGGTGACCACGCTGCATGTGGTGCCGTCCATGCTGGACGCGCTGCTGAGCGCCGAGCTGCCCGACTCGCTGTGGCGGGTGCTCGCCATCGGTGAAGCACTGTCCGGCGCGCTTGCCCAGCGATTCCGGCAGGCCTACCCGCGCATCGAGCTGTTCAACCTCTACGGTCCGACCGAGGCCGCGGTGTCGATCACCAACCACCGCGTCACCGCTGCGGACACCGGGTCGGTGTCGATTGGTGCGCCGGAGTGGAACAGTCGTGTCTACGTGCTGGATTCGCGGTTGCGTCCGGTTCCGGTGGGTGTGTCCGGTGAGCTGTATCTTGCGGGCGCGCAGTTGGCGCGCGGTTACTTCGGGCGGGCGGATCTGACCGCTGAGCGGTTCGTTGCCAATCCGTTCGAAGCGAATGCCCGGATGTATCGCACGGGTGACTTGGTGGCGTGGAATGCCTCAGGCGAGTTGGAGTATCGGGGCCGCACGGACTTCCAGGTGAAGATTCGTGGCTTCCGTATCGAGCTCGGCGAGATCGAGGCCGCCTTCTTGCGGTTGCCCGAGGTTGCGTCGGTGGCTGTGCTCGCGCACGTCGATCCGAACCTGGGTGATCGTCTGGTGGCGTATGTCGTGCCTGCCGAGCCCGGTGGGTTCGATAAGCAGCAGGTGAAGGCGGCTTTGTCTGCGGAGTTGCCTTCTTACATGGTGCCGTCGGTGTTGGTTCCGCTTGATGCGTTGCCGTTGAATGCCAACGGGAAGTTGGATCGGAAGGCGTTGCCGGAGCCGATCTTCGAGAAGGCGGTGTTCCGCGCGCCGACTACTCCGATCGAGCAGATCGTGGCGGGTACTTTCGCTGACGTGCTCGGGTTGGCCGATCGTGCGGGCGATCAGCGTGTCGGTCTGGATGACGATTTCTTCGCCAGGGGCGGTAACTCGCTGCTGGCGACGCAGGTTGCCGCGCGGTTGGGGCAGGCGCTGGATACTCGGGTGCCGGTGCGGTTGTTGTTCGAGGCGCCGACAGTGGCGGCGTTGGCTGTTCGGGTCGAGCAGCAGGCTGGTGCCGGTGGCCGTCGTGAGTTGGTGGCGGGTCCTCGGCCGGAGCGTATTCCGTTGTCGCTCGCGCAGCAGCGGATGTGGTTCCTGAACCGGTTCGATACGGAGTCGGCTGCCTATAACGTGCCGATCGCGGTGCGGTTGTCCGGCGAGCTGAACGTCGAGGCATTGCGGCAGGCGATCGCGGATTTGGTGGGCAGGCACGAAGTACTGCGCACGGTCTACCCGGCGATCGATGGCTCCGCTGTCCAGGTGATCCTGTCGCCCTCGCAGGCGATGCTGCCGTTGGCCGAGCACACCATCAGCGCGGAACGGATCGAATCCGCTGTGGTGGAATTGATTTCGATGCCGTTCGATGTCACCGAGCAGGTGCCGGTGCGTGTCGCGTTGTTCGAGATCGAGAGCGAGACACCGGAATACGTGATCGCCATGGTGGTGCATCACATCGCGGGTGATGGTTCCTCGGTCGGTCCGTTGGTGCGCGACCTGATGACGGCGTATGTCGCGCGGTCGATGGGTGAGGCGCCTAATTGGTCGCCGCTCGAGGTGCAGTACGCGGACTTCAGTATCTGGCAGCGGGAGTTGCTCGGTAGTGAGGACGACCCGGAATCGTTGATGTCGAGTCAGGTCGCCTACTGGCGCACCGCACTTGCCGATCTGCCCGAGCAGTTGGATCTGCCGATGGATCGGCCGCGTCCCGCGACGCAGTCGTTCGCCGGTAGCACTGTGCACCTCGGTATCGACGCTGATCTGCATCGTGGTCTGGTCGAGGTGGCGCAATCCGAGGGCGCGACGCTGTTCATGGTCATGCACACCGCACTCGCGGTATTGCTGGCACGTCTGTCGGGCACCGAGGATATTGCCATCGGTACGCCGATGGCGGGTCGTGGTGAAGCGGCGCTGAACGATTTGATCGGTTCGTTCATCAACACCCTGGTCTTCCGCTCCACTGTGCAAGCGGGCGAGTCGTTCACAGGCTTGTTGTCGCGTCAGCGTGCGACGGATATTCAGGCGTTCGCGAATGCCGATGTGCCGTTCGAGCGTTTGGTGGAGGTGCTGAACCCGGCTCGTTCGACTGCCCGGCATCCGTTGTTCCAGGTGGGCCTGTCGTTCCAGAACCTCACCACCACAACCCTGGAGCTGCCCGGCCTGACCGTGTCCGGCGTCGACTATGACAGCGGAATTTCGCAGTTCGATCTGCACCTGATCCTCACCGACACCTACGACGAGTCCGGCACTCCCACGGGTATCGATGGCCTCTTCACCTACGCGACCGAACTGTTCGATCGCGCCACGGTCGAGGGCTTCGCGGATCGCTTCCTGCGCCTGCTCGACAACATCGTGGCAACACCCGCCATCGCTGTCGGTGACCTGGAACTGCTCGCGCTCGCCGAGCGGGATCGCACTGTCCTCGACTGGAACGACACCGCGCACGAGCTCGCACCGGCCACGCTGGTGTCGATGTTCGAGGCGCGGGCGCTGCGAACCCCGGATGCGACAGCGGTGGTGTTCGAGGGGACGAGTCTGACCTATGCCGAGTTCTCGGCACGGGTGAACCGTCTTGCGCGACACCTGATTTCCCTCGGTGTCGGCCCGGATTCGATGGTGGCGCTCGGTATGCGGCGCTCGCTGGATCTGGTGGTCGGCATGTACGCGGTGGGCGTGGCAGGCGGTGCGTACGTGCCGTTGGATCCCGATCACCCGGCCGAGCGCAGCCACTATGTGCTCGACACCGCCGCCCCGGTGTGTGTGCTGACGACCGCGCGCGACAACTTCGACGCGGGCACCACCAGCACACTCGAGATCGATGCCCTCGATCTGTCGGACTACTCCGACGCGCCGGTTACCGACGCCGACCGCCGTGCACCCTTGCGGCCGGAGAACTCCGCCTACGTGATCTTCACGTCGGGCTCGACGGGCCGCCCCAAGGGTGTCGCGGTTCCGCACACGGCGATCGTCAATCAGATCGAGTGGATGCTGGCGGAATACCCGCTCGGCGCCGACGATGTGTATCTGCAGAAGACCGCGACGACGTTCGACGTGTCGCTGTGGGGCTACTTCATGCCGCTGAGCGCGGGTGCGACCCTGGTTGTCGCGACGCACGACGGCCATCGTGATCCGGCCTACGTGGCCGAGATGATCGCGACCCATCGGGTCACCGTGACCGACTTCGTGCCCTCGATGCTGACCGTTTTCGCCGCGCAGTCCGCGCCGGGTTCGTACCCGACCTTGCGGGATGTGTTCGTCATCGGTGAAGCACTGCCGCCGGAAACGGTGACAGCGTGGATCGCCGTGTCGGACGCGGCG
>NZ_JBHVDF010000041.1:0-5259 GCF_042802915.1 Nocardia sp. NPDC057440
GGCGCTTCTGTATCTGTGTGTTGTTTCAGATACCGCACAGTGGACGCGTAGCTTCTTTGTTGGTAAGTCCTCGGCCGATTAGTACCAGTCACCTACACCCGTTACCGAGCTTCCAGTTCTGGCCTATCAACCCCATGGTCTGTGGGGGGCCTTAACCACTCAAAGGTGGTGAGAAACCTCATCTTGGAACAGGCTTCCCGCTTAGATGCTTTCAGCGGTTATCCCTTCCGAACGTAGCTAACCAGCAGTGCTCCTGGCGGAACAACTGGCACACCAGAGGTTCGTCCGTCCCGGTCCTCTCGTACTAGGGACAGCCTTCCTCAAGTTTCTGACGCGCGCGGCGGATAGAGACCGAACTGTCTCACGACGTTCTAAACCCAGCTCGCGTGCCGCTTTAATGGGCGAACAGCCCAACCCTTGGGACCTACTCCAGCCCCAGGATGCGACGAGCCGACATCGAGGTGCCAAACCATCCCGTCGATATGGACTCTTGGGGAAGATCAGCCTGTTATCCCCGGGGTACCTTTTATCCGTTGAGCGACACCGCTTCCACTTGCCGGTGCCGGATCACTAGTCCCGACTTTCGTCCCTGCTCGAGCTGTCGCTCTCACAGTCAAGCTCCCTTGTGCACTTGCACTCGACACCTGATTGCCAACCAGGCTGAGGGAACCTTTGGGCGCCTCCGTTACATTTTAGGAGGCAACCGCCCCAGTTAAACTACCCACCAGGCACTGTCCCTGAACCAGATCATGGTCCGAGGTTAGAGGTCCAATACGATCAGAGTGGTATTTCAACGATGACTCCACAAACACTGGCGTGCCCGCTTCACAGTCTCCCACCTATCCTACACAAACCGTACCGAACACCAATACCAAGCTATAGTGAAGGTCCCGGGGTCTTTTCGTCCTGCCGCGCGTAACGAGCATCTTTACTCGTAATGCAATTTCGCCGAGTCTGTGGTTGAGACAGCAGAGAAGTCGTTACGCCATTCGTGCAGGTCGGAACTTACCCGACAAGGAATTTCGCTACCTTAGGATGGTTATAGTTACCACCGCCGTTTACCGGGGCTTAAATTCTCAGCTTCGCGCCGAAGCGCTAACCGGTCCTCTTAACCTTCCGGCACCGGGCAGGCGTCAGTCCGTATACATCGTCTTACGACTTCGCACGGACCTGTGTTTTTAGTAAACAGTCGCTTCTCTCTGGTCTCTGCGACCCAACCCAGCTCCGAGAGTAAATCTCATCACCAGACCGGGTCCCCCTTCTCCCGAAGTTACGGGGGCATTTTGCCGAGTTCCTTAACCACAGTTCTCTCGATCGCCTTAGTATTCTCTACCTGACCACCTGTGTCGGTTTGGGGTACGGGCCGTGTACCAACTCACTAGAGGCTTTTCTCGGCAGCATAGGATCACTGAATTCGCCTCAATCGGCTACGCATCACCTCTCAGGCACATGAACGGCGGATTTGCCTACCGTTCGCCCTACAGGCTTACACCAGTACAACCACTGACTGGCCCAGCTACCTTCCTGCGTCACCCCATCGCTTGACTACTACCAGCCAGGGTCATGTGCATCCCTCCACTCGAGACCCGAAGGTCTTCTCGGAAGTTCAGGACACTTAGCACAACTGATTCATCATGGGCGCGGATACACGGGTACGGGAATATCAACCCGTTGTCCATCGACTACGCCTGTCGGCCTCGCCTTAGGTCCCGACTCACCCTGGGCGGATTAACCTGGCCCAGGAACCCTTGGTCATTCGGCGGACGAGTTTCTCACTCGTCTTTCGCTACTCATGCCTGCATTCTCACTCCCGTAGCCTCCACGGCTGGATCACTCCGCCGCTTCCCTGGCTACAGGACGCTCCCCTACCCATCCACACCACTGCACCACCCCCCGCAGGGAATGGCGGATGTATTGTGTGAATGCCGCGGCTTCGGCGGTGTACTTGAGCCCCGCTACATTGTCGGCGCAGGATCACTTGACCAGTGAGCTATTACGCACTCTTTCAAGGGTGGCTGCTTCTAAGCCAACCTCCTGGTTGTCTTCGCGACCCCACATCCTTTTCCACTTAGTACACGCTTAGGGGCCTTAGCCGGCGATCTGGGCTGTTTCCCTCTCGACTACGAAGCTTATCCCCCGCAGTCTCACTGCCGCGCTCTCACACACCGGCATTCGGAGTTTGGCTGATTTCGGTAAGCTTGTAGGCCCCCTAGACCATCCAGTAGCTCTACCTCCGGTGTGAAACACGCGACGCTGCACCTAAATGCATTTCGGGGAGAACCAGCTATCACGGAGTTTGATTGGCCTTTCACCCCTACCCACAGCTCATCCCCTCAGTTTTCAACCTAAGTGGGTTCGGGCCTCCACGACGTCTTACCGTCGCTTCACCCTGGCCATGGGTAGATCACTCCGCTTCGGGTCTAGAACATGCGACTGGAAACGCCCTATTCGGACTCGCTTTCGCTACGGCTACCCCACACGGGTTAACCTCGCCACATGCCACTAACTCGCAGGCTCATTCTTCAAAAGGCACGCCATCACCCACCCAACCGAAGTTGGCGCAGGCCCTGACGGATTGTAAGCGCACGGTTTCAGGTACTATTTCACTCCCCTCCCGGGGTACTTTTCACCTTTCCCTCACGGTACTAGTCCGCTATCGGTCACCAGGGAGTATTCAGGCTTACCGGGTGGTCCCGGCAGATTCACAGCAGATTTCACGGGCCCGCTGCTACTCGGGCACTCACTACGAGAGCCGCCAGGTTTTCGTCTACGGGATTCTCACCCTCTACGACAGGCCGTTCCAGACCACTTCGACTAACCCAACGGTTTCTTACTCTCGCTCATCACGGCAGTGATAAGAAAATGAGCCCCACTACCCCACATGGACAACGCCTGCCGGCTATCACATCCACATGGTTTAGCCTCATCCGCTTTCGCTCGCCACTACTCACGGAATCACTGTTGTTTTCTCTTCCTGTGGGTACTGAGATGTTTCACTTCCCCACGTTCCCTCCACACACCCTATATATTCAGATGCGGGTAACACGACATCACTCGTGCTGGGTTTCCCCATTCGGAAATCCTCGGATCTCAGCTCGGTTGACAGCTCCCCGAGGCTTATCGCAGCCTCCTACGTCCTTCATCGGCTCCTGGTGCCAAGGCATCCACCGTACGCTCTTAAACACTTACTAACAAAGATGCTCGCGTCCACTGTGCAGTTCTCAAACAACACACAAGAAACTGGCTTCGATCACCACCATGCCCACCCACCCCACAAGGGAAGATGCGGTCTGCGTAACCACCAGATCTTGTCGTTATCTTGCCTAAGAGGAAACACTCGCGTGTTCTCTCAGGACCCAACAGTGTGTCGATATATCAACCGCGGGACCAGCCACTGAAGGACCAGCCACAATGCGGGAGAGCTTGTCAGCGTTCCACCCATGAGCGTCCGCCGGAAAACGTATGTTTCCGAAACGGTCTCTGGCATCAACGTTTACCATCCCCGACTCTTCGGGGTGCGATGCAGAAGTGCTCCTTAGAAAGGAGGTGATCCAGCCGCACCTTCCGGTACGGCTACCTTGTTACGACTTCGTCCCAATCGCCAATCCCACCTTCGACGGCTCCCTCCACAAGGGTTAGGCCACCGGCTTCGGGTGTTACCGACTTTCATGACGTGACGGGCGGTGTGTACAAGGCCCGGGAACGTATTCACCGCAGCGTTGCTGATCTGCGATTACTAGCGACTCCAACTTCACGGGGTCGAGTTGCAGACCCCGATCCGAACTGAGACCGGCTTTAAGGGATTCGCTCCACCTCACGGTATCGCAGCCCTCTGTACCGGCCATTGTAGCATGTGTGAAGCCCTGGACATAAGGGGCATGATGACTTGACGTCGTCCCCACCTTCCTCCGAGTTGACCCCGGCAGTCTCTCACGAGTCCCCGCCATTACGCGCTGGCAACATAAGATAAGGGTTGCGCTCGTTGCGGGACTTAACCCAACATCTCACGACACGAGCTGACGACAGCCATGCACCACCTGTACACCGACCACAAGGGGGCCTACATCTCTGCAGGTTTCCGGTGTATGTCAAACCCAGGTAAGGTTCTTCGCGTTGCATCGAATTAATCCACATGCTCCGCCGCTTGTGCGGGCCCCCGTCAATTCCTTTGAGTTTTAGCCTTGCGGCCGTACTCCCCAGGCGGGGTACTTAATGCGTTAGCTACGGCACGGATCCCGTGGAAGGAAACCCACACCTAGTACCCACCGTTTACGGCGTGGACTACCAGGGTATCTAATCCTGTTCGCTACCCACGCTTTCGCTTCTCAGCGTCAGTTACTTCCCAGAGACCCGCCTTCGCCACCGGTGTTCCTCCTGATATCTGCGCATTTCACCGCTACACCAGGAATTCCAGTCTCCCCTGAAGTACTCTAGTCTGCCCGTATCGCCTGCAAGCTTAAGGTTGAGCCCCAAGTTTTCACAGAAGACGCGACAAACCGCCTACAAGCTCTTTACGCCCAGTAATTCCGGACAACGCTCGCACCCTACGTATTACCGCGGCTGCTGGCACGTAGTTGGCCGGTGCTTCTTCTACAGGTACCGTCACTTGCGCTTCGTCCCTGTCGAAAGAGGTTTACAACCCGAAGGCCGTCATCCCTCACGCGGCGTCGCTGCATCAGGCTTTCGCCCATTGTGCAATATTCCCCACTGCTGCCTCCCGTAGGAGTCTGGGCCGTGTCTCAGTCCCAGTGTGGCCGGTCACCCTCTCAGGTCGGCTACCCGTCGTCGCCTTGGTAGGCCGTTACCCCACCAACAAGCTGATAGGCCGCGGGCCCATCTCGCACCGATAAATCTTTCCACCAAAAACCATGCAGTCCTTGGTCATATCCGGTATTAGACCCAGTTTCCCAGGCTTATCCCGAAGTGCGAGGCAGATCACCCACGTGTTACTCACCCGTTCGCCGCTCGTGTACCCCGAAGGGCCTTACCGCTCGACTTGCATGTGTTAAGCACGCCGCCAGCGTTCGTCCTGAGCCAGGATCAAACTCTCCGTTGAAGACTCACAACCACACCCCGAAGGATGCAATCAGAAGAATAACTAGAGTCCGAAAACCTAGCAAAACAAAACGCCAGCAAAAAGATTTGCTGACTAAATGTCCAACCCTACAACCGGGGGGTATGTAAGGCCGGAACCAATTAAATAATTGGCACTGACATTCATCGACACACTATTGAGTTCTCAAAGAACACACGCACACA
>NZ_JBHVDF010000042.1:0-2561 GCF_042802915.1 Nocardia sp. NPDC057440
GCGTGCGACACGAGGTCGCACGAGACGAGTGGACCAACCGAAAGGAGGGCCGAGTGATCGGCGGCATGGTCCCGGGATAGTGCCCGCTTCCCGTCCCCACTTCGACGTGCGTCGCAGGCAACTGCGGGGTGCGAAGCTCGAAGGAAAAGCCCAAGGGTTCCCGTTCCATCCGGGGGCCACAGGCAAGGGGAAGACCGGACGGGTGAACGCAAGTGAACCTTCGATGACACCTCGTAATGCGAGTCTCCGCAGATGGGAAGTGGTAGCGGAGTGCAGGGCCTGTCGCTGAAAAGCGGCGCTGACGGTCGGATGGCTGTAGCCGACCGCGTGGGCACCAGGGCCTCGGGGGAGAGAAGGCACCCACCCCGGTCGTATCTCGCTCGTGTGGAACGTGGAAACCCCGTCGGAGTCCGGCACTTTCGTTTCAAGTGCTGGTAGGCCGACCGTAAGGAGAGCGGAATGCTCCGGCGGGAACAGGATGGCCCAACAAGCCAACGGCGGTGAGCCGAAAGGCAACGGGAAACCAGGGCAGACGACCGTCCCTCCGATGGTCGCCGTGGATAACCGGCCGCATACGGAACCTGAATGGTCCGGCACGAAAGTGCGCTGACGTGGGCCAGGTGGGCCTTTGACGAACCAGACACCAAGGCAGCAGAACTGAAGGACAAGTTGGACACCACATCACAACTGGTAACGACCGCGTTCGTCGCGGCCGTCGATGAGGTGACCGTGGTGAACGGACCGGAAGGCTTCGACTGGGACGCCGTCAGATGGCGACGCACCGAGGACGAAGTACGCAGGCTGAGGCAACGAATCTTCAAGGCGTCGCAGGCAGGGGACCTCAAGAAGGTCCGCAATTTGCAGAAACTGATGCTCCGCAGCCGTGCCAACACGCTTGTGAGCGTTCGGCAGGTCACGGAGCGCAATGCCGGCCGCAACACTGCGGGCATCGACGGTCGGGTCGCTCTGACTGCCGAGTCACGGACAGAGCTGGTGCTCGACCTCGAGCAACGCGGCAAGCCGTGGCAAGCCTCGCCGGTCAAGCGGGTGTACATACCGAAGAAGGGCGGAAAACAACGCCCGCTGGGGATTCCAGTGATCGCGGACCGCGCGCAACAGGCGCGAGTTCGTAATGCCTTGGAACCCGAATGGGAGGCCCGGTTCGAGCCGCGTTCTTATGGCTTCCGGCCGGGCAGGTCGTGCCACGACGCCGTGGTCGCCATCTACATGACACTCAAAGGTGCTGGTTGCCAACGAGTGTGGGTGCTCGACGCGGATCTGGCATCGGCCTTCGACAGAATTGATCACCAACGCCTTCTCGATCAGATCGGCCTATTCCCCGCAAGGGCGCAGGTTCAGAAATGGTTGAAGGCGGGGGTGATGGACAGGGGCCGGTATTCCCCGACTGAGGAGGGAACTCCTCAGGGCGGGGTCATCAGTCCGCTGCTGCTCAACGTCGCACTTCATGGAATGGAGACTGCCGCGGGGGTTCGGTATCGCAAGAGCGACACCGTGAACGCCCATACCCGGTCCCATTCCCCGGTTCTGGTCCGCTATGCCGACGATTTTGTGGCTATGTGCCACAGTCGTGAGCAGGCTGAACAGGTCCGCGAACAGCTCGCACAGTGGTTCGCGCCCAGAGGGTTGTCGTTCAACGAGGGCAAAACGCGCATCGTGCACGTCTCGGATGGCTTCGATTTCCTGGGCTTCAATGTCCGCCGTTATCGCTCGTGGCGGGGCGGAACACTGCTGATCAAGCCGAGCAAGGAGTCGATCAAGAAGATGCGGCAGCGGCTGGCCGTCGAGATGCGACACCTGCGTGGTGCGGGTCCGGCGGATGTCGCGATTCGGCTCAACCCGATTATTCGGGGCTGGACCGCGTATTTCCGGTCGATGGTGTCCAGCGAGACATTCACTAACCTGGACGCCTACCTGTTCAAGCTGACGTGCCGGTGGGCTCGTCGCCGCCATGACAACAAGTCGTGGCAGTGGGTGACCAACCGATACTTCGGCCAGTTCAACAAGTCTCGGCAGGACCAGTGGGTATTCGGAGACCGCGTCAGCGGGGTCTTTCTTCAACGGTTCGCCTGGACGAAAATCGTTCGGCATTCCATGGTCACGGGCTGGGCGTCTCCGGACGACCCTGCCCTGGAACAGTATTGGACCGAGCGGCGACGCAGACAGCAGCCGCCGCCGCTGGCACCATCAACCGTGGGCCGCCTCAAGGCGCAGCACGGTCGATGCGTGCTCTGCGGTGACTTTCTGCTGTTCGCGGATCGGGAACCACAATCCCCCGGCCAGTGGGAGCAATGGTTCATCACCATCCGCACAGCTCTGAAGCGACAGCTCATTGTCGCTGACGCCGATCAGCCGAACGAGTATTTTCGCCTCGTACACGCCCATTGTCAGCGTCGACAGCCAGCCGACGCCGTCCCCGGGCCAGTCAGGATCAGCAACGCCAGCACGCCCCAGCGGCCTGCTTGAGCCGTGCTGCGGGGAAATCTCGCATGGCCGGTTCTGAGGGGGCGGGAACGCAGTAATGCGTTCCCGCTACCCGACCA
>NZ_JBHVDF010000043.1:0-1259 GCF_042802915.1 Nocardia sp. NPDC057440
GGCTCCCCTTTATGTCAAGACATGGCTGGGAGACGGTGGTTAGGCTGGGTGGTGGTAGGTCCGGGATGTGGCTTGTCCGAAGGGCCGGTGTGCGGGGTCAGGCCGGTCGCGCTGGGTTGCAGAGCCGTTCCCGATTGCCCTCCCGGGCTTGCCGTTTCGCTTCGTTTCTGGTCGGCGAGTATGCGCGTGTAGACGACGTTGGATAGTTGTCGTTTGAGCGATCGCATGGCTTCCATCGAGGTCTTCCCGGCTGCTTTTCTGGTGTCGAAATAGGTGCGTCCTGGGGTGGGGTTGCGTAGTTGAACCACGGCCATGATGTGCAGGACTCGGTTGATTCTTCGGTTCCCGGCTCGGGAGAGGCGGTGTCGTTGCTGCTCGCCTGAGGATGCGTCCAAGGGTGCGGTGCCGTTCCAGGAGGCGAATCGGTCCCGGTTGCGGAAACGGTGGACGTCACCGGTGTCGGCGAGAAGTCGTGCGGCGCTCGAAGGTCCGATGCCATGCAGGTCGGTCAGGGTCGAGCCGCGGTCGGTGACCAACTTTTGGAGTTCTTTGTCGGCGGCTTTGATCTTGCGGTCGATACTTTCGAGCTGACCGATCAACTCGACGGCCAGCCGACGTCGGGTCTTGCCGACCGGATCGCGCGGTTTGATCGTCGCGATCAGCTTGCGTGCCTGCATGGCGGAGAGGAATTTCTTGGCCCCACCAGGGAAGAGTTCAAGCAGTATCCGGTGCAGACGGTTGACGGTCTCGGTGCGGGCCGTGCCGAGACCATCGCGGCGGTCAGCGAGCATACCCAGCACGATCAGCTCCGAATCCGCCTCGACACGATGCAGATTCGGTGAATGCAGTGCTGCCAGCGCTACCGAGTGCGCATCCACTGGGTCGGTTTTGCGGCCGTTGCCGGTGGCGAACACACGCACCTGCGCTGACAGTTTTGCCGGCACATCCAGCACCGTTTCGCCGTCGTGGACCAGCCGGTGTGCGATATGGCGGCCGATGCCGTTGCAGCCTTCGATCGCCCACACTCGATCGGTGAATCGACGTCCGGCACGCAGCATGTCGGCATAGCCGGTCTTGTCGGTGCCGTACCGGCCGAGGGCCAGTACCTTCCCGATGTCATCGATGATTTCGATGGTGGCCGAGCGTTTGTGTGGATCCATTCCGATGATGACCGCCACTGGTGTTCTCCCTGGCTAGCGTGTGTTTTCAGGCTAGGGAGGGCACCGCTACTTCGAGCCCGGGCAAACCCCTTTCGAGCC
>NZ_JBHVDF010000044.1:0-1062 GCF_042802915.1 Nocardia sp. NPDC057440
GTCGCCCCGAACTGTCCCTCACCGGGTGGCGGCACTTGGTCGTCGTCGCCGCGCATCCCGACGACGAGATACTCGGCGCCGGCGGTTTGATCGCGCTGGCGCGCTCGCGCGATCTGCCGGTCACGGTGGTCGCGGTGACCGACGGAGAAGCCTCACACCCCGGGTCGCCCACCTACTCACCGACCGAACTCGCCGACCTACGTGTCGAGGAATCTTTGCGTGCGGCAGCCGAACTGGGTATCGAACCACCCACTCGGCTCCGAATCACAGACGGCACCGTGACAGCACACCAAGCCGCGGTCACCGACGCTCTCGCGGAAGTCCTGACCACATGCGGGCGCACCGGCGGCTGGTGTGCCACGACCTGGCGGCGTGACGGTCACCCCGACCACGAAGCCGTCGGCCGGGCCGCGGCCGCGGCGTGCGCCGGAACCGCAACCCGATTGCTCGAATTCCCGGTGTGGATGTGGCACTGGGCCACTCCCACTCACCCCGTGGTCCTCGCGGCCCGCGCGCGGACGCTGACGCTGCCGGAGGCCGTCATCAACGCCAAGTCGCACGCGATCGCCCACTTCCACAGCCAGACCAGCGCCCTGTCGGACGATCCCGCCGACCAACCGATCCTGCCGCCGCACCTGCTCGACCACTTCACCGGCGCGACGGAAACGTTCTTCGTATGAGCGAGACACGCCTGAGGGCAGGCTATTTCGAGAACATGTACGCTCGGGATCCCGATCCGTGGGGGTTCACCACGCGCTGGTATGAACAGCGCAAGCGGGCACTGACCATGGCGGCGCTACCGAAGCCGCGCTACCGCAACGCATTCGAACCCGGCTGCTCGATAGGCACCCTCTCCGCCGAACTCACCACCCGCTGCGATCGACTGGTGTGCGCCGATGTTGTGGCTCAGGCGCTCGATTCGGCCGAGGCCAGGGTCGAGCGCCTGCCCTACACCGCGCGAGGCACCGTCGAATTCCGCCGCTGGGCACTCGGCGAGGAATGGCCCGACGAGCGATTCGACCTGATCGTTTTCAGTGAGGTCTGCTATTACCTCGACGCCGC